>NZ_JBEYIL010000004.1:0-224550 GCF_040635845.1 Streptomyces sp. NPDC006872
AGGAAGGCCTTGAACCAGTCGGGGTTCCAGCCGGCGTAGACGATGCCCTGCTGCACCATGCCGAACATGAACGCGCCGAAGACCGGGCCGATCGCCGAGCCGTAGCCGCCGGTGAGGAGACAGCCGCCGATGACGGCCGCCGCGATGTAGATCAGCTCCTGGCCGACGCCCTCACCCGACTGCACGGTGTTGAACGTGAACAGCTGATGCATGCCGACGAACCAGGCGCCGAAGCCGACCAGCATGAACAGCGAGATCTTCGTGAACGTCACCGGCACGCCGACCGCCCGCGCGCTCTCCTTGTTGCCGCCGACCGCGAAGATCCAGTTGCCGTACTTCGTGCGCAGCAGCACCCAGGTGGCCAGCGCCGCGAAGACCAGCCACCAGATGACGGTGATCTTCACCTGGACGCCGCCGACCTCGAACGACGAGGCGAAGACCGTCCTGGCCTGCTCGAAGCCGTCCATGCTGCTGATGTCGTCGGTCGCGACGTTCCCGGTGATCAGCTTGGTCACGGCGAGGTTGACGCCCTGGAGGATCAGGAACGTGCCGAGGGTGACCAGGAAGCTGGGCAGCCCCGTCCGGACCATCACCCAGCCGTTGAAGAAGCCGACCGCCAGCGACGCGATCAGGGCGACGACGACGCCCACCCACACGTTCATGCTGAGCTGGTAGGCGAGCATGCTCGCGGTGAGCGCCGAGGTGATCACGGCGACACCGGCGGACAGGTCGAACTCGCCGCCGATCATCAGCAGCGCGACCGGCAGCGCCATGATCCCGATCGTCGACGACTGGTACAGGATGTTGGCCATCGAGCTGCCGTCCCGGACCGGCGGAGCCGAGACCAGGAAGAACACGTACACCGCGACGGCGCCGAGGAACACGCCCACCTCGGGGCGGGCCAACAGCCGCAGGGCCAGGGGACGCCGAGCGGTCCGGCCGTCGGTCTGCCTGGGGCCGGAGGCCGGCGGTGTGGTCACCGCCGGCGCAGCCTGCTGCGTCATGCTCATCACCGAGTGCCCTTCGCGGCGAACTTGGCGACCGCCTCGACGTTGGACTTGTCCACGAAGGCCGGACCGGTCAGCACCGGCTGCTCACCGCCACCGCTGAAGTTGCCGTTCGTCTTGTACAGCCACAGCGAGTCGACCGCGAGGTAGCCCTGGAGGTAGGGCTGCTGGTCGACGGCGAACTGGATGGTGCCCTTCTCGATGGCGGAGACGAGGTCCTTGTTGAGGTCGAAGGTGGCGACCTTGGCCTTGCTGCCCGCCTCGGACACCGACTGCACCGCGGTCAGCGCGATGGGGGCGCCGAGGGTGACCACCTCGTCGATGGAGCTGTCCTGCTTGAGCTTGGCGGTGATCGTCGACTTCACCGACGGCATGTCCGTGCCGTTGACGTAGAGGATGTCGGTCTCGCCGCCGAAGGTCTTCTTCACGCCGGCGCAGCGCTCTTCGAGGTTGACGTCACCCTGCGCCTGGATCACGCACAGCGCGTGCTTGGCGCCCGTTCCGTTGATCTTCGTGCCGAGGGCCTGTCCGGAGACGGCCTCGTCCTGCCCGAAGAAGGAGAGCAGGCCCTGCTCCTTCCAGACGCCGAGGCCCGCGTTGAGGCCGACGACCGGGATGCCGGCCTTCTCCGCCTTGGCGACGACGTCCTTGAGCGCGTCCGGCTTGGCGAGGGTGACCGCGATGCCGTCGACCTTCTGGTCGATCGCGTTCTGCACCAGGTTGGCCTGGTCGCCGGCCGTCTCGTCGTTGGAGTAGATCAGCTTGACGTTGTCCTTGGCGGCGGCGGCCTCGGCGCCCTTGCGGATGGTGTCCCAGAAGGTGTCACCGGAGGGCGCGTGGGTGACCATGGCGATGGTCATCCGGGGGGTGTCGGCCTTGCCCGCGGAGGCGCCGGTGGCCTCCTCCTCGGCCTTCTTGCCGCCGGAGCTGCTGGAACAGCCCGCGAGGGTCAGGGCGGCCGCTGCTGCCACGGCCACGACGGGGGCGAGTCTGCGGGAGCGGGGAAGGGATGTGCGATTCATGCTTCGTGCACCTCACTGTGCAGGGGGGGTGGATCGGCGGCTACGGAACGGGTCCCTGTGCTCGCGCTGCGCGGGTGGGTCGCGGTGGGGGGCGCGGGCCGAGTCGAGGACGGACGCCTTGTGGGCGTCAGTGCCGACTTGGTCGGAACATCAGGACAATTTAAAGCGCTTTAAGTCCTGGTACTATCAGCCTTGTTTCGCGAGCGTGTCAAGGGTGTTGCACCAGGAGATTGCGGCGGGGAGGCACAAGTGGGCGAGGCTGATTCCACAGGTCACCGGGAGGGCGCGCAACGGGACGGTGCGCTCAGGCGCCCCCGGCTGGAGGACGTGGCCGCGCGGGTGGGCGTCTCCACCGCCTCGGTGTCCCTGGTGCTGCGGGGGGTGGCCGGCCCGAGCGAACGGACCCGGCAGCGGGTCCTGAAGGCGGCCGCCGACCTCGGCTATCAGGTGGACCGCACGGCCAGCATGCTGGCCAGCCGGCGCACCCGGCTGCTCGGCGTCATGGTCGACATCCACAGCCCGTTCCACGCCGAACTCGTCGAGCATCTGCACACGGCCGCCGAGGACGTCGGCTACGACCTGGTCCTGAGCACCCTCACCCGCACCCGCGACGAGCACACCGCCGTGGAGACGCTGCTCGCCTTCCGCAGCGAGGCGCTGATCCTGCTCGGCCCGACCGCCCCCGCCGACACGCTCGCCGTCCTCGACCGCAAGTCACCCGTCATCGCCGTCGGCCGCCGGATCGCGGACGCGGACCTGGACGTCGTGCGCACCGCGGACGACGACGGTGTGGGCCAGATAGTCGATCACCTGGTCGATCTCGGACACCGGGAGATCGTCTACCTGGACGGCGGCAAGGGCGTCATCGCCACCGACCGGCGCCGCGGCTACCGCACGGCCATGCGTCGGCGCGGCCTCGACGCCCATATCCGGGTGCTGCACGGTGACCACACCGAGGCGGCCGGTGAACGCGCGGCCCACCAGATCCTCGACGGCGGCGGCCTGCCCACGGCCGTCGTGGCCTTCAACGACCAGAGCGCGATCGGCGTCCTCGCCGCCTTCGCCCGGGCCGGCGTCTCCGTCCCGGGGCAGGTCTCCGTGGTCGGGTACGACGACGACACGCTCTCCCGGCTGAGCTGCTTCAACCTGACGACCGTCAGCCAGAGCGCCCGCGAACAGGCACGCTACGCCGTGACGGCCGCCGTCGAACGCCTCGACCAGGGCCGGACCGAGTCCCGCGAGGTCGTCCTCAATCCGCGGCTGGTCCTGCGCGGCACGACGGCCGAGCCCGCCTGAGGGGGCGGCCGGTGTCGGGTCAGGCGGCCGGGTGCACCAGGCCGTACTCGTAGGCGAAGGCGACCGCCTGCACGCGTGCGTGGGCGCCGATCTTGGCGAGGATGTGGCTCACGTGCGACTTGACCGTGGTCGGGGCGATGGACAGCCGCGCGGCGATCTCCGCGTTGGACGAGCCGGAGGCGACGGCGACGAGGACGTCGCGTTCGCGCTCGGTGAAGGCGTCGAGCCCGACCGGGCGCTCGCGGGGCAGCGGCGCGCGCTCGTGGCGCACGGTGTCGATGAGGGCGCGGGTCAGCTCGGGGGTGATGACGGCGTCTCCGGCGGCCACCGCACGGATGGCCGCGGTCAGCTCGTCGGTGGTGGCGTCGTCGAGGAGGAAGCCGCCGGCGCCCGCGCGCAGGGCGGCGTAGGCGTACCCCTGGTCGCCGCTGGAGGTCACGACGAGCACCCGAGACGGGTGCTCGGCCGCTCCGGAGGGTCTCCCGACCGCCGTGAGGTGTGTCGGCCGCGCGATACGGCGGATGGTCGGGATGTCGTCCGACTCGGATCGGGGGCCGCTCATCAGGACGACGTCGGGCCGGAGTGCGGCGCTCATACGGACCGCTTCGGCTCCGCTCGCCGTGTCGCCCACGACGGTCAGGTCGGTCTCGGCGGCCAGCAGCATGCGCAGGCCGAGGCGCTGGAGGGACTGGTCGTTGACGATGAGTACGGAGGCCATGGCTGTCGTTCTCCATGCGGTGGGGGCGAACACCCATGAACGAAACGGTTTCGTTCACTTGATGATCAGCGTAGTCCTCGGAGTCATCGAAACGACATCGTTTTCTTAGTGGCTTGGGTCACATCGGAACGACCGGAGAGGGCCGGCGTCCGTGACGCCGGCCCTCTCCGCTTGCCGCACCCGTTCGCTCGGTCAGGCCCAGCAGCCGTTGACGGTCGCCGCGAGGCCGTCCATGGCGTCCTTGATGTCGTTCGGGTTGGCCGTGGAGCCGTTCTCGATGAACGAGAAGACCTTCCACTTGCCGTCCTTGCCCTGTGTCAGACCGCTCAGCGCGATGGCCCCGGTGAGCGTGCCGGTCTTCGCGTGCACCTTGCCGACCGCGCACTTGGAGTTCACGTCGTCGAAGCGGCCCCACTCCGGGCCGAGGGTGCTGCCGGCCTCACCGGAGACGGGCAGTCCGTCGAGGATGGAGCCGAGGGTGTCGGCGTAGCGGGCTTCCGTCAGCAGCTCGAGGATCTCCGCGAGCGTGGCGGCCGGGATGCGGTCCGCCCGGGACAGGCCGCTGCCGTCGTACATCTCGAAGTTCTCGAGCGACACGCCGTAGCGCACGCTCAGCACCTGGCGTACGACCTCGGCGCCGGCCTCGAAGGTGGCCGGACGCTGCGCGCCCAGCGCGGTCATCCGCAGCAGGGTCTCGGCGATGTTGTTGTCGCTGGTCTTGAGCATCTTGTGGACGATGTCCGACAGCGGCGCCGAGGTGTGCCGGGCGACCGGCACGTCCGTGTTGCTCGCCGTGGCGCGGGCGACCGTGCCGTCCACGGTGACCCCGGCCGCGGTGAGCTGCTTCGCGAAGACCTGCCCGGCGTCCAGGGACGTGTCGTCGACGCCGTGCCCGTCGACGACGAGCGCGCGCACGGGGGCGACGGAGTCGGGGTAGTAGCCGGTGTTCCAGCCGTTGGCCAGGGTCGGCGTGGGGAACAGGCTGTCGTCCACGGCGACCTTCACCGACGTCAGACCCGCCGCCTTGAGCCCGGCGACCGCGGTGGTCGCCAGCTCGGCGAGGTCGGCGCTGGTCAGGGTCCGGTCGCCGCCGCCGATCAGGGTCAGCGTGCCGTTGCCGTAGACGACCTTCGTGGTGAACCTGTGGTCCGGGCCGAGCACGGTGAGGGCGCCGGTCGCCGTGGCGAGCTTGACGTTGGACGCCGGCATCAGCGCGGTCGCCGCGTTGTGGTCCCACAGCGTGTCGTCCGACTCCGCGTCGAGGACCACGCCGCTGACGTTCGAGCCCAGCCGCTGGTCGAGGACCCGCGTCTGAAGGTTCGTGACCATCTGCTGGTCGCTCTCGTCGAGCGTCTGGCCGGACGCGGTGTCCTTGGCCGTCGCGCCGATGCCCTTCTCGGCGGCGAACGCCGAGGGGCCGGCCAGGGCCGCGGACGTGAGGGGCACGGCGAGGGCGAGCACGATGGCCCGCCGCATGCCGGTACTGCTCTGCGTGGCCTTGCGGTGCCGGCGGCGACCGCCCGGAACAAAGGAACTCACAGGGGATTCCGCCGTTATGTCGTTCATATGGAGTATCTCAAGGCTTTCGTGTGGGGTGCTCTGCACAAGAGACTCTGCACAAGAGAATTCCGCCGCACCTTATCATCCGTCACATGTGACCCACAGGTACCGAATTTACGGTTGACGGATATTCAGCAGGCGGAATTTCCCGGCATTCCCCTTCTCTTCACTCCCTGTTCAGGAGAGCGAGCCCAGGCTCTGCGTCGTGTAGGCGCACTCCGTGTAGATGTAGCCCGATTCGAGCTTGGCCGTGTCCGAGGCGGGCGAGTCGAGACCGTCCTTCGGCTTGTGCAGGAAGTAGGTGGTGCCGACCGGCAGGCTGATCGTGCGCTCCGGATAGTTCCTGCTGCTGTTGCTGCACGGCTCGAAATTCGGGTCGATCGTGCTGGAGAACGAGTACGCCTTGCAGCCGCTGCAGCCCTTGAGGGTGAAACTCCCGGTGACCGGCCCCGTGTAGAGGACGGTGATCTCGTCGGGGCTGTCGTTCTGCACCGTGACCGAGATGCTGCCGCCCGTGCGGTTCGTCGGCAGCTTCTTGCCGGCCGCCGGCACCGTCTGGGCGATCTCCGCCGCTATCGCGATCTTCCTCGCCAGCGCCGCGTTCTTGGCGGTCTTGTGGTCGGAGACGTACTCGGACATCGTCGTCTGGGCCGACTCGAAGTCGCCGTCCCGGTACTGGTCCACACCGCAGTTGTAGGTGCCCGTGCCCGCGCTGGTCCTGGCCCGCTGGGCGTCCTTGGTGAGGGCGGCGCCCACGTCGGCCTGCTCGGAGGGCACCGCGTCGATCTGGGAGCCGAGCGTGTTCAGGCTTTCGACTGCCGTGCAGGGCTCGGCCCCGCCCAGGCCCTTCTCCGCCTTCACCACGGCGGCGGCCACGGCCGGTTCGGCCTTCTGGGCCTGCGGCGACTCGGGGAAGGTGGTCAACAGCTCCCCGAACTGCGTCGCCCAGGAGGGCGCGCCGGCCGTGAGCGCCGTCGACGCGCACTCGAACAGCGAGGTGGCGAGGCGGTCGTCGGGCCAGGTCTTCAGCGACCCGAGATCCGTGTCGGGCAGGCTCTTGGGGACCGTGCGCAGATACTTCAGCGGCTCCGTCGCCTGGCAGTAGTTGTTCTGCGCGTAGGGGGCGCCGACCGTCGTGTAGAAGGTCTTCATCCGTGTGGGCACCTTTTTGGCCGCCCGCGAGTCGGGGTGGTCGCCCGTCAGGTCCGCGTAGGCCGTCAGCGCCTTGCGGTAGTCGGCCTTGGCCGTGTCGAAGGGCTTCTCGCCGGCGGTCTGCACCAGCCGGTCGGCCTCGTCGAGCCGGTCGAGCAGCATCTGCTGCGTCGCTTCGTCCCGCGCGCTGTCGTACAGCACGACGCCGCCGGCCGGCACGACGAGCAGGAGCAGTCCGAGCCCGAGCGCGAGCGGCGCCTGCCGGAGCCCGGCCAGCGGGGTGCGCAGGCCCAGCCGCGCGCCGTGCGCCGCCGCGGCGGCGAGGAACAGCAGATACAGGACGAGCGCGAAGCCCGGGACGCCGTCCGGGTCGGCCGGCAGTGCCACGAACAGCAGGACGGCGGTGGCGGCCCAGCACGCGACCATGAAGACCCAGCGGCGCAGCAGCGCGTAGCCCAGGCCCAGACCGCTGAGGTTGAGCACGGCCACCGCGACGGCCCGTGCGCCGTCTGCCGGGGCCGGCGGCGGTGTCGGCGGCATGGGCGGAACGTTGAAGGTGTAGTCGTATCTGCCGTACTGGTCCCCCGACATGGCGGCTCCCCCCGGATCAACTGCTCGCGCACATCTGCGATTTGTCAGTGTACGGGCGAGGAGGGGGACGTCGACAGGGGCGGCATTGGTTCCCGTGCCGCGATCAGTGCCGGAGCGGGCAGCCGGCCGGGCCGCCACGCGGGGAGAGCGTGGCGGCCGCGGCTGCTATCGCGTCAGGCATGCTCAGGCCACACCCCCCACCGTCTTCTTGCGGCGCAGGGCGTAGATGCCGGTGCCGGCGACGGCGAGGACGCCGAGTCCGGCCGCGGTCGCCGAGGGCGAGGCGAGGGCGCCGCCGCCGGTGTGCATGCCACCGCTGGGCTTGTCGTGCTCGTCCTTGCTCCAGCCGCCGGACTCCTCCTTGTCGCCGCCCCAGGAGTCCTTGTCCTTGTAGGTCTCCGGGTCGTACTTGGGGTCCTTCGCGCTGTCGCTGTCGTAGTTCACGAAGGCGAGGTGGCCGCCGCCGGTGTGCATCCCGCCGTGCGGCTTGCCGTGCTCTTCCTTGCCGGACTCCTCCTTGCCGTGTTCGTCCTTGCCGTGCTCCTCCTTGTCGGAGGAGGTGTCGTCCTTGCTGTACGAGGAGCTGTCCTCCTTGCTGTAGGAGGAGTCGTCGTGGTCCGTGTCACCGGCGGCCGCGTAGGCGCCGGGGGCGCCGATGGCGAGGGCGGCGGACGCCGCCGCGGTGGCCAGGATCATGCGAGCAGAACGCATCTGATGGTCCTTCCGTCACGGCCGGGCAGCCGACGCCTCGTCAGCTGACAAGACCCGGCCTGACGTGATCCACCGTCAGCCAGCCCGGGCCGCGCCACCACTCGGGGCGCTCACCCGGGTGAACGCGCCCCGCCCTGCCCGAGATCTCCGCCGCCGAGTCGTCGTTCCATGAAGATCCACTCCATCGGCGTAGCGGTGAAACGATTCGCAGGGTGAACACGGCGCGCAGTTCGATCACCGCGAGGAGAGCGCCACGATCCTGGAGCAGGCATCCCGCCCATCGGCGGACCTGGGGTTTTCCCGGTCCTGATCCCTCAATCCGGCAAGGAGTCGTACTTTGCGTGTTCGTCGTTCGGTGCTCGGCACCATCGGTTCCGTCGCTCTCGTGCTCACCTCTCTGGGCGCGGTGACCGCAGCCACCGCGGGCCCCGCGGCCGCGGACCCGTGCGGGTTCTACGAGACGAGTTCCGACGCCTTCTACAACCACTGCACGTCCGACGGCTCTCGGGTGGTCATCAAGGTCGAGGTCGCCCTGGCACCCGACTACGAGCGGTGCGTCGGCCCCGGCACGGTCTGGCTGGGCTCCGCGAGCAAGATCCAGGGCGCCTACTACACCGGCCGGACCTGCTGACGAGCGGTCACCTCCGCCAGCCGGGGCCCGGGACGAAGCCGTCCCGGGCCCCCGGTGTCCGTGGCGGCCCGGGGTTCACGCGAAGTCGTCCAGGATGTCGGCCAGCCGGGGCTCGATGGGGTTGTCGAGCTCGTCCGTCTCCCAGAAGAGGACGTTGAGCGTCGCCATCGGATGCGCCGACCCCCCGTCCCGAAGGCCCGGCTGCGCCACCATCGGCGTGTCGAGGTAGATCTCGTCCCCGGCGTGGAACATGGCCGCACCGAGCGGCTCGTCGAAGCGGGTGCGGGGCCGGTACTGCCACACCACACCGTCCCTGCTCCGGCGCACGACCTCGCCGACGTACCAGACGACGCCCTGGACGAACGCGCCGCTCTTCGCGGCGAGGAGCCCGCCGCTGTCGGCGAACCGGTCCCGCAGGACCGTCTCCAGCCGGTCGAGGGAGCCGGGGGAGAAGTCCCAGAGCTCCCCGGGACCCGCCTCCTGCGCCCAGTCGGCGAACCCGGCGGCACGCCGGTCGAGCCACCGCACCAGTTCCGGATGGTCCGCGCCCGTCCGGTGCGCCGCCTGCTCGGGATGGGGCACGACGACCGGCGCCCAGTCGGGTTCCCGCTCCCGCCGGGCCGCGACGGCCTCCTGGAGCCTGGCCGCCTCTTCGATGAAGACGTCCCCGGTGCGGATGCGGGTGGCCCGCGCGACGAGCGCGATGGGGTCCACGGCAGCGAGGCCGAGTGCGGGGTCGGGATGGACGACGGGCCGGCCCGCCGAGGATCCGGGGGCCTTGCGGGCGTCCCAGTCCCACCGGCCGCCGCCCACGGCCAGCAGGACCTCGCCGACGTAGACCATCGCGCACGCGGTCGGCCGGAAGTCCATGCCCACCTTCTCGCCGGCCGACCGGTACTCGGCGAGCATGTGCGCTTCCAGGACGACCAGCGACATGGGCGTGAAGTCGAACGGGAAGTGCTCGTCCAGCACTTCGGCGCGCAGCTCCCTGAGCGCTTCCGGGATCTCGGTGATCCACCGGCTGAGCTGCTGTTCGGCGGCCTCGTCGCCATGGTCGGTTCGGGTCATGGGGTCACTGTAGGGACCGGGGCCGCCCACTGGTGAACTCCCTGTGGACGTCCGCGAGTTGTTCTGCAAACCTGTCGATTTGCTGTGCGATTACTACGCGAACGGGTCTAGGGTGGCCCGCGCGACGGACGTCACGGGGGCTTCACCCGTCGCACCCGAACCCCTCCATGCCCCCACAGCGAGGGAAGAGGAACAGCACCTTGAGCACGCTCATACGACCATCACGCAGATGGCGGCTGATCGGCCGCTTCGCGGCCGCGCTCGGCGTGGCCGGCGCGCTGACCCTGACGGGTCTGCCCGGCGTCGGCGTCGACAGCGCCCATGCCGCGACCACCATCAAGGGCCAGCGCTGCGACGAGAAGTGGCTGAAGAAGCAGTACGACAGGACTCCGTCCAACTCCGGCTTCCCCGCCGGGGCGGACCCGTACCAGCAGTGGGCGGGGAACCCGAAGAACTACAACTTCCCGTTGCAGGGCAAGGCGTTCGACGGACTGAAGCCGCCCACCCGCGCGGAGGCGCAGAAGGCGCAGTCCAAGACGGTCGACCAGTGGAAGAAGCAGGCCGCGGCCTCGGGCGAGCCCGCCGACAAGGCCATGGAGATCTACGCCCGCTTCCTGTCCACCGGGCGGCCCGTCGCCGAGTTCAACAACTGGTTCGACAAGATCTACATCCGCAACGAGATCAACAACCACAAGGGCAGCGCCTTCGAGCAGCGCGTCGTCAAGGACTTCAACCTGATCGGCCCGGACTGGCTGTGCGAGGTCAAGGTCGAGGTCCGCGACGCGAACGGCAAGGTGATCGCCACCCGGAAGTACGACGCGTACAACCAACGGCTCAAGGAATTCAACGAGTTCAAGTCGAACGGCACGCATCGGGCCGACCAGCTCGCCGCCGACAGGATCATCGCCCGGCAGCCGGAGACCAAGGACCACACCTTCCGGCTGGTCGGCGGGAAGAAGGTCCCCAAGAACACCCTCGACAAGCTCCGTGAGTTCAACGACGAGCTGTCCCGGGAGCGCGGCAAGCCCAACCAGGTGCGGATCTTCGAGCGCAAGTACAACGGCATCCCCCAGACCAAGCCGATCCGGGGCTACAGCCGCTACGACACCTGGTTCAGCCCCGACCCGAAGCAGGGGACCCGCGGCCCGGCCAACGACCGCATCCGCGACTCCGCTCCCACCCCCGAGGACGCCCGTCGTCAGCAGGGCGCCGCGCGGACGATCGACACCCGCGGCACGCTGCCGCGCGGCGGACCGGGCGGCATCGACTTCTCCACGCTCGAACTCCGCTATGTCGGGGCGCCCGTCCTGGGCAAGGGCATGACGTACTCCATGAAGGCGGACTACGTGCCCGACCCGGACACGAACCCGGGCTACGGCGGCGAGGCCACCATGAACCTGGCCTCGGACAGCTTCTTCACCTGGCTCGCGCTCACCCCGGACAAGTTCTGGGTGAACCTCAACCCGGACGAGCCCGACCGGATCATGGACAACGCCTTCGCCGCCACCGACGCCGGCCGGGTCCTGCTGGAGGCCGACCTCCAGATGAAGCACGACTTCTACAAGGCCATGGACCCCAAGACCGACCTCGGCAAGCAGTACTGGGCGGCCCTGCCGAAGGAGAACGGCAAGCCGTGCATGCCGGGCCTGCGGAACTGGATCGAGCCCAAGCCCGCCCAGGTCCGCGAACAGGACGGCGGCATCTACATCCTGGACGCCCCGCTGGCCCTGAAGTCGACCGCGCAGACCACCGTGACGCCCGGTCCGGGCGAGCCGATCTGCACGCCCGACGAGGCCCAGACGAAGGCGGCCCAGGCCGTCATCGACAGCATGATCGTGCCGGCGGTCGAGAAGACCATCAACACCGCGCCCCAGTACGCCGATCTGCGCCGGGTCTACACCTCGCGGGTCGCCGCGGAGTGGATCCGACAGCAGGACGCGGCGAAGGCCACGGACTTCCGGAAGATCATCAATACCAATGACGTGAAGCGGTGGCCGCTGCGCGCCCCGAACCAGAACTGGGACAAGAACGAGCTCTTCAAGAAGTACCGGAAGATCTACACCGAGGGCGAGTTCCAGTACGAGATCCCGGCCGGCGGCACGACGCTGATCTACATCGTCGGCGGGGTCGACTTCTCGAAGTCCCCGAAGCGGAACATCTCCCGCACCGAGTTCAACGTCGAGAACCCGACCCTCGACCAGACCACCAAGACGTCGATGAAGGCCGACGACACGTCCTACCGGGACACCGACATCGCCTACCTCGGCGCAGGGGTCGGCGGAACGGGCGACACGGGCGGCGGCGGTGACACCCCGTCGCCGTCCCCGTCCCCGACCGCGTCGACGCCGGGCGGCGGCTCGACGACCCCGGCGCCGGAGCCGTCCACCTCGGCCGGCGGCCAGGGCAAGCCCACCCCGCCGGCCCACGACCCGGACGGCAACCTCGCCGACACCGGCGCCGGCCTCCCCGTCGCCCTGATCGCCACGCTCGCGGCGACCCTGGCCGCGGTCGGCGGAGCCCTCGTGTGGTGGCTCCGCAGGCGCAGGACAGCGGTCGGCTGAGCCGAGCCGACGGCGTCACGCGCACGGCCGTTTGGTGGCCCCGCCCCCTCGACCTCAGGGGGCGGGGCCACCGCCGTTCCGCGATCGCTCACTCCAGGACGGCCAGCAGGCGTTCGGCGAACTCCTTCGGGGACTCGACGGCTCCGAGATGGCCGCCGGGGAACTCGACGAGCTCGCGCCCGAGGAGCTCCGCGAGCCGCTCGGCCGGTCCGTACAAGGGGAGTTGGCGACGGGAGTCGCGCCCCGCGGCCGGCACCAGCTTGTGGGCCACCGGCCGCAGCGCCGCGAGGTCGGGCAGGGCCGAGGAGAACGGGCGCAGGACGCGACCCAGGAAGACGGGGATGTTGGTGTGCATCCGCACCGCCATCTCCTGGATGTCGGGCGGCAGTTCGGTCGCCGACTGCGCGGGCGCCTGCCGCGCGGCTCCGTCCGCCAGGCCCTCGGCGAGCCGGGCCATGGCGGGGCCGGCTCCTTCGGCGCGGAAGATCTCGCGCACCTCGGCGAACAGCGCTCGATGCGGGACGGGATCCGCCAGCAGTTCCAGCAACGGCGGTTCGTGCGCGACCACCCGGCGCAGCCGCTCCGGATGCCGGGCCAGCAGATCGACCGCGACGACCGCCCCGGAGCTGCAACCGAACACGACCGCGTCGTCGCCGGGGGAGAGCAGATCGAGCAGCCGACGGGCGTCGTCGCTCCACACCCGCACCTGTTCGTCGGCATCGTCGGCGTGGGGTGTGTCCGCCGGGCCGTCGAGCGGGCTGCGGGACAGTCCGCGCGGGTCGTACGAGACGACCGTGTAGCGGGCGGCCAGTTCCGGGGCCATGCCCGCGTACAGTCCGGCGTCCCCGGCGCCGCCGGGGATGAGCAGCAGGACCGGGCCGCTGCCGCGCGTCTCGTAGTAAAGGGTGGCGCCGGGCACTTTCAGCGTCGCTCGAGTCGAATGCGGCGAGCTCGGCGGGTTCGGTGAGTTCGGTGAGTTCGGTGAGTTCGGTGAGTTCACATTCCTAGTATCTCTAGGTTTTAAGCTAGTTCAACTAGGTTTCAGGTTGCCCTGTGTTGCCCTGTGCACTTGGAGAACAGCGGCCGTGCGCGGGTGGACAAGACGCTGTTGCAAGGCAGATTTACGGTGAGACGGCAAGACAGCGCACATCGAGAACTGCAGGAGATTCCATGTCCGACGTCGTCGAGCCGGTCACCCCGGTGCTCGAACCCGAGGCCGCTGCGTTCGCCGAGGCGACCGCCAACCCGCCGTACCTCTTCGACCTGGCCCCGGCAGAGGGGCGCAAGGCCGTGGACGAGGTCCAGTCCGGCGAGATCGACAAGCCGGCGGTCGACGAGGAGTGGATCACCGTCGAGGGCGGGCCGACGGGCAGCGTCCGCGCCCGGATCGTCAAGCCGGCCGGCGCCGTGGGCACGCTCCCGGTGATCCTCTACATCCACGGCGCGGGCTGGGTGTTCGGCAACGCCCACACCCACGACCGCCTGGTGCGCGAACTCGCCGTCGGCGCCGAGGCCGCGGTCGTCTTCCCCGAGTACGACCTCTCGCCCGAGGCCCGCTACCCGGTCGCCATCGAGCAGAACTTCGCGGTCGCCCAGTGGGTCGTCCGGGAGGGCGCGACGAAGGGGCTGGACGCCGCCCGTATCGCGGTCGCCGGTGACTCGGTCGGCGGCAACATGACCGCCGCCCTGACCCTGATGGCCAAGGAGCGCGGCGGCGTCCCGCTGGTGCAGCAGGTGCTGTTCTACCCGGTCACCGACGCGAGCTTCGACACCGGCTCCTACCACCAGTTCGCCACCGGCTACTTCCTGCGCCGCGACGGCATGCAGTGGTTCTGGGACCAGTACACGACCGACGAGGCCGAACGCGCCCAGATCACCGCGTCCCCGCTGCGCGCCACCACCGAGCAGCTCACCGGCCTGCCCCCGGCCCTGGTCATCACGGGCGAGGCCGACGTCCTGCGCGACGAGGGCGAGGCCTACGCGAACAAGCTGCGCGCGGCCGGCGTCCCGGTCACCGCGGTGCGCTTCCAGGGCATCATCCACGACTTCGTGATGCTGAACGCGCTGCGCACGACGTATGCCGCCGAGGCCGCCATCACGCTGGCCGTCGGCACCCTGCGCGACGCCCTGCACGCCTGATCCGGCACGTCTGACCTCTCAGGAGACAGCAGCATCATGACCACCACCCCCACAGTCGTCCTGGTCCACGGCGCCTTCGCCGACGCGGCCGGCTGGTCCGGCGTCACCGCCGAGCTCCAGGCCCACGGCATCCCCGTGATCGCCCCGCCCAACCCGCTGCGCGGCCTCGCCTCCGACGCCGCGTACATCGCCTCGGTCGCCGCCCAGATCGACGGCCCCGTCGTCCTCGTCGGTCACTCCTACGGCGGCGCCCTCATCACCGTCGCCGGCGTCACGGAGAACGTCGTCGGCCTCGTCTACGTCGCCGCGTACGTCCTGGAGAAGGGCGAGAGCCTCGGCGAGCTGCAGGGCCGCTTCCCGCTCTCGCCGCTGGTCGCCAGCCTCAAGGAGTGGACGTACCCGGTGCCGGGCGGCGACCCGGCCGTCGAGGTCACCATCGCCGAGGACGCGTTCCCGTCGGTGTTCGCCGCCGACGTGCCCGCCGACGTCACCAGGATCCTCGCCGCGGCCCAACGTCCCCTGGCCGCCGCAGCGTTCGGGGAGACCGCCGCCGAGGCCGCCTGGCGGACCAAGCCGTCCTGGGCGCTGATCGCCGGCGCGGACGAGGCGATCAACCCCGAGGTCGAGCGCTTCGGCGCCCAGCGGGCCGGGGCGACGACCGTCGAGCTGGAGGGCGCCTCGCACGCCGTGGCCGTGTCGCAGCCGAAGGCGGTCGCGGACCTGATCCGCGACGCGGTGCGCGCGACGAGCTGACGCGCACCCCGGCGAACCGCCGTGCGGACGAGGGGCCTTCGCCCACGGCCGCACGGCGGCGGCGCGCTACCAGGCCACCGGCAGCTCGTACACGCCGTACACGATCCCGTCGTCCTTGAACGGGATCGTGTCCCGCGGTGCGGCGACCCGCAGCCGGGGGACGCGGCGGACATCGAGCCGGCCGGGGTCGGGGAAGCGGTCCGGGCTCCAGTTGCCGGTCGCACCCGGGACGATGACGCCCTCCCCGCTGTTCGTGACCCACGTCACGGCACGTCGCCGTCAGCGGTCTCGCACCCGCCGTGCGAGGTCGGCGGCGGCCGCCGGCCACTCCGGCCGGTCGAAGACGAATCCCGCGTCGAGCAGCCGCCCCGGGACGACGCGTCGGCTCTTGAGGAGGAGTTCGGTGTCCGAGCGCAGGGCGAAGGCGCCGAGCTCGGCCATCCACTTCGTCGCGGGCAGGCCCACCGGGACGCCCCACGCCTCGCGCAGGGCGCGCATGAACGCACGGTGGGGGAGCGGGGCGGGGGCGGCCAGGTTCACCGGTCCGGCGAGGTCGTCCCGTTCGACGAGGAACTCGACCGCGCGGACGAAATCGTGGTCGTGGATCCAGGACACGTATTGCGCGCCGCCCGCGACCGGGCCGCCGAGCCCGAGCCGGACCAGCCGCAGCAGCACGTCGAACACCCCGCCCCGGTCGGGGCTCATCACCATCGCGGACCGCAGCGCCACCTTGCGGGTGTCCGGGGTGTCGGCCTTCTCCTGTTCCCGCTCCCACGCGGTGGCGATGTCGACGCTGTAGCCCCAGTAGCCCGGGACGTCGGGTTCGGCGCCGCCGATCAGGCCGGTGGCCTCGTCGTTGGGGGCGTCGAACCGGTGGGCGTAGACGGTCGCCGTGCTCATCTGGAGCCAGACCCGCGGCGGTCGCGCGACGGCGGCGATCGCCTCGCCCACGACCCGGGCGGAGTCCACCCGGGACTCCATCATGTCCCGCAGGTTGTCGGGGGTGTAGCGGCAGCTGACGCTGCGGCCGGCCAGATTGACCACGACGTCGCTGCCGTCGATCGCCTCCGCCCAGGGGCCGAGCGTCCGGCCGTCCCACCGCACCTCGCCCCGGCCGGTCGGCCGCCGGGTCAGCACCACGACCTCGTGTCCGGCCGCGGTCAGCGCGCGGCGCAGGACGGTCCCCACCTGCCCGGTCCCGCCGGGTAGCACGATCTTCATGAGCGGCGTCCTCTCCTCGTACGACCTTCAAAGCCCTACGTGAAGAGGACCCTACCCTGTATTTGAACGTGTTCAAAACATGCTTCGAGGTCTTACGTCCCGTGTGCCTCCAGCGCCGCCCGGACCCCCGACTCCAGCGCGCCCTCGATCCATGACGGCTTGACCGAGGTGTGGTCGCCCGCGAAGTGCAGCGGGCCCTCGGGGGCTCGGATGGCGCTGAGCAGCTCCGTGTGCTGCCCCGGGAGCAGGACGGACGCCTCCCCGTAGGCGTACGGGTCGCGCAACCAGCTCTGGGTGCGGCCCGCGCCGGTGTAGAAGACCTCGACGCGCTGGCCGTAGACCTGCTGGAGCCCGCGCAGGGCGTGCGGATAGCGGGCGTCGTCGTCGAGCGAGTCCCAGCGGGAGGCGTCGTCGGCCCAGCTGTAGGAGGCGAGGACGACACCGCCCTCGCTGTCGCCGATCGGGTGCGAGGGGTTGATCATGAACCGGTTGGAGTTGTCGGAGACCGAGCCCCCGCCCACGATGTGCGCCGCCTCCGGCTGGTCGCGGGCGGCCCACCGGTTGGCCGCGTAGTGCACCCGCTGCCCCGCCGAGATGTGGCCGGGCGGCACGGACGGATGCGCGCCGAGCAGACTCCCGTCGGCCGGCGCCTTCCCCGCCCGGTACTCCTCGTACAACCCCGGCCGTACGGCGTCGAGTTCACGTTTCCACTCCGCCTCGGTGAACTCCCACCAGCGGCGGCCGAACTCCAGCAGCACCTTGGTCGCGCTGTCGTAGTGCAGCTCCGCGACGGCCCGCCGCTTCTTGTACGACATCAGCGGGCTGACCTGCACCTGCCGCAGCCCCGAGAACGGCACCGTGACGATCGCCAGATCCGCGGTGAACTCCTCGCGCACGACCTTGCCGCCGCGCCCCTCGGAGACGGTGTCGATCCACACGTGCGGTCCGTCGGCGCTCACGTGCGAGGTGTCGTGCCCGCCCTGCCGGTCCGGCGCCCAGTACTCGATGTGCGTCGCGCGCCGGTCGAGCCGCAGCACGTCCGAGACCTCCTTCAGCAGCGCGTCCGGGAGCATGGCCGTGCCCCCGACCAGCTCCCAGAACTCGGTGTCCGGGCTGATCAGCGAGGCGCTGATGAAGCTGTGGATGAACGACAGCGGCAGCCGGGAGGTGAGGTTCTCCAGGGTGCCGAGGAGATCGACGGTGCGTTCGTCGAGGCGCGCCTCCTCGGTCAGGAACCGGTACATCGACCAGTCCCCGAACCTCTGCACGACCCGCGCCCACCCCCGCACCCGCTCCGGCAGCGGCTTGTCGACCCGCTTGCCGTCGGCGCCCCGGGTGCTGAACTCGTCGCGCACCGGGTCCAGGGCCTCGCGCAGGATCGTCGAGGACGGGGTGTCCCAGTACTTTCGGGGCACCCCGAAGGAGCGGTTGACCCTGCGCGGCGAGGTCGCGTACGCGGAGCGGCGCATCCGGACTCCGTTGACGTGCAGCCAGGCGTTGTTGACGGGCTTGCCGTCCGCGTCGACGTCCACGAGGTGGAACCGGCGCTTCTCGACGCCCAGTCGGCCGATCAGGCCCATCACCAGCGGGTGGCTGCCGGGGATTCGCATGGCGCCCGCCTCCGCGTACAGGCGGGCGTCGGCGAACGCCTGCGGCGCGTGCTCGTGCCCGCCGGTGCGGAAGGTCTTGATGCGGCCGCCGACCCGGTTGCCGTTGGCCTCCACGAGTGTGACGTGGTGCCCGGCGCGCTTGAGCAGCCAGGCGGCCACCAGTCCGGCGGGTCCGGCGCCGATCACGAGCACCTTCTTCGCGGCGCCCGTCCTCGCCCGTGGCAGACCCCCGTCGAGGACCTTCGCGTACCCCGGCACGAGAGGCCGGTCGTCCTCGTCGACCACGAGCAGCGCGCGGGCCACGGCCAGGCAGGTCGCCCAGTCCGCGGTGGACTCGGGCGGACAGTCGGGCCGTCGGGGGAGGGCGGCTGCGGCCGGGGCGGCGGAGGCCGCCAGCGCGGCGGCGGCGCCGGCAGTGGCCGTGAACCGGCGACGGGAGAGCCGCCCCGGGTCTGCAGAAGTGCGGTACATGTCCATGTGCCCTGGATAGGGGGCGCATGGGGGGCCTTCGGCGGGGTCGCGTGGATCATCACCTGAACGTGTAAGCGCATCGTCGCGGGCGTGCTCCCACGGGGAGGTTTGCGCGGGCGCCGGCACTTATCAGGTCAAGCGTCCCGGACTCTTGACTCGGAACGGCGTCAGTCCGCATTCTCATCGCACTATCTTGCGTCGGTCATGACAATCTCATGGGCAGTCAGAACGCCCTCGTCGACCGCGCCTTCCCGTCGACCGAGGGAGTGGGCCTGTGACCATGACCGGACGCCCGTACCGCAGACGCCATGTCACCGTCGTCTCACTGCTCCTGCTCGTACTGGCCACGATCCTGGGGCCGGCCCAGAGTTCGGCCGCCGGTACCGACTGGTGGACGCCGACGGCCCGGCCGACCCCCGACTCCCAGATCAACGTCACCGGGGAGCCGTTCACCGGCACCGACTCCGCCGGGGACGTGCGCGGCTTCGTCGACGCGCACAACCACCTGTTCTCCAACGAGGCGTTCGGCGGGCGGCTGATCTGCGGCAAGGTGTTCTCCGAGGCCGGCGTCGCCGACGCGCTGAAGGACTGTCCCGAGCACTACCCCGACGGCACGCTCGCGCTGTTCGACTACATCACCCACGGCGGCGACGGGAAGCACGACCCCGTCGGCTGGCCGACCTTCACGGACTGGCCGGCCTACGACTCGATGACCCACCAGGCCAACTACTACGCCTGGGTGGAGCGGGCCTGGCGCGGCGGGCAGCGGGTGCTGGTCAACGACCTCGTCACCAACGGCATGATCTGCTCGATCTACCCGTTCAAGGACCGCAGTTGCGACGAGATGACGTCGATCCGTCTCCAGGCGAAGCTGACGTACGACCTGCAGGCCTACATCGACAAGCAGTACGGCGGCACCGGCAAGGGCTGGTTCCGGATCGTCCTCGACAGCGCCCAGGCGCGTGAGGTCATCAAGCAGGGCAAGCTGGCGGTCGTCCTGGGCGTGGAGACCTCCGAGCCGTTCGGCTGCAAGCAGATCTTCGACATCGCGCAGTGCAGCAAGTCCGACATCGACAAGGGCCTGGACGAGCTGTACGCGCTGGGCGTGCGCAGCATGTTCCTGTGCCACAAGTTCGACAACGCGCTGTGCGGCGTCCGCTTCGACGAGGGCGGTCTCGGAACGGCCATCAACGTCGGGCAGTTCCTGTCGACCGGCACCTTCTGGCAGACGGAGACCTGCAAGGGCCCGCAGCACGACAACCCCATCGGCACCGCAGCCTCCGAGGCCGAGGCGGACCTGCCGGCCGGCACGGAGGTCCCGGAGTACGACACGGCCGCGCAGTGCAACACCCGAGGGCTCACCAGTCTCGGCGAGTACGCCGTGCGCGGCATGATGCAACGCAAGATGATGCTCGAGATCGACCACATGAGCGTCAAGGCCACCGGCCAGGCGCTCGACATCTTCGAGGCCGCCTCCTACCCCGGCGTGCTCTCCTCGCACAGCTGGATGGACCTCAACTGGACCGAGCGGGTCTACAGCCTCGGCGGCTTCGTCGCCCAGTACATGCACGGCTCCGAGGCGTTCGCCACCGAGGCGAAGCGCACCGACGCGCTGCGCGACAAGTACGGCGTGGGCTACGGCTACGGCACCGACTTCAACGGCATCGGCGACCACCCCGCCCCGCGCGGAGCGGACGCCGCCACCAAGGTGACGTACCCCTTCAAGAGCGTCGACGGCGGCTCCGTCATCGACAAGCAGACCGTCGGCAGCCGCACCTTCGACTTCAACGTCGACGGCGGCGCCAACGTCGGCCTGATCCCCGACTGGATCGAGGACATCCGGCTGGTCGGCGGCCAGGACGTGGTGAACGACCTCTTCCGGGGCGCGGAGTCCTACCTCGGCACCTGGGGCTCGACCGAGCAGCACCAGGCGTCGGTCAACCTCGCCAAGGGCCGGACGGCCACGGCCGGTTCGTCCGAGTCCAACCCGTTCACCAGCTACCAGCCTGGCCGGGCCGTGGACGGCGACGACGAAAGCCGCTGGGCCAGCGACTGGAGCGACGACCAGTGGTGGCAGGTCGACCTGGGCTCCACGAACCTGGTGTCCCGGGTGACCCTCGACTGGGAGCGCGCGTACGGGAAGTCGTACCGCATCGAACTCTCCACCGACGGCACGACCTGGACGACCGCCTGGTCCACCACCTCCGGCGACGGCGGCCTGGACACGGCGAAGTTCACCGGAACACCGGCCCGCTACGTCCGCGTCCACGGCCTCGACCGGGGCACCGACTGGGGATACTCGTTGTACGAAGTGGGCGTCCACAGCGCCTGACGTACGACACCGGGGGACACACCACATGGCACGCATGCCGTCGGCCGAGCGACGCAGACAGCTGACGGAAGCGGCGATCAGGGCGATGGCCCGGGACGGCGTCCCCAGGACGACCACCCGGTCCATCGCCGCCGAGGCCGGCGTGTCCCTGAGCGTCTTCCACTACTGCTTCGACTCCAAGGAGGCCCTGGTCGAGTCGGTCATCACGACGCTCACCGACCACTCGGTGAGCGTCGTGAAGGACGCGATCCGGCCCCGGGCCACCCTGGAGGAGACGGTCCGGGCCGGTTTCCAGGCGTACTGGGACCACGTCCGGGCCCACCCCGACGAGCACATGCTCACCTATGAGCTCACCCAGTACGCCCTGCGCCAGCCCGGGTTCGAGCACCTGGCGCGCCGCCAGTACGAGCTGTACGGCGAGGCGTACGCCGAACTCATCGAGGAACTGCGCCGGAGCATGGACCTCCGGCTCGCCGTGCCCGTCCCCGTGCTGGCCCGCTATCTGGCCGCCATGACCGACGGTCTGACCCTCAACTATCTGGTGCTCGGCGACGCGGAGGCCTGGAAAGACATTCTGGACACGGTCACCGCGCATATCGCCGGACTGGTGATGACCGACGTCCGGCAATCACCGTCCGGGGAGCGGTGATTGTCGAGTGTGAAACCAGATTTCCCGTGTGGCGTCGGCCCGGGAACGGAGTCCTCATGGTGAGGAGACGGGATCCTCGAGGTGATGGCGGCCTACGCCCCGGCCGGCCATGGCTCCAACGACCCGCATGCCTACGCACAGCGGGTCGCCGATGCCCTGGGTGTGGGAACCGACACCCGGCCGGCCGACCTGGACGAAGGCCGGCTCACCGTGTTCGCCTCCGCGATCCAGCAGGTCGAGGGGTGGGGGCCCGGACAGACTGCCGGAGTCGCCGAAGCCCGACCACGATCCTCGGTTCGTGGTCGGTCGAGCCGTCAGTGGACCGCCTCACCGCTCCCGCCCGAACCTCGGACCTACGAGGGGGGCGCGCTCACCCGGCGTCGGTCGCCACCGCCCGGGCGACCAGCAGGGCGACGTCGTCGTGGTCCTCCGGGTGGCGCAGGCCGTACAGCAGGAGGTCGCAGATCTCCTCCAGGGGACGGTCGGGCTCGTCCAGGAAGTTGAGGAGGACCGCCAGCCGGTCGTCGATGGGGTGGTGTCGCGTCTCGACCAGGCCGTCCGTGTAGAGAACGAGCAGGTCCCCGGGGGAGAACTCGGTCGTGGTGGTCTCGAAGGCGACGCCGCCGACGCCCAGCGGAGCCCCGGAGGGGAGTTCGAGCAGGACGGGGGCACGGCCCGGGCGGGCCAGCGCGGGCGGCATGTGTCCCGCGTTGGCGATGCGGCACTGTCCGGCGTGGGGGTCGTACACGGCGTACAGACAGGTGACGATGTAGTGCTCCAGATCGCAGGTGATCTTGTCCAGGTGCTGGAGCACGGCGCCCGGGTCGAGGTCGAGGTCCGCGTAGGCGCAGGTGGCCGTGCGCAGCCGGCCCATGGTGGCGGCGGCGTCGATGCCGTTGCCCATGACGTCTCCGACGACCAGTGCGGTCTTGTCGTCGGTCAGCGGGATGACGTCGTACCAGTCGCCGCCGACCTCGCTGGTGGCCTGGGCGGGCTGGTAGCGGGAGGCGAGCTCCAGACCGGTCTGACGGGGTGGGTGGTCGGGCAGCAGACTGCGCTGGAGGGTGAGCGCGGTGTTGCGCACGCTCTGGAACCAGCGCGCGTTGTCGATGGCCACGGCGGCCCGGCCGGCCAGCTCACTGGCGAGGATGACATCGTCCTCGTCGAACGGCAGCGGGTTGCGGGTGCGCTTGAGGTCGAAGGCGCCGAGCACCTCGCCGTGCGCGATCAACGGCACGGCGAGGTACGAGTGCACTCCAGCGCGGGCCAGCAGCGAACCGGCCTCGGCGTTCCGGGCGATGCGGGGCAGGTCCTGGTCGCCGACATGCCGCACCAGGACCGGCCGCCCGGTGTGCACGCACAGGGTGACCAGCCGGTCGCCGTCGTAGGCGGCGAGGTCGCCGGGCGGGTCGGCGGCGCGCAGCGCCACGGTGGGGTGGCTCGCCTTGAGCGCGAGGGCGCGGAACAGCTCGGGGCCGTTGTCCGGCCGGCGGGAGCGGCGGCAGGCCAGGGCGGAGTCGAGGACGTCCACGGCGACCACGTCGGCGAGCTGGGGGACGGCGATCTCGGCCAGTTCGTGCGCGGTCCGCTCCACCTCCAGCGTGGTGCCGACCTTGGTGGAGGCCTCGGCGATGAGGGCGAGGCGGCGCCGGGCCCGGTCGGCCTCGGCGGCCGCGCGGTGCCGTTCGGTGACGTCGACGACCGAGGCGGCCGCGCCCAGGATCCGCCCGCCGGGGTCCTCCAGCCGGTAGAAGGACAGGGACCAGGCGTGCTCGTGCTCGGGGTCGGTCTGCGGCCGGCCCACGTGGTACTGGTCGAGCAGCGGAGTGCCGGTGGTGAGCACCTGGCGCAGCGCCGACTCGATGGTCTCCACGTCGGGCAGCGGCAGGGTCTCCCTGAGGAGACGGCCGACGTGGTCCTCGGCATGGATGCCGTCGATGCGCTCCAGCGCCGGGTTGACCAGGATGTAGCGCAGTTCGGGGTCCAGCAGGGCCAGCCCGATCGGGGACTGGTTGATCAGCCGTTCACACAGCGCCAGATCGGTCTCCACCCGCTGGAGCAGACCGTGGTCGGCGGCGATGCCCAGGGCGTAGACGCCCCCGAGATCGTCCTGCAGCCGCATGTTGCGGAACTCCATCAGCCGGCTGCTGCCGTCCTTGTGCCGGATGGGGAAGGCGCCGGCCCAGCTCCGGCCCGTCTCCAGCACCTCCCCGAACAGCCGCACCACCGACTTCAGGTGCTCGGGGTCGATGAACAGCCGCGCCGCGTACTTCCCGAGGGCCTCCTGGGCGGTGTACCCGAACAAATCCTCCGCCTGCGGGGTCCAGAAAACGATGCGTCCGTCGGCGTCGACGACCATGGCGGCCACGCTCAGCATGTCCAGCAGACCGGTGGACGGGGGCGCCTCGGGGCGGTACGGGTCGCCCTCGGACCGGATGGGTTCGGCTGTCATCGCGGATCCTCCTCCAGCACCTCTATGCTGCGCCTCGCCCGGCCAGTCCGGTAGCGGGGTGCTCCGGCGAGAACGGTCCGGCGGCGCCGTGCGCATCGGGCGGACAAGCAGGACCATGGTCGTGTAGAGGACGGCACCCATGGATTCTGCGGATTCTGCGCGAGAAGCTACCGAGGCCGAAGCCCCGGCCGAAGGCGAGGCCGAAGCCGAGGCCCCGACGCCCGCGGGCGTGCGCGATCTCCTCGACGCGTCCACCGACGCGGCGGCCATCGTGTCCGCGGACGGCGTCGTCGTCGGCTGGACGCGAGGCGCGCAGGCGCTGCTCGGCCGCCCGGCGTCGGAGGTGGTCGGCCGCTCCGCCGCGGGCCTGACGGCGATGGCCCGGGACCCGGCCCGGGTGGCCGCCGTCGCCGCGCGGTGCCGGGCGGGCATGGGGTGGAGCGGTGTCATCGGCCTACGGCACCACGACGGCCGTACCGTTGAAGTCGACCTGCGGGTCTCCGCGTCCTTCCGGATCGGCGACGAGGAGTGCTTTCTGCTCTCGGCACGCGAGCAGAGCCGACCCTGGGCGGTGGGCCAGTCCGTCCTCGACGGGTTCCTGACCCGCTCCCCGGTCGGGATGGCGGTGATGGATCCGGGGCTGCGGTACGTGTGGCTGAACGACACGCTGGAACGCTTCGGCGGAGTCCCCCGCGAACAGCGGCTGGGGCGACGGCTCAGCGAACTGCTGCCCGGGCTGCAGGCGGTCGCCATCGAGGGGCTGATGCGCAAGGTCCTGGAGACCGGCGCCCCGATCACCGACTACGAGTACCTGGGCTGGAGCTGGGCCGATCCCCACCGTCAGCGCGCCTACTCCACGTCCTTCTTCCCCCTGGTCGGCGTCGACGAGTCCGTCACCGGGGTCTGCTACATGGTTCAGGACGTCACCGAGCGGTGGAACGCCCGACAGCTGCTGGCGCTGGTCAACGAGGCCGGGACCCGGGTCGGCACGACCCTGGACGTGATGCGCACGGCGCAGGAGCTCGCCGACTTCGCCGTCCCCCGCTTCGCCGACTTCGTCATCGTCGACCTCCTGGAGCCGGTGCTCAGCACCGAAGGGCACGGCACCTGGCTCACCGACGCCGGACCGGCCCCCGCCCGGCCGGAGATGCGCCGCGCCGGGATGAGCTCGGTGCGGGAGGGCTGTCCGGAGGCCGTGGCACGTATCGGCGACCGGGTGGACTTCCTCCCCCCGCCGCACGACGCGAACCTGCTCATCGACGGCGAGCCGATCCTCATCCCCGTGCTCGATCCGTCCGACCGGCTGTGGGTCGCCGAACAGCCCGAACGGGCCGAGAGCATCCGCGCCTTCGGACTGCACTCCCTCATCTCCGTGCCGATGCGGGCCCGGAACACCGCCCTGGGCCTCGCCACCTTCGTACGGTCGGTCAATCCGGTGTCGTTCCGGTCCGACGACGTCCTGCTGGCCCGGGAGCTGGTGGCGCGGGCGGCGCTGTGCGTGGACAACGCCCGCCGGTACACCCGCGAGCACACGGCGGCGGTCACCCTGCAGCGCAGTCTGCTGCCCCACGCCCTGGCGGGCGGCAGCGCGCTGGAGGTGGCCTCCTCCTATCTGCCGGCGGACCCCACGGACGGCGTGGGCGGCGACTGGTTCGACGTGATCCCGCTGTCCGGGGCACGGGTGGGTCTCGTCGTCGGCGACGTGGTGGGGCACGGCATCGCCGCCGCGGCGGCCATGGGCCGACTGCGCACCGCCGTGCAGACCCTCGCCGACATGGAGATGCCCCCCGACGAGCTGCTGGCCCACCTCGACGATCTGGTGCTCCGGCTGAGCGCGGAGCGCAGCGACGACGCGACGGACCGGCAGAGCGCGAGCGCCTTCCTCGGGGCGACCTGTCTGTACGTCGTCTACGACCCGGTCAGCCGCCGGTGTTCGATGGCCCGGGCCGGACACCCGCCGCCGGTCGTCGTCTCCCCCGACGGACAGGTGTCGTTCCCGGAGCCCCCGGCCGGGCCTCCGCTGGGGCTCGGCGGGATGGCGTTCGAGGCCACCGAGATCGAGCTGGCCGAGAACAGCCTGATCGGCCTCTACACCGACGGCCTCATCGAGGGCGCCGACCGCGACCTGGAGCGGGGCATGTCCCGGCTCGGCGAGCTGCTGGCCCGGTCCGACACCCGGCCGGCCGATCTGGCCGAGCTGTGCACCTCGGCCGTGCGACAGCTGGTGCCGGTGCCCCAGCCCGACGACATCGCCCTGCTGATGGCCCGCACCCACGCCCTGGACGCCGACCGCGTCGTCTCCTGGGAGGTGCCCGCGCACCCGGCCGCCGTCGCCGACGTCCGCGCCCGGGCGACCCGCCAGGTGGAGGCCTGGGGACTGGGGGAGCTGGCCATGACGTCCGAGCTCATCGTGAGCGAACTGGTCACCAACGCCGTCCGCTACGCCACGCCGCCCATACGGCTGCGCATGCTGTACGACGCGCGCCTGACCTGCGAGGTCGCCGACGCCAGCAGTACCGCCCCGCGGCTGAGACATGCCCGGATCACGGACGAGGGGGGCCGCGGCCTCTTCCTCGTGGCCCAGCTCGCCCATCGGTGGGGAGCCCGGTACACGGCCGACGGAAAGATCATCTGGGCCGAGCAGGAGATCCCCTGATCCGGCCTTCGTCCGCGTAGGTGTCCAGGTCACTCGCCGAGGAGCTCGTCCATCTGGCCGACCGCCTGCTTGAGGCCTTCCTCCATGCCCATGGTCATGAGCTGTTCCATCTGCTCCCGGGTGCCGAATCCGGACCGGAGCTCCATACGGGTGTCGTCCCCGTGCGGGGTCAGCCGCACCCGCACGGTGGTGGTCGGCATGCCGGGGCTCGGGTTTCCCTTGTCGTCGGCGAAGCCGTCGGTGAACTCCAGGGAGGCCGGCGGGGCGACCGAGGTGACGTGCCACCATCCGTGGTGCTCGTCGCCCTCGGGGCCCGTCATGAAGTAGGCGACCTCGCCGCCAGGGGTCAGCTGGTGCTTCTCGACGGTCGCCGGGTAGGCCGGCGGCCCCCACCAGCGCTCCAGCCGACGGGGGTCCGCCCACAGCTGCCACACCTGCTCGGCCCCGGCCGGGAATTCGGCGGTCACGGTGAGGGAGAGGCTGTCGAAGTCCTTGTCCACGCTGGTCACACTCATGTGTCCGGTCCTTCCTGTCTTTCTTCGGTCATCCGATGTCCCAGGCCGGAAGGCCGGCGGAGTCGCCCAGTTCCGCCCAGACCGTCTTGCCGCCTCGGGCGTGGCGTGTTCCCCAGTGCTCGGCGAGCTGGGCTACCAGCAGCAGGCCGCGGCCGCCCTCGTCGAACACACGGGCCCGGCGCAGATGAGGGGTGGTGCTGCTGGTGTCGGAGACCTCGCACAGGAGGGAACGGTCGTGGATCAGCCGCAACAGGATGGGCGGCCGACCGTAGCGGACGGCGTTGGTGACCAGTTCGCTGACCACCAGTTCGGCGGTGAAGGCGAGCTCCTCGAGTCCCCAGACGCCGAGCTGCCGGGCGACGTCGGAGCGGGCCTGGGACACGGCGGCCGGATCGGCGTCCAGCTCCCAGCTGACGACGTGATCGCCGCCGAGGATGTGGGTGCGGGCCAGGAGCAGGGCGACGTCGTCCTCCGGGCGGGTCGGCAGCAGGGTGTCGAGGACGGCGTCGCAGGTCGCCTCCAGCGAGGGGGCGGGCCGGGCGAGGGTCTGCCGGAGCAGGGCGAGGCCCGTCTCGACGTCGTGGTCGCGGGCTTCGATCAGGCCGTCGGTGTAGAGGGCGAGGACGCTGCCCTCGGGCAGGTCGATCTCCGCCGCCTCGAACGGCAGGCCGCCGAGGCCCAGCGGCGGGCCGGCGGGGAGTTCGAGGAGGTCGGCGGTGCCGTCCACGGCCACCACGACGGGCACCACGTGCCCCGCGCGCGCGAGGGTGCAACGGCCGGCGACGGGGTCGTAGACGGCGTACAGACAGGTCGCGCCGATCTCCTCCCCGCCTTCTTGCCCACCCGCCGCCACGACTGTCCCGCCCGCTTGCGCCGCGTCCCAGCCGGTGTCGGTGTCGGTGTCGGCGTCGGTGTCCGTGTCCGGGTCGGTGGAGGCCTCGGCGGACAGTCGCAGGACCACGTCGTCCAGATGCGTCAGCAGTTCGTCGGGCGGCAGGTCGATGTCGGCCAGGGTGCGTACCGCGGTCCGCAGCCGGCCCATGGTGGCCGCGGCGTGGATGCCGTGGCCGACCACGTCTCCGACCACCAGGGCGACCCGGGCACCGGAGAGCGGGATGACGTCGTACCAGTCGCCGCCCACGCCGGCCTGTCCGCCGGCGGGCAGATAGCGGCAGGCGATGTCGACGGCCGACTGCCGCGCGGTGTGCCGGGGGAGCAGGCTGCGCTGGAGGGTGAGGGCGGCGCTGCGGGCGTGGGTGTAGCGGCGGGCGTTGTCGACGGCCACCGCCGCCCGCGCGGCGATCTCCTGGGCGAGGAGCAGGTCCTCGTCGTCGAAGGCGCTGGGGTGGCGATGGCGGACGAACTGGGCGATGCCCAGGGCGGAGTCGCGGGCGCGCAGCGGCACCACCAGCGTGGCGTGGGCGGAGCCGGCCGGGCCGGAGCGGTGCTGGACCGGCCGTCCGGTGAGCAGGGCGCGCGCCGGCGGTGTGCCGTCCGGCCAGCTGTGCAGCTCCTGCGGCAGGGTCGCCGGCTCCGGGACGCCCTCCGCCGACCGCTGGGCGACTCTGCGCAGCATCAGCGGGCCCTGCGCCTGTCTGTCGTGTCCGCGGAGCGCGGAGTCGAGCAGGTCGACGGTGACGAGGTCGGCGAAGTACTCGGTGGCGAGGTCGGCCAGCTCCTGGGTGGTGCGGACGATGTCGAGGGTGGTGCCGATGCGCATGCTCGCGTCATTGACCATCGACAGCCGCCACCGCAGCCGCCGGTCGCGTTCCTCCTGGTAGGTCGCCACCCCCTGCTCCGACAGCCGGTCGACGTACCCGGTGGCCGTCGCGACGAGCCGGCGGGCAGCCGTGTTGACCAGTTCGGCGTCGTCCGTGAGCTTGGGCAGCTCGGCCAGCAGCCGGTCGAGGACGACGCCCTGTCCGAGCCGGAACGACCGCAGCATCACGCTGATCGGCGATCCGCGTCTGGCCACCCGACGGGTGCGTTCCAGGTCGATGGCGGAGGTCGACAGCAGGCTCGGCTCGAGGCCGTCCTCCAGGCCGGCCAGGGCGACGAGGATGTGCTCGGCGACGCTCTCCGCCATCAGCTGGGCGGTGTCCGGGTCCTCCCAGATCTCGGGCACCTCGCGCCGCAGGGCCTGCTCCACGTCATGGATCAGCCGGTCCGCGCGGAGTCGGACCTCACGCGTGGCACAGGACACGAGTCGGTCCGCAGCGGCGTCCACAGTTACGACGGTACGCCGACCGGCGCGTACGCACTCCTCGTGCTTCTCGGGCTCCCCAGAACCCTATCCGCTAACGTAGAATAATTAGATAGATGAATTGCCTAGTGGTGGTGCGAGGAGTGGCCGTGGATTTCGGGCTGACCGACGAGCAGGACCTGATGCGCGCGACGGCACGGCAGTTCGTCGCCGACGTGTGCCCGGCCGAGAAGGCCAAGCGGTGGGACGAGGAGGGCGTGGTGCCGCCCGAGCTGTTCCGGGGGATGGCCGAGCTGGGCTGGTTCTCCCTCCCGTTCACCGAGGAGGAGGGCGGCGACGGCGGCGGGCCGCTCGAACTCGTCCTGATCGCGGAGGAGCTGGGGCGGGCCAGCTTCGACGTCGCCATGTGCTACATCGGGGTGCTCATCCCCGGCATCACGGTGTTCCGGTGGGGCAGCGAGGCCCAGCGCGACTTCATCCGCGAGCACGTCATGACCGGCCGCCACCGGCTCGCCGTCGGTCTCAGCGAGCCGGACAGCGGGTCCGACGCCGCGGCGCTCCGCACCACCGCCGAGGACCACGGCGACTGCTTCCTGGTCCGTGGCCAGAAGGCGTGGTGCACCGGCGGCGGACTGCCCGACACGACCATCGCCACCTATGTGCGCACCGGACCCCGCGAACCCAAGCACGGCGGCATCAGCCTGCTGCTCGTCGACCCCTCGACGGACGGCGTCGAGGTGCGCCGGACCCCCACCCTCGCCCGGCACATCCTCGGCACCAACGAGGTCTTCTTCAACGACGTGCTGGTGCCGAAGGAGAACCTGGTCGGTCCACGCGACGAGGGCTGGAAGGTGATGCTCTCCAACATCGAACTGGAGAAGGTGATCATCAGCGGCGGCTATCTGGGGGCCGCTCAGGCCACGCTCGACGAGATGCTCGAATACGCCCGTACCCGGCACGCCTTCGGTCGGCCGATCGGCAACTTCCAGGCCCTCGCCCACGCCATGGCCGACCTGCAGACCGAGATCGACTCCGCCCGGCTGCTCGCCTACCGCGCCGCCTGGCTGCTCGACCGGGGTCGGCCGTGCACGAGGGAGGGATCGATGGCGAAGCTCAAGGGGTCGGAGACGTACGTGGCCGCCGCCCGGCTCGGGATGCAGGTCCTGGCCGGGCACGGCTTCTCGACGGAGAGCGTGATGAGCTTCCGCTACCGGGAGTCGATCGTGGCCACCGTCTCCGGCGGCACGAGCCAGATCCAGCGCAACGGCATCGCCCGCAGCATGGGCCTGCGCTCCTACTGAGCCTCGCCGTCCTGGCCGGCCGCCGCATCGTCCTGGCCGGCCAGCCACTCCTGGTGCCGTGCGAAATGGCCCTGGTCCCGGATCACCCAGATCCCGGAGACCCGGGCCAGCACGGCGCGGGTGGGCAGCAGCACCATCTCGCCGGCGATGTACCAGCGCCGGCCCTCCCGCTTCTCCACCCAGGCCCGGACCTCCAGCGGCCGCTCCACCGGCACCGGCTTGACGAAGCTCACGCTCAGCTCCGCCGTCACGCTCAACACCCGGTGCAGCAGGGGGAGATGGCCGAGGCAGTCGTCCAGGACGGCCGCCGTCCAGCCGCCGTGCGCGACCTCGGGCCCGCCCTCCTGGTCCCGCGGGCAGGACAGCTGGAACAGCGCCGACCCGTCGTCGTCGAGCCGCTCGCGCTCTACCCCCAGCCGGCAGGAACCGGCGGCTCGGCACGCCCCGCACAGCGCCACCCCGCCGGGGGTGCGGGGCGGCTCCTGGAAGTCCGCCCCGGCCCAGGGCCCCTGCGGTGTCGTCGTGGACATACTGCAACTCCTCGTATCGGACGGCGTATCGGACGTCGGCTCGGACGTCGGCAAGCTCAGACGTCGGCAAGCAGCGGACGCAGTTTCCCGGCGATCAGCTGGACCTGGCGGGCCACCATGTCCTCGGGCATCCCGGCCAGCGAGGCCCACAGGAACACCCCTTCCACCGGCAGCCCGGCCACATACGCCCTGATCGCCTCGGCGACGTCCTGCGGTGTGCCGTACAGGAACCGGCCGACGCCGGTCGCGCTCAGTCCGGTCTCCCGCCACTTCTCGGGGTCGATGGGCCGGGGCGCGGGCTGGTCCGTGCCCTCCACCATGTACCGGCGATAGCTGTCCCACTGGTACGCCAGATGCCCGCGCACCACCGGCCAGTCGCCGTCGGGGTCCTCGGTGACGAACGTGGTGAACGAGCCCTGCATCCGGGCCGACGACATGTCGTACCCGCTCTCGGCGAGCCCCTCCCGGTACGGCGTCAGCAGCGCCGGATCGAGCGACAGCAGCCCGGTGCCGAGCCGGCCGGCCCGACGCGCGCCCTGCGGACCCTGGTAGCCGAGCCAGATCGGCAGCGGGTCCTGGACCGGGCCCGGGGTGACCAGGGACTCGGCCCACAGGCCGCGGATCTCCCGTACCCGCTGGTCGGTCGTGGTGTAGCGCTTGGTCAGGTCGGCTCCGTACAGCCGGTACTCGGGCACCCGGTAGCCGGTGCCGAGCCCGAGGTCCAGCCGGCCGTCGCTGATGATGTCGACGAGCGCGGCCTGTTCGGCGATCTCGGGCGCCGCGTGCAGCGGTGCGGGGACGACCGCCGTGCCCAGGCGCACCCGGCGGGTACGGGCCGCGGCCGCTGCCGCCATGGTGAGCGGCTGCGGGAGATAGCCGTCCTCGAAGCCGTGGTGCTCGGAGAACCAGACCGAGTCGATGCCCAGCCGGTCCGCCTCCTCGCACATCTCCAGCGCGAACCCGTACAGCCGCGACCAGTTCTGCCGCCACGGCGGCGGGTTGCGCATGTCGAAGTAGATGCCCACCTTCATGAGCGGCCTTCTTCAGGACCGGGCGACGGCAGCGCGAACAGCTCGTTGAAGGTGCCGCGGGTGACGCGCTCACGGATGTCGTCGGACACGCCGTCGAACAGATCGTGCAGCGTGGACTGGGTGTGGCCGTAGGTGCCTTCCAGGTGGGGGTAGTCGTCGCCCCACATCACGTTGCGGTAGCCGGTCGCCTCGACGATCTCCACCGAGCTCCTGTCGTGCTGGAAGGAGGCGTACACCTGCTGCCGGATGATCTCGCTGGGCAGTCGGCTCAGCTTCGGCCGGACGAACATGCCGTGCTGGCGGTACGCCTCGTCCATCCGGTCGCCGATGGCCGGCACCCAGCCCGCGCCGCCCTCCGCGATCAGGATCCTCAGGTCCGGGTGCCGGTCGAGGGCGCCGCCCGCGACCATGTGGGAGACCACGCGCATACCCGGGTAGGTCGTCTCCATGTAGTTGACGACCGCGCCGCCGGGGCCTCGGAAGACGACGTTCTCGCCGCCCGTGCCGATATGGAAGCCGAGCACCAGACCGGCCCGCTCGACCGCGGTCCACAGCGGCTCCCAGCGCTCCAGGGCGTACTCCTCGCCGGGCCGGGTCGAACACGGCAGGAAGATCGCCTGGAAGCCCATCTCCGCCACCCGCTCGACCTCGGCGACCGCGTCCTCGACGGACGCCGTGGAGACGCACGCGGTGGTGATGACGCGTTTGTTCCGGCTGAGGATCTCGTCGTACGCCCAGTCGTTCCAGGCGCGTACGGTCTCCCGGGCGAGCTCCCGGTCGGTGATCGAGACGAGCCAGAACCCCATCGAGGGGAAGGCCAGCTGGCCCCACACGCCCTCCTGGTCGAGGTCCGTCAGCCGGACCTTCAGATCCCAGGCGCCCGGCGGACGCATGGCGTCCATGAAGTCGCCGAGCTGCCGGTCGATGCGCTCGCCGTCGATGTAGAGCATCTCGTACTTCTCGCCGCGTTCGCTGCGCGGCGCCCGGGCCCCGAGCCGCGCGGGCAGCCGCTCGGTCCACACATCGGCGGGTTCCATCACATGGGAGTCCCCCGAGTTGACCCAGATCTTCGTCATGACACTCCTTCGGGCCAATAGATGTAATCAGTTAGCGATTTTAGTTGTATGGGCGACGGAAAGGGAAGGTGGTGCGGGGTCCTCGTCCTGAATCCGTCCAATTGGTTGACTGATTGCGCTGATAGCTGCAAGATCTGGGCACTGAACCGCGAGGAGGCGCCATGGTCGGTGACAGGGACACCGCTGACAGGTACTTCGAGCCCCAGGTGGAGACCATGCCCCGCGAGGAACTGCGCGCGCGGCAGCAGGAACGGGTCCTGGAGCTCGTCGGATACGCCTACGCCAACTCGGCCTTCTACCGCGAACTGTGGGACGCGCACGGGGTGCACCCGCGGGACGTCCGCTCGCTGGCGGACTTCCGGGCCCGGATCCCCTTCGTCACCAAGGACATGATCCGCGCCCACCGGGCCCGCACCGGCGACCCCTTCGGCGGGCTGCTCTGCGTCCCGGTCGACGAGCTGACCTCGGTCTCCTCCAGTTCGGGCACCACCGGCGACCCGGAGTTCTTCGCCGAGATCTGGGAGGACGCCCCACCCCTGGTGGCCGCGTCGGTACGCGACCTGTGGGAGCTGGGCCTCAGACCGGGGGACCGGGTGCTGAGCGCCGCCGGCAACTTCCGCAACCTGATGGACCCCGGATACCAGGCCCTCGGAGCCGTGGTGATCGAGGTGGACATCTGGCTCGGCCGGATGCCTGAGATCGTCGACGCCATCCGGGAGTACCGGCCGGTCTACCTCCAGATGATGTACCCGCACATGGTGGAGCTGGAGCACCTGGCCGACAAGGTGGACCTCAAGGAGGCCTTCTCCTCGCTGAAGGGCGCCTCCTGCGCCGGCCAGCCGCTCAGCCGGAAGATGCGCGACCGGATCCGCAACGACTGGGGCATCGACGTCTACGAGTACACCAGCGCCGCCGACACCGGCACCGCCTGGGAGTGCCGCGAGCACGACGGCTTCCACCTCTGGGAGGACACCGTCTTCGCCGAGTGCGTCGAACTCGACGACAGCGCGGAACCCGGCTGGCGTGACGTCCCGGACGGCGACCTGGGCGAACTGGTCGCCACCGACCTCGACAACCGGGCCGCCCCGCTGATCCGCTACCGCAGCGAGGACCTGGTGCGGATGTCCCGGGACCGCTGCGGCTGCGGCCGCACCCACGCCCGGATGTGGGTGGGAGGCCGACGCGGCGACGAGACCCTCGTCCGGGGCCGCTCGGTGGTCCTCGCGGACATCTGGCAGGCGGTCGAGGACCAGCCCGAGACGGTCGCGGGAGTGTTCCAGATCGTGCGCGACCGGCGCGAGGTCGAGGAACTGCGGCTGCGGGTCGGCTACGACCCCGGCGTCACCCGCGACGTCGACGCCCTGGCCGGACGGCTGGGCAGGGCCGTGCGCGAACGGACCGGTGTGCAGCCGGTGCTCGATCTGCGCACCGAGGACGAGCTGTTGCAGACCATGACCAGCGTCGCCAAGTTCCCCCGGGTGGTGAAGAACTGATGGCACGCGCCGACACCCTGGCCCGGGCCCGTGAACTCGACCGGCCCGACCTCGCCTACCTGGTGCGCTTCCCCGCCGCCGACGGGATGCGCGAGACCGACCTCAGCTGGGCGCAGATCGCCCGCGACACCGCCTGGATCACCGACCGACTGCGCGGACACGGACTCACCGCCGGGGAGCGGGCCGTGCTGACCGCCTCCGGCTTCGAGGGCTTCTGGTGCCACGCGATGATCGGGGCGCTGCGCGGCCTGCGGGTGACGTACGGCATCGCCGAGGCGATGGGCTGGGACCACCGCCGCACCTCGGTCTTCCACCGCGAGCTCAGGCCGCAGGCGATGATCGGGCTGTCCGCCGAGACCCTGGAGGGGCTGAGCGGAACGGCCGACATCGCGCAGATGTTCCGGCAGACGCGCCTCCTCCTGGCCCGGCCCGCCGCCGTACCGGTGCTGCGCGGAGCGGGCGTCCCCGCCTTCCTGATCTCGGCCGTGGGACCGGCCCTGGCCCTGGAGTGCCCCGAGCGCTCCGGCGCCCACGTCAACGCCGCCGAGTGGCGGGTCGGCGAGCGGGACGGACAGCTGTCCGTGGCGGCGGGCGAGGGACGAGGCTCGCCGCTCCCCGAGACGCCGCTCGGCATCGCGGGCCGCGTGATCACCGCCCGGTGCGCCTGCGGCAGCGAGGACCCACGGGTCCTGTTCGCGCAGGCCGACCAGCTTTCGTCAGCAAGGAGTTGAGGATGTCCGAAGGAGTGGTCGACGGCCGGGTCGTGGTCGTCACCGGCGCCGGCAACGGCATCGGCAGGGCGCACGCCCTGGCGTTCGCCGCGCACGGCGCGAGGGTCGTGGTCAACGACCTCGGCGGGGCGCGCGACGGCGCAGGCGCCTCGGCCGGGCCCGCCCAGGCCGTCGTGGACGAGATCGTCGCGGCCGGCGGCCGGGCCGTCGCCAACACCGACGACATCTCCACCTGGGACGGCGCCGGCCGCCTCGTGCGGCAGGCCGTGGAGACGTACGGCGGCCTCGACGTCCTGGTCAACAACGCCGGCATCCTGCGCGACCGGATGATCGTGTCGATGACCGAGCGGGACTGGGACAGCGTGCTCGCCGTGCACCTCAAGGGCAGCTTCGCCACGCTGCACCACGCCGCCGCGTACTGGCGCGAGCGCGCCAAGGCAGGGCACGACAACGACGCCCGGGTGATCAACACCACCTCCCCGTCCGGCGTCTTCGGCAACCCGGGCCAGTCCAACTACGGCTCCGCGAAGGCCGGCATCGCGAGCCTCACCGTCATCGCGGCGGCCGAACTCGCCCGCTACGGCGTCACCGTGAACGCCATCGCACCCACCGCGCTCACCCGGCTGACCGAGGACATCGAGATGATGAAACGGGCCGCCGAGGCCCAGGACCTCACCCCGGAGGCCATCTCACCGCTCGTGGTGTGGCTAGGCTCGGCCGCCTCGCGCGAGGTCACCGGCCGGGTCTTCGGCGTCGTCGGCAACCGCATCACGGTCCTGGAGGGCTGGGTCAACGGCCCCGGCGCGAGCACGGAGTCCCGGTGGACCCCGCAGGAGCTCACCTCGGTCGTCCCCGACCTGGTGGCCAAGGCCGCGCCGAACGCGGACGCCCTGGGCGAACGGAAGGGAGCCTGACATGACGATCACTCAAAAGCCGGTCGCCGAAGGCCTGTTCACCTGGCCCCCCACTGCGTCGACCCCCGTGCGCCTCATCGGCTCCGAGTGCGCCGACTGCGGCCTGGTGAGCTTCCCGGCCGCCCCGGACTGCGTCCGGTGCGCGAGCCCGGAGCCGAGGGAACGGCTGCTCGCCGACCGCGGCACGCTGTGGACGTACACGACCCAGGACTTCCGCCCGCCGTCCCCGCCGTACGACGGTCCCGAGGCCTTCGAGCCCTACGCCGTCGGCTACGTCGAACTCCCCGGCGAACTGCTGGTCGAGGCCCGCCTCACCGAGTCCGACCCGCAGAAGCTGCGCATCGGGCAGCCCATGCGGCTGACGCTGGTGCCCTACACCGTGCAGGACGACGGCACCGAGGTCGTCACGTTCGCGTTCGCCCCGGCCGAGGAGCCCGTCGAGACGCAGGAGGAGACGTCATGACCGAGGCCGTCGTCATCGGCGTGGGGCTCCACCCCTTCGGCCGGTTCCCCGGGAAGCCGGCACTGGACATGGGCGCGGACGCGGTACGGCTCGCGCTCGCCGACGCGGGCGTGAACTGGCCGCAGATCCAGGGCGGTTACATCGGCAGCTACGAGGTCGCCAACCCGGACGCCATCGTGGCCCGGCTCGGCCTCACCGGAATCCCGTTGCGCGGGGTGTTCAACGGCTGCGCCACGGCGGGTACGGCGGTGGCGCTGGCCGCCCGCGCCATCGAGACCGGCGAACACGACCTCGCCATCGCGATCGGCCTGGACAAGCACCCGCGCGGAGCGTTCGCCGCCGATCCGTCGGTGGCGGGCATCCCCTCCTGGTACGGACAGACCGGGCTCTTCCTCACCACCCACTTCTTCGGCATGAAGATCAACCGCTATATGCACGACCACGGCATCTCCCACGAGACGCTCGCCCGCGTCGCCTCGAAGAACTTCCGCAACGCGGCGGCCAACGAGAAGGCCTGGCGCCGAACTCCCCTCACACCGCAGGAGATCCTCGCCTCCCCGGTCCTCAACCATCCCCTCCGCCAGTTCATGTACTGCGGCCCGGACGAAGGCGCCGCCGCCCTCGTGCTGTGCCGTGCCGACCAGGCCCACAAGTACACCGGAAAACCCGTCCGCGTCCGCTCCACCGCCCTGCGCAGCCGCAGGCTCGGCGCCTTCGAGGTGCAGAGCCCGTCCTTCCCGGTCGGGGAGCCTGTCGAGAGCCCGACCGTGGACGCCTCCAGAGCCGCCTACGAACTCGCGGGCATCGGACCCGAGGACGTCGACGTCGCCCAGCTCCAGGACACCGACGCCGGGTCGGAGGTCATCCACATGGCGGAGAACGGCCTGTGCAAGGACGGCGAGCAGGAGCGTCTGATCGCCGAGGGCGCCACCGAGATCGGCGGCCGGCTCCCCGTCAACACCGACGGCGGTCTGCTCGGCAACGGCGAACCGATCGGCGCGTCCGGACTGCGCCAGATCCACGAGATCGTCCTCCAACTGCGCGGCACGGCAGGGGATCGGCAGATCCCCGGCACGCCCCGCGTCGGCTACACCCACCTGTACGGCGCGCCGGGCGTGTCGGCGGTGACGATCCTCTCGACCTGAACGCGGAGCCGGACATGGAACAGGACCTCAACGACTTCGCCGCCGAAGCGCGCCGCTTCCTCGACGCGCACGCGGCGAAGGCCCCCGACCGCACCGCCTTCACCTGGGGCGAGGGCGACGACACGATGGCCTACTTCAGCAGCCTCCCGCCCGAGGAGGACCGCGAGGAGGTGCGGCGGGCGCGGAACTGGCAGCGCGTCCGCCACGAGAACGGCTTCGGCTGGATCACCGGCCCGCCCCGGTACGGCGGCCGGGGCCTGACCCCCGTCCACGACCTGCTCTACGACGCCGTCGAGTCCGAGTACGCCGTCCCCGACACCGGAGTGCTCGGCGTCGTCGGCCTCGGCATGATCGGGCCGACGATCCTCGCCCACGCCCAACCCCACATCAAGGACCGCTGGCTGCCCGCGATGTACCGCGGGGACGCCATCGCCTGCCAGCTGTTCAGCGAGCCCGGCGCCGGCTCCGACCTGGCGAGCGTGGCGACCAGGGCCGTCCGCGAGGGCGACGACTGGGTGCTGAACGGCCAGAAGGTGTGGACCTCGGTCGCCCAGCACAGCGACATAGGCGTCGCGCTGACCCGCACCGACCCCGACGCGCCCAAGCACCGCGGCATCACGGCCTTCCTGGTCCCCATGGACGCCCCTGGCGTCGAGGTCCGGCCGCTGCGCCAGATGACCGGCGGCGCCGACTTCAACGAGGTCTTCCTCACCGACGTCCGCATCCCCGACGACCACCGACTCGGCGAGGTCGACGGCGGCTGGACGGTCGCGCTGACCACCCTGATGAACGAGCGCGACACGGTCGGCAGCGAGGGTGCGGGGCCGGTGGGCGCCGCCCTGTCCCCGGACCGCCTCTCGGCGCTCATGCGCGCCACCTGGACCTGGGACGACCGCGCCCTGCGGGGCCGCCTCGCCGAACTCCTCGTGGACGCCATGGCCACCGGCTACCTCAACGACCGCGCCCGGCGCACCCTGCGGGCGGGCGTCGCCCCCGGCCCGGAGAGGTCCGTCGCCAAGCTGATGTACGGTCAGAACCTCACCCGCGCCGCACACTTCGTCTCCGAGTGCCTCGGCCCCCGGATCATCGCCGACACCGGCCGGTGGGGCACCTACGCCTGGACCGAACTGCTCCTGGCCACCCCGGCGTTGCGCATCCTCGGCGGCACCGAGGAGATCATGAAGAACATCCTCGCGGAACGCGTCCTCGGTCTGCCGAAGGAGACACGCGCATGAGCGCCGACGACAGTGGGCTGAAGGAACTCCGGGATTCCGTGCGGGAGTTCATGGCGGCCAAGTCCTCCGAGGACGCCGTGCGCAAGCTCATGGAGAGCGAGCCGCGCTTCGACCCGCAGGTGTGGGCCCAGGCGGCCGACCAGCTGCGGCTGCCGGGCCTGGCCATCCCCGAGGAGTACGGCGGCGACGGCTTCGGGCCCGTCGAACTCGGCGTCGTGCTGGAGGAGATGGGCCGCAGTCTGTTCTGCTCGCCCTTCTTCTCGACGGTCGTCCTCGCCGCCCAGGCCCTGCTCGCCTCGGGGGACGAGGAGGCCTGCGCGCGTCATCTCCCCGGCATCGCGTCCGGGCGGACCACGGCCACTCTCGCGGTCGCCGAGGACGAGGGCTCCTGGGACCCCGCCCTGATCTCCGCCCGCGCGACGCCGGACGGGGACGGCGGCTGGAAGCTGAACGGCCGCAAGAGCTTCGTCATCGACGGCACGACCGCCGACCTGCTCCTCGTCGTCGCCCGAACCGTCGCCGGTCCGTCGTTCTTCGCGGTGGACCGAACGGCGCCGGGCGTGACGGCCGCGGCGATGGAGACCCTCGACGCCACTCGGGCGATGGCCCGGCTGACCTTCGACTCCGTGACCGCCACACCCGTCGGCGCGGACGGACTGGGCGGGCACATCATGGCCGAGGTGCTGGACATCGCCTCGGTGGGGCTCGCCGCCGAACAGGCGGGCGGTGCGCGCCGGTGCCTGGAGACCAGCGCCGACTACGCGCGCGTCCGGCACCAGTTCGGCCGGCCGATCGGCTCGTTCCAGGCGGTCAAGCACAAGTGCGCCGACATGCTCGTCCAGGTGGAACTGGCCGAGGCGGCCGCCCGGGAGGCGGCCCGGCTGGCCGAGGAGGGGGCCGCGGAGTTCCCGGTCGCCGCGGCCGTGGCCCACGCGTGCTGCTCCCGGGCGTATCTGTTCGCGGCGACGGAGAACATCCAGGTGCACGGCGGCATCGGCTTCACCTGGGAGCACCCGGCCCACCTGTACTTCCGGCGGGCCAAGTCCTCACAGCTGCTGTTCGGCGGACCGGCCGTCTATCACGAGCGGCTGCTGGACCGGCTGGGCATCTGACGGCCCGGCACGATCGCGCACCCGAGCGGCCTCAGCGCCAGGCCCACGACTGGTTGCCGTTGCCCGCGCACGCCCAACCCTGAATCCGCTGACCGTCCTGGCCCGAGCCGGAGGCCTCGGCGTCCAGACAGAAGCCGTCCGGGACACTGACCACCTGCGTGCCGCCGGCCGGGCCGGAGGCCCCGAGCTTCCACTTCTGCGGGGCCCGGCCGGCGCAGTCGGCGCCGCGGATCCCCTGGCCGTTCCGGGCGCTGCCGTCGGAGGTCAGACAGAGGTGAGTGCTCCGGTTGACGAGGATGTACTGGGCGCTCTGCCCGGGCACCGGATACAGCGCCCACGTCTGGTTGCCGGTGCCCGTGCACGTCCAGACCTGGATCGTCCGGCCCGAGCTGCCGGTGTCCGCGTCCAGGCAGCGGTCGACGTCCGAGCCGTTGACGCTCTGCCTGACGGTGAGCCTGCCGGTCCTGACCGGTCCGCGGGGCCGGCTGTAGAGAAGCGTCCTGGTCTGCGCGTCGACCGTGCCGTCGGCGCTGATCCCGGCCTCGGTCTGGAAGACCTTGACCGCGGCGACCGTTGCGGCGCCGAAGTTCCCGTCGACCGTGACGTGGAGGCCGTAGCCGTTGAGCAGGTTCTGCAGGACCGTGACGCACGCGCCCCGGGCTCCCGAGGCGATCCGGTCCGGGCAGCCCGTGGACCGGATGTCCGAGACCGCGGCCTCGGAGGTGGGCACCGTGGACGCCGACTCCTGCGGGCTCTTGGAGACCTCGATGCGTGTGGGCGAGGCCTCCGAATTCGCCGAGGACGAAGTGCCGGGCGTCGAGGCCGGGCTGCCGATCACGGAAGCGGAGGGGGCGGGCTGCGGCCCGGAATCGGCCGTCGTGGTCTCGTCGTCCTGGGACAGCATCGCCGCGGTGACGCCCCCGGCGGTCAGCGCCAGCACGGCCGCTGCCGCCGCGGCTGTCACCAGCCTCTTTCTTCGCCTACGGGCATCAGGCGCGGCGGGTGCGGTGGGCGTCGCAGGGGTGACGGGCGCGGGGGAGGGCGACGGGTCGGGTGCGTCGGGACGCCGGGCGAAGCTCACGCCCCGGGAGGACCGGGGCGGGCTCGCGGCCGGGGCGGACAACTGGTGGCCGATGGCCGTCCGGAAGACGACGTCCGGCGCCGGACGTTGCTCGGGGTCCTTGTCCAGACAGGCGCGGACGAACGCGGCCAGGTCCTCGTCGACGGCCGCGACCTTCTCGAGGACGTCCTCGTGCGGCGGATCGAAGGCGACCCGGTGCAGGACGTCGACGCCGCTGCCCTGACCGAACGGGGGCGTCCCCGCGACGGCGTAGGCGAGGGTGCAGGCCAGTGAGAAGACGTCGGACGCGGCCGTCACCTCCTTGCCCCGGACCTGTTCCGGGGACATGAAAGCGGGGGTGCCGACGTTCTGGCCCGTGGCGGTGATCGAGGTGCTGTCGGTGGCCTGCACGACGCCGAAGTCGATGACCCGGGCGCCGTCGGCCCCGAGGATCACATTGGACGGCTTGAGATCGCGATGGACGATCCCCTGCCGCCACACCGCCTCGACCGCCCGCGCCAGGTCGGCCACCAGCCGCCAGGCGCCCTCGGCGTCCAACGGACCACGCGCGTCGACGGCCTCGGCGAGCGTGGGCCCGGCTATGTACTCGGTGGCCACCCACACCAGGTCCTCGTCGCTGCCGCTGCCCAGCAGCCGCGCGGTGTGCGCCCCCTGGACCCGGCCGAGCGCGCTGATCTCCCGCTCGAAGCGCCTGCGGAAGAGGGGGTCGTCCGCGTACTCGGGCCGGACCACCTTGACCGCGGCCCGACCGGATCCGCCGGTGGTGTCCCGGCCCAGATAGACGCGGCCCATCCCGCCGCTGCCGAGCACCGACAGCAGGAGGTACGGGCCGACCTGCGTGGGGTCGCTCGGGCGCAACGGGACCACCGGCGGCGGTTCCATGCCTGCCGCCGCGTAGGCCATCACGTCGGACCTGCTGCGGTTCTGGTCATGCATGGGAATCCCGGTGTCTCGCGTGCCGCATGTCGGCGCGACAATAGCGCAACAACGTTTCGTTAACGCCGAGTTGCCCTTGTACCGGCGGGTCGGGGCACGACGGGGCAACCAGGTCGGTCCGCCGGGGCAGAGTCAGCCGCGGGCGGCCTCGCCGAGCAGCGCCTTCGCGATGATGACCTGCTGGATCTGGCTGGTGCCCTCGTAGATGCGGAACAGCCGGGCGTCGCGGTAGAAGCGCTCGACGGCGACCCCGCGCATATAGCCCGCCCCGCCGTGGACCTGCACCGCGCGGTCCGCGACCCGGCACACCATCTCGGCGGCGAAGTACTTCGCGCAGGACGGCCCGATCTTGGTGTCGGTACCGGCGTCGAAGGCGCGGGCGGCCTCCAGGACGGTGGCCCGGCCGGTGTAGTAGTCCGTCTGCGAGTCGGCGATCAGACCCTGGACGAGCTGGAAGGAGCCGATGAGTCTGCCGGACTGCTTGCGGGTGCTCGCGTACGCCACCGACTCGTCGACCAGACGCTCGGCCATGCCGACCATCAGCGCCGAGATATGGACCCGCCCGTGCGCGATACAGCCCATCGCCGTGCCGAAGCCCCGGTCGAGCCCGTCCGCCCCGCCGACCAGCGCGCTCGTCGGCACGCGTACGTCGTCGAAGTACACGTCCGCCGTCCAGGCGCCGAACTGGCCCATCTTGTGGTCCCTGGGAGCCACCGTGAGGCCGGGCGTGCCGGCCGGGACCAGGAAGGTCGAGATGCCACGGGTGCGCGGGGCGTCCGGGTCGGTACGGGCGAAGACCATGAACACGTCGGCGAGCGGCGCGTTGGTGATGTACCGCTTGGCCCCGTCGATCACCCAGTGGTCGCCGTCGAGGCGGGCACGTGTCGTCAGCGTCGACGGGTCGGACCCGGCGTCCGGCTCGGTGAGCGCGAACGACGCCAGGACGTCACCCGAGGCGATCCTCGGCAGCCACTGCGCCTTCTGCTCCTCGGTGCCGCCGACCATGAGGACGTGCCCCGCGATGCCGTTGTTGGTGCCGAACATCGAACGCAGGGAGGGCGTCGTGTAGCCCAGCTCGAACATGAGCCGGGCCTCCTCGTACATCGACAGACCGAGACCGCCGTACTCCTGCGGCAGCGCGAAGCCGAACAGGCCCATCTTCTTGGCCGCCTCGCGGATCTCCGCGGGCATCTCGTCCTTCTCGTCGATCTCCGCCTCGAGCGGTACGACGCGTTCCCGGACGAAGCGCCGGACCTCGGACAGCACCGCGGTGAAGTCATCCGCGTCCATGACGCCTCCCTGATCGATCGGGTTCATCTGTCTGTCTCATCTGTCTGTCTCATCGGCCTTCTCGGCAGGCCGGTAGCACACGGCCAGCAGCGCCGCCGCGCTCGCCGCCCCGAGCCCCGCGGCCACCAACGCGGGCCCTGCGCCCGCCCGCCCGCGACGCAGCAGCCCGTCGACGGAGTACCTTCCGTGGCCGACCGCGGCCAGGGCCACGGCCGCGCCGCCCACCACACCGACGTACTCCCAGCCGCCCTTGAAGACGAAGAAGCCCTTGCCGCGGTGGTCGGTCCGGGCGGCCACCGTCATCAGGCCGACCGCCGCGGCTGCGGGAAGCGGATTCGCCGCGCCGAGCGTGATGGCCGCTCCCGCCGCCATCTCGGTGGCGGCCGCCATCCGGGCGTGCACCTGCGCCGGTCTGAGGCCGAGCGCCTCGAACCAGCCCGTGGTGCCTTCGAGCCCGCCCGGCCCGTTGACCTTGTTCCAGCCGTGCGCGAAGAGCATCGGCCCGATCGTCGCGCGCAGGGCCAGGGCCGCCGCGTCCTGGCCCTTCACCGGCCGACCCCCGTGGCCCGTCCGGCGGGGGCGACACCGTACAACTGCGGTACGGCCTCGATGAGTTCGTCGGGTGTGAGCGCGCCGCCGGACCGGCTGGGGTGGACCCCGGCGATCGTCCAGCCCTCAAGCCGGTTGAGCCGGTTCCCCTCGATGCGCAGCACCTGACCGGTCAGCCAGGAGGCGGCGTCGGAGGCCAGATAGACGACGACACCGGAGGCGTTGGCGGGGTCGCCGGGATCGAAGTCGCCCTCGGCCGCGTCCGACCGGCCCACCGGCAGGCCGGCGGTCATCCGGGTCGTCGCGATGGGGGAGATGGCGTTCGCGGTGACCCCGTACTTGCGCATCTCCAGGGCCGTGATGACGGTCAGGCCCGCGATCCCGGCCTTCGCGGCCCCGTAGTTGGACTGGCCGGAGTTCCCGAACAACCCGGTTCCGGACGTGGTGTTGACGACCCGCCCGGTGACCCGCTCGCCCCGCTTGGACGCCTCGCGCCAGTACGCGCAGGCGTGCCGCGTCAGCGCGAAGGTGCCCTTGAGGTGCACGGCGATCACCGCGTCGAACTCGGCCTCGGTCATCGAGAACAGCATCCGGTCGCGCACGATGCCCGCGTTGTTGACGATGACGTCCAGTCGCCCGAACTCCGCGACCGTGTCCGCCACCATCGCCTCCGTGGCCGCCCAGTCGGTCACCGACGCATGGTTGGCGACCGCCTGCCCGCCCAGTCCGGTGATCTCGGCGACGACCTCGTCGGCTGGGGAGTCGCCGGTCCGTTCGCCGTGGATGCCGGAGCCGAGGTCGTTCACCACCACGGTCGCCCCGGCCGCCGCGAGCGCCAGACAGTGCGCCCGGCCGAGCCCGCGTCCGCCGCCTGTCACGATGGCGACCTTGTCGTCGAGGATGCCCACCCTCTACCTCCCTGTGTGCCGAAGCTCGTCGAGTACTTCGTCGGTGTGCTGGCCCAGCGTCGGCGCGCCGCCGCGCGGTGTGTCGTCGACGCCCCAGAAGCCGACCGGTGTCGCCACCGTGCGCAGCGGCGGCGCGTCGCCCATGCCGGGCTGTTCGACGAACGCCCCGACCGCCTCCGCCTGCGGATCGGCCGACACCTCCGCCAGGGTCTGTACGGGCGCCCACCACACGCCCTCAGCGTCGAACCGCTCCGCCCACTCGTGCAGCGGCCGACGGGCGAACTCCTCGTCGAACGCGGCGATCAGTTCGCCGACGTGTCCGCGCCGGGCCTTGCCGGTGGCGAACCGTTCGTCCGCCGCCAGGTCCTCGCGCCCGAGCGCCTTGACGACGCCGGGCCAGTGGCGGTTGCCCTCCAGGCCGACCAGCCAGAACCAGCGCTCGTCGGCGGCCCGGTAGCAGTTGTAGAGCGGCGACTCGTGCTCGGTGCGCGGGCGGGTCCGGCCCCGCCGGCCGAAGAAGTTCTGCAGGGCGAGGTCGTTGCCGTTCGCGTACGTTCCGGACCTGAGCAGCGACACGTCGACCACGCCGCCCTCGCCGGTGCGCGCCCGGCGCAGCAGCGCGGCCAGGACACCGGCCACGAGGTTGGCGGCGGCGGTGCGGTCGCCGAGGCCCGGGCGGATGCCGGGCGGCGGCTCGCCCGCCGGGTTCAGCATGGCGGCGATGCCGGGGCGGGCCCAGAACGCCGAGACGTCGTACCCGGCACGGTCGCGCTCGGGGCCGGTCCAGCCGTAGCCGGTCAGGGTGCCGACGACGAGACGGGGGTGCCGTGCCCGGATCTCCCGCGGCCCCAGGCCCAGCCGCTCCAGGGCGCCCGGGCGCAGATTGGTGACGAACACGTCGGCGCGCGCCAGGAGTTGCTCCAGCGCGGCCTTGCCGTCCGCCGACCGCAGGTCCAGGACCACACTGCGCTTGCCCCGGTTGTCGGTCTCGAAGGGCGGCGCGCTGTCGATGTCCTGGCCGACGTGCTTGAGCGTGTAGCGGTTGGGGTCGCCGGTCGGCGCCTCCACCTTGATCACGTCCGCGCCCCAGTCGGCCAGCATGGCGGCGGCGGCCGGAGCGGCCACCCACATGCCCAGCTCCACCACGGAAATACCTTCCAGCGGCCGCACGGCCACCTCCCTGACGTCAGACACCGCGGAACTCTCCGGGGCGCCGTTCACGGAACGCCTTCAGCCCTTCGACGCGGTCCTCGGTGCAGAACAGCACCGAGACGGTCTCCCGCTCGTAGGAGACGGCCGCCTCCAGGTCCATGCCGAGCCCGCGGTCGACCAGGCGTTTGCCCGCCGCGAGCGCCAGCGGCGCACCGGCGGCGAGCCGGCCCGCCAGCGCCTCGGCCGTCCGGAGCGCCTCACCGGGCGCGGCGAGCTCGTTGACCAGGCCGATCGCATGGGCGCGTGCGGCGTCGACGGGTTCGCCGGTGAGGATCATCTGCTTGGCGACGGACGGCGGCACCAGCCGCGGCAGCCGCTGGGTGCCGCCCGCGCCGGGCAGGACACCGAGCTTCATCTCCGGCAGTCCGAGCCGGGCGCCGCGCTCGGCCACCCTGAGGTCGCAGGCGAGCGCGAGTTCCAGACCGCCGCCGAAGGCGAACCCGTGGACGGCCGCCACCGACGGCTTCGGGAACTCCTCCAGCACGGCGAACGCCTCGGTGAGCCGTCCGACGAAGTCCCGGAACTGTCCGGGCCTGGTGAACGACTCGATCTCGCCGAGGTCGGCGCCGGCCGAGAACGCCCGCCCCGCCCCGGTCAGCACGAGGGCGCGGACGCGGTCGTCGTCGTGGATCTCGGCCAGGGCCGCCCGCAGCCGGCCGACCGTCCCGGTCCCGATCGCGTTGAGCCGCTCCGGCCGGTCCAGGGTCAACACGGCGATTCTGTCGCGGAGTTCGACGCGCAGCATGTCCCTCACCTCAGACCATCGTGAGGCCGCCGCTGACCGAGAGCGTCTGCCCGGTCACATAGGCGGCGTCGTCGGACGCGAGGAAGGCCACGACGCGGGCGATCTCGTCCGGGCGGGCGACGCGGCGCAGCGGGATCGCGCGCACGGTCGCGTCGTACATCTTCTGGCTGTACTCGGCGACCTGCCCGAGCAGCGCGGTGTCGGTCGGCCCGGGGCAGACGCTGTTCACGGTGATGCCGTGCCGGGCGACCTCGCGGGCGAGGGCCTTGCCGAAGGCGATGACCCCGCCCTTCGTCGCCGAGTAGACGACCTCGCCGGACGAGCCCACCCGGCCGGCGTCCGAGGCGATGTGGACGATCCGGCCGCCGCCGTGCTCGATCATCGAGTCGAGGACGGCCCGGGTCACGGTGATGGTGCCGCGCAGGTTGACGGAGATGATCCGGTCCCAGGTCGCCTCGTCGCTGTCGACGAACCGGCCGATGACGTCGACGGCCGCGTTGTTGACCAGGATGTCGATCGGGCCGAAGGCGGCGGTCGCCCGCTGAACGGCCGAGCGCACGGCCGCGCCGTCCGAGATGTCCGCGCCGACTCCGGCCGCGCGCACCCCGTGCCGCTCGGCGAGCCGGGCCGCGACCTTGCCGGCGGCCTCCGCGTCCACGTCGCACACGGCGACCGAGGCTCCCTGAGCGGCCAGCGCGTCGGCGATCGCCTCTCCGATGCCGCGGCCCGCTCCGGTGACGAGTGCCACCTTGTCCCGTACGCTCACGCGCCCTCCCTGCCCCGAACCCGACCGGAATCCAAAAACAGCGCTATCGTATAACTACTTAAGCTGAATAAGCGAGATGCAGGAGTGGGGAGTCGAGGATGCGCCGAACGATCTTCACCGAGGAGCACGAGCTGTTCCGCGAGACCGCCCGTGCCTACTACCTGCGGGAATGCGTCCCGCACACCGAGCAGTGGGAGGCCGACGGACAGGTCGGCCGGGCCGCCTGGACCGCCGCGGGAAAGGCGGGCCTGATCGGCTGGCAGTTCCCCGAGGAGTACGGCGGGCAGGACGTCCAGGACTTCCGCTACAACGCGGTCATGGCCGAGGAGATGGCCGCCACCGGCGCCGTCGGCATCGGGCTCGGGCTCCAGAACGACGTCATCCCGCCCTATCTCATGGGCCTGACCACCCCCGAACAGCAGGCCCGCTGGCTGCCCGGAGTGATCAGCGGCGAGACGATCTGTGCGCTCGCCCTGTCGGAACCGGCCGCCGGATCCGACCTCAAGGGCATCCGCACCACCGCCCGCCGGGACGGCGACGAGTGGGTGATCGACGGCTCCAAGACCTTCATCACCAACGGCATCCTCGCCGACCTGGTCGTCGTCGCCTGCAGGACCGACCCCGAGGCCGGGCACAAGGGCATCAGTCTCATCGTCGTCGAGCGCGGCGCCGAGGGCTTCGAGCGCGGGCGCAAGCTCGACAAGATCGGCATGAAGGCCCAGGACACCGCCGAACTCTTCTTCCACGAGGTCCGCGTCCCCGCCGAGAACCTCATCGGACAGGAGGGGCGCGGTTTCTACCACATGATGGGCAACCTCCCCACCGAGCGGCTCGCCATCGCCGTCGCCGCCCTCGCCTCCGCCGAGCGCGCCTTCGGGGTCACGCTGGCGTACGCCAAGGACCGCACCGCCTTCGGCCGGCCGATCGGCGAGTTCCAGGCCAACCGGTTCGCCCTCGCCGACATGAAGGCCAGGCTCGCCGCCGCCCGGGGCTACCTCGACGGCTGCATCCTCGCGCTGGTCGGCGGAGAGCTGACCGCCGACGAGGCCGCCGCCGCCAAGTACTGGACCACGGAGACCTGCTGGGAGGTCGTCGACCGCTGTATGCAGCTGCACGGCGGCTACGGCTATGTCAACGAGTACGAGATCGCCCGTATCTGGCGGGACAGCCGGGTGCAGCGGGTGTTCGGCGGCACCTCGGAGATCATGCAGGAGATCGTGGGCCGCTCGCTCGGGCTCTGAGCGCGACGGTCGACCGCATTGACTAGCTTCGATAAATAGGTTAGCTATTTAAGCTCGGCCGGTAGGCGGCTTCGACGCAGCCCGCGGCTGACGAGACCTCACAGGAGCAGCTCACGTGACTTCCGCCCGCCGCCTGACGTTCGGCGACATCATCCGAGAGCACCGACGGTCCTTCCCCGACGGCGTCGCCCTCGTCGACGGCGACGTCCGGCTCACCTGGCCACAGTTGGACGAACGCACCGACCGGCTCGCCGACGCCCTCACGGCTGCCGGAGTCGGTCCCGGCGACCGCATCCTCTGGCTGGGCCAGAACTCCTTCCGCATCTGGGAGCTGCTCGGCGCGGCCGCCAAGACCGGCGCCATGGTCTGCCCCGGCTACTGGCGCTGGGCGGCCCCCGAAATGGCCTTCGCCGTCGAGGACTTCGACCCCAAGGTCGTCGTCTGGCAGGAGGAGGAGATCGGCGCCACGGTCGCCAAGGCGCGCGCCGAACTCGGCGACGACCACCGCGCGCTGTGGCTGCGGCACGACGCCGAGGGCCCGGGCACCTACGAGTCCTTTCTGGCCTCCGGCGCCCCCGAGGACCCGGCCCGACCCGCCCCCGACGTCGACCCCGACTCCGCCCTGCTGGTCATCTACACCGCGGCGATCAGCGGCCGGCAGTCCGGCTCGATGCTCTCGCACCGCAATCTGATCGCCATGGGCGCGAGCGCCGCCTGGATGGGCGACATCGGCGCCGAGACCGCCTTCCTCGGCGCCGGGCCGATGTTCCACATCGGCAACTACCAGTTCTGGGGTGTCCCGGCCTTCGTGCACGGCGGCAAGAACGTCGTGGTGCGCCGAGTGGTCGCCGAGGAACTGCTGCCCCTGCTGTCCGCGGAGCGGTGCACCCACGCCTATCTGATGCCCCCTACCATCGCCCGACTCGTCGCGCTCAACCGGGAGGCCGGCCACGACCTGTCCAGCCTGCGGGCGAGCGTCGCCGCGCCGCTGTGGCAGGGGACCGTGCCCACCGACCCCAGCCGCTTCACCCGCAACGGCGGCGGCGAGGGCCGGGGCTACGGCCAGACCGAGGTGACCGGCTTCGCCGTGACCGGCGCCTACGGCGGCAGCGGCCTCGGCAACGCGGGACGACCCGGCCCCTTCACGGCCGTCCGCGTTCTCGACGAGCAGGGCGCGGAGAGCGAGGTCGGCGAGATCTGCGTGCGCGGCGATCTCGTTCACCTCGGCTACTGGAACCGGCCGGAGATCAACGAGGAGCGGTTCCGGTTCGGCTGGTGGCACACCACCGACCTCGGCCGACGCGAGGCCGACGGCACGATCAGCTTCCTCGGCACCACGACCCGCATGCTCAAGTCGGCGGCCGAGAACATCTTCCCGGCCGAGGTGGAGAACTGCATCGAGGCGCACCCGTCCGTCAAGGAGGCGGCCGTCATCGGCGTCCCCAACGAGCGCTGGGCGCAGGACGTCAAGGCCGTCGTCGTGCTCCGGCCCGGTGCCGCGCCGGTGACCGCCGAGGACGTCATCGAGCACTGCCGGGCGCGGATCGCCTCGTACAAGAAGCCGAAGACGGTGGAGTTCGTGGACGCGCTGCCGCGGACGGCGGACTTCGCCAAGGACTACGACACCCTCGACGAGCGCTTCGGCGGGGGCGGCTATCCGGGCGGCGCCCAGCTGGGCGCGGGACGGTGAGCCCCGTCGACGCCCGGCAGCCCGTCGTCGTCGGGGTGCACGCCACCGAACAGGCGCTGTCCCTCCCGCACCGCGACGCCATGGACCTGGCCCTGGAAGCGGTGACCGGCGCGATCGCGGACGCCGGACTCGCCCCCGCCGACGTCGACGGCGCCCAGGTCGACTGGCCGGGACCGGGCGGCGTGCCCGGCGAGGGCAGTTCCTGGGCGCGGATGCTCGGCCGGGACCTGCGCTGGACCAGCGACTCCATGCTCGACAACGCCGGCTCGCGCGGTCTGCTCAAGGCGGCGGCCGCCGTACGCGCAGGGTTCGCGGACACCGTCGTGGTCGGCGGCTGCAAACTGGTCTCGCGCGGGACCGGGCCCGTCGGCGCCGGGGTGCCGCTGGAGTTCGCCGACGTCTGGGGCAGCTATGTCGTCGCCCAGTTCGCCCTGGTGGCGGCACGGCACATGCACGAGTACGGGACGACCTCCCGCCAGCTCGCGGAGGTCGCCGCCACCCTCCGCAACAACGGCGCCACCAACCCCGAGGCGATGATGTACGGGCGCGGCCCCTACACCGCCGACGACGTCCTCGCGTCCCGCATGGTGGCCACGCCTTTCCATCTGCTGGACTGCTGCATCGTCGGCGAGGGCGGCGCGGCCCTCGTGGTGACGACCGCCGAACGCGCCCGCGACCTGCCGCAGCCGCCCGTCGCCGTGCTCGGCGGCGGCATGGAGTACCACCAGGCCGCCTACGCCAACCCGGCGCTGCACCGGGAGGTCGGACAGCTCGGCCGGGACGCGGCCGGCCGCGCCTACGCCATGGCCGGTGTGAGCCCGCACGACGTGGACGTCTTCTCCCTCTACGACCCCAACTCCTTCGAGATCATCCGGCAGTTGGAGGTTCTCGGACTGTGCGGCGAAGGCGAGGGCGGCCCCCTGGCCGCCAGTGGCGCCATCGCCGTCGGCGGCAGGCATCCGGTCAATCCGGACGGCGGCTGTCTGGCCTACGCGTGGAACGGGACCCAGCAGATGACGCTCAAGGTCGTGGAGGCGGTACGGCAGTTGCGCGGCACCGCCGTCCACCAGGTCGACGGCGCCGAACTCGCCGTCGTCGGCAACGCCGGTTCGGGGGCGCAGCACTACGAGATGAGCGTGCTGGGGAGGACGCGATGAGCAGGCCGGTACCCGTCCCCACCCCGCTGTCCGAGCCGTTCTGGGCGGCGGCCCGCCGCGGTGAACTCGTCGTCCCGCGGTGCGCGGCGTGCGGACTGCGCTTCTTCGTGCCCGAGCCCGCCTGCCCGGGGTGCATGGCGCGCGACTGGGCGTACGCCCCGAGCGCCGGGCGGGGCGCCGTCTACTCGGTGACCGTCGTCCACCGCGCCCCCGGCCCCGGCTTCGACACGCCCTTCGCGCTCGCCGTGATCGACCTGGACGACGGGGGCGTCCTGCTGTCGCACGTGGACGCGGGAGACCCCGATCAGGTCGTCATCGGTCTGCGCGTGCGCGTGGACTTCCGCGCCCTCACCGACGAGATCGCGCTGCCGTACTTCGTGCCCGAGCAGAGTCGATGAAGGCAGGGGTGGACGCCGTGGTGAACACGCCGGTACGGGTGCCCAAGATGGCCGAGCTGGTGGCGGCACGGCTGCGCCGGATGATCGTGCGCGGCGAGCTCACCGAGGGCGAGGCGCTGCCGTCCGAGACCGCGCTCATGGAGGAGTTCGCCGTCTCGCGCCCCACCCTGCGCGAGGCGTTCCGGGTGCTGGAGTCGGAGTCCCTGATCACCGTGCGCAGGGGCGCGCGGGGCGGGGCGCGGGTGCAGATCCCGGAGGGCACGGTGGCCGCGCGCTACGCGGGCGTCGTCCTCGAATACCGGGGCACGACCCTGAAGGACGTCTACGACGCCCGTACGGTGATCGAGGCGCCCTGCGCCGGGCTGCTCGCCGAGCGGCGCACGGACGAGGACCTGGAGCGGCTGCGGGCCGCGGTCGCCGCGGCCGAGCTGCTCATGGACGACCCCTCCGCGTTCATCCGCGCCCACATGGAGTTCCACGCGCTCGTCGTCGAACTCGCCGGCAACCAGACGCTGGGCGTCCTCAACGGCATGGTCCGGCACATCATCGACCAGGCCAACTGGTCCCATGTCGACCTCGACGCCGGCAGCCCCGAGAACGTGCGGGCCAACCGCAGAGGCTTCCGCGCCCATGTCGCGCTCGTCGACCTGGTCGCCGCCCGCCGCACCGAGGCCGCCGAGGAGCTGTGGCGCGTCCACCTCCAGGAGGCCGAGGACTATCTGCTGCAGAGCAGGTCCATGACGACCGTCCTGGACCTGCTCGGCTGACGGTCAGCCCGCTCGAAGCTCCTGGACGATCGGCTCCCACACCTCGGCGTCGATCTCGTACGCCGTGTAGAAGGACACCCGGTCGACCAGCGCCCCGTACCGGCGCCGGATCTCGCCCGCGACCCGCTCCGGCTCCGCCACGACCGCGAAGGTGTTCAGGACCTCGTCGTCGACGAGCCGGGCCATCGCCTCCCACTTGTCCTCGCGCCGGGACGTCGACAACGTGTGCAGCTCGTCGCCGAGTTCGCCCCAGCCGTGCAGCTCCAGCACGCCCCGGTAGGCGGGGGTGCTGCCGTAGAAGGCGATCTGCCCACGGGTGCCGTCGATCGCGCGGGCCATCTCCTCCTCCGTCCGACCGGTCGCGGTCAGCAGCAGATGGGAGACGGAGAAGTCGCCACGGGCCCGGCCCGAGGTCGCCAACCCCGCCTCGACGGTCGGCAGGGTCACCTCCCGCAGATAGCGCTCGGTGGTGAAGCCGTGCGCCAGCAGACCGTCCGCCACCTCGCCCGCCACCCGCGTCATCGCCTGCCCGACGGCGGCCACGAAGACCTTCGGCGGCCCGCCGACGGCGGGCGGCGGGGAGAAGAACGGGGACATCAGGGTGTGCGAGTAGAAGTCGCCCCGGAAGTTCAGCCGTTCGCCCTGGTTCCAGGCGGCCCAGATCGCGTGCAGCGCGCTCACGTACTCCCGCATCCGCGCGGCCGGCCGGCTCCACGGCATCGAGAAGCGCCGCTCGATGTGCGGCTTGATCTGGCTGCCGAGGCCCAGCGAGAAGCGTCCGCCGGAGTAGGTCTGCAAGTCATGGGCCGTGTGGGCGAGTTGCATGGGGGAGCGGGCGAAGGCCACCGCGATGGCGGTACCGACCTCCAGCCGGTCGGTGTGCTCGGCCGCCAGCAGCAGCGGCAGGAACGGATCGTGCTTGGACTCCGACGCCCACAGCCCGTCGTAGCCCGCCTTCTCGTGGCGCCGGGCCTCCTCGACCACTTCGGCCGTGCTCCACACACTGAGTTTTCCGTCGACCTTCATGCCGCTCCTTCGCCTGCTTCCATGCCGATTCTCCGTGCGAGCAGCTCCCGGTGGTACGCGGGATCGCCGAACAGCAGCTGCGATGTCTTGGCCCGCTTCAGATACAGCTGGGCCGGGTGCTCCCAGGTGAAGCCGATCCCGCCGAGGACCTGGATGTTCTCCCTGGTCGCCGTCAGACACGCGTCGGAGCAGAACGCCTTGGCGAGGCTGGCCACGGCAGGCAGTTCCGGGCTCTCGCCCTCGGCGGCGAGCAGCGCGTAGTGCGCGGCCGCGCGCGCCGACTCCACCTCCAGCAGGACGTCGGCGAGCAGATGCTTCACGGCCTGGAACGAGCCGATGGGCCGCCCGAACTGATGCCGCACCTTGGCGTACTCCACGGCCATGTCGAGCGCGCGCGAGGCCACCCCGACCTGCTCGGCGGCCAGCGCCACCGCCGCCCGGTCGAGCACCTGGGACACCAGGTCCCAGCCGTCGCCGTGCGTCCGCAGCCGGGTCGCCCGTACGCCGTCGTAGTCGAGGCGCGCCTGCCGACGGGTCGGGTCCAGGGTGGGCAGCGGCGCACGCTTCAGCCCGGCCGCGTCGCCCTCGACCAGGAACACCCCGATGCCGTCCTCGGTCCGAGCCACGGTGAGGACGACATCGGCGCAGGCACCGTCGAGGACGAACGTCTTGTGCCCGGTGAGCAGCCAACTCCCGCCGGTCGCACGGGCGGTGAGCCCGATCCCCGCCGCGTCCCAGCGGGCGGAGTCCTCGGTCAGGGCCAGCGTCGCCACCGACTCGCCGGCGACCAGCCCGGGGAGCAGTCGTTTCCGGGCCTCCTCGTCGTCGCTGCCCAGCAGCGCGGTCGTGGCCAGCACCGCCGAGGACAGGAACGGCGCGCACAGCAGCGCGCGGCCCGTCTCCTCCAGGACGACGCCCACCTCGACCGGCCCGCACCCGGCGCCGCCGTACTCCTCGGGCACGGCCAGCCCCAGCACACCGAGCTCCGAACCGAGCCTGCGCCACAGCGCCCGGTCGAAGCCCTCCGGGGTCTCCATCAGCCGCCGCACCTCGGTCTCGGGCGAGGTGTCCGCCAGGAACGCCCGTACCGTGCGCCGCAGTTCCTCCTGCTCGTCGCTGAACGCGAAGTCCATGCCTCAGCCCTTCTCGTCGGCTCGGCGACGGGCGCGCGAGGCGATGATCTCCTCGACGACGGCGATGTGGTCCGGCGCGTGCATGGTGTCCCGCTCGGCCAGCAGGGCCGGTTCCATCACCGTGCCGAGGGCCTGCTCCAGGTGCCGGTTGACCGCCAGCTTGGTCTGGCGCAGCGCCTGCGCGGGCTGGGCGGCCAGCCGCCGGGCCAGCTCCATGGCCTCGTCCAGCAGCTTGTCCCTGGGCACGGCGCGGTTGGCGAGCCCCAGCCGTACCGCGTCCTCGGCGCTCACCTTCTCGCCGAGGAACAGCAGCTCCTTCGCCCGGGTCGCGCCGACGAGCAGCGGCAGCAGATAGGCGCCGCCGTCGCCCGCGACCAGCCCGACCTGGACGTGCGGGTCGGCCACATAGGCGTCGTCGGCGATCAGCACCAGATCGCTGAGCAGGGCCAGACTGCTGCCGAGGCCCACGGCCGGGCCGTTGACCGCCGCGATCACGGGCAGCGGACAGCGGAGCATGCCGGTGACGATCCGACGGGCCTCGTCGACCTGTCGCTCCCGGAAGGCCTCGTCGCGCTGGACCCGGGTCATGATGTCGAGGTTGCCGCCGGCGCTGAACGCCCGACCGCGCCCCGTCAGCACGATCGCCCCCGCCTGCGGGTCGGCCGCCAGCTCCTCCCACACCGAGGCGAGCCGGGTGTGCAGTTCCTCGCTCATCGCGTTCCGCTGCTCGGGCCGGTTCAGCTCCACCAGCCTGACCGGCCCGACGGCCGTCACCACCAGATCCGTCATCGCCACTCCGTCGCGCACCTGTAATGAGTAAGTAGAGTTGAATGGTATAACTAATTCAGCTCAACTGGAAACAGGGCAGTGGAGGGTGTGCATGCAGTACGAGACCGTGCGGGCCGAGACGGCGGACCGGATCCTCACCGTCACCCTGAACAGGCCGGACAAGCTCAACGCCTTCGGACCGCAGATGATGCAGGACCTGCTCGACGTCCTGGACGCGGCCGACGCCGACGACGAGGTGCGGGTGATCGTGGTGACCGGTGCCGGGCGCGGCTTCTGCGCGGGCGCCGACGTCAGCTCCGGCCGCTCGACCTTCGACCACCGTACGGCGGGCGCCCGGCACCGCGACACCGGCGGCCGGGTCGCCCTGCGGATCTTCTCCTGCACCAAGCCGGTGATCGCGGCGATCAACGGCCCGGCGGCGGGCGTGGGCGCCAGCATGACCCTGCCCATGGACATCCGGCTGGCGTCGACGTCGGCGAAGTTCGGTTTCGTCTTCGCCCGCCGCGGCATCGTGCCGGAGTCGGCCGCGAGCTGGTTCCTGCCCCGGGCCGTGGGCATGCAGCAGGCCATGGAGTGGGTGGCGACGGGCCGCGTCTTCGGACCCGACGAGGCGCTCTCCGCCGGGCTCGTCCGCTCCGTCCACCCGCCCGAGGAACTGCTGCCGGCGGCGTACGCCCTCGCCCGCGAGATCGCCGAGAACACCTCCGCGGTCTCGGTCGCCCTGGCCCGGCAGATGATGTGGCGGATGCTCGGCGAGCCCCATCCCCTGACCGCCCACCGCCTCGACTCGCGGATCATGAGCCAGATCGGCGGCGGCCCCGACCCCACCGAGGGCATCGAGTCGTTCCTCGCCAAGCGCCCCCCGAAATTCCCGGGCCGGGTCAGTGCCGACATGCCCGCGATCTACCCCTGGTGGCAGGACGAGGACTTCCGCCCCTTCGACGAGCCTTTCGGCGGCTGAGGCGGAGATCTGGCCGAAACGTTGTCGTAGTGTGCGTGAAGTGTTAGCGTCCCGACGGCGGGCATTCAGTTGAATGCGCTAAACCATTCACCGCCTGGACGGTAACCATGAGCGATGGTTTCCTGCATGAATCGCTGCGCGGTGTCGACTGGGGAGTCGCCACCGCCGACACCATCGCGGCCCCGCTGCCGCCCCCGCCCGAACGGGCCGGACACTTCGGCCGGTGGACCGAGGACATCCGGCAGCTCATAGGCGCCGACGTCGACGCACGCCGGATGGTCGCCGGATGGCCGCGACTCCAGCCCGACGGCCCGGGCAGCTGGGACCGGGACGCCCTGGACCGCTGCGACCGCGCACTCGACGCCCTGCTCGCCCAAGGAGTACGGCCCGGCCTCACCCTGTTCGACCGGACCCTGCCGCCCTGGCTGGACGCCGCCGGCGGCTGGCTCGAACGGGACACCGCCGAGCACTTCGCCGCGTACGCCGCCGAACTCGGCCGCCGCTTCGGCGACCGGGTGGAGCGCTGGATCACCTCCACCGACCTGGCCGGGCCCACCCTCGCGGACCATGTGGCCGGAATGTATCCACCGGCCCGGGGGATCGGCCGGGCCGGTCTGCCCACCGTCCACCACATCCTGCTCGCCTGCGGACTCGCCACCCAGGCCCTTCGGGCCGCCGGAGCACGGGGTCGGATCGGGACCACGGTCACCCTGGTCGGCGCCTACCCGGCCACCGACGACCCCTTCGACCGGCTCGCCGTCGAGCGCCTGGAGAGCTGGACCAACCGGCTCTTCCTCGACCCCCTGCTGCTCGGCGAGCACATGGTGACCGAGGAGGACGTCTCCCCCGTCGAGGCCGGCGGCTGTGTGCGCCCGGGCGACCTGGAGATCATCGCCGCCGAACAGGACCTCCTCGGCCTGTCCTGGCACACGCCGTTCCGGGTCACCGCCCCCGAGAACCTGCCGCGCGTCCTGCCCACCGCCAAGTGCCTGAGCGCCCTCAACGAGGTGAACCGCCTGCTCGTGGGCCTCGGCTTCGCGATCGTCCCCTTCGACGAGGTGGAGACGACCGCCTACGGCTGGCCCATCCTGCCCGAGGGACTCGCCGACGCCGTCGCCGGCCTCCACGACCTCTACGGCGAGCTGCTGCCGCCGCTCTCGATCGTCGACAACGGCATGGGCGATCTGGATCTCGTCGACGCGTCAGGACACAGCGACGACGCCCGGCGCCGGAACCTGCTGCGCGCCCGACTCTCCTGGCTGGCCCGACTCGTCGCGGCCGGGGTGGACGTGTGCGGCTACGAGTACTGGTCCGTGCTGGACAACCTGGAGGCGAAGTTCCGCTACACCCGCCTCTACGCGATGGCGGTCCCGGACCACGAGCTCCCGTCCCGCCCGCCGATCCCCTCGGACTGGGTGCACGGCGAGGCCTTCGACCCCGGCGGGGAACCCGGACCGGGTCATCCCCTGTCCGTGCTGACGCTGGTACCGGCCCCCGGCCGGCCTCAGGGCGTCCCGGCCTCGTAGTCCCGGCCCCGGATCAACCGCACCGGCGTGTAGACGAGCACGTCCTCGTCACGCTGGTTGCGTACCGTGATCCGGCTGGTCACCACGCCCCGGCCGGGCTTGCCGGACGGGCGCGACTTCGTGGTCTCGACGACGGCGTACAGCGTGTCGCCGACGTAGACCGGCCCGTGCACGGTCAACTCCATGTGCAGGAAGGCGAGCCCGGTGCCGTGCAGCACGTTCGTCTGGAGCACGAGCCCTTCGGCGATGCAGTACGTCAGCGCCCCGGGGACCAGCCGACCGGTGTAGCCGCCGTCCGCGGCGTGCGAGGCGTCCCAGAACAGGGGCTCGTTGAAGCCGCCCCAGGTGATGAAGTTGACCAGGTCGGTCTCGGTGATCGTGCGCCGGGCGGTGCGGAAGACCTGCCCGGCGGGCATGTCCTCGTAGGTCAGTCCCCGCACCAGCGGGGGGATGTCACGGGCGGTGGCGGTGGTGGGTTCGGATGTCATCGGTGGCTCCTCGTGAGTAGCAGGGATCAGAGGTCGATCGGGTGCTTGCCGGCCACGCCCTCGAAATCCGGTGCGCGCTTCTCGCGGTGGGCGGCGAGTCCCTCGACGACCTCGGGCCCGCCGAACCCGAAGAACTCGAGCCCGAGGGAGGCCTCGAAGATCGGCTGCGCGGTGCGGTACCAGTGGTTGAGGGACCGCTTGGTCCAGCTGAGGGCGCTGGCGGGCCCGGCGGCCAGGACCTTCGCCACGCGCAGTGCCTCCGTGTGCACCTCGCCGTCGTCCACGCACTTCGACACCAGCCCGATCCGCTCGGCCTCCTCGCCGGTGAGCGTCTCGCAGGTCAGCAGGTAGTACTTGGCCTTGGCCATGCCGCACAGCAACGGCCAGCAGATGGCCGCATGGTCACCGGCAGCGACCCCGAGCCGGGTGTGCCCGTCGACGATCTTCGCCGTACGGGCCGCGATCGAGATGTCCGCGAGCATGCCGATGACCAGCCCCGCGCCGACCGCCGGGCCGTGGATCGCGGAGACCACCGGCTTGGAGCAGTTGATCACCCCGTAGACCATGTCCCGGGCCTCGCGCATCACCCGGGCGCGCACCGCGTACTCCTCGGTCAGGGCGTCGATGGAGTCGAAGGTCCCGCCCGCCGAGAAGGCCCGGCCGGCCCCCTGGACCAGCACGGCGCGGGTGTCCGCGTCCCGGTCGACGACCGGCCAGAGGTCGGCGAGCTCGCCGTGCATCCGCGGATCCACGGCGTTGAGGTTCGGGGCGTCCAGCACGACGCGCAGCACGCCGGGCGCGGGCCGCTCGAAGGTCAGGCTCGTGAACTCGGCGTAGAGATCGGTCACGTCGCGCTCCTGGTGTAATCAGTGCGGATACTATAATTATCTAACTGTATAGTGGTCGGGTCGACAAGCGGGAGACGAGGCATGGACTTCTCCTTCACCGAGGAACAGGACGAACTGCGCAAGGTCGTACGGTCGTTCCTCGCCAAGCACTGCGGCGATGCGCAGGTGCGCCGCCCGGCGACCGACCCGCTGAGCCACGACCCGGTCGTCTGGCGTCGGATGGCCGGCGAGCTCGGTCTGCAGGGACTCGCCGTACCCGAGGAGTACGGCGGCTCCGGATTCGGCTACGTCGACCTCGGCATCGTCTTCGAGGAGACGGGCCGCGCCCTGCTGTGCTCGCCGTACTTCGCCACCGTGGCGCTGGCCGCCGAGGCCCTGCTGCGCTGCGCGGACGAAGCGGCGCGACGTGAGCTGCTGCCCGGCATCGCGTCCGGCGAGACGGTGGCCACCCTGGCGCTGACCGAGGACGGCGGCCGCTGGGACGAGCCGGGCATCCGGCTCACCGCCCGCGAGTCCGCCCGCGAGTCCGCGCGCGATTCGACCCGCGAGTCCGCCCGCGGCACGGCAGACGGCGGCTGGGAGCTGACCGGCGTCAAGACCTACGTCCTGGACGGGCACCTGGCCGACCTGCTGCTCGTCGCGGCCCGCACCCCCTGCGGCGTCAGCCTCTTCGCGGTCGCCGCCGACGCGCCGGGCCTGGTCCGCACGCCCCTGCCCACCCTCGACCAGACCCGCGGACAGGCCCGGCTGGAGTTCACGGACACCCCCGCGCGACTGCTGGGCGCCGAGGGCACGGCCTGGCCCGCCCTCGAACGCACCCTCGCCACCGCCTCCGTCCTGCTGGCCGCCGAACAGGTCGGGGGAGCCGCCGCCGCTCTGGACGCCGCGGTGGCCTACGCCAGGATCCGCGAGCAGTACGGCCGGCCCATCGGCTCCTTCCAGGGCGTCAAGCACAAGTGCGCCGACATGCTCATGGAGATCGAGTCCGCCCGCTCGGCCGCGTACGGCGGACTCTGGGCGCTGGACGCGGACGACGAGACGGAGACCGCGATCGCGGCGGCGATCGCACAGGCCTTCTGCTCGGAGGCGTTCACCAAGGTCGCGGGCGACAACATCCAGGTCCACGGCGGGATCGGCTTCACCTGGGAGCATCCCGCCCACCTGTACCTCAAGCGGGCCAAGAGCTCCGAGGCGCTGCTGGGCACGCCGTCGTACCACCGCGAGCTGCTCGCGGCCCGGCTCGGCATCTGACCACCGGCCCGCGACCACCGGCAAGGGAGCTGACATGGAACTGGACTTCGGGCCCGCCGTACGCGCCTTCCGCGACGAGCTGCGGGACTGGCTTGCGGACCACCTCGTGGGGGAGTTCGCCGAGCACCGGGGCGTGGGCGGCCCCACCGACGGCGAGGCCTGGGAGGTGCGGCTCGCCTGGGACCGTGAGCTCTCCGCAGGGAACTGGCTGGGCGTCGGCTGGCCCGAGGAGTACGGGGGCCGGGGCCTCGGACTGATCGAGGAGATCGTCTTCGAGTACGAGTACGCCCGGGCGAACGCGCCCTACCGCGCCACGGGCAACGCCCTGGACCTGCTCGGACCGATGCTCCTCACGACCGGTGCCGAGGCGCAGAAGAAGCGGTTCCTGCCACCGATCCTCGCCGTCGAGGAACTCTGGGGCCAGGGCTTCAGCGAACCCGGCGCGGGCTCCGACCTGGCCTCCGTCCGCACCCGGGCCGAACGCGACGGCGCGGAGTGGGTCGTCAACGGGCAGAAGGTGTGGACCTCGTTCGGCGTCCACGCCGACTGGCTCTACCTCCTCACCCGCACCGACCCGGACTCCGTGCGGCACAAGGGGCTCACCATGCTCCTCCTCCCGGCCGACCAGCCGGGTGTCGAGATCCGGCCCATCCGCAACCTCGCCGGTCAGGACGAGTTCGCCGAGGTGTTCCTCTCCGACGCCCGCACCGGCGCGGACCTGGTCGTCGGGGAGGTCGGCCAGGGCTGGCGCACGGCGATGACCACCCTCGGCATCGAGCGCGGCACCACCCTGCTGCCCCAGCAGCTCACCTTCGAACGGGAGGCGCAGGCACTGATCGACCTGGCCCGGGAACGGGGCGCCCTGGACGACCCCATGCTGCGCCGCCGGATCGTCGACGCCTGGATCTCCGTACGCATCATGCGCACCACCAACCTGCGGACCGTCGCCGAACTGACCGCGGGCCGCACCCCGGGCGCCCAGGCCACCACGGCCAAGCTGTACGCCTCGACGCGTCACCAGCAACTCGGCCATCTGGCCATGGAGTTGGCCGGTCCGGCGGGACAGATCGTCGGCGAGGACTACCGCCTGGACACCCGTCAGCGCTCCTTCCTGCTCTCCCTCGCGGAGACGATCTACGGCGGATCGAGCGAGATCCAGCGCAACATCATCGGGGAACAGGTCCTCGGCCTGCCGAAGGAACCCCGGCCATGACGACACCACCCGACGACAGCCCCGACCGCATCGACGGCTTTGACCGCGTGGACCGCCTTGACCCTCTGGATCGCCTGGATCGGATCGAGTCGCATCTCGCCGTCCAGCAACTGCCCGTCCGCTACGCGCTCGCCGTGGACGCCCGCGACCTCGACGCCTGGGTGGGCTGCTTCGCTCCCGACGTCGACATGGGGCGCCTGGGCAGCGGTCGGGAGACGCTGCGCGCGTACATCGACCCGCTCGTCCGCGGATTCCACCGGTCGGTCCACCAGATCTGCGGCCACCGGATCGAGTTCACCGGCCGTGACACCGCCACCGGCTCCGTGTACTGCCGAGCCGAGCACGAGGTGGGGGAGCGGTGGATCGTCATGGCGATCCGCTATCTCGACGACTACGCGCGCGTCGACGGCGAGTGGTACTTCACCCGGCGCCGCGAGCAGCACTGGTACGCGGCCGATGTGACCGAGCGCCCCCAGGCGGTGGCCTTCGAGGGCTGGGCGGGCGCAGGTCGGCCCGCGCTGCCCGACGCCTTTCCCACCTGGACGGACTTCTGGAAGGACGGGAAGGAGACGTGATGACACGGCTTTCGGGGAAGACGGCGCTGGTCACCGGCGGCGGTCAGGGGGTCGGCCGGGGCATCGCGCTCGCGCTGGCGGCGCAGGGCGCGGCGGTGGCGATCACCGGCCGCACCGAACGCACCCTGAAGGACACCGCCGCGGAGATCGCGGCGCGCGGCGGCCGGGCGCTCACGGTGGTCGGGGACGTCGGCGAACGGGACGACGTCGACCGCATGGTGGCCGAGACGGTACGGGAGTTCGGCGGCCTCGACGTGCTCGTCAACAACGCGCAGTCGTCGGTGCAGCGTCGGCTGGAGCAGACGTCGTACGCGGACGTCGAACTCGCCTACCGCAGCGGCCCGTTGGCGGTGTTCCACGCCATGCGGGCCGCCCTGCCCCATCTGAGGGCGAGCCGGGGCAGCGTGGTGAACCTCGGCTCCTCGGCCGCGGTGCAGGGCGAGGCGACCTTCGCGGCGTACGCGATGGCCAAGGAGGCGATCCGGGGGCTGACCCGGGTGGCCGCGCGGGAGTGGGGCGCGTACGGGATCAGGGTGAACGTCGTGTGTCCGGCGGCGCTGAGCCCTGCGGCGGAGGACTTCTTCGCCGCGCATCCGGAGAAAGCCGAAAGCGTGCTCCGTGCCATTCCGCTCGGACGGATGGGGGACCCGGAGACGGACATCGGCCGCGCGGTGGCCGCGCTCGTCTCCGACGACATGGCCTATCTGACCGGCGCGACGCTGATGCTGGAGGGCGGGCGGACCCTGATCGGCTGACCCGCGACAGCCCGGTCGCGGGGCGCCGCTGCCCGCGACAGCCCGGTCGCGGGGCGCCGCCGTCCGCGACAGTCCGGTCGCGGGGCGCTGCCGCCCGTGTCGAGGAGGTGTCCAGGAGGTGTGACAGGTCCTAGACGACCCCCCGCGCCCGCAGCTCCGCCAGCCGACTCTGCGTCACCCCCGCCAGCTCGCCCAGGACCTGGGCCGTGTGCTCGCCGAGCGCGGGTGGCGGTGCGTACCGCTCGACGGGGGTCGCCGAGAGCCGGACGGGGTTGGCCAGCAAGGGCAGTCCGCCGGCCTCGACCAGCATCTCGCGGTGCCGGATCTGGGGGTCGGCGAAGACCTCGGGCAGCTCGTTGAACGGCCCCGCGGGCACGTCGTGCCGGTCGAGCACGGCCAGCCACTCGTCGCGGGTCCGGGTGCGCAGGATGTCCTGGAGCACCGGCAGGATCTCCGTGCGGTGGGCGATGCGCGCGGAGGTCGTGGCGAACCGCGGATCCTGGAGCAGATCGGTGCGGTCGGCCGCCGCGCAGAACGCGGCGAACTGCTTGTCGTTGCCGGCGACGAGGAACAGCGGTCTGTCGCTGCACATGAACGACTGGGACGGGATCCCCCCGTACCCGCCGTTCCCGCGCCGCTCGGGCACCTCGCCGGAGACCAGGTAGTTCATCGCGAAGTGCGACAGCGAGGCCAGCCCGCAGTCCAGCAGGGAGAGGTCGATGAACTGGCCCTCCCCGGTGGCGTCCCGGTGCCGCAGGGCCGCCAGCACGGCCGTCGAGGCGTAGAGCCCGGTGAGGATGTCGACCATGCTGATCCCGACCTTCATCGGCTCGTCGGGGTGCCCGGAGACGCTCATCATCCCGGACATGGCCTGGAAGATCCCGTCGTAGCCGGGTCGCCCGGCGTAGGGGCCGGTCTGGCCGAAGCCGGTGACCGACAGATAGACCAGCCGGGGATCGATCGCGCGCAGGCTCTCGTGGTCGAGGCCGTACTTCGCCAGGGTGCCGACGCGGAAGTTCTCGACCACGACGTCCGAGCGTGCGGCGAGCGCACGGATCAGTTCCTGCCCCTCGGCGGTGGCGTGGTTCACGGTGACCGACCGCTTGTTGCGGTTGCAGGAGAGGTAGAAGGCGGCGGTGTCCGTTCCGGGCGCGAACGGGGGCCCGTAGGTCCGTGAGTCGTCGCCCGCTCCGGGCCGCTCGACCTTGATCACCTCGGCGCCCAGGTCGGCCAGCAGTTGGGTGGCCAGCGGCGCGGCGAGAATGCGGGACAGATCGAGGACGCGGATCCCCTCCAGGGCGGCAGACGGCATCGAGCACGCTCCCCTCTCGGTGAGCTCTCCCGGCGAGCCCTCTTAATCGGTTAGATAAATGATACATCGACGCTCGCGAATGGCGCTGAATCATGTAACTATATGGACCTGGGTAGCGAGGCAGAGACCGGAAGGTGCGCGGATGACCGTCGCGGCGAGGACCCTCACCGACCAGGAACAGCGCGAACGCCGCGAGTGGTTCCGGGCCCGCTGGGAGCGCGGGGTCGCCTTCAACCGCTTCTGCCGCCTGCGCGTGACGCGTTGGGACCCGGACGGAGTCGAGATCGCGCTCCCCTACACCGAGACCCTCTCCGCTCACGAGGGCGTCTTCCACGGCGGGGTGATCTCGGCGCTCATCGACACCGCGGGCGCGGGCGCCGTGATCTCCGGGCACGACTTCACCAAGGGGAGTCTGCTCAGCACCGTGTCGATGTCGGTGCAGTACCTCGCTCTCGCCCGGGGCCAGGAGGCCGTTGCCTACGCCCGTTGCCTGCGGCGGGGCCGCAGACTGCACTTCGCCGACGTCGACGTGATGGCCGACGGCCGGATCTGTGCCCGTGGGCAGGTCGTGGTGAGCATCTCCGGGGAACGGGCCGGTGTCGGCGACCCCATCGAACCGCTGACGGAGGAGTGACGTGATGCCCGACGAGCCCGCCAAGGACCCTCATGACGACCTGGTGCTGTACGAGGTCGACAAGGACGGCGTCGCCACGGTCACCCTCAACCGGCCCGAGCGCAAGAACGCCTGGAGCCTGCCCATGGAGCGCCGCTTCTTCGCGCTGCTCGACGAGGCCGCGCAGGACCCGGCCGTCCGGGTCGTGATCGTCACGGGCGCCGGCCGGGCCTTCTGCCCGGGGATGGACGTCCAGCGCCTGGAGCAGAACGCGCAGCCCGGCCAGTCCCTGAACCTCCGGGCCCGCGTGCCGATGTACAGCAAGCGGAACATGCCGAAGCCGCTGATCGCCGCCGTCAACGGCGCGTGCGCGGGCATCGGCCTGGTCCAGGCCCTCGTCTGCGACGTCCGGTTCGCCGCCCGCGGGGCCCGCTTCACCACCGCGTTCACCCGCCGCGGCCTGGCCGGCGAGTACAACCTGCCGTATGTGCTGCCACGCGTGGTCGGCCTGGAGAACGCACTCGACCTGCTGCTGTCCGGCCGCGTCTTCGACGCCGACGAGGCGAAGGCCCTCGGTCTCGTCAGCCGTGTCGTGGAACCGGAGGACCTGCTGGACTCCGCCCGCGCCTACGCCCGTGACATCGCCCGCAACTGCTCACCGCGCGCCATGGCCGTCGTACGCCACCAGGTGTACGGCGACCTCGACCGCCCCTTCACCGACGCCCTGGCCCGCTCCTACTCCGCCATGGAGTTCTTCGCGGGCTCCCCGGACTTCCGCGAGGGCGTGGCGAGCTTCGTCGAGAAGCGCGAGCCCGAGTTCGAGGGCCTGCCGCCGGACTTCGATCCCGAAGCGGCCACCCGCGACGCGTTCCTGCCGTACTGACCGAGGAGTTGACGAGATGACAGCGCAACCGTTCCCCGTCGAGGCGGGGCACATCATGATGTTCGCCCGCGCCATCGGCGACGAGAACCCCTCGTACGCGGAGTTCGCCCCGCCGACCTTCACCATCGCGAGCGCCCAGTACGACCCGGACTACCGGATGCGCCCAGGAGCCGGACAGGAGTGGTTCGGCTCGGGTCGTGAGCCGGGGGTGATGCCGGAGTGGGGCGGGGGCCTGCACGCCGAGCAGCACTACGAGTACCACCGTCCGGTGCGCGTGGGCGAGACGCTGTACGCCCACGTCGTACCGGGCGGAAGCTGGGAGAAGCGGGGCCGCAGCGGACGACTGCTGTTCAGCGAGCGGATCACCGAGTACCGGGACGCGGCCGGCGAACCGGTCGTCACGGCCCGTCAGGTGGCCGTCGTGCCCGAGGGGCCGGTCACCAGGAAGGACGAGGGCCGATGACCCTGCGCATCGACGACGTCAAGGTCGGGGAGAGCCGCGAGCGCGTGCTCGTCGAGGACCTGAAGCGCACCCGGATCGTCCAGTACGCGGGCGCCGGCGGCGACTACAACCCCGTGCACACCGACGAGGTGTTCGCCACCGAGGTCGCCGGATATCCGGGCGTCTTCGCCCACGGGATGATGACGATGGGCATGGCCGCACGCGTGCTCACCGACTGGGTCGGCATCGAGGCCCTGCTCAGCTACGGGGTGCGTTTCAAGGCCCAGGTCTGGCCCGGCGACACCCTCACCGCCACGGTGACCGTCGAGTCCGTGGAGTACGCCGAGTACGCCCAGTCCGCCGAGGAGGCGTCGACCGGGCCGGTCGCCCGCTTCTCCCTCACCGCGGTCAACCAGAACGGCGTCGAGGTGGTCAGCGGCACCGCGGCGGCCCGCCTGGAGCAGTGACGAGGTGGCCACCTGGACCGCCATGGTGAGCCGGGCCTACGACCACGCCCGACCCGCCGCCCGGTTCGGCGACCTGACCTGGACCGGTCGCGAACTCCTCGACCGGGCCGGCGGCGCGGCCGACTGGCTGGACACGCTCGGGCTGGAGCCCGGCACACCGGTCCCGGCGCTGGTCGCCACCTCCGCCGAAGCCCTGGCGCTCGTCATCGGCGGCGCCGGGTCCGGCCATCCGCTCGCCCCGCTGGGCGTCCGCACGACCGCGTACGAGATCGCCGCCGTCGTCCAGGAGACGCGGGGGCAAGTCCTGCTCGTGCAGCCCGAGTTCGCCGAGCTCGGCAGACAGGTCGCCGAACTCTCCGGCCGAAGGGTCGCGGTCGTCCCCGAACTACGGTCTACGGAACGGGAGTTGACCGCCGCCCCCGACGAACTCGCCGCCGTCCTGCACACCTCCGGTACGACCGGACGGCCCAAGCCCGTCCCCATGACCCAACGACGCCTGGCCGCCCGCGCCCGCGTCAACGGCGAGCTGTGCGCGCTCGACCCCGACAGCTTCTACGGCGGCAGCGCCCCCTTCCACCACATCGCGGGCCTCGGCAACATCGCCGTCGCGCTCGCCGCGGGCGCGCTGATCACCGGCCTGCCCCGGTTCACCGTCGAGGGCTGGGCCCTGCTGCGGCGCCTCGGGGCCACGCACACCAGCATGGTCCCGGCGATGCTGGAGACTCTCCTGTCCGCCGGCGAGGCCCGCCACGAAACGCTGCGGGTCCTCCAGTACGGCGGCGCGCCCGTCCGCCCCGGCACTCTGCGTCGGACGTACGAGGCGATGCCCGGCGTCCGCATGCTCAACATGTTCGGCCAGACCGAGGGCTCGCCGATCAGCGTGCTCACCCCCGAGGACCACCGGGAGGCGATCGCCGGACGCACCGAACTGCTGCGCTCGGTGGGGCGGCCCGCTCCCGGGGTCGAGGTCAGGGTCGACGATCCCGGGCCCGACGGCATCGGCGAGATCCACGCCCGCGCCGACCATTTCTTCCGGATCGACGCCGAGGGCTGGCTGCACAGCGGCGACCTGGGCCGGATCGCGGACGACGGCTACCTCTACCTCCTCGGCCGGCGCACCGACATGATCATCCGCGGTGGCGAGAACGTCCATCCGCTGGAGGTGGAGACGGTCCTCGCCGCGCATCCCGCCGTGGCGGACGCGGCGGTGACGGGCGTGCCCGACGAGCGGCTCGGCCAGACCGTCGTCGCCTTCGTCGTACCGGCCGATCCCGACGCCCCGCCGCAGCCGACGGCGCTCAGAAGTCATACCCGCGCCCGGCTGTCCGGGTTCAAGGTCCCCGTCCGCTGGTGGTTCGTGGACGACCTGCCGCGCAACGCCAACGGCAAGCTCGTCCGCAGCCGGCTGCGGGAGCCGCACGAAGGAGGAACACGTGCCTGACACGGTCGACCCGCTCCGCCTCGACACCCTGCTGAGCCGGATCCGCCGGGAGGTCGAGCAGGGCCCCTTGCCGTCCGCACAGGTCGCCGTCGCTCATGAAGGGCGGTTGGCGGCCTTCGAGACCTACGGCGACGCCGACCCCGGCACCCGGTACGTTCTCCAGTCCGTCGGACGGTCGATCGTCGCGGGCGCGGTGTGGAAGCTGATCGGCGACGGGCTCCTGGACGTGGGGGAGCAAGTCGCCGCGATCATCCCGGAGTTCGCGCCGAACGGGAAGGACGTGGTGACGGTCGAGCAGGTGCTCACGCACACCGCCGGCTTCCCCTTCGCGCCCCTCGGGTACCCCAAGATGCTCGACCGTGAGCAGCGGCTCGCCGCCTTCGGGCGCTGGCGGCTCGACTGCCCGCCGGGCAGCCGCTTCCAGTTCCACCTCACCTCGGCGGCCTGGCTGATCGCCGAGATCGTCGAGCGGCGCACGGGTCTGGCCTTCGCCGACTATCTGCACGAGCGGATCGTCCGGCCCCTCGGCCTGTCGTCGATCGAGCTGGGCGTCCCGGAGGACCGGCAGTCGGCGACCGTCGCCCCGATGGTCGCGACGGACCGCACCGACGACGACCAGGAGCCGGACCCGTGGGGCCCCTGGTATCTGGCCGACCCGCGCGTCCTAGCGGCCGGCGAGCCCAGCCACGCGCTCGTCGGCACGGCCGCCGACGTCGCGCTCTACTTCCAGGCGCTGGAGCACTCGGGCCTGTGGAAGGCGGAGGCGGTGGCGGAGGGGCGGCGGATCCGGCTGACCGACCACCCGTACGGCGAGCAGATCTACGGCGGCGGCGGCAGCCGGCGCACCAGCATGGGGCTGTTCGTGACCGTGGCAGGCCCCGACGCGGGCAGCCAACTGCCGTCGACCGGGTCGCCCGCGCTGTTCGGCAGCGCCGGAGCGGCGTACCAACTCGGCTTCATGGACCCGGAGTCGGGCCTGTCCTTCGCCTGTCTGAGCAACGGCTACCCGCTGGCCGGCTACGACCACTCCCCGCACGGCGCCGCGTTTCTCGCCGACATGGCGAACCTGGCGGCGGGCCTGGTCCGCTAGAGCCGGACCGGGCCCGCCGCCAGGCGAGGTTCCACGACGCTCAGCGGCTGATCAGCTGCTGGGCGTTGTGGTACATGATGTCGTCCTGCACGGACTCGTCCAGCTCCGAGATGAGCTTGCGGAAGTCCGCCGGGTTGGCCAGGCCCTCCGCGTGCGGGAAGTCGGAGCCCATCACGATGGACTCGTGGTGGCCGAGGCGCTTCACCAGGCTCACCGTGTCGTCCTCCGGGTAGGGCACCACGCGGACGTGCTTGCGGAAGACCTGGCTGGGCCGCTCCTCCAACTGCCCGCCGATCCAAGGGCCGTTGCGGCCCATGCCCCGGCTCTTGTCCATGTGGCGCACGAAGTGCGGCACCCACTCGGCGCCGAACTCGGACACCAGGACGTTGATGTCGGGGAAGCGGCCGAAGAGGTTGTCGAAGATGAGCGCGGAGAGCGTCTCCTCGATGGGCCGCTGGCCGTAGGTGTTCTGCCACTGCCACGCCGACATCCGGAAGTGGATGGGGTGGGGGTCGAAGCCCCATGAGGGCGCCACCTGCGAGTTGTAGTAGAACTCGCTGATGTGGTAACAGACGCTGGCCTTGGCCTCGTTGACCAGTTTCCAGAACGGGTCGAAGTACGGGTCGCCCGGCGAGCGGCCGTACACCGGCCCGGTGGGCAGCAGGATGAAGCGGGCGCCCTGCTCCAGGACGTACTCCAACTCCTTGACGGCGCTGGGCAGATCGCGCAGCGAGAGCAGCGCGGGGGCGTAGATGCGGCTCTGGTGGTCGAAGCCCCACACCTCGTTCATGTACCGGTTGAACGAGTGGTAGTTGGCGTAGAGCGGCTCGACGCCCTTCACATACTCCTCGGCGACCAGTGCCCAGCCGCCCGGGTACATGATCGTCTGGTCCAGTCCCTGCTCGTCCATGACCCGCAGCCGGGCGTCGCGGTTCTGGTACGCCTCGTGCATCGGTTCGAACTGGTACGTCTCCTCGGGGTTGCCCGAGGCCATCGCCTTGAGCATCTCCTTCAGCGAACCCGGGCGGTACACCTGGCCGAACTCCGGCTCCAGGCAGACGACGATCCGGTCCCCGGCGAGGATCACCTCCCGCCCGTCCGGCAGCGTCACCGGCGCGACAGCCGCACCGAGGAACTCCTTGGGAAGGTAGCGGGTGAAGGAGTCCCGCTCCTCGTACATGTGCTGGTCGCAGTCGAAGATGCGCTTGCGCTGTTCGGCCATGGCCGTCGCCTCCGGACCCCAGAGCTAATCGGTACGCCTCCTATAATTATCTAACTGTTTCGCTGAGGCAAGGGGGTGACGGCAGGCGGTGTCGGGGTCGGCTCAGTCGAGGAGTTCGAGCACCGTCTTGGGGCCCGCCGCGTTCACGACGTCGTCGGCGCTGGAGATGTGCCGCTGCCACAGCTTCTCCGCCTCGTCCGCCTTGCCGGACTCGATCAGCCCGACGAGTCGCACATGTGCCCGGTGCCCCTTCAGGGCCTGCGCCTTCTGGGTCTCGGCGTCCGTGGCGGCCGCGGTGTACGAGGCGTTGGCGCGGTCGATGATGGTGCGCACCATGCTGCACAGCAGGATCAGGGTCTGGTTGCCGGTGAGCTCGACCAGCAGCGCGTGGAAGGCGTCCTGGGCCTCGACCAGTGCGAGCGGGTCGTCCAGGACGGTCTTCTCGGCGGCCACCGCGTCACGCAGCCGCTTGATGTCGTCCGGCGTGTTCTTCGCCGCGAGCTGGCGGGCGCAGGGCGGCTCGATCATGGCGGCCGCGCGGTACAGGTCGCCCAGGGTGGCGCCGCGGTACTCGAGGATCAGGCCGGCGAAGCGGGCGGCGACCTCCGCGTCGGGCGCGCTCACCCGGGCGCCGCCGTGGGCGCCGCGGCGGACCGTGATCAGGGACTCCGACTCCAGCACCCGGAACGCCTCGCGCAGGGTCGGCCGGGAGATCCCGAACTGCTCCATCAGGCCCGACTCCGGCGGCAGCGCGTCGCCGGGCTGCAGTTCGCCCCGGACGATCTGGCGGCGCAGATGTGCGGCGACCAGCTCGGCGGTCTTCGGCACCCGCACCTGACGCCCGACGCGACTGCGGGCGGGGACGGGCACGGTCGCCGTTTCGCTTGCGCGGGCTGCCTCGGCCACGGTGGGCTCCTCAAATAGCAAAATGAATCGTCTTAGTGCATCGAGGGTACCAGGTCAAGGGATCGGTGGATCTTCCCTTGGCGGGACTTCTGGTATACAGATGATTCATCTACCTATTAGGCTGGTGGGAGAGACCTCGATGACCGAGAACCCGACCCCGGTGACCCCGCCGACCCCGGTGATACTCACCGAACTCACCGACGACGGGGTCATGCTGCTCACCCTGAACCGGCCCGAGCGGCACAACGCCTGGACGCTGGAGACGGAGCTGCTCTACAACGAGCTGTTCGACCGCGCCGAGGCCGATCCACGGGTGCGGGCCGTGGTGCTCACCGGCGCCGGGCGCAGCTTCTGCCCGGGCATGGACATGAGCGTGCTGGACGGAGCCTCGTCCGGCGCCCGCCCGTGGCCCACCGATCGGCTGCCGCCGCGCACCCGCCCGATGTCCTTCCCGAAGCCCGTTGTCGCGGCGATCAACGGCGCCTGCGCGGGCATCGGGTTCAACCAGGCGCTGATGTGCGACGTCCGGTTCGCCGTGCCGCACGCCAAGTTCGCCGCCGCGTTCAGCGCGCGCGGGCTGGTCGCCGAGGACGGCGTGTCCTGGCTCCTGCCCCGGCTGGTCGGCCATGGTGCCGCCAGCGATCTGCTGCTGTCCTCACGCCGGATCACCGGTGCCGAGGCCCTCGCGATGGGCCTGGTCAACCGACTGGTCGAGCCGGCGGAACTCCTCCCGGCGGCGCTCGCCTACGCGGGCGAACTGGCCCGCTCGGCCAGCCCGTACGCGATGTCGCTCATCAAACGGCAGCTGGCCGACGACCAGGCCAGGACCTTCACCGAAGCCCGCGACCACGCGGCCGCCCTCCTGGCCACGGCCAAGCGCGCCCCGGACTACCGCGAGGGCGTGCGCAGCTTCATCGAGCGCAGGCCGCCCGAGTTCGCGGGACTGGGCGAGCGCGCGACCGAGCCGCAGGACGCACCGCAGGACGAATCGCAGGACGCATCGGAGGCGACCGCGTCATGACTCCCGCCGAACCCCCGCTGCACCGCCGGACGATCACCGTCACCGCCAGGGAGGAGGGCGGCGAGGAGGAGGGCGACGAGATCTCGGTCGAGGCGGAGCTGTGCGACGAGCGGCCGTGGGCGCCGGGACCGGCCGGTGCGGTCCACCGGATGACGCTGGTCGTGCGCGTCCGTCGCACGGACATGGTGATCACGGCCGCCGCGGCGGACATGCGGACCTTCCCGCACACCGAGTGCCCGCTCATCGCGCCGGCCTTCGACGGCCTGGTCGGACTCAGCGTGGCCGCCGGATACAACCGGGCGGTCCAGGAGCGCTTCCGCGGCGTCTCGGGCTGCTCCCACCTCTACGAGCTGGCCCGGGTGCTCGGGCCTGCCGTGGTGCAGTCCGCCATGTCGGCCAACGCGCGACGCCGTGCCGCGGGCGAGCCCGCGCACGGCCCCCGCGCCACGGCCGGGGTGCTCGACAGCTGCCACATCTGGGCGCCGGACGGCGTCGGCCTGCGCAAGCTGGACCTGGGCTGGCGTCCGGGGTCCGGCCCGCGCCCGGTCCCGCCGCTCGACGCCTTCGAGCACCCGAACGGCGTCTCGGAGGAGGTTCAGCGGCCCAGGTAGCCGAGTTCGGGGAAGTGGCGCTGGTAGCCGTCGAGCAGCCGTTTCGCGACGGCGTACGAGTCGATCAGCGGGTGGATGGTCAGCGCCTTGACCGCGTGGGCGCGCTCACCGGTGGCGGCGGCGTGGATGACGGCGTGCTCGACGGCCTTGACCGCGCACACCAGGCCCTTGCCGTGGTCGGGCAGCGGGGCTCCGGCGATGGGCCGGGCGCCGTTGGCGTCCACATGGCAGGGGACCTCGACGACGTCGTCGTCCTCGAGGACGTCGATCCGGCCGCGGCCCCGGACGTTGAGGATCAGGGAGACGCGCTCGTCCAGGGCGATGGCCCGCATCAGGGCGAGGGCCACCTGCTCGTAGCCGCCGGACTCCAGGTCGCAGGAGTCGCGTTCGCCCATGCCGACGGCGTCCCGGTTCTCGGCCATGTACGTGATCTCGCGCTCCAGCCGGGTGGCGTCCCAGGCGTTCCAGGCGGCCCGCGCGGACGGCGGCGATCCCTCGGCCGTGCCGAGGGAGTCGTAGAAGTGCTGCTGCTGGGAGTGGAGGAAGGCGCCCCGGGTCTGCTCGGCGGCCAGGGCGGAGCCGACCGACTCGCGGTTGAAGTAGTAGTAGTGCAGGTATTCGTTCGGCAGCGCCCCGAGCGTGCGCAGCAGGTCGGCGCCGAAGAGCTTGCCCTCCTCGAAGGAGGTCAGGGCCGTCTCGTCCGCGAACAGCGCCGGCAGCAGGTCCCGGCCGTCGGCGTACAGACCGCACAGCCAGCCCAGGTGGTTGAGCCCGACGTAGTCCAGGCGGACGCGAGCCGGGTCGGCGCCGATCGCGCCGGCCGCCCGGCGGCCGAGACCCACCGGGGAGTCGCAGATGCCGATCACACGGTCGCCGAGATGGGCCGTCATGGCCTGGGTGACCATGCCGGCGGGGTTGGTGAAGTTGATGACCCAGGCGTCGGGCGCCAGGGCCGCGACCCGGCGGGCGATCTCCACCGCCACCGGGACCGTGCGCAGCCCGTAGGAGATGCCGCCCGCGCCGACGGTCTCCTGGCCCAGGACGCCCTCCTCCAGGGCGATCCGCTCGTCGGCGGCGCGTCCGCCGAGCCCGCCGACGCGGATGGCCGAGAACACGAAGTCGGCGCCGGTCACCGCCTCGTCCAGGTCCGTGGTCACGGTGACGACGGGGGCGTCGGGGTGCCCGGCGGCCTGGTCGGCGAGGACCTTGTGGATGGTGGTCAGCCGGGAGGCGTCGAGGTCGTACAGGGTCACCTCGGTGACGCGCCCCGGGCCGCGGTCGCCCAGCAGCGCGCGGTAGACCAGCGGGACCCGGAAGCCGCCGCCGCCCAGGATCGTGAGTCTCATACTTCGACCACCTCAACTCCCGCCTCACGCAGTCGATTACAGGTCTTCTCGTCCCCCGGGGCGTTGGTCACCACGACGTCCAGCTCCTCCGGACCGCACACCCGGGCCATGCCGGTGCCCGGGAACTTCCCGGCGTCCGCCACCAGCACCACCTGGGCGCTCGCGGCGATCATCGCCCGTTTGACGGGCACCTCGACGGCGGTGGTGTCCAGCACCTGCCCGTCGGGGCGGACCCCGCTGGTGCCGAGGAACAGCCGGTCGGCGTGGATCTGCCGCAGGTTGTCCTCGGTCAGGAAGCCGACCAGCGAGCGGTAGTCACGCCGGACCACCCCGCCCAACAGGATCAACTGGACGTCCTTGTCGTCCTGGAGCTCCTCGTAGACGGCGAGATTGCTGGTGATCACGGTGAGGGACCGGCCGTGCAGATGACGGGCCACCCGGTGGGCCGTGGTGCCGATGTCGAGCAGAACCGTCTCGCCGTCCATGACGAGGTTTGCGCACCAGGCGGCCAGGGCGTCCTTCGCCTCGACCCGGACGGCGGCCACGTCGGCGAACGGGTCGTCCTCGCCCACCACGGGCGCGGCGCCGCCGTAGACGCGTTTGAGCAGGCCCTCCTCCTCCAGCTGCACGAGGTCGCGCCGGATGGTGGCCTGGCTGGCCCCGACCTTCTCGGCCAGGGAGACCGCCGAGGTGGGCCCGTCCGCGCGCAGGACACGCAGGATCAGCTGATGTCTTCGGTCAGGGAGCATGCGGCAGACCATACTCGCGAACTCGCCAAACTCAAGCAAAGTCACGCATGAATGTCTCGATACGTGCTTGACCCTTGTCAAACCTGCGCACCGGGTGCACTCTCTTGCGTAATTCGGAGCCTGTTCCGGACCCCACTCCGGTCGGCCGAAGCGGATGAACGGCGCATTACGCCGCCATGGACGCATCGGCACCGTCTGAGAGGACCAGGTCACAAGCCCCGGGTGGCCGAAGGGTGCACACCACGCCGATGCCCTTCGGCCACTCGGTCCCCGCCGCGCCCCAGGCCCCTCTTTGACGTGCCGAAAACTAGGAGAAGACCGTGGACCTTTCCCGCAGACGATTCCTCCAGGCCGCCGTACTGACGGCCGCCGCGGCCGGCGCCACCGCAGCGTGCGGCGGCTCCGGGTCGAGCGGCAGCAAGGACAGCAAGAACCTGAGCCTCTGGTACTGGGCCGGCGGTCTGAGCGACAAGGTCGTCGCGGACGCCAAGACGCACTTCTCCGAGATCAGCCTCAAGACCTCCGTGGTCGGCGGCGACTTCAAGACCAAGCTGCTCACCGGCCTGCGGGCGGCGCAGTCCGCCCCGGACATCACCGGGATCAAGGGCGAGGACATCGCCTCCTTCCTGCCCAACGCCGACCGATTCGTCGACCTGAAGACCGTCGGCGCGGACAAGCTGGTCCCGCAGTACCTGTCGTGGAAGCTGAAGCAGGCCACCACCCAGGACGGCAAGCTCATCGGCTTCCCGATCGACATCGGCCCCTGCGCCACCTTCTACCGCGAGGACCTCTTCGCGCAGGCCGGACTGCCCACCGACCCCGCCCAGGTCTCCGCGCAACTGGCCACCTGGGAGGACTACTTCAAGGCCGGCGTCGAGCTGCACAAGGCGGTGCCCAAGACCTTCCTCGTCAACAACATCGGCTCGGTCTTCACCATGGTCGTCGGCCAGGGAACCACCCGGTTCATCGACGAGGACGGCAAGTTCATCGGCGACCAGGACCACATCCGCACCGCCTGGACCACGGCGGTGAAGCCCTACACCCTCGGCATCGACGCCAAGATCAACGACAACACGTGGAACGCGGCGATCGGCTCCGGCACCCTGGGCACCGAGATCGGCGCCGCCTGGCACGCGCTGGACATCAGCAACGCCGCCCCGGGCACCAAGGGCAAGTGGCGGGTGGCGAGCCTGCCGGGCGGGCCGTCCAACCTCGGCGGGTCCTTCCTGGCCATCCCCGCGACCAGCGGAAACCCCGAAGAGGCATTCAAGATCATCAGCTGGATCCTCAGCCCCGAGAACCAGGCCCGCGGCTTCACCGACGCGGCCCTGTTCCCGACCGCCCCGGCCGCCTACAAACTGCCCGCGCTGACCGGCGGCGACGCCTTCTTCGGCGGCCAGAAGACCATCGAGATCTTCGGACCGGCGGCCGAGAAGATCCCCGCCGCCTACGAGGCCCCGGCCGACGCGGCCGTCTCGGCTCCCTTCTACAGCGAGCTCACCAGCATCGAGGCCAAGGGCAAGGACCCCGACACGGCCTGGAAGGACGCCGTCAGCCAGGCCAAGCAGATCGCCCAGCGGCAGGGAGTGAAGTGACATGTCGTCAAGCCCGGTAGCCGGCCCGGCCGCCACCGGACCGTCCTCCGGATCCGACCCCGGACCCGTCGGCCGGCCGGCCCGAGACCGCCCACGCGGCGGTTCGGGCCGGCCCGGCCGCCGGATCCGGCCGGTGTCGGCCGGGGCCCGGCCCGGGCCCCGGCGGCGGGCCACCAGGTACTGGCCGCAGTACCTGGCCATCTCCCCGTACTACCTGCTCTTCTCGGTCTTCATGCTCTTCCCGGTGCTCTACACCGTGTACCTGGCGTTCCAGAAGTGGGACGGCATCGGGGACATGCAGTTCGTCGGGTTCCAGCAGTTCCGCTTCCTCTGGGACGACCCCGTCTTCTGGCTGTCCATCCGCAACACCCTCGTCATCTGGGTGCTGTCCACGGTGCCGATGCTCATCCTGGCGCTGGTGCTCGCGGTGCTGGTGAACTCCACCAAGCGGCTCACCGCGTTCTACCGGGTCGCCCTGTTCATCCCCAGCATCACCTCGCTGGTGGCCATCGCGATCTTCTTCGGCGCGATCTTCAGCAACAACTTCGGCCTGATCAACGCCATCCTGAAGTCGGTGCACCTGTCGGCCGTGCCCTGGATGAGCAACGAGTGGACGATCAAGCTGGTGATCGCCGCCCTGATGACCTGGCAGTGGACCGGCTACAACGCGATCATCTACCTCGCCGGCCTCCAGGCGATCCCCTCGGAGCTCTACGAGGCCGCCCGGATGGACGGCGCCGGCCCCGTCCGGATCTTCTTCTCCATCACGATCCCGCTGCTGCGGCCCATCATCCTGTTCACCGTGGTCATCTCCACCGTCACCGGCCTGCAGAGCTTCACCGAACCGCAGGTGCTGTTCGGCAGCGACGCGTCCACCAACCCCAACTCCGGCGGTCCGGGCCAGGCCGGTCTGACCACGTTGCTGTACTTCTACCACCAGGCCTTCGACAACAACGACTTCGGCTACGGGGCCGCGATCGTCTGGGCCTTCTTCCTGCTGATCCTGCTCATCGTCGTCGTCAACTGGCGCCTGGTGCAGCGTAAGGAGCGACGGTCGTGAACAGCCTCAACCGCAAGCGCGCCCGGGGTCTTTCCGTCCACCTCGTCCTGATGACCGGTGTCGTCATCTCGGTGTTCCCGTTCTACTGGATCGTCGTCATGGCGACGAACACCTCGCAGGACATCTACAGCTACCCGCCGAAGCTGTGGTTCGGCGACAACCTGGTGACCAACGTCCAGCACCTGTTCGACAAGATGGATTTCTTCGGGTCGCTGTTCAACACGGTGATCGTGGCGGTCTGCACGACCGTGCTCGTGCTGTTCTTCGACTCCCTGGCGGCCTTCGCCTTCGCCAAGTACGACTTCCCCGGCAAGAAGATCCTGTTCGGCGTCCTGCTGTCGATGTACATCCTGCCGACCCAGCTGGCGATCATCCCGCAGTACGAGATCATGGTGCAGCTGGGCTGGCTGGGCACGCTCAAGGCGCTGATCGTGCCCGCCGCGGCCAACGCCTTCGGCATCTTCTGGATGCGCCAGTACACCAGCACCAGCGTCCCCGACGAGCTGCTGGACGCGGCCCGGATCGAGGGCGCCGGCTTCTTCCGCCAGTACTGGCACGTGGTGCTGCCGTGCGTCCGCCCGGCGCTGGCGTTCCTCGGCATCTACACCTTCATCGCCGCCTGGAACGACTACATCCTGCCGTTGGTGATGCTGGTCAACCCCGACCGGCTCACCCTCCAGGTGGCGCTGGCCCAGCTGTACGCCGGTCACTCCACCGACTACAGCATGGTGATGGCCGGGGTGCTCCTGTCGGTCATCCCGCTGGTGCTGGTGTTCACCTTCTTCGCCCGCGGGTTCATCGCGGACGCCACGAAGGGAGCCCTGCGCTGACCGCCTGACCGCCTGACCGCCTGACCGCCTGACTAGTCGACGTCGACCGGGCCGTCGTCGGACTTCTTCTCGCGGCCCGGGCGCAGTTCGAGCACGCCGTTGCCGCCGCCTCCCTCGGGGCGGCCGCGGCCGTCGGTGGAGTCGCCGTTCAGGTTCTGGCGGACCGAGTCGAGGATCGTCAGGCCCTGGGACACCAGGCCGGCGGCGATCTCGCCGAGGCCGTCCGCGCCGTTGAGGACATTGACGTTGGCCCCGGCGAGGCCGCCGGCGGCCTCCTTCACGATCTGCGGGAGCTGGTCGATCAGCATCCGGTCGAGCGCGACCCGGTCGTAGGAGGCGGCCGCCTCCGCCTGGATCTTCATACGCTGGGCATCGGCGGCGGCGAGCACCCTGATCCGCTCGGCCTCGGCCTCGGCGGGCTTCACGATCTCGGCGACCAGCTGCTGCTGGCGCAGCTTGGCCTGGCGCAGCGCCAGTTCGGTCTGGGCGGCGAGCACCTCCTGCTGGGCGTGCGCCTGGGCCAGCGGTCCGGCCTGCGCGGCCTGTGCCTCGGCGCGGTTCACCTCGGCCGAGTACTCCGCCTTGACGATCGCGGTCTGCCGGGCGTACTCGGCCTGCTTACGGGCCGCCGCCTGCTCCGCCTCGGCCGCCGCCTGGGTGGCCTGCGCCTGGGCGATCTGGGCCTGTCGCTGGATGGCCGCCTTGTGCGGCGCCGACATCGCGTCGATGTAGCCGGTGTCGCCGTCGTCGATCGACTGGATCTGCAGCGAGTCCACGATCAGACCGATCTTCGCCATCTCGGTCTTGGAGGTGTCCAGGACCTCCGCGGCGAGCTTCTGCCGCTCGGTGACGATCTCCTCGACCGTCATCGAGCCGATGATCGACCGCAGGTGACCGGCGAAGATCCGCCCGGTCAGCACCGCCATCTGGTCCTGGTCGGAGAGAAAGCGCTGGCCTGCGTTGATGATGCTCTCGTGGTCGTTGCCGACCTTGAACGCGATGACCGCGCGGACGTGCAGCGCTATGCCCTGCCGGGTCACACAGGTCTCGGTGACCTCCGACTCGCACATCGACAGGGTCAGGAAACGGGTCTTGCGGAAGATCGGGAGCACGAACTTGCCGTGCCCCGTCACCACTCGGAACGGCGCGCCCCCCAGTCCCCGCCGGCCCCCCGAGATCAGCATCGCCTCGTCGGGAGCGGGAACGCGGTATCCGAACATGTCTGTCTCTGCTCCTCAGTCTGCGTCGGCGAGATCGCCGAGCGCGTCCAACGGATCCGCCCACACGACGACGTCGACCGCACGGCAGCCGCGCGACTCGATCACGAGCACCGTCGTCCCCGTCGGCAGCGGATCCTCTGACCAGGCGAGAAAGGTCTCGGAGCCGCCCCGGACCCGCACCAGGATCTCGCCGGGGCCCGCCGAACCGCGGGTTCCGATGAGTACCGTCCCCGTGCAGCCGATCACGGCCTCGTCCTGCGGCGTCACCGGCCGTTCTCCCGCGCTCTGGCACACGGTATCGACGATAGTCCTGCCCGGGGCGGGACCCAACAGGCTTGGTGATTCCTTGGAACGGCACAGGTCAGACCGTTGCTAACCCGCCGTCGCCCGCGGTTCGCGCGGGAGCCCCAGCACCTTCTCGGCGAGGATGTTCCGCTGTACCTGGGAGGTGCCCGCGTAGAGCGTGCCGGAGAGCGCGATCAGGTAGGTCGTCGACCAGGACGCGGAGGAGTTGGCGGCGCCGGGGTCGTCGGTGCGGTAGGTCCGCAGCGGCGGTCGGCCGACCGGCACCTGGCCGTGCAGGCCCATGATGTCCATCGCCAGGTCGGTGACCTCGGTGTGGTACTCGCTCCAGTACAGCTTGGCGATCGACGACTCGGGGCCGGGGTCGGCGGCCTTGAGCCAGCCGGTGAGGATCCGGTAGCCGAGGTAGCGCATGATCTCGACCTTGGACCAGCACCAGGCGATCCGCTGCCGGACCACCGGATCCTGGTCCTTTCCGTAGCGGCGGGCCAGTTCGACGAGGCGCTCGACCTCGGCCCGGAACAGGATCGGGTTGGTCGCCGCCTCCTCCCCGCGCTCCACGCCGAGCAGGCTCTGGGCGACCGTCCAGCCGTTGTCGACGCCGCCGACGACGAGATCGGCGCGGGTGCGGGCGCCGTCGAAGAACACCTCGTTGAAGTGCAGCTGCCCGCTCATCATGCGGAACGGCCGCACCTCGACGCCGGGCTGGTCGAGCGGGACGAGCAGGAAGGAGATGCCGCGGTGCCTGGGCGCGTCGCGGTCCGTGCGGGCCAGGACGAAGATCCAGTCGCTGTGGTGGGCGCCGGAGGTCCATACCTTCTGCCCGTCGATCACCCACTCCTCGCCGTCGAGCACCGCCCGTGTCTTCAGCGAGGCCAGGTCCGAGCCCGCGTCCGGCTCCGAGTACCCCTGGCACCAGGTGTCCTCGCCGCTGAGGATGCGGGGGAGGAAACGGCGCTTCTGTTCCTCCGTGCCCCAGCGCAGCAGCGTGTTCGCCAGCATCTTCACGCCGAAGGTGTCCTGCGGCAGCCCGAACGGCACCCCGGCCAGCGCGAGCTCCTCCATCAGTACGACCTGGTGCAGCTTGGACAGACCGCGGCCGCCGTACTCCTCGGGCCAGGCGAGGGAGAGACAGCGGCGCTCGGCGAGCCGACGGCGCCAGTCCCGGGCGAACGCCCAGGCCGCCTCCTCGTCGAGGGCGCCGATGCCCTGCCAGTCCGGCGGCAGCGCCTCGGCGAGGAACTCCTTGACCTCGGTGCGGAACGCCTCGGTCTCCGGGGGATAGCTGATGTCCACCTGCGCCCACTCCTCGTCCGGTCCCGCTCGCACAGCAGGATCGCTGTATTGATTGTTTCAGCATAATAGGTTATCTATTTTAGAGGAATGACGAGGAGTCGAGGTGAACTGACAATGAGACTGCTGGACGGTCGGAACGCCGTGGTCACCGGTGGCGCCCAGGGCATCGGCTACGAGATCGCCGTCGTCCTGGGCGACGCGGGAGCCCGGGTCGTCATCGGCGACATCGACGCGGACGCGGCGGCGCAGGCCGCCGAGCGCCTCACCGAGAACGGCGTCGCGGCCTCCTCGCTGCGCTGCGATGTCACCGACGAGGACGAGGTCGCCGCCCTCGTCGCACACTGCGGGGAGGTCTTCGGACCCGTCGGCGTGATGGTCAACAACGCCGGCATCACCCGGGACGCGACCCTGCGCAAGATGCGGATCGACGACTTCCGTGCGGTCCTCGACGTCCATCTCACCGGCGCCTGGAACGGCACCCGGTACGCCGCCGAGGCGATGCGGGAGCACGGCGAGGGCGGCAGCATCGTCAACATCTCCTCCATCGCCGGCAAGGTCGGCAACTTCGGGCAGACCAACTACAGCGCCGCCAAGGCCGGTCTCGTCGGGCTCACCAAGGCCTCCGCCAAGGAACTCGCCAAGGCCGGCATCCGCGTCAACGCCGTACAGCCCGGACTGATCCGCACCGCGATGACCGAGGCGATGCCCGCGGCAGCCTGGGACGCCAAGCTCGCCGAGATCCCGATGGGCCGCGCGGGCGAACCCGCCGAGGTCGCCCAGGTCGTGCTGTTCCTCGCCTCAGGGATGGCGAGCTACCTCACCGGAGCCGTGATCGAGGCGACCGGCGGCCGGTACATGTGAATCGCCCCTCGCTGTCGCCCCTCGCTGACGAAAGGCATGACGGATGCGTGACGCGGTCATCTGCGAACCGATACGTACCCCGGTCGGTGGCTACGGGGGAGTCTTCCGCGACGTCACGGCCGCCCGGCTCGCGGCCACCGTCGTCCGCGCGGTCCTGGACCGCACCGGCATCCCGCCGGCCGCCGTCGACGACGTGCTCCTCGGCCAGTGCTACCCCAACGGCGAGGCTCCCGCCATCGGCCGCGTCGCCGCCCTGGACGCCGGACTGCCCGTCGAGGTGCCCGGCCTCCAGATCGACCGCCGCTGCGGCTCCGGCCTCCAGGCCGTCATCACCGCCGCCATGCAGGTGCAGACCGGCGCGAGCGACCTCGTCCTGGCCGGCGGCGTCGAGTCGATGAGCCAGGCCGAGTTCTACACCGTCGACGCCCGCTGGGGCGTACGCGGAGCGGGCGCCATGCTGCACGACCGGCTGGCCCGGGGCCGCGTCACCTCCGGGGGCGTCGACCACCCTGTTCCCGGCGGCATGTTGGAGACCGCGGAGAACCTGCGGCGCGCGTACGGCATCCCGCGCGAGGAACAGGACCGACTCGCCCTGCGCTCCCACGAGAAGGCCGTCGCCGCCCAACGGGCGGGCCGGTTCGCCGACGAGATCGTCCCCGTCACCGTGTCGACCCGCAAGGGCGAGACGGTCGTCGACACCGACGAACACCCGCGCCCCGACTCCTCGTTGGAGAAGCTCGCGGCCCTGCGTCCCGTGCTGGGCCGGCAGGACCCCGAGGCGACCGTCACGGCCGGCAACGCCAGCGGGCAGAACGACGGCGCCTCGATCTGTGTCGTGACCCACCCCGAACGCGCCGGCGAACTCGGCCTGCGCCCGCTCGGCCGCCTGGTCTCCTGGGCGGTCGTCGGCGTGCCACCGGAGACGATGGGCATCGGGCCCGTGCCCGCCACCGCACGGGCACTGGAGCGGGCAGGACTGAAGCTCGCGGACATCGACCTGATCGAACTCAACGAGGCCTTCGCCGCCCAGGCGCTGGCCTGCACCCGCGAATGGGGCCTGACCGAGGCCGACTTCGCGCGGTTCAACGTCAACGGCTCCGGCATCTCGCTGGGCCATCCGGTCGGCGCCACCGGCGGCCGCATCCTCGCCACCCTGCTGCGCGAGCTGGACCGCCGGCAGGCCCGCTACGGCCTGGAGACCCTGTGCCTGGGCGGCGGCCAGGGCCTGGCCGCGGTCTTCGAACGGCCGACGCACACCACTCACGCCCCTGGAGGACGCTGATGCCCGGACTGATCGCGTACGGCGCCCATGTGCCGTACCACCGCCTCGCACGGGCGGACGTCGCCGCCGTACTGGGGACCTCGGCAGGCAGGGGAACACGCGCGGTCGCGGGCTACGACGAGGACACCACGTCCATGGCCGTCGAGGCCGCCCGCGGAGCGCTGGCCCGCGACGGACTGCGGCCCCGCATCGCCCAGCTCTTCCTCGCCACGGCCGCCCCCGCCTACCTCGACAAGACCAACGCGACCGCCGTGCACGCCGCACTCGGCCTCGACGAGCACGTCCTCGCCGTCGACATGGCCGGCTCGGTGCGCTCCGGCCTCGGCGCGCTCGTCACCGCCGCCCGCTCCCCGCAGCCCACCCTGGCCGTCCTGTCCGACCTGCGCACCGGCCTGCCCGGCGGCGCCGACGAACTGGCGGGCGGCGACGGCGCGGCCGCGTTCGTCTTCGGCGGACACCGCAACGGCGCCCCGGTCATCGCGGAACTGCTCGCCCACGACACCGTCAGCGACGAACTCCTCGACCGCTGGCGGCTGCCCGGCGCACCCGCCTCCCGCGTCTGGGAGGAACGCTTCGCCGAGGAGATCTACGTGTCCCTCGCCGACAAGGCGCTCGCCGCCGCCCTCGACCAGGCCGGCCTGGAGCGCGGGGCGATCGACCACCTCGTCGTCTCCGGCCTGCACGCGCGCGCGTGCGCCGCGGTGCGTCGCACGTCGGGCGTACGCCCCGAGGCGGTGACCCCGGACCTCGCCGGGGCGATCGGCAACGCCGGCGCCGCCCAGCCCGGCCTGCTCCTCGCCGACGTCCTCGACCGGGCCCGGCCCGGCGAGCTCATCGCGCTCCTTGTGCTCGGCGACGGCGCGGGCGTCCTGCTGCTGCGCGCCACCGACGCGCTCCCGGCGCACCGCAGCGCCCGCCCGGTCGCCGCGCAGATCGCCGCCGGCGGCGAGCCGATGCCGTACGCCGCCTACCTCACCTGGCGCGGCCTCCTCGACCGCGAACCGCCCCGCCGGCCGGACCCGGAGCCGCCCTACGCGCCGCCCGCACACCGCCGGGTCGGCTGGAAGTACGGCTTCGTCGCCTCCCGGTGCGAGAAGTGCGGCACCCGGCATCTCCCGCCGGACCGGGTGTGCGTCTCCTGCCGGGCCGTCGACGCCATGGCGGACGAGCCGATGGACGCGGTGCGCGGCACGGTGGCGACCTTCACGGTGGACCGGCTGGCCCACACGCCCAGCCCGCCGATGCTCGTCGTGGTCGTCGACTACGACGGCGGCGGCCGGTTCCGCTGCCAGCTCACCGACGCGACCGAGGCGGACGCGGTCATCGGCGCCCGGGTCGAGATGACGTTCCGGCGCACGGTCACCGCCGCCGGCGTCCACAACTACTTCTGGAAGGCCCGGCCCGTGCGGCTGGGCGACGACGGCTGAGGGGACGGGCACATGGGCTCGCACGGAATCCGGGACCGGGTCGCGATCGTCGGCATGGGCTGCACGCCGTTCGGGGAGCACTGGACCCGCTCGGCGGACGATCTGCTCGTCGACGCCGTCGGCGCGGCCGTGACCTCGGCCGGCATCGTCCTCGACGACATCGACGCCTTCTGGTTCGGCACCCAGGCGTCCGGGGTGTCCGGACTGACCCTGAGCCGGGCGCTGCGGCTGCCCCACAAGCCGGTCACCCGCGTGGAGAACATGTGCGCGACCGGCTCCGAGGCGCTGCGCAACGCCTGCTACGCCGTCGCCTCCGGGGCGTACGACGTGGCGATGGCCGTGGGCGTGGAGAAGCTCAAGGACTCCGGCATGTCCGGGCTGTCCGGCACGGCGATCCCGGGCGCGGGCGACGACAGCCGCGGCGAGATCACCGCCCCGGCGAACTTCTCCCTCCTGGCCCCCGCCTACGCCGCCAAGTACGGCCTGGCGGCGGCGGAGATGAAGGACGTGATCACGCGCATCGCCTGGAAGAACCACGTCAACGGGGCCCGCAACCCACGCGCCCAGTTCCGCAAGGAGGTGCCGCTGGAGCGCATCCGGTCGGCCCCGATCGTCGCGGGCATGCTCGGCGTGTTCGACTGCTCGGGGGTGTCGGACGGCTCGGCCGCCGCGATCGTGGTCCGGGCCGAGGACGCCTACCGGTACACCGACAAGCCGATCTTCGTGAAGGCGCTGTCCTTCGTGGCCGGCCCGGCGGACGGCCTCCTCGACCCGACGTACGACTTCACCACCTTCCCCGAGGTCGTCGCCTCCGCCCGGGAGGCCTACCGGCAGGCGGGCGTCACCGACCCGCGCGCCGAACTCGCGCTGGCCGAGGTCCACGACTGCTTCACGCCCACCGAACTGGTGCTCATGGAGGACCTCGGCTTCTCCGAGCGAGGACAGGCGTGGAAGGACGTGAGCAGCGGGGCGTTCGACCTGGACGGCGCGCTGCCGGTCAACCCGGACGGCGGCCTGAAGGCCTTCGGTCACCCCATCGGGGCCTCGGGCCTGCGCATGATGTTCGAGGCGTGGCTGCAACTGCGCGGGGAGGCGCCGCCCGAGCGGACGGTCAAGGCCGTGGCCGAAGGGCGCTCGCTCGCCCTCACCCACAACCTCGGCGGCGGACCCGGCGAATGCGTGTCCTTCGTCTCCGTCGTCGGGAGTGAACTCACCGATTAGGAAAGGCGGTTCGCCCATGGGGCGACTGGCAGACAAGATCGCGATCGTGACCGGAGCGGCGTCGGGCATCGGCGCCGCTACGGCGCGTCGGCTGGCGGCGGAGGGCGCGCACACGGTCGTCGCCGATCTGAACCTCGACGGCGCGAAGGCGGTGACGGAGGAGATCCTCGCCGCCGGCGGCTCCGGCACGGCGGTCCGGGTCGACCTGGGCGACGTCGACAGCGTGCGGGCCATGGTGGCCGCGGCGGTCGACGCGTACGGCGGCCTCGACGTCCTGCACAACAACGCGGCGGCCACCCATCTGGCCGCCCGCCGGGACCTCGCCGTGGTCGAGGCCGACCCGGCGGTCTGGGACGACACCATGCGGATCAACCTGCGCGGGACGATGGTCGCGATCCAGGCCGCCGTCCCGCACATGATCGCGCGCGGCGGCGGCTCGATCGTCAACACCTCGTCCGGCGCCGGGCTCGCGGGCGATCTGCGCAACCCCGCGTACGGCGCGTCCAAGGCCGCGCTGATCAACCTCACGCAGTACGTCGCCACCCAGTACGGCAAACAGGGCGTGCGCTGCAACGCCATCGCCCCGGGGTTCATCGTCACGCCGGCGAGCTCCGGCTCGGCGCACGGGGCGATCCGGGAGGCGATGCTGCGTCATCACCTCACCCCACGGCTGGGGCGCCCGGAGGACGTCGCCTCGGCGGTGGTGTTCCTCGCCTCCGACGAGTCCGCCTTCATCACCGGGCACACCCTGCGCGTGGACGGCGGGCTGCTGTCCCATCAGCCGTACGTCGCCGACCTCCGGGACGCATGAGTCTGGTTCAGGCCATGGCCTCGGGCTCCAGCTCGCCCAGGTAGGCCGCCCGTACCGCCGGATCGCGCCGCACCTCCTCGGGGGTGCCGGCGCAGATCCGGCGCCCGAAGTCCAGGACCACGACGCGGTCGCAGACGCTCATCACCATGTCGACGTCGTGCTCCACGAGCAGCACCCCCATGCCCCAGTCCTCGGCGAGCCGCCGTACCAGGTGGGCCAGTTCCCGGGTCTCGTCGTCGGACAGCCCCGCGGCCGGTTCGTCCAGGAGCAGCACGGACGGCGACGCCGCCACCGCCCGGGCGATGGCCAGCAGCCGGCGCTCGCCGTACGACAGGTCGCCCACCGGCCGGTCCAGACTGTCCTGGAGCCCGAACTCCCGCACGGCGACGAGCACCTGGGCGGGCAGCGGACGGCTGCCGGGACGGATCAGGTCCGTGAGGTACGCCCACCGGCCGGGCCGGTCGCAGGCCGCGTACAGGTTGTCCAGCACCGTCATGTCCTCGAACAGCTCCAGCGACTGGAACGACCGGCTCAGCCCGGCCGCCGCCCGTCGGTGCACCGGTGCGCGGGTGACGTCGTGCTCGCCGAGGCGGACGCTTCCGGCGGCGGCCCGGGTGAAGCCGGTGACCGCGTCGATGGCGGAGGTCTTGCCGGCGCCGTTGGGGCCGATGAGACCCACCACCCGGCCGGGCTCGACGTCCAGCGAGAGCCCGTCGACGGCCACGACACCGCCGTAGCGCACGGTCAGGTCGCGCACCTGGAGAGGGAGGGGAGCGGCACGGCGGACCGTCGGCACCGGTGCGGTCCTCGCCGCCTCGGGGCGGACCGCGGCACGGCGTTTCGGGAGCACCCTGCGTTCCACGGCCGCCGCCTGTCTGCCGAGGTCCTTTCCGATGCCGTCCTGGTTGCCCACCAGTGTCAGCACGAGGACGACCCCGCCGATCAGCGGCATCCACTCGCTCAGCCCGGGCAGCACCAGGTCCCCGAACCGGGCGCCGACCGTGCCCGCGGCGAACGTGGCGCCGAACAGCGGGCCGACCAGGAAGCCGACGCCGCCGATGACGGCGAGCCCGAGCGCGGTGACGGAGTCGAAGCTCGCGAAGTCGGAGAGGACCACCGAGGTCGAGCGGAAGCCGGTGAGCACTCCGGCGAGCGCGGCGATGGCCGAGGACAGGCCGAAGGCGTAGAGCTTGGCGGCCCGGACGTCGATGCCGAGCGCGGCGGCGGCCCGCTCGTTCGCCCGTACGGCGATGAGCCGGCGGCCGGTGCGGCTGCGCCGCACGTTGGCGACCACCAGTGCGGCGGCGACGAACATCACCAGCACCACGGAGGCGTACCGCTGCGGATGGTCGAGCCCGGACACGCTGATCCCGAAGAGGGTCTGCCTGCCCACGGCGATGCCGTCGCTGCCCGGGGTCGTCGCGAGGTCCGTGTTCTGGAAGACCATCGCCTCCAGGGTGGTGCCGAGCCCCAGCGTGATGATCGCCAGGTTCACCCCGCGGGTGCGGACGGCCGGGAGCGCGAACAGCAGGCCGATCGGGATCGTGCCCAACACCCCTGCGAGGAGGGCGAGTTCGAAGGGCCAGCCCCAGTCGGCGGCGGCATGCCCGGCGATGAAGGCGCCGGTCCCGGCCAGCGCGTACGCCGCGAGGGAGACCTGTCCGGCGTACCCGGTGACCACGACGATCGACAGGATGATCAGCGACAGCACCAGGGTGTTGGTGATCGCGTCCGCCCACAGGGGCGTGGCCAGGCTCACCAGCAGCAGCGCGAGCGCGACCGCGAGGGCCAGCGGCACGGGGCGGACCCGTCCGGTGCCCAGGGCGGGCAGTCGGTCCAGGAACGTGCCGCGCAGCGGCAGCGCCTGTCCGCGCGCGACCAGGACGAGGGCGATGCACAGGAACGGCACCGACGAGGCGAGCCCGGTGACGCCCGAGCCGAAGCGGGTCAGCTCGGACTGCACGATCCCGATGACCAGGCCGCCGGCCAGGGTCACGGGGAACGACGAGAACCTGCCGACCAGGGCGGCGGCCAGGGCGCTCAGCAGCAGCGTGGTCAGGCCGGTCACCGACAGGCCGATGACCGGCACGATCAGGATGCCGGTCAGTCCCGCGAGCGCCGAGCCCAGCGCCCAGTTGCCGGTGGCGATGACGTCCGGGGACCAGCCGAGCGCGGCGGCGGCGCCCTCGTTCTCCGCGACGGCGGTGGTGCCCAGGCCGAACAGGGTGCGCTTGTAGAGGAGATGGAGGACGGCGGTCACGGCGACCGCGATGGCGAGCAGCCAGACCCGGTCCTCGGACACCGTCACCCCGCCGATCGTCAGCAGCCGGGTGGGCAGCTTGCCCGGCACCAGCTCCAGGCTGTCGCCGTAGCGTTTGACGGCGAGGGCGGTGAGCACGATGAACACCGCCAGGGTGGCGACCAGCCGGGCCGGCGAGGACGCCCGGCGCAGCGGGCGCAGCACGAGCAGATGGGTGAGCACGCCCAGCGTCGCGGAGGCGAGCACCCCGCAGGCGACGGCGGGCCAGTACGGCATGCCCTGCCCGGCGGAGAGCTCCCACTGCACATAGGCGCCGGTCATCCCGATCGCGCCGTGCGCGAGGTTCAGGACGCCGGAGCCCCGGTAGACCAGCACGATGCCGTGCGCGGTGAGCGCGTAGAGGGCGCCGAGCCCGAGGCCCAACAGCGCGAACCGCAGGATGTCGTCCATCGGGGAAACCTCCCAGGGGTGGGGCGAGACAGCACATTCATTTAAATAATTGTGCCGAGAGTACTTCACTAACCCAAAAACGCACCCCATGCTGTTCGCCATCTCCACGTCGAGCTCCTCGGAGGAACGATGAACGACTCACGCCGACGCAGAACCGCCACAGCGAGCGCTCTCGCGGTGACCGGCGCCCTACTCGCCGCCGGCTGCGGGGGAGAGGCGTCCGACAGCTCGGCGCAGACCTCCGCCCTGAAGGGCACGCCGGTCAAGGTGATGGTCTGGACACCGGAGAACACCCAGGGCAGCGCCCAGCCCGGAGTCCGGCTCACCGCCCTGGCGTACGAGAAGTGGATCAACGCCAACGGCGGCATCAAGGGCGGCCCGCTGAAGGTGATCACCTGCAACGACAAGAACGACCCCGACGAGGCCGAGAAGTGCGCCCAGCAGGCCGTCGCCGAGAAGGTGATCGCCGTCGTCGGCTCCTACAGCCTCGCCGGCGACCGCTACATGCCCATCCTGGAGAAGGCCGGCATCCCCTACATCGGCGGGACCGGCGTCTCGGCGGCGGAGTTCTCCAACCCGCTGTCGTTCCCGGTCAACGGCGGCACCCCGGTGGTGTTCGCGGCACACGGCATGCAGCTCGTGGAGGAAGGCTGCAAGAAGATCTCCGGCGTCCGCTACGACGTGGCCGCCGCCGCCATCGTCTCCCAGTTCCTCACCCTCGGCGTGACCTCCGCCGGAGGGGCGGCGCCCAAGGACCTCAAGGTGCCGATCACGGCCACCGATCTCGCCCCGCAGGTCGCCACCGCGACCAAGGACAGCGACTGCGTGAGCGTCATCCTGGGCACCCACTCCGACCTGTTCGTCAAGTCGTACGTGCAGTCCGGCGCGAAGACCAGGCTCGGCAGCGTCGTCGGCAACCTCACCCCCGAACTGGCCGAGAGCACCGGCGGCAGCGCCGGCCCGCTGGAGGGCGCCGCGATCACCGGCTACTACCCGCCGTCCTCGGACGCCGTGTGGAAGGACTTCGTCGAGGCCGCCAAGGGCCAGGACATCGACACCACCAACGGCGCCAACGGCACGACCTGGGTCGCCTTCAAGGTCTTCACCGAGGCCGTGAAGCAACTGCCCACGATCACCTCCAAGGCGCTGGTGGAGGAGCTGAACACCACGTCGGGCATCGACACCGGCGGACTGACCCCGCCGCTGACCTGGAAGGCCTCCACCGCCCTGCCGATCAAGGGCCTCGACCGGATCCACAACACGACCGCCACCGAACTCACCATCCGCGACGGGAAGATCGAGTGGGCCAAGGAGGGCTCGACGTTCGTCGACGTCCGCAAGGCGCTGACGGCGGCCTCGGCCGGCTGACGAAGGAGAACGTCCGTGGACGACACCGCGTCCCTGATCGAAGCCCGCGCCCTGTCCGCCGGGTACGGCGGCCGGCCCGTCGTACGCGACCTCGACCTACGGGTCCGCCCCGGCGAGGTCGTCGCCCTGCTCGGACCCAACGGCGCGGGCAAGACCACGACACTGCGGGCGCTGTCGGGCGAACTGGCCCCGCTGGACGGCGAGGTGCGCTGGCTGGGCGACACCGGCCGCGCCCCGCTGCACCGCCGGGCTCGCCAGGGCCTGGCGTACGTCGGCGAGCGAGCGGTCTTCACCCGCCTCGACACCGCGGACAACCTACGGGTCGGCCGGGTACCGGCGGAGCGGGCCCTGGAACTCTTCCCGGAACTGGAGAAACGGCTGCGGACCGGCGCGGGCATGCTGTCCGGCGGCGAGCAGCAGATGCTGTCGCTGGCACGCGCCTTGGGCCGGGCCCCCAAGCTGCTCCTCGCGGACGAACTGTCCCTCGGTCTCGCCCCGCTCGTGGTCGATCGCCTCCTGCGCGCCGTGCGCGAGGCGGCCGACCGCGGCCTCGGCGCCCTCCTCGTCGAACAGCACGTCCGCAAGGTGCTGGACATCGCCGACCGCGTCTACGTCCTGCACCGCGGCCGCGTCACCATGACCGGCACCCCGAAGGAACTGCGCGCAGACCTGGACGCGATCGAGTCGTCGTACCTCGCCGAAAAGAAAACGTACGCAACCGATTGAGGTGGACGCTGTACCGAGCGCACGTGTGCGAACGCCTGGGCGTGGCCCGGGAGTTCACCTCGGCCGACGGTCCTCGGGCGCCGGGGGAAAACTTGTCCCTCGGCAAGGCGGGCGGCATGCCGCCCGGCCTCTCCCACGACGGCTTCCACCCGCTGCAGCGGCTCATGCGCCGGGTGAACGACGAGTGAGCCCGAGGGCTATCCGTCGGCCAGTCTCCGGAGCACCGCGGAGGAGAGCGGTGTGGGCAGGGCGCGCAGCGTGCGGACCAACGCCGCCGTGGGCCAGGGGAAGTACGCCTGGGCCGGTTCCCTCTCCAGCGCCCGGACGACGTGCCGGGCCGCCCGCTCCTGGCTGATCTGGAAGGGCTTGGGCAGGCCGTCCCCGCTGATCCGGTCCGTGGCGACGAAGCCCGGGTGGATCGAGGTGAACCGGATTCCCCTGGGCGCCAGTTCGACGCGCGCGGAGTCGACGAGCGTGCGCGCCGCCGCCTTCGCGGCCGAGTACGGCCCCTGGCGGGGGAGGCCCATCAGCCCTGCCAGGGAGTTGGTGTGGGCGATCAGCCCGCCGCCGCGCTGGCTGCCCATCCGGGCGATCAGCGGGACGAGGTAGTTCACGACGACGTCGTAGTTCAGGGCCATGATCCGGGCCACGTCCGCCACGCTCACCTGGTCCATGGACATGTCCGGCCCCTGGCCGGCGTTGAGCAGCGCCACGTCGACGGAGCCGTACTCCGTGACGGCGGCTGCCACGACCTCGGCGGCCGCCTGCGGATCCAGGGCGTCGGCGGCGATGTCGAGGCAGTCGCTGCCCGCCGCGCGTACCTCCTTCGCCACGGCGGCCAGTTCGGGGGCGCGCCGTGCGGTGAGGACCAGCCGGTTGCCTCCGGGGGCCAGTCGGCGTGCCACTTCGGCGCCGATGCCCGAGGAGGCGCCGACGATCAGAACGGTCCGGTCGATGATGCGCGCCATGGTGTCCCTCGGCTCGGGGGGAGAGAGCGAGGACCACGGTACGCGGGGACGGCCCCCGGCCGCTGCCGGGAGCCGCCGGGACGACGCCGCTGCCGAGGTCAGCAGGTCGAGTCGGTCTGGGTGAGCAGGCCGAGGCGCCACGGCAGACTGTTGTAGTCGCCGCCGGCGTTCGGGTCCTTGCCCTGGTACAGGTACTGCAGTCGGCAGGAGGGGATGGGCAGCGTCTGGTCGTTGCCCGCCCGGAGCATTTCGCCGTGGCTGATGTCGCGCGTCCAACTGCCGGACGGGAAGGTGACATTGGTGGCCCGCGCGAAGGGATTGGCCTCGGTCGCGGCCAGCGGGGTCCAGGAGCCCGCGAGGCTGCCGGCGGTCCAGGAGCGGAAGTAGCGCCGACCGTCGGAGCCGATCGCCTCGACGAGCAGCAGATACTGGTTGCCGCCCTGCACCTTGTACACGTTGCTCGCCTCGAACAGGGCGTACCTGTTGGAGTCCTGGAGCGCGATGACGGTGTCGGTGAAGCCGTTCGGGAACTGGGCGAGGGTCGTCCGCGAGCGGTACAGGTGCCCGTTGTCGTCGGAGGAGAACAGATAGCAGTCGACGCTGTCGCAGATCACCCACATGTCGACCCAGTAGCCGTTGCCGATGTTCTGCCGGATGATGTCCGGCATCGACGCGTAGAAGTTGCGCGGCGCGCTCCACCCGTCGGGGTTGCCGATGTCGGGGTTGGTGGAGAACGAGGCGTTGCCGGTCTGGTACACGAGGTACCACAGGCCCTGCCGCGTGTTGTAGAACACCTGCGGCGCGGCCCGGTACCCGGCCCCGATGGCCGTGCGGTCCAGGTAGTGGTGCGTGGCGGAACCCGCCTGCGACCAGTCGCTGAAGCTCAGATAGACCAGGCCGTAGCCGGCCGAGCTCGCGACGCTGGCGAACACGTGGTACTTGCCGTTGTGGTGGACGACCGACGGGTCCTTGATCCCCGCGATGGTGTGGGTGGCGTCCGACTTCGGCGCGATCAGCTGACCGCCGGAGCTCCAGCCGAAGCTGCTCGGCAGTGCGGCGGCCCGTTTCGTGCCGCTCGACGCGACGGCCGTGCCGCCGAGCGTGGTGAGCACCGACTGGTAGGCAGGCTTCTTGTTGCCCGAGTTGTCGAAGAGCAGCGGGTTCTGACCGGTCCGCCAGGAGTCGATGTCCCGGATGCCCCACACGGTGATGCCGGTGCAGCGCGCCACGTTCATACAGGCCCGGACCGAGTTCGCGTACGCGGTCGTCGACGCCTGCGCGATGTCCAGCTCCGTGATCTGCACGTCGACGCCGAGCGCGGCGAAGTTCGCCAGCGTGGTCTGGAAGCTCGTCGGCGGGCCGCCCGCGCCGAAGTGGGCCTGGAAGCCGACGCAGTCGACGGGGACGCCCCGCGCCTTGAAGTCGCGGACCATGCGGTACACGCCCTGGGTCTTGGCGTCGCTCCAGTTCTCGATGTTGTAGTCGTTGTAACAGAGCTTGGCCGCGGGATCGGCGGCCCGCGCGGTGCGGAAGGCCTGCTCGATGAACCCGTCGCCGAGCAGGTTCTGGAACACCGAGGGCCGGTGCGCGCCGCTGCCGCCGTCGGCGAAGGCCTCGTTGACCACGTCCCAGGAGTGGACCTTGCCCTTGTAGTGGTTCATGACGGTGGTGATGTGGTTGTTCAGCACGCTGCGCAGGGTGTTCGCGTCCGTGAGGGAGCTGACCCAGCTGGGCAGTTGGGAGTGCCAGACCAGCGTGTGGCCGCGGACGCGCTGACCGCGCGCCGGGGCCCGGTTGGTGATCTGGTCGGCCGGGACGAAGTTGAACGCGCCGCGCGAGCGCTCGATGGTGTCCCACTTCATCTCGTTCTCGGGGGTGACCATGGTGAACTCACGGTCGAGGAGGGTCGAGTACGTCGAGTCGCCGAGCTTCCCGGCGGCCACGGCGGTCCCGAAGTACCGTCCGGACTGGGCGGCTTGGGCGCCGAGGGTACTGGCCCGGACCGCTGCCTCGGGAGCGGAGGCGGCGGTGGTGGCGGGTGTCGCGGTGGCGGTGCTGGTCGTCACCATGACGGCGGCGGCCAGCAGGCCTAAGGCCGAGAGCCGACGCCGGCTCGGCCCGGCTGCGTCCCCTTTGGGCAGGTTCATGTCACTCCTGGTTACGGTCGGATGCGGGTGGGCGAGGGTGTGGGAGCGCTCCCACTGGATGATAGGAGTCACCCGGGGAGCGTCAATACCTCTCGCGCCCGACGGTGGGAACGGCGCTGCCGCCGTGCGGAGACGGGAAGGTCCGCACGGCGGCAGTGTCCGGCCGGCCCACAGGACCGTACTGGGGCCGGCACGTCAGGGGGGTGGGGTGATCGATCAGGGGCGGCTGGTGAGGTAGCCGCCCATCGACGTGAAGTACTCCGCCGCGGTCAGTTCCTTGCCTTCCTCGGTCCGTACGCGCGTGATGGCCAGGCCCCGGTTGCGGCCGGTGCGGGCGTCGGCGCCGGCGACGATCACCACGCCCTCGCCCTCGCGGTAGAAGATCCGGCCCGGTGTGCCTCCGTAGTTGTTCTCGGAGACCACCGCGGCGAGGACGTCGAGCCGCTTGCCCTTGTGGAAGGTGAAGGCGCTCGGGTACGGCGCGGACTGGGCGCGGACCAGGCGTTCGAGGTCCTCGGCCGGCCAGTTCCAGTCGATGCGGCTGTCCTCGATGGACCGCTTGTGGAAGAAGCTCGCCCGGGACCGGTCCTGCTTGGTGAACTCGGTCTGCCCGGTGGCGATGAGGTCGAGCGCGCCGATGGTGACCGGGGCGATGAGGTCGCACGTCCTGTGGAAGAGGTCGGTGACGGTGTCCGTCGGTCCGACCTGCACGGCCTCCTGCCGGACGATGTCACCGGCGTCGAGCTCGTCGTTCATCATGTGCGCGGTGACGCCCACTTCGGGCTCGCCGTTGATCAGCGCCCAGATCAGCGGGGAGAAGCCGGCGTACTTCGGCAGCAGCGAGTCGTGCACGTTGAGCGTGCCGCGGCGCGGGAGGTCGAAGATGCGCGGGGGGATCCAGGTCCGCCAGTTGTTGGCCACGATGATGTCCGGGTCGGCCTCCTTGAGGCGCTCGAACAGCTCGTCGTCGTCGGGGCGGTTGCGGATCAGCACCGGCACGCCGTGCTCCTCGGCGAGGTCGGCGACGGAGTCGCTCCAGATCTTCTCGTACGCGTGATCGCTCTTGGGGTGCGTCACGACCAGTGCCACGTCGTGCTCGGAGTCCAGGAGGGCTTGCAGGGTGCGGTGCCCCCAGGTCTGGTAACCGAACATGACGACCCGCATGGGGTTCCTCCTCGAGGCAGGGACTGACCGGTGGCAAGTAAAGCAAGGCTTACCTTAGTTTTCAATGGGCATGCATGGCCTTGCAGTTGGGGGAGCGGTCTTCGATCCGCCCCCATCGACAGCTTCACAAGATTAGCTTAGGCTCACCTAAGTTAACGGTGTGCCGCTCCGTCGGCATGCCCACCCTGCGTACTTTCCCCACGCCTGACAGGCGTCTGCCCCGCACGATGGGAGAGACATGTCACAGGTTCAGCCTGGTGACGCATCACTGGTCCACGACCTCATTGGCATCGGCTTCGGACCGTCCAATGTGGCCATGGCGATCGCGATCAGCGAGCACAACGCACGCGCCGACGAGCACGAGGCGGTCACCGCCCACTTCTTCGAGCAGCAGCCGCGCTTCGGCTGGCACCGAGGCATGCTGATCGACGACGCGACCATGCAAGTGTCCTTTCTCAAGGACCTGGTGACGCTCCGGAACCCGGCCAGTGAGTTCAGCTTCCTCTGCTATCTGCAGAGCAAGGGACGCCTGATCGACTTCATCAACCACAAGAGCCTCTTCCCGCTGCGTGTGGAGTTCCACGACTACTTCGAGTGGGCCGCCGCCAAGGTCGAGGACCTGGTCTCCTACGGCCACGAGGTCGTCGGCGTCGCGCCCGTCGTGCGCGACGGAACCGTGGACCACCTGGAAGTGACGGTCCGGTCGGGGGAGGGGCTCGCGGTCCACCGCGCCCGCAACCTCGTCATCGGCACCGGGCTGCGTCCGCTCATGCCGGAGGGCGTGGAGCGCGGCGAGCGCGTCTGGCACAACTCCGAACTGCTCGCGAAGGTCGACGGCTTGGAGGGCACCGCACCCTCGCGGTTCATCGTCGTGGGAGCCGGGCAGAGCGCCGCCGAGAACGTCGCCTACCTGCACCGGCGCTTCCCCGAGGCCGAGATCTGCGCGGTCTTCTCCCGCTACGGCTACAGCCCCGCCGACGACAGCAGCTTCGCCAACCGGATCTTCGACCCGGAGGCCGTCGACGAGTACTTCGCCGCGCCCGCCGACGTCAAACGCCGGCTGATGGACTACCACGGCAACACCAACTACTCCGTGGTGGACATCGATCTGATCGACGACCTGTACCGGCAGATGTACCGGGAGAAAGTGCTCGGCACCGAGCGGCTGAGGTTCATCAACATCTCCCGGCTCACCGGCGTCGAGGAGACCCCGGACAAGGCCCTTGCCACGGTGAAGTCCCTGGTCACCGGGGAGGAGGCCACGTTGGCCGCCGACGTGGTGGTGTTCGCCACGGGCTACAGCCAGGCCGACCCCGTCGGTCTCCTCGGCGAGGTCGCGGACCGCTGCCTGCGCGACGAAGCGGGCAACGTGCGGGTCGAGCGCGACTACCGCATCACCACCGACCCCGATCTGCACTGCGGCATCTACCTGCAGGGCGGCACGGAGCACACACACGGCATCACCTCGTCCCTGCTGTCCAACACGGCGATCAGGGTCGGCGAGATTCTGGACTCGCTCCTCGACCGGGGCCTCAAGTCCGCCTTCGACGAGGCCCGTTCGGTCGCCGACGGAAGCGCCCGCTAGGACAGGTCCTGGGACATGTCCTGGCCCCCCGGGGCACCGAGCGGCTCCGGTTTCTCGAGGTGCCCCGGGCCATGTCTCCCCGGTTGATCAATAGGGATAACGTACGTGGACATGGGCATGACTGCAGTGGAGCGCCTCGCTCCGAGGGGCTCGACACAGGCCCGTAGCCGACGGGTTGTCGGACTGGGCGCGCTGGTGGCGGTCCTGGCGATCGTCGGAGTGGCGTCGTTGGCCGTCGGCGCGCGGGCGTTGACCCCCGGCGAGGTGTGGCACGGGCTGTTCGCGGCGCCCGAGTCCGACCAGCGGCTCACCGAGATCAGACTCATCGTGCAGACCGTGCGCGTGCCCCGCACGGTGCTCGCCATCGTGGCCGGCATCGCCCTCGGCGTCGGCGGCGCGCTGATCCAGGGGTACACCCGCAACCCGATCGCCGACACGGGCCTGCTCGGGGTGAACGCCGGCGCGTCCTTCGCGGTGGTGTCGGCGATCGCCCTGTTCGGGTTCACCAACCCGTTCCAGTACGCCTGGTTCGGCTTTCTGGGGGCGGCGGTCGCCGGTGTCGTCGTGTTCGGTCTCGCGAGCATCGGACGCGGGGCCGGCAACCCCCTGACGCTGGCCCTGGCCGGTCAGGGCATCACCGTGTTCCTCGCGGCGATGACCACGGCGATCGCGCTCTCGGACCAGGCGGCGCTGAACGCGCTGCGGTTCTGGAACGCGGGCTCGGTGGCCGGCGTCGGGTTCGACGTCATCTGGCCGGTGACCGCGTTCATCGTGGTCGGGCTGGTGCTGGCCCTGAGCATGCTGCCCTCCCTCAACCTGCTCAACCTCGGTGACGACGTCGCGCGCGGACTGGGCGTCAACATCGCCATGAGCCGGACCGTCGGCATCGTGGCCATCACCCTGCTGGCGGGCGCGGCGACGGCCGCCTGCGGACCCATCTCCTTCCTCGGGCTGATGGTGGCCCACGTGGCCCGCTCTCTCACCGGGCCGGACTATCGCTGGCTGGTCCCCTACGCGGGTCTGCTCGGCGCCATCGTCCTGCTGGTCTGCGACATCGTGGGCCGCCTGGTGGTACGGCCGGGCGAACTGGACGCGGGTGTCGTCGTCGCCCTCCTCGGCGCCCCGTTCTTCGCGGCTCTGGTGTGGCTCGGAAAGTTCAAGAACGCATGACCGGGATGAACGGGACAGACGTGAAGCCGTCGGTGGCGCCGGGCGTACGGCTCGGCCAGGTGTCGTTCGTATGGCGGCCCTGGATGGTGCTCGTCACGCTGCTGCTGGCAGCGGCGACCTTCCTGGTGTTCTGCGTGTCCATCGGCGTGGGGGACTTCCCCATCGGCCTGCCCCAGGTGATCGCCACGATCTTCGGCCGGGGCGAGCCGGTCGACGAGTTCGTCATCATGGACCTGCGGATGCCGCGCGCCCTGGCCGGGCTCGTCGTGGGCATCGCGCTCGGGGTGTCCGGGGCGCTCACCCAGTCCATCGCGCGCAATCCGCTGGCCAGTCCGGACATCCTGGGGATCACCGGGGGCGCTGGCGCGGTCGCGGTGTTCCTGGTGACGGTGTCGGGCGGGACCACCGCGGCGGTCGTCAACGCGGTCGGCCTGTCCGCGGCGGCACTCCTGGGCGGTCTCGGCACGGGGCTGCTGGTGTACTTCCTGGCCTGGCGGCGCGGGATCGACGGCTTCCGGCTCATCCTCATCGGCATCTCGGTGAGCGCGGTGATGGAGGCGATCATCACCTGGCTGCTGGCCACCGCGGACATCCGCGATGTGGCCCGGGCCCAGGCGTGGCTGGTCGGCTCGCTGGACAACCGGTCGTGGGACGAGGTCCGGGTGGCGCTGTGGTGCTCGCTCGCCCTGCTGGTCGTCGTGTCGTGCGTCGCGTTCCAGTTCAAGCCGATGCACTTCGGCGACGAGGTCGCCGCGGGCCTGGGCGTGCGGTACTCGGCGGTGCGCGCGGTCCTGCTGCTGTGCGCGGTGCTGCTGGCCAGTGTGGCGGTGAGCGCGGCGGGCCCGGTCCCGTTCGTGGCGTTGGTGGCGCCGCAGGTGGCGATGCGTCTGACGCGGTTCCCGACACCGCCGTTGGCGGCCTCCGGGCTGGTCGGGGCGCTGCTGCTGATCGGCTCGGACCTCGTCGCGCGCACGGCCCTGCCGATCTCCCTGCCGGTCGGCGTGGTCACCGCCGCGATCGGCGGCCCCTTCCTCGTCCACCTGTTGGTGCGGGCGAATCTCAAGTAGCTGGTACAAAGGTTAGGCACACCTAAATCAGGGGGGCTTGTGGGCGCTCAGCACATCACCGAGTCCGAGGCCGACACCCGGGCCGGGTCCGGTACCGGGACAGGATCCGGGTCCGCGGTCCAGGACGGCTCGCGACTGGCGGCCAGGGGCGTCACGGTCGGATACGGCGCCCGGACCGTCATCGACGCACTCGACGTGGCGATCCCGCCCGGGGTGATCACCACGATCATCGGCCCCAACGGCTGTGGCAAGTCGACCCTGTTGCGGACCCTGACGCGGCTGCTCAAGCCGACCAGGGGCACGGTCGTGCTGGACGGCGAGGACATCGTCCGGCTCAAGACCCGGGACGTGGCGAAGAAACTCGGTCTGCTGCCGCAGGCGCCGGTCGCGCCGGAGGGGCTGACGGTGGCCGACCTGGTCGCCAGGGGCCGTCATCCGCACCAGAGTTGGCTGCGGCAGTGGTCGTCGGACGACGCGGCCGTCGTGGAGCGCGCGCTGGCCATGACCGGGGTCTCCGATCTGGCGGACCGTCCGGTCGACGCGCTCTCCGGCGGACAGCGGCAGCGCGTCTGGATCTCGATGACCCTGGCCCAGGGCACCGATCTGCTGCTGCTCGACGAGCCGACCACCTACCTGGACCTGGCGCACGCGATCGATGTGCTCGACCTGGTGGACGATCTGCACGAGTCGGGATGCACCGTGGTCATGGTGCTGCACGATCTGAATCTGGCCACCCGTTACAGCGACAACCTCATTGTGATGAGGGCGGGTTCGATCCTCGCGCAGGGGCACCCGCGTGACGTGATCACCGCCGAACTGCTGCACGAGGCGTTCGGGCTGCGCGCCGAGGTGATCGAGGACCCGGTGGGCGGTCGCCCTCTCATCGTGCCGATCGGCCGCACCCATGTCCGGGAGAACTCCCCAGGTAAAAAGCAGTAGTTAGGCTAGGCTAACCTCACTTTTGTGGATAAGGTTTGCCTGCCCTTAGAACAAGGTGCAGCGGACAGTGCGAGAGCAAAGGGAATGCGGATGCTCCTCCAACGAACGACGCTCATGAAGCCCTGGCGGCGATTCGCGGCGGTGTTGTCGGCCGCGACGCTGGGCGTGGGGCTCCTGGCCGGATGTGGCTCGGATTCGGCGGACAAGGACTCGTCGAGTGACACCACCTCGGCTGCCGCTGCGGCCGGCGCGTTCCCGGTCACCGTGGAGCACGCATTCGGCACCACGACGGTGAAGAAGGCGCCCGAACGGGTCGTCACCGTCGGCTACACCGACGACCAGTCCGTCCTGGCGTTCGGCATCAAGCCGGTCGGCATGGTCGACCAGTACCCGAACCCGACGGGTCAGAGCCCCGACATCAACACGCAGTGGCCCTGGGTGAAGGACAAGTGGGGTGACACCAAGCCCGAGGTCATCATGAACAACGGCGACTCCGGCCCCAACTACGAGAAGATCGCCGCGCTTCGGCCGGACCTGATCATCGCGGTCTACTCCGAGGTCGACCAGGCCGCCTACGACAAGCTCTCCAAGATCGCTCCGACGGTCGGCCGCACCAAGGCCGAGAAGGAGCCGTTCAGCGCGCCGTGGCAGGACAACGCGCTCCAGATCGCGACGGCGGTCGGCAAGGCCGCCGAGGGCAAGAAGATGATCGCGGACATCCAGGCCCAGCTCGACGCGGCCAAGGCCGCGCACCCCGAGTTCGCGAACCAGACCGCCGTCGCGCTGTCCTGGTACAAGGACGCGGTGAACCCGTTCACCTCCACCGACGTGCGCGGACAGCTGCTGACGGGCCTCGGCTTCAAGTACCAGACCGAGATCGACAAGATCGCGGACGGCGGCTTCTCCGTGGCGCTCTCCCCCGAGCGCATGGACCTGGTCGACGTCGACCGCGTCTTCGTCATCAACGACAAGGCGGACACGGAGGCCATGAAGAAGGACAAGCTGTTCGCCAACCTCGGCGCGGTGAAGAACGGCAAGGTCTCGTACCTGCTGGACAGCGAGGGCCCGGCGATCGGCGCGGCCATCTCCCAGGGCACCCTGCTGTCCATGCCCTACGCGATCGACGAGCTCGTCAAGTCGGCGGCAGAGTAGGTGTGAGCACCACCGACACACGCGTCGCCCCGGCAACCCTGCGCACGGCGACCGGACGCGAGGCCACCCGATGGGTCGTGGCGCACTGCCGCGAAGTGCCGGGGCTGACGGCGGCCACCGTGATCACCACGGTGGTCGGCGCGGCGCTCCAGGTGCTCCCGGTGCTGCTGCTCGGCGAGGTGGTCGACGGAGTGGTCGGCGGCGAACCGCGCTCGAGCCTGGTCACGATCGGGGCGTTGATGGTGGCCGCCGCGCTGCTCGGCGCGGCGGCCACCGCGGTGTCCACCTATCTGATCGGGCGGCTGGGCGCGGATCTGCTGGCCCGGCTGCGCGAAGGCGCCGTCCGGGCCGTGCTGGGGATGCCGAGCGCACGCATCGAACAGGTCGGCCGGGGCGACGTGCTCTCCCGGGTCGGCGACGATGTGGCCGTCATCTCCAAGGGCATCCGCACGGCCATCCCCACGGTGTTCTCCGCCGGGGTCCTGGTCGCCATCGCCACGGCCGGCATGTTCGGCCTGGACTGGCGACTGGGCCTGGCGGGCGCCGGCGCACTGCCCGCCTACGCGCTCGCCCTGCGCTGGTATCTCCCCAGGTCCGCCCCGCTCTATCGTAGGCAGCGGGTGGCTCAGGCCGATCGTGCGCAGGCGCTGATCAGCGGTCTCAACGGGATCGACACGGTCCGGGCGTACCGCCTGGAGGACGCCTTCCGCGAGAAGGTCACCGTCGAGTCGAAGCGGGTGCGCGATCTCGGCATCGACGTGTTCCGGTTCTTCGGCCGGTTCGTCGGCCGGGAGAACCGCGCCGAGTTCATCGGGCTGGTCCTGATCCTCGTGGTCGGATACGCCCTGCTGGAGGCCGATGCCGCGACCCTGGGCGAGGTGTCGGCGGCCCCGCTGCTGTTCCACCGGCTGTTCACCCCGCTGGGCGCCATCATGTTCACCTTCGACGAGGCGCAGAAGTCGGGTGCGAGCCTGACCCGCCTGGTCGGAGTGCTGGGGGAGGACTCGGAGGACCGGCTGGTGGGCGACGCGACCGTCGCCTCGGCGGACTCCGGCCCCCACCCGGTGACCGTGCGGGGGCTGACGTTCCGTTACCCCGACGCCGACGAGCCGGTCCTGCGGGACGTCGACCTGACGATCCCGGCCGGCGGCTCGCTCGCGCTGGTGGGGGCGACGGGCGCGGGCAAGACGACGCTGGCCGCGCTGATCGCGGGCATAGGGACCCCGGACGCCGGTTCGGTGCGGGTCGGGTCGACCGATCTCGCCGGTCTGGACGAGGCCGGGGCGCGGGCCCTGGTGAGCATCCTGACGCAGGAGACGCATGTCTTCTCCGGTCCGCTCGCCGACGATCTGCGGCTGGCCGCGCCGAAGGCGACCGACGCCGAGCTGACCGACGCGCTGCGCACGGTCGGCGCCGACGGGTGGGTCGAGGCGCTGCCCGACGGCCTGAACACCATGGTCGGCGAGGGCGGCGAGCGCCTGGACGTCACCAAGGTCGCCCAGATCGCCCTGGCCCGGCTGGTGCTGGCCGGGTCTCCCGTGGTGGTGCTCGACGAGTCGACCGCGGAGGCGGGCAGCGAGGGCGCCGCCGAGTTGGAGCGGGCGGTGCTGGCCGCGTGCGCGGGCCGGACCACGTTGTTCGTGGCGCACCGGCTGACCCAGGCGATGGCGGCGGACCGGATCGCCGTGCTGGACGCGGGGCGCGTCGTGGAGCAGGGAACGCACGAGGAGTTGGTCGCTCTGGGCGGCCGGTACGCGCGACTGTGGCGAGCGTGGCGAGAGGGTAGCTAGAGGCCTAGTTAGGTAACCCTAATTTAGGTTAGGCTAACTTTCATACCATGGAAGGGATGCTGAGTCTTCGATGATGGAACCCCGCGCGCGCGTTGTGCTGCTTTCTCCCACGCGCCTGGCCGACGTACGCCGGCGTACCGGCGACTTCTCCGACAGGACCATCGCCGAAGCGTGTGCCATCGGGCTGTCGTACTGGGCCACCGGCCGCAGCCCCGACGGCATCGACCTCACCCCCGGCACGCTGTTCGCCGACGTCCTCGGCTGGGTCGACAACGGCGGTGCCGGACCCGGCGGTTGGCAGGTCGGCCCGGACGGTGTGGACGGCGTGGAAGGTGCGGACGTCTCGGACGGCCGCAGCATCACCGTCCCGGAAGGCGTCGAGCTCGCCGAGGCCCAACTCGCCCTCGACGACCTGGCCGACTTCCCCGACCGGCCCCTCGGCACCATCGGCCCGTCCGACGTGACCACACGGCTCGAAGCCCTGACCGGGTGGAACGACACCCACGCCGACCGGGTCCGCCCGACCGTCGTGGAGCTGTTCCGCGAGCAGGCGCGGACCCGGCCGGACGCCGTCGCCGTCGTCGACGAGCACCGCTCGCTGACCTACCGTCAGGCAGCCGAGCTGTCCGGCCAGTTGGCCCATCGTCTGATCGAACGCGGGCTCACCGCCGAGCAGGTCGTCGGCATCTCGCTCGGCCGCTCCGCCGACATGGTGATCGGCCTGCTCGGCGTGCTCCAGGCGGGCTGCGCGTTCGTGCCCCTCGACCCGCAGTGGCCGGCCGCCCGCCGTGCCGTCGTCATCGAGGACGCCCGCGTCGTCGTCCAGCTCAACGACTCGGGCGAGCACGCCCCGGAGGAACCGGAAGCCGTCGCCGTGGACCTCGGCGACTGGGCGTACGGCTCCTACCCGGCCGAGGCGCCCGAAGTCGCCGTCCCCGGCGACGCGCTGGCGTACGTGATCTTCACGTCCGGTTCGACCGGGCGGCCCAAGGGCGCGATGATCCGGCACGAGGCGATCAGCGAGCGCCTGCTGTGGCAGGTCGACGAGATCCTGCACTTCGGCCACGACGACGCCTCGCTGTTCAAGGCGCCGCTCTCCTTCGACATCTCCATCAACGAGATCTTCCTGCCGCTGGTCAGCGGCGGCCGGCTGGTGGTCCTGCGGCCCGGCGGCGAACGCGACCCGCACCATCTGCTGAGCGTGATCGCCGAACAGCGCGTCACCTTCACCTACCTGGTGTCGTCCATGCTGGACGTGCTGCTGGAGATCGCCGGCGACTCCGGACGGCTGGACAGCCTGCGGCACGTGTGGTGCGGCGGCGAGGTGCTCACCCCGGAGCTGTACGAACGGTTCCGCACCCGGCTCGACATCCCCATGTACCACGGCTACGGCCCGGCCGAGACGACGATCGGCGTCTCGCACGTCATCTACCGGGGAGCGGCGGAACGCCTGTCGACGTCCATCGGCAAGGCCAACCCCAACACCCAGCTGTACGTGCTGGACGACGAGCTGCGCCCGGTCCCCGTCGGCGTCGGCGGCGAGCTGTACGTGGGCGGCTTCCTGCTGGGGCGCGGCTACGTCAACGCGCCCGGCCTGACCGCGTCCCGGTTCGTCGCGAACCCCTTCGCCGACGACGGCTCCCGGCTCTACCGGACCGGCGACCTGGCGAGGTTCGCCCCCGACGGGTCGCTGGACTTCCTCGGCCGCGCCGACAACCAGATCAAGATCCGCGGCATGCGGCTGGAGATCGAGGACGTCGAGGTCGGCCTCGCCGAACACCCCGGAGTACGGCACACCTGCGTCGTCGCGAAGAAGAACTCGGCGGGCGGCACCTACCTGGTGGGCTATGTGATCCCGGCCGCCGGCAGCGCCGAGCTGCGCGCCGACGACGTCAAGACGTGGGCCGTCGAGCACATGGTGGAGTACATGGTGCCCACCCACATCGTCGTGCTGACGGAGTTCCCGCTCACCGCGAACGGCAAGCTCGACCGCAACGCGCTGCCCGAGCCCGTGGTGGTCACCGGCACGATCGTCCCGCCCGGCACCGAGAACGAACGCATCGTGTGCGCGGCGGTCGCGGCGGTGCTGCGGCTGGACGAGGTCGGCGTCGACCAGGACATCTTCCGGCTCGGCGGCGACAGCATCCTGGCGATCTCGCTGCTCTCCGCCCTGCGCGAGGCGGGTCTCCATGTCACGGCACGGCAGATCTTCACCCACAGCGTCGTCGGGGCGCTGGCGGCGGTGGCCGGCCGGGAGGACGTCTCCACGGTCGACCACGGCGACGTGCCGACCGGCTCCGTCGTGGGATCGCCCATCGTGCAGTGGCTCGGCGAGACCACCGACGCGATTCGTGGCTTCGTGCAGTCGGTCGTGCTGAACACCCCGGCCGAGCTGACCGCCGACTCCCTCGACGAGATCCTCGCCGCCGTCCTCGGCCGGCACGACATGCTGCGCGCCCGGCTCGTGCGCGGCGACCGCTGGAGCTTCGACATCCCCGAGCCGGGCCCCACCGCCGGGGTCTGGCAGGAGAGCGACCGACCGCTCGACGCGTGCGTGGCGCTCGCCACCGACGCTCTGGACCCGGCGGACGGCGCGATGCTGCGCGCCGTCTGGCGGCGGGCGGCGCGACAACTGGTCGTGGTCGTCCACCACGTGGTGATCGACGGCGTGTCCTGGCGGGTCCTGATGGACGACCTGGCCACGGCCTGGCGGCAGTCCGCCGCCGGCGTGCCGATCGAACTGCCCCCGGTCGGCACGTCGTTCCGGCGCTGGACACAGGCGCTGGAACGCGCGGCGTTCGACGCGGACAGCGCCTACTTCTGGCGTCCCCTGCCGGGAACGGACGAGCCGGTCGGCAGACGCGCGCTGTCCGAAGCCGACACCGTCGCCCGGGAACGGGTGCGGACCGTCTCCGTCGGCCCCGACGTCACGGCCGCGCTGCTGGGCGAGATCCCCGCGAAGTTCCACGCGGGAGTCAACGACGTCCTGCTGACCGCGCTCGCCGTCACCCTCGCCCGCTGGCGCCGGGACCTCGGCCAGGACCAGACGTTCGCGCACATCGAGCTCGAAGGCCACGGCCGCGAAGGACAGTTCGTCGCGGACGCCGTCGGCTTCGAACCCGAACTCTCGCGCACCGTGGGCTGGTTCACCACCCTGTTCCCGGTCACCGTGGACCCCGGCCCGGCCCCCGACCTCACCGCCCCCGCATACCTGGCCGCCGCGCTCAAGGCCGTCAAGGAAGACCTCGCCCGGGTGCCCGACAACGGCGTCTCCTACGGCGCCCTGCGCTACCTGACCCGGACCGAGTTCGACGCCCCGGCGCCGCAGGTGCTCTTCAACTACCTCGGCCGCTTCGACGCCGGCTCCTCCGAGCACTGGCAACTCGCCGGAACGACCGGACAGTTGGGCGAGAAGCGCGACCCGAGGATGCGCCTGCCGCGCGCCCTGGAGTTCAACGCGATCGCCGAACCCGCCGCCACCGGCGGATACGAGCTGGTCACCACCGTCTCCTGGCCCGACGCCATGTTCACCGACGAGGACATCGAGACGGTCGGCGCCTACTTCCGGGAGGCCCTGGCAGGCCTGGCCGCACTGGAGGAAGGCGGCCACTCGCCCAGCGACTTCGCCGCGGTGCCCCTCACCCAGGCCGACGTCGACGACCTGGACGGCCCGACGCTGCGGGACATCCTGCCGCTGACCCCGCTCCAGGAGGGCCTGTACTTCCACTCGGTCTTCGACGACGACTCGGCCGGCGCCTACGTCGAGCAGCAACTGCTCACACTGAGCGGGGAGGTGGACGCCCATCGGCTCGCCGCGGCCGCCACCCGGCTGCTCACGCTGTACCCGAACCTGGCCGCCCGGTTCACGTCCCTCGCCGACGGCCGTGTGGTCTCCGTCCTGGAGAGCGCAGTCGAGGCCCCCTTCACCACGCTCGACCGCCCCGGCATCACCGACGCCGAGATACGCGAGTACGCCGAGCGCGACCGCCGTGCCGGATTCGACCTGGCCACCGGCCCGTTGATGCGCTACACGCTCATCCGCGCCGGCATCGGCCGCAGCATCCTGGTGCAGACCGTGCACCACATCATCGCCGACGGCTGGTCGGTGCCGCCGATGCTCCGTGCACTGCTGGCCGAGTACCACGCGCCGGGGACGGTGTACCCGCTCGGCGGCTTCCCCGACTATGTGCGCCGGCTCGCCGAACTCGACGACGACGAGAGCGACCGGGTCTGGGGCGAACAGCTCGCCGAGCTGCCCGGCCCCTCGCTGGTCGCCGAAGGGCACACCCCCTCCGACCGCTTCACCGACATCGCGGTGGAGCCGGGCGAGGACATCGACGCGGCCGTCCGCTCGGCCGGCGTGCCGCTGAGCGTGGCCGTGCACAGCGCGTGGGCGGTGACGCTGGGCGGCCTTCTGCACGGCCGTGACGTGGTGTTCGGCTCCACGGTCTCCGGACGCGACGCGGATGTGCCCGGCATCGAGGACATGGTGGGTCTGTTCATCAACACGATCCCCGTGCGCGCCCGGTGGACCCCTGCCACCACCTCGTCCGACCTCCTCGCCGCGGTGCGCGAACACCAGAGCGCGGTACTGCCGCACCAGCACGTCTCGCTGGCGCGGATCGGCCGCCAGGCCGGCGCCGGCTCCCTGTTCGACACCCTGGTGGTGTTCGACGTCGCCACCGACGTGGCCGGTCTGCGTCGGCCCGGCGACACGCTGGTCATCGCCGACATCGTCAACGAGGGCGCTCCGCACTACCCGTTGACCCTCGTCGTGGAGCGCGCGCTCGACGGCCGTCCGCGCTTCAACCTGATCTACGACGGCGAACTGCTGCGGGAGTCGAGCGCCCGGACGATCCTGGACACCTTCACCGAGACCCTCACCGGCCTGCTCACCCGGCCCGAGGCCCTGGTCGACGAGCTCGCGCCCGAGCGGGCCCCACGCCCCGAGCAGGCCACCGCGACGACCCTGGGCGGTCTGTTCGACGCCGCCGCGCACCGCGACCCCGCCGCCACCGCCGTCACCCAGTGCGCCCTCGACGGCGGCACCCGGTCCCTGACCTACGGCGAACTGGCCGACGCCAAGGACGAGTTGGCCTCGACCCTGCGCGCGGCCGGCGTCCGGCCGGGCAAGCGGGTCGCCGTGGCCGTCCCGCGCTCCCTCGAACAGGTCGTCGCCCTGGTCGCGATCGTCACCGCGGGCGGCGCGTACGTGCCGCTGGACCTGGCGTACCCGGACGAACGGCTGGAGTACATCCTCGCCGACGCGGCCCCGCAGGTCGTTCTCGTGGAGCGCGAGCAGCGCGACCGCTTCACCGGGCTGCTGGCCCGGGCGGGCGTCTCGGCGCGCGTGCTCGTCCAGGGGGAGGAGCTGCCGCAGGATCTCGGCACCGAGCCCGAGGTCGGCCCGCACGACCCCGCGTACGTGATCTACACGTCCGGGTCGACCGGCCGGCCCAAGGGCGTCGTCGTCCCGCACTCCAGCGTGGTGTCGCTGCTCGCGGGCACCCGGCCCGACATGGACTTCGGCCCGCAGGACGTGTGGGTCCAGTTCCACTCCTTCTCCTTCGACTTCGCGGTCTGGGAGCTGTGGGGCGCGCTGGCCCACGGCGGTGAGCTGCTGGTGCCCGAGTACGGGCTGACCCGCTCCCCGGTCGACTTCCACCGGCTGGTCCGCGAGCGCGGAGTGACCGTGCTCAACCAGACCCCGTCGGCGTTCTACCAGTTCATCGAGGCCGACCGGCACGCCGGAGAGCCGGTTCCCGCACTACGCCGGATCGTCTTCGGCGGCGAGGCGCTCGACCTCGGGCGACTGCGCGGCTGGGTCGAACGGCACGGCACGGGCCGACCCGAGCTGGTCAACATGTACGGCATCACCGAGACCACGGTCCATGTCACCCACCGGGTGCTGACCGACGAGGACTTCGCCCTCGGCGACGACGTCAGCCCGATCGGCGGTCCGATCCCCGGCCTGGTCACCTATCTGCTCGACGACCGGCTCCGGCCGGTGCCGCCGGGCCGGGTGGGCGCGATCTACGTGGCCGGCGACCAGGTGTCGCTCGGCTACCTGGGCAGGCCCGGGCTGACCGCGGGCCGGTTCGTGGCAAACCCGTTCGCGGGCGACGGCTCCCGCATGTACCACACGGGCGACCTCGCCCGCCGTACCCTCGACGGCGAGCTGGAGTTCGCCGGCCGCGCCGACGACCAGGTCCAACTCAAGGGCTTCCGCATCGAGTTGGGCGAGGTGGAGGCCGCGATCCGGGGACTCGCCTCCGTGGTCGACGTCGCCGTCACCGTGGCGGACAGCGGCGACCACCTGGTCGCCCACATCGTGGGCCGGGCGCCGGCCGATCTCACCGACCTGCTGTCGGCGAAGCTGCCCGTGCACATGGTGCCGGGGCGGGTCCTGACCGTCGACGCCCTGCCGCTGACGGTCAACGGCAAGCTGGACCGCAAGGCACTGGCCGCGCACGCCGCACAAGCACAGGCACAGGCACCGGACGACACCCCGGCGGCCGCGAACGACTCCGCGCTCGCCGCGTTGGTCGGCATCTTCGCCGACACCCTTCCCGGCTCCGATGCCGACGCCGACACCGACTTCTTCCGGGCCGGAGGCGACAGCATCGTCGCCATCACCGTCGTCAACCGGGCCAGGGCGCTCGGACTGCCGATCGCGCCCCGGGACGTGTTCCTGCTGCGGACGCCTCGCGCGCTCGCCGAGCAGCTGGGGACGGCGAGCACCCCGCAGCCCGTGGCCGCTGTGCCCGCCCGCCGCGAGGACGGCCCGCTGACACCGACCCCGATCATCCTGCGCCAGCGCGAACTGGGCGGCTCGCTCGCCCGGTTCGCCCAGGCCAGGACGCTGACGGTCGCCGAGGGCGCCGGGTTCGCCGACGTCGAGCGCGCCGCGAACGCCGTCGTGGCCGCGCACCCGGCCCTGCGGCTGCGGCTGCGCGTCGAGCACGGGGTGTGGGCCCTGCGCACCGAACCGGCGACCCGCGAGGTCACCGTCGTCCGGCCGGACACGACCGACGCGACGGCCGTGGCGAACGAGGCCGCCGACCGGCTCGATCCCGAGGCCGGGGACGTCGTCGCGTTCGCCTGGCTGGAGGCGAGCCGGACCCTGGTGGTCACCGTGCACCACCTCGCCGTCGACTCGGTGTCCTGGCTGGTCCTCCTCGACGACCTGGCCACCGCGCTGACCGGCGCGGCCCTGCCGCCGCCGACCACCTCCTACGCCGAGTACGCCGAAGCGCTGACGCTCCGGTCCGCGCAGGCCGTCGACGACCTCGGGCGCTGGGTCGACACGCTCCAGGCGCCCGCCCTGCTGCCCGCGATCGAGGGGCTGCGCGAGACCACCGTCGTGCTCGCCCCCGACGTCAGCGACCGGGTGACGCGGACCGCGCCCGCCGCACTCGGCGTCGGGCTCACCGAGTTGCTGTGCGGCGCGCTGCGCACCGCGCTGACCCGCGTCCAGCCGGCGCCCACCGATCTCGCGATCGAGCTGGAGCGGCACGGCCGGGTCCCGGTCCTCGAGAACCACGACTACACCCGCACGGTCGGCTGGTTCACCTCCATCGCGCCCGTGCGGCTCACCGCGCACACCGACCCCGTCGCGGCGGCCCGCGAGCTCGTCGAACGCCAGCCGGACGAGCGCGGGCACGTCGCCTACGGCCGGCTCAGGTACCTCAACCCGCAGACGGCCCCGCTGCTGACCGCCCGCCCGCAGGTGCTGTTCAACTACCTCGGCCGGGGCAGCGAGTCCCAGGCGCTGCACCTCACCGGCGGCGACCAGGGCAGCCCGTACGCCGTCGAGGTCAACGCGTGGATCGACGCGGCCACCGGCAGCCTGCACACGGCGTTCACGCTCGCCGAGGGCATCCCCGACGAGATCACCGAGCACTGGCGCAGCGCGCTGGAAGGCATCGCGGACGTCTCCGCCACGGCCGAACGCACGGCGCCGGTCACCCCGCTCCAGCGAGGTCTGTACTTCCAGGCCCAGATGGCGGGCTCGGCCGGACACTACGTCGCACAGAGCTGGTTCACCTTCGACCGGCGCCTGGACACCGACGCGCTGGCCGAGGCGATGACGCACGTGATCGCCCGGCACCCGGTCGTGGGAGCCGGCTTCACCACCGACGACGACGGCAACCCGGTCCAGGTCCTCTCGGCGGGCCGGCGGGTCGACGTCCGCACGGTCGAGCTGTCGACGGACGCGGAGGTCGAAGAGCTGCGCGCCCGCGACCGCGACACGGGATTCGACCCCGGTGAGCCCCCGCTGATCCGGCCGACCGTGGTCCGTCTCCCCGACGGCCGCGACGGCCTGCTGCTCAGCTACCACCTGCTGCTGTGGGACGGCTGGTCCCGCGAGATCGTGCTGCGCGACCTGTTCGACGCCTACGAGGCCGTCCTCGCGGGCGAGCCCTGGGACGCGGCCCCCGCCACGCCGAGCTTCGAGGACTACGCCCGGGAGCTCGACGCCAAGGACTCGGCGGTATCGGAACGCTTCTGGGCCGAGCATCTGGCCGCTCTCCCCGGCCCGACGCTGCTCGCCGGACCGACGCCGGCCCTCTCGGACGACCTGCCGAGCGCGCTTGTGCAGGCGCTGACCGTCGAGCAGTCCGAACTGCTGCGGGAAGCCGCCCGCGTGCACGGCGTCACGCTGAACTCGGTGCTGACCGGTGCGTTCGGCCTGCTGCTCGGCGCCCACACGGGCCGCAGCGACGCCGTGTTCGGGGTGACCGTCTCCGGCCGGGACGGCGACGGCCTGGACGGCATCGTCGGCGTGCTCCTCAACACCGTCCCGCAGTGGACGCGGGCCAGGCCCGACGACACCGTCCGGGAGTATCTGCTCGCCGTGCAGGCGGCCCGGGTCGAGGCGATGGAGCACGAGCACCTCGGGCTCGGCGAGATCCAGCGGGCCAGCGGTCACGACACGCTGTTCGACAACCTGTTCGTGCTCCAGAACTTCCTGGACATGGACGCGTTCGCCGAGATGAACGCCCGGCACGGCATCACCGCGGTGAAGGCCGACGACTCGACCCACTACCCCTTCACCTGGGTCGTCACGCCCGGCGACCGGCTCACGGTCAAGCTGGAGTACCGCGACGACGACACCGCGGGCGCCCGCCGTCTCCTCGACGACTACCTGCGGGTGCTCGAGGACCTGGCCCGCTCGACCGGCCCGGTCGGCGCGCTGCGGGGCCCGGCTCCGGAGCCCGAGCGCGCCGAACGCACCGACGTCGGCACGGACACCGTCGTCGACCGCTTCGACCTGGCCGCGGACCGCGACCCGGAGCGGGTCGCGCTCGTCGCCCACGGCTCGACCATGACCTTCGGCCGACTCCGCGACCGCAGCCGGGCGGTGGCGGGCGTCCTCGCCCAGCGCGGCATCGGCCCCGAGACGAACGTGGGTCTCGCGATCCCGCGCTCCCTCGACTGGATCGTGGCGCTGTTCGCCGTGCTGCGCGTCGGCGCCGCGTATGTGCCGCTGGAGCTGGACCACCCGGACGAGCGGATCGCCGCGATCGTGGCGGACGCCCGCCCGGACGTCACCCTCACCGTGAGCACGGTGTCGCCCCGGCTGACCGGCGACCTCATCGAGCTGGACCGCCCGCTGCCCGACGCCGAGCCGTATCGGACGTTCACGCCGGACGACCCGGACCGGCTGCGGCACCCCGCGTACACGATCTACACCTCCGGCTCGACCGGGAAGCCCAAGGGCGTGGTGACCGAGTACGCCGGGCTCACCAACATGCTGATCAACCATCAGCGCCGCATCTTCGAACCGGTGTTGGCCGACCACGGCCACCGGATCTTCCGGATCGCGCACACCGTGTCGTTCGCCTTCGACATGTCGTGGGAGGAGCTGCTCTGGCTCGCCGACGGGCATGAAGTGCACATCTGCGACGAGGAGTTGCGCCGTGACGCGCCCCGGCTGGTCGAGTACTGCCTCGAACACGGCGTCGACGTCATCAACGTGACCCCGACCTACGCCCAACAGCTGGTCGCGGAAGGGCTGTTGGACAACCCGGCGCGACGGCCGGCGCTGGTCCTGCTGGGCGGCGAGGCCGTCACCCCGACCCTGTGGCAGCGGCTCGCCGAGACCGAGGGGACGGTCGGCTACAACCTGTACGGGCCCACCGAGTACACCATCAACACCCTCGGCGTCGGCACCTTCGAGTGCCAGGACCCGGTGGTGGGCGTCGCGATCGACAACACCGACGTGTACGTCCTGGACCCGTGGCTGCGGCCGCTGCCGGACGGTGTGCCCGGCGAGCTGTACGTGTCCGGCATCGGCATCGCGCGCGGCTATCTCGGCCAGTCGGCCCAGACCGCGCACCGGTTCGTCGCCTGCCCGTTCGGCGAGCCAGGCGCGCGCATGTACCGCACCGGCGACCTGGTGGCGCGGCGGCCCGACGGAAACCTGCTCTACCTGGGCCGCACCGACCAGCAGGTCAAGATCCGCGGCCACCGGGTCGAGCTGGGCGAGGTGGAGGCCGCGTTCGCGGCGCACCCGGCGGTGCGCTTCGTCGCCGCCGTGGCCCAGCCCGACCCGCAGGTCGACGGCTCCTACCGACTGGCCGCCTATCTCGTCCTGGACGGCGCCGAGTTGGCTGCCGTCGCCGCCGAAGTGGGCGCCGCGCTGCCGGACTTCCTGCGCCCGACGCACTTCGCCCAGGTCGACAGCATCCCGCTGACGGTGAACGGGAAGGCTGACACCAAGGCGTTGCCGGAGGCCAAGCCGCTCGGCGCGCTGACGACGGCGGGGGAGCGCGGCCCTCGGACCGAGACCGAGACGACGGTCTGCGAGTTCTTCGCCGAGGCACTCGACCTGGACGACGACGAGGTGAGCGCGGTGAGCGACTTCGTGTCCCTCGGAGGGCACTCCATGCTGGCGGTGCGGCTGAACGGGCTGCTCCGCCGGGAGTACGGTCCTGTCATCACCATCCGTGACCTGTTCACCCTGCGAACCCCGGAAGCGATTGCCCGCCATCTCGATGACAACTCCTGACACGCAGCGGCCCCGCCCGGGGTCCGACATCCTCAAGTCCGCGCTGCGCCGCAACGTCGGCGCCATGGTCTGGGGCACCGTCCTCATGGGCCTCTACCAGGCCGGTGAGACGGCCTTTCCCATCGCGCTCGGCCTGATCGTCGAACACACCATGCAGGGCGACCGGAACCTCGGCGCGCTCGCCGTGTCGATCGGCGCGCTCGCCGCGATCATCACGACCGTGTCGCTGTCGTGGCGGTTCGGCATGCGCATCCTGCAGAAGGCCAACACGACCGAGGCGCACCGCTGGCGGGTCGAGGTCGCTGCCTGCGGCCTCCAGCCGGTGGCCCGGGACATGGACCTCAAGTCCGGCGAGGTGCTGACCATCGCCACCGAGGACGCCGACCAGACCGCCGACATCATCGAGGTGGTGCCGCTGCTGATCAGCTCGCTGGTCGCGGTGGTGGTCGCGGCGGTCGCACTGGGCCTGGCCGACCTGCGGCTCGGCGCGCTGGTGATCGTTGGAACCGTCGCGATCCTGTCGATCCTCAGCGTGATGTCCAAGCGGATCGGCGCGAGCACCCAGGAGCAGCAGGCCCGGGTGGCGCGGGCGGGCGCGAAGGTCGCCGACCTGATCATCGGCCTGCGCCCGCTGCACGGCTTCGGCGGCAACCACGCGGCGTTCCGGTCCTACCGGAAGGTCAGCACGGAGGCCAAGCACCAGGCGATCACCGTCGCCAAGGTGAACGGCGTGTACGCGGGCACCGCGCTGGCCCTCAACGCCATCCTGGCCGCCGCCGTGACCCTGACGGCGGGCTGGCTGGCGTTCGGCGGCGAGATCACCATCGGGGAGCTCGTCATGGCCGTCGGCCTGGCGCAGTTCATCATGGAGCCGCTCAAACTGTTCTCGGAGATGCCGAAGTACGTGATGATCGCGCGCGCGTCGGCCGCGCGGATGGCGCTGGTGCTGACCGCCCCGCCGGTGACGACCCCGGGACCGGAGCGCCCGGCCGCGGGCGGGGACCTGGAGATCGACTGCGTCCGGCACGGGTCCCTGCGCAAGCTGAAGCTCAAGGTGTCCGCCGGCGAGTTCGTGGCGATCGCCGCCTACCAGCCGCGCGCGGCGGCCGACCTCGCGTCGGTCCTGGCAGTGAACGTCCCGCCCGACGCGTACGACGGCGTGGTGCGGGTCGGCGGGCGGGAGCTGGCGGACCTGTCGGTCGAGGCGGTCCGCGCGCATCTGCTGGTGAACCCGTACGACGGGGAGATCTTCGCGGGCACCCTGCGCACCAACATCGACCCTTCGGGCACCAGCCGGAGTGTGCCCGAGGCCGTCGAGGCGTCCATGCTGACGGACGTCGTCGCCCTGCACCGGGACGGGCTCGACTACGCCGTCCGCGACCGCGGCGCGAACCTCTCCGGGGGGCAGCGTCAACGTCTGTCGCTGGCCCGCGCGTTGGCCGCCGACACCGACGTCCTCGTCCTGCACGACCCGACGACCGCCGTGGACGCGGTCACCGAGCAGCTCATCGCCCGCAACGTCGCGAAGCTGCGCCGGGGCCGCACCACCGTCGTCATCACCAGCAGCCCGGCCCTGCTGGACGCCGCCGACCGGGTCCTGGTCCTGGACGACGGCGCCATCACGGCAGAGGACACCCACCGCAACCTCTTGGCGAGGGACGAGGACTACTGCGCGGCGGTGGCGCGGTAGCGCCCCATAGGGGCGCGGGGAACTGCGCGCTCAGCCCCCACCGGGCCCGCAGGCAACTACGGCGTTGCGAGAACCCAGGCGACGTCCCTCAACAGGGCATGCCGCCATCCGACCCGGTCATGGCCGGAGGCCGACCGGGAAACCTGCACGGTCGCACCGGCCTCCTCGGCCAGCGATTCAACCACCGCGCAGTGGGGCAGCATGCCCGGCTCGTGCTCCCCGACGTCGAACGCGACCCGCAGGCCCGACAGGTCGGGCTTGTTGGCCCGCAGCAGCGCAGCGACTGCGCCCCCGACGGCCCCGTCGCGCAACGGATCCGGCAGATCCACGGCGTCGGGCGTCCACCAGAACGACCCCGACTGACAGGCGACGCGCGACACCAACTCCGGGTAGGCCAGCGCAGCGTACAGCGCGCTGAGCCCGCCCAGGCTCTGCCCGGCGACCACCAGCCGGTCCAGGTCGGCGGGCACGCCGGACTCCGCCACCAGCGGCAGCAGTTCGTCCCGGACCGCCTCCCACAGCTCGGGCCGGCACGCGAACTCGACCTGCCGGTCCTTGCTCGGGAGGAAGACGAGGGTGACGGGAGGCAGATCGCCGGCGGCGACGGCCGAGTCGAACGCGGTCATTGCCGGGTGCAGATACAGCCAGTCGTCCCCGTCGAGCAGCAGGACCACCGGTCCGCCGCCGCCCGCCGGGTGGACGCGCACGGTACGCCGTCCGCCGAGCCGTTCGCTGTTCCAGCGGATCCGGGTGCGCGGGACGGGCAGAACGTCGTCCGCGCCGACGACGGGCCAGTGCGGCTGGGCCGGCGCGTCCGGGGTCGCGGCGAGGGACCGGTCGCCGCCGGCGCCGACCGGGTTCAGCGGGTCGGCGCAGGCCGTGTCGTCCACGAGGAACTGGTAGGTCGTCCACCGCCGTTCGGGCATGGGCACCTGCGCGTACCAGCAGTCCGTGTCGCGCCACCGGCGCAGCGGGACCGACGGCGACCCGTCCTCGAAGCCGATGCTCGCCTGAGATCCGCGCCACAGGAACAGGGTCAGCCAACCGCCGTCCGGGGCGGGCGCCGAGGCGGGTGCCCCCGCCGCGGCCCAGAACTCGGCGCTGCCGGGCTCGCCGGGCAGCCCGAACGCGGCGAAGGAGGTGTCGGTCTCGGCATCCATGTCGGCCGGGGGGCGCATGAACGTCTCCTTGTGAGAGGGAAGCGGGAAACGCTAGGCTCAGCTTAATTAGGCGAGCCTAACCTAAGAATGGCGTTCCAAGGAGGCACCGCACATGAGCACCAACCCCTTCGACGACAGCGAAGGCCGTTTCCTGGTCCTGGTCAACCACGAGGGCCAGCACTCGCTTTGGCCGTCCTTCGCCGAGGTGCCCGGGGGGTGGACCGTCGTCTTCGAAGAGAACACCCGGGACGCGTGCCTGGAGCACATCGAGGCCAACTGGACCGACCTGCGCCCCCGTTCCCTCGCGGCGTCCAAGGACGCCTGACCCGCCGCATAGAGGCCCGCGCCCGGAGAAGAACCATGCTCACCCCCCACCCCGTCCCGCTCCCGGCCGCGTCGTCCGTCCTGCGCGTGCGCTCCGCACGCCAGGACGACGCCGCGGCGCTCGCGGCCCTGTCCCGGCCGTTCGTCCGCTCGGGAGCGCTGCGCGAGCGCCCCGCCTCGCTGTACGTCCGTCAGGCGGCCGAGTTCCTCGTGGCGGAGGCCGCCGACGGCACGCTCGACGGCTGTGTCGCCCTGCGGGTGCACGCGGCCTCCCTGGCGACCGGTCAAGGTCCCGTCGGCGTGCTGTACAACTTCTGCGTGGCGGGCCACCGGCAGGGGAACGGGGTGGGCGCACGGCTCATGACCGCCGTCCTCGCCCGGGCCGGCGCGCAGTCGCTGACGGCCCTGTACACGGCCACCGTGGGCAGCGGCGGGCTCTTTCTGCGCCACGGATTCACCCCGGCGTCCCCGCGCACGGCGCCGCCCGCCTGGACCAGGTCCCTGGACCCGCGCCGCGGCGCCCGGGTGCTGGCCCGGTTCCTGTGAGAGAACAGGAACCGGGGACGGTCACGTCCTGCCGGTCACGTCCGGTCCGTCATGCCTGTCCGTCACGTCATGCCTGGTCCGTCACGGCCGGTCCGTCTCCTCGTCCGGGACCACCGTCGTGCCGGGGCCGGTCCGGTCGAGGAGCCCCCGCAGCAGGGCGTGCGGCTCCCGGCCGTCGAGGACGTGCGCCCGGCGCACTCCGGACCGGACGGCCCGCAGACAGCCCTCCATCTTCGGCAGCATCCCGCTCGCCAGCCCCGGCAGCATCTCGTCCAACTCGGTGACGGTCAGCCGCTCGACCACCTCGGTGCTGTGCGGCCAGTCCGCGTACAGCCCCGCCACGTCGGTGAGCACCACGAGCCGCTCGGCGTCGAGCGCCGTGGCCAGCGCGGACGCCGCGAGATCGGCGTTGACGTTGTAGACCTCGCCGGCCGTGCCGCGGGCCACCGGTGAGAGCACCGGGATGCGCCCCTGGTCCAGCAGGGCGCGCACGGTGTCCGGGTTCACGTCCACGATGTCGCCGACGAGGCCGATGTCCACCGGGCGGCCGTCCACCCAGGCCGGCCGCCGCCGCGCGGTCATCGTGTGCGCGTCCTCGCCCGTCATGCCCACGGCGAAGGGGCCATGGGCGTTGATGCAGCCGACCAGCTCCCGCTGCACCCGCCCGGTCAGCACCATGCGCACCACTTCCATGGTCTCCGGGGTGGTCACGCGCAGCCCCGCCTCGAAGCGGACCTCCAGCCCGAGGCGGTCCAGCATGGCGCTGATCTGGGGCCCGCCGCCGTGTACGACGACCGGACGCAGCCCGGCCCGCCACAGTTCCACGACGTCCTCGGCGAACGCGCGCTGCAGGCTCGCGTCCACCATGGCGTTGCCGCCGTACTTGACGACCACCACGCTGCCGCGCAGCTCCGGCGGCCAGGGAGACGACCCGAGGGATTCCCGGGCGGCGGTCACAGTCACGGAGCCACTCCATTTCATGGACGGGCACAGCCTTTCGGGCAGGCCCGGGTCGACGGTCATGCGGTCACGCCTGGCGCCGTCCGCGGTGCAGGAGCAGATCGCGCAGCAGGGCGTCCGTCGTGCGGACCACGCTGCCGCGTGCGCTCCAGCGAAGCGCCATGGTGTGCTCCTCGGCGGAGAAGTCGGCCACGGCGTCGGCGACGACGAAGGGCTGGAAGCCGTTCATGAAGGCGTCCGCCGCCGTCAGCAGGACGCCGAGGTGGGCGTACACCCCACAGACGATCAGCTGGTCGCGGCCCTCCGAGCGCAGCAGCCGGTCGAGGCGGCTGCGCAGGAAGGCGTTGTGGCGCACATTGCCCAGCAGGTGCTCGCCGGGGCGTGGGGCGAGGGAGTCGATGATCCCGACGGCGTCGGGCTCGTCGACGGACTCCGGGATCTCGTCGTCCGGCTCCGGCGCCTGGACGCAACTGCTCGGCTGTTCCCCGGCGGGCTCGGCGCTGAACACGACCGGCATGGCGAGTGCTCCGGCGAGCTCCCGGAGCGCGGTGATGTTCTCCACGAGTTCCACCACGGGGGAGCGCCCCGCGGGGAACGTGCCGACCAGCTGGTTCTGCATGCCGTGGATCAGCAGCGCGCCGCGCGCGGGATCGATCCTCCAGGAGGCGTACGACCGAGGGAGGGCGGAGCCGTCCGGCATGGGATAGGAGGAGATGGCCGGCAAGCCCATGGGTGTCTTCCTCCCTGCACGACGCGCCTGCGGATCAGTGCCCTCCGAGTTTCTTAGGTTAGCCTAAACTAAGAAGTGCTTGAGGGGATCCTCTCAACAGCCTTTCGGCGAAGGCGTGTTGAGGGCGCGCTACGCCGTCCCTTGCAGCTGCGCCGTCGCGGGCTGCCAGCCCAGCTCGGGCGCGATCAGGTGCCGGACGTCGTACAGGATCTGCTCGTAGTCGTCCCGCCGGAACTCGTACGGCAGCTCCAGGCGCAGTTCGGACACGGCCGCGATCACCGGGTCCGCGGTCAGCTGCTCCAGGATCTCCTCGGCGGTGCCGACCACGTCCGGGGCGAACAGCGTCCGCTTCGGCCCCCTCGGGGCCAGGGTGCGCTCGTGCCGGCCGGCCGCGTAACTGCGGTACCGGGCCCGGGTGTTCGCGTCGGCGCTGTCGAACGGCACGATCACCCGGCCGAGCGCCACCCGCGAGGGCCGGTCCTGGGGGAGCGAACGCCGGTACTCGGCCAGCAGGTTGAGCTGGGCCGTGGTGAAGTCGTCGGTGCCCTCGCCGGTGACGATGTTGCCGCTGAGCAGGTTCAGTCCCTGCCCGGCGGCCCACCGGGCCGAGCGCAGGCTCCCTCCGCCGTACCAAATACGGTCCACCAGACCGGGGTCGTGCGGTTGCAGCCGCGGTCGCTGGGTGTTGCCCGGCGACTGGATCACCGTGTCCGGACCGCCGAGGTGGTCGCCGCGCAGGTTGTCGACGACGCGGGCGATCCTGCCGTACGACAGGTCGAAGGCGCGCCAGTCCCCGTCGTACACCAGATCGCCGAGGAGCTCGGCGTGCGGCATGCCGGTGCTGAAGCCGACCTGGAGCCGGCCGCGGGACAGCACGTCGGCGAGGGCCAGGTCCTCGGCCAGCCGGAACGGGCTCTCGTATCCGATGGGGATGACGGCGGTCCCCAGTTCGACCCGCTCGGTGCGCTGACCGGCCGCGGCGAGGAACACCGCGGCCGAGCCGACGCCGTGCTCCAGATGCCGCTGGCGGATCCAGGCGCCGTCGTAGCCGATCCGTTCGCCGTACTCGAACAGCTGAAGCGTCTCCTCCAGGCCGGTGTACGGGTCGTCGTCGGCGAAGTTGCCGGGCGTGAGGAAGGCCAGCGAGTCGATCCGGGGAGCGGCGGGGCGGGAGGCGCCGGCGCGGGACGCGGCGCTCATGAACCGCCCCGCTCGCGAGGCAGCTTCTCCCCGGCCTCGATCGCCGCCGACAGCCGGTTCTCGGCCGGCGGCAGCGGGCAGGTGGCCAGGTCGGTGTAGGCGCAGGGCAGGTTCGTGGCCCGGTTGAAGTCCAGGACGACCGTGCCGTCGGCGGCGGGCGGGTCGAGCGCGAGGGCCCGGTTCGCCGCGTAGGTGGTGACGCCGGAGGTGGCGTCGGTGAACAGCACCAGCAGACTGCCCGGAGCGTGCCCGGGGAACGCGGTCAGCGCCAGCTCCCGCCCGTCCAGCTCGAACTCGATCCGCCCCGGCGCGTCGTAGACGTGTTCGAGACCCTCGACCGCGGCGCCCACGGTCGTCGGCCGGGGCTCGTCGAAGGCCGTGTAACGGCCGGTCACGGACCAGCGGGGGTGCGGCGCGTAGGCCGGCGTGCCGGTGAAAGCGGTGCGCAGCGGGGCGTCGGGGCGCCGGGGGCGGAGGATGTCGTGCCCGCCGCGCCTGGCGACCTCGATCACCGAGTCGCCCCAGACCGCGTTCACCCCGCCGCGCTCCGGCAGCACGCCGAACCGGTGCTCGCCCCGGACCGGGGTCCCGTCGACGACCAGCTCCGCGCCGTCGTCGAGGAGGTCGTCGAGGACTACGACGACCCCGTCGGCGCCGGTCGACCAGGCGCCCGGGGCGTCCGGGAAGCGCTCGGGCCGCTCGCCGAGCCAGTGCAGACCGGTGACGGCGAGGAAGCCGTGCGGGGCGGCGAGCCGCGCTTCCTGCGCGCGGTGCCACTCCTTCCAGTCGCGGGTGAAGGCGTGCAGGTCGGCTGGGGTGTCCTGGAGGGTCATGCGTGCTCCTTCGATGGCCGGTGCTCGCGGTCGGCCGGGGCGTGCTGCCGGCCGGGGATCGCCGCGAGCAGTTCGCGGGTGTATGCGTGGGCGGGGCGGGCGAACAACTCGTCGGCGGTGCCCGTCGCGACGATGCGCCCGGCCTTCATGACGGCGACCTCGTGCGCGATCTGCCGTACGACGGCCAGGTCGTGCGAGATGAACAGATACGCCACCCCGGTGTCGGCCTGGAGCTCGGCGAGCAGGTCGAGGACCTGGGCCTGGACGGAGACGTCGAGCGCGGACACCGGCTCGTCGCAGACGACCAGGTCCGGCGAGAGCGCCAGGGCCCGGGCGACGGCGACGCGCTGGCGCTGCCCGCCGGAGAGCTCCGCCGGGCGGCGGTCCAGCACCGAGGCCGGCAGCGCCACGCGGTCGAGCAGTTCCCGGGCCCGGTCGAGTCGGGAGGCGCGGTCGCCGACCTTGAACGCGCGCAGCGGTTCGGTGATCACCTCGCCGATGGAGAACCTCGGGTCGAGCGAGGCGTACGGGTTCTGGTAGACGAGCTGGGCCCGTCGGCGCAGCTGTCTGGCCTCCGCCCCACGCGCGGCGGTGACATCGGCGCCGTCGAACAGGATCCGCCCGGAGGTCGGGTCGGTCAGCCGCAGCACCATGCGGGCGGTGGTGGACTTTCCCGAGCCCGACTCTCCGACCAGGGCCAGCGTCCGGCCGCGGTGGAGGGTGAAGCCGACGTCGTCGACGGCGCGCAGCGAGCGCGCCGAGCCGTGGGCGGCGGGCAGCCGGAACTCCTTGACCAGGCCGTGGACCTCGACCAGCGGCACCGGCTCGGAGGCGGGTGCGGGCCCGGGGACCGTGACGGCCCGGGGACGAGCCGTGGTCAGGCTGGGGGCGGCGGCCAGCAGTCGCCGGGTGTACTCGTGCCGGGGGTGGTCGAGGACGTCGCGGGTCGGACCGGCCTCGACGACCCGGCCCTCGGACATGACCACGATCCGCCGCGCCCGGTCGGCGGCGACGCCGAGGTCGTGCGTCACCAGCAGCACCGCGGTCCCGGACTCCTCGGTGAGCTCCTGGAGACGGTCGAGGATGACCCGCTGCACGGTGACGTCCAGGGCGCTGGTCGGCTCGTCGGCGATGATCAGCTTCGGCCCGGCCGCGATGGCGACGGCGATCAGGGCCCGTTGCCGCATCCCGCCGGACAGTTCGTGCGGGTACTGCCGGGCACGGGTCGCCGCGTCGGGCAGCCCGGCCCGGTCCAGGATCTCGACGGCGGCCGCCGGCGCGGCGCGGCGGGTCGCGAGCCCGTGGATGCGCAGCACCTCGGCGACCTGTTCGCCGATGCGTTTCACCGGGTTGAGCGAGACCGTCGGATCCTGGGGCACCAGGCCGATCTGCGCGCCGCGCACCGTGCGCAACTCCCGTTCGGAGAGCGCGGTGAGGTCGTGCCGGCCGAAGCGGACCGTGCCCGCGTCGATGCCGCCGTTCGCCGCCAGCAGCCGGATGATCGCGTGGGCGGTCGTGCTCTTGCCGGATCCGGACTCGCCGACCACCGCGGTCACCTCGCCCGGCCGTACGTCGAGATCCACCCCCCGCACCGCCTCCACGACGCCGCCGCGGGTGCGGTACGACACCGACAGGCCCCGCACCTCCAGCAGCGGCGCGTCCTCGGCAACGGCCTCTTTCGTCACGGCTGCGTCCGTCTCTCGCTCGTTCTGTTTCCCGTGGGTCACCGGGCCGGTCATCGCTGCCCGGACCATTCGCCGTCGAGGGCTCGCGCGAGACGGTTGGTGGCCAGCCCCGTCGCGGCGATCGCCAGTCCCGGCAGCGCGGTGAGCCACCAGGCGTTGGCCAGGTAGTTACGGCCCTCGGAGATCAACGTGCCCCACTCCGGGGCCGGCGGCGGAGCCCCGTAGCCGAGGAAGCTCAGCGCCGACACGGCGAGGATGGCGGCGCCGAAGTCGAGGGTGGCCAGCACGATCACCGGACCCGCCGCGTTGGGCACCACATGCCGGCCCAGCACCGAGTACCAGCGCGCCCCGCACGAGCGTGAAGCCTCGACGAAGACCGCCTGCCGCACCCGCAGCACCTCCGCCCGGGTCACCCGCGCGAACTGGGCGACGCTGGCGATGCCCACCGCGACCGCCACCTTCACCGTCCCGTAGCCCAGCGCGGTGACCAGGGCCAGGGACAGGAACAGCGCCGGGATCGAGAGGAGCACGTCGACGAACCGCATCAGCACGTCCTCGACCCAGCGGCCCACGAACCCGGCGACCAGGCCGATCAGCCCGCCGACCACGAACGCGACCGCCACCGCGATGAGGGTCGCCTTCAGCGACAACTGCGCCCCGTGCACCACCCTGGAGAACACATCACGCCCCAGCTCGTCGGTGCCGAACCAGTGCGCGCCGCTCGGGCCGCGGAAGTTCTCCGACGGCACCCCCTGCAGCGGGTCCCGCGACGTGAACAGCCCCGGCCGGAACGCGGCCAGCACCACCAGGACCAGCAGGAGAACCGAGACCACCAGACCGGGACGGCGCACGAGGAACCGCAGGAACCGCCGCGGTCCGGAGTCGCGCCCGAGTACCCGGGCGTCGCCGCCCGGTCCGACCGGCCGCGCCGTGCCGAGCGCGGCGTCGGCGGAGAGGTCATCGGCGGAGACGCCGTCGGCGAGGGTCTGGCTCATGCCGGACTCACCTTCCTGTTCCTGCTCGAGGCCACCACGATCCGCGGATCCAGCAGCGGATAGACGAGGTCGACGATCAGATTGGCGGCCACGAAGATCACCGCGCCGAACACCACGACCCCCTGGACCAGCGGGATGTCCTGGACGGTGACGGCGGCGGCCGTCACCCGGCCGAGGCCGTCGCGGGAGAACACCGTCTCGACGACGACCGACCCCGCGATCAGCTGACCGGCCAGCAGCCCGACGACGGTCAGCGCGGGCAGCGACGCGTTGCGCAGCGCATGCCGCAGATGGATCCGCAGCCGCCCCGCGCCCTTGGCCCGGGCGGTCTCCACATAGGCCTGGTCCAGCGCCGTGAACAGGCTCTTGGACAGCACCTGTGCGACCAGCGCGCCGGTCGGGATCGCGAGCGTCACCGCGGGCAGCACCAGACCGCGCAACCCGTCGTTGCCGAACGCCGGGAACAGCCGCAACCGGAAGGAGAACAGCTCCACGAGCAGCAGTCCGACCCAGAACGTGGGCACCGACACCCCCAGCGGGGGCAACGACAGCAGCAGCTGCCGCAGCCACCGCCGGGTGGTGTAGGTCGCCAGCACCGCGAGACCGCCGCCGCCCAGTACCGCGAGCAGCAGCGCCGCCCCGGTCAGCTGAAGCGTCCCCGGCAGCGCCTCGGCCAGGGTCGAGGTCACCGACCGGCCGGTGGAGATCGAGTCGCCGAAGTCTCCGCGCACCGCCCGGCCGAGGTAGTCGGCGTACTGTGCGAGCACCGGTTTGTCGAAGCCGTACTGATGCCGGAGCGCGGCCAGTTGGGCCGGATCGACCTGCCCGGTGTCCGCTCCGGCGCCGGCCATCGCCGACACCGGGTCGCCGGGCAGGAAGTCCAGCACGAGGAACGCCACCGTGTAGGCCGCCCACAGCACGCCGATCGCCTGCGCGACGCGTTTGACGACGTAGAGACGCATGGCGGCCGTCAGCCGATCCAGGTGTCGTGCAGCTGTATCCGGCTGGAGGCGTCGAAGTCGAGACGGTGCACCTTCTTCGACACCCCGAGCTGGGTCTGCAGCTCCACCACGGGGACGACATAGGCGTTCCGCACGAGCAACTCCTGTGCCTGGACCACCAGTTGCTTCCGCTTGGCGGTGTCGGCCGTCGCGGCCTGCTCGCTCAGTGCGGTGTCCAGGGGGCCGGTGGACAGCTGGTAGAAGTTGGCCAAGCGGGTGGAGAACGAGCTGCGCAGGATGTCCGGGTCGGCGCGGGTCACATTGCCCCACACCACGTCGAAGTCACCGGACTGCAGCGTCGGCGCGAACTGGGTGACCGGCAGCTGCTCGAGCACCACGCCGACGCCGACGGCCTTGAGCTGTTGCTGGATCAGCTCCAGCGAGGGCTGGTTCGTGGCCGCGTTGGGGAACCACGAGACGGTCAGGCTGAGCTTCTTGCCGTTCTTCACCCGGATGCCGTCGCCGCCGGTCTTCCAACCGGCCGAGTCCAGCAGGGACTCGGCCTTCGCCGCGTCCAGGGTCAGCTCCGCGCCGAGGTCGGAGTAGTCGGGGGTGGTGTGCGCCAGGATGCTGGTCGCGGGCTCGGTACCGGTCGGGAACACGGTGTCCACGATCTGCTGCCGGTCGACGGCGTACGAGATCGCCTGACGTACCCTGACGTCCTTCAGCGCCGGCCGGGAGTTGTTCAGCCCCAGGTTGAACACCACCCCGGGGTTGGCCCGTTGCTGAAGATCCACCTGGCCGCCGCTCTTCAGCGCCGACTCGTTGGACCTGCCGACGCCGCTGATCGCGTCCACCTGCCCGGACTGGAGGCTCCCGGTGCGCACACCCGCCTCCGGCACCACCTTGAACACCAGCTTGTCCAGGTACGCCTCGCCCTTCTTGGTCCACAGCGCGGAACCCCACGCGTACCCGGCGCGCCTGGCCAGGGTGATCGACTGGTTCTGCACGTAGTCCTTCAGCACGAACGACCCGGAACCGACCACGCCCTGGCTGCACTTGTCCTGCGGGCTCTTCTGCACACTCGCCGACGACTCGATGCCCAGCGAATGCGTCGCCGTCGCCTGGAGGAACTGCGCGTTGGGCTGCTTGAACGTGACCCGGACCGTGAGCGGATCGACCACGGTCGTGCTGTCCACGCCGCTCAGATACCCCTGCGCCAGCGTGCCCAGGGCGCCGAGCTTCGGCACCGCGTCGAAGTTGTCCTTCACCACCTGGGCGGTCAGCGCCGACCCGTCGCTGAAGGTGACGCCCGGTCTCAGATGGAAGGTGAAGGTCGTGGCGTCCGTGCTGATGTCCCAGCTCTTCGCGAGCCAGGGCACGATCTTGCCGGTCTTGGGGTCCTGGTCGGTCAGGGAGTCCACGATCTGGCGCAGCGAGTAGATCGTGTCGTTGCTGCCCACCTGTTGGGGATCGACGCAGCCGGCGTCGGAACCGACGGCGAAGGTCAGTGTGCCGCCGGAGCGGGCCTGGCCGCCGCCGCTGCTCGAACTGCCGTCGCCGCCCGCCGAGCAGGCGCTCAGCAGCACGCCGCTCGTCACGAGCACCGCGAGGGCCGCCCACCGGGTGGGCCGGGAATCCGTACGCGCTATCACGGAATGGTTCTCCTACTCCGAAGCCGTCGCGCAGGTGCCCGTTCAGAACATTCCGGGCATGGCGACGCAGGGGAAGTCGACTGCGAGGGGAAAGACGAAGGAAGGGGAAGGGGGGAAGGGAGGGAGGCGGGGGATCGCCGGAGACGCCGACGGCGCACGTCGGCCGCAGAGGTGACGTGTGGTCAGCCGCCGCACGCAGGCGTGCAGAGACGGGCCGTCGGGAGGTGCTACAGGGAGGTGCTACACAGACAGCCGGCGAAGCGCTGGAGATCGATGTGGCGCCTGCGCGAGAGTCCGGAGAACGCCGCCGCGGCGGCGAGAGAGGCACTCAGGTTGCAGTCGATCCGCACGGTGGTCCTCCCCTCTCAGGCCCCGGTGCCGGGGCCACGCGCTTGCAGGGTCGTCGACCCCGCCGGGCTTTCACCTGGAGCACCCCACCGCGGAGGAGGGTTGCCGGTCAGCAAGCCAGGGCTTGACGCTGACACTCAATGCCACCCGCGATCGTACGGATCACTTCCGTGACCCGTCAATATCGCACTATCGTCGTCCAAATGCCGGACGCCGGCATCGGACGGCATGGACAGGCCGCTGACCTGCGGTGACGCCGGACACCGGGCGGCCACCCAGCGTGGACGCCGCCCGTGATCCATCGCGAACGGGAGTGCCGGTGCGGCGTACCGATGAGTTTGCCCACGCCCACAGGTCTACTTACCGACCGGGACGACCACCTCATCGGGAGTAGACATGGGCCTCATCGACATCGAGCTGTTCGCGACCCTCGACCTCGTCGGGCAGTCGCCCGGCGGCCCCGACGAGGACCCTGCGGGGTTCCCGTTCGGCGGCTGGCAGGCGCCCCTGCTGGACGAGGTCGCCGGTGCGCAGATCGGCGCCGCCTACGAGGGCACCGACGCCCTCCTGCTCGGCCGGCGGACGTATGACATCTTCGCCGCCTACTGGCCGCACCAGAAGGGCGGCGAGGACAACGAGATCGCCACCCTCTTCAACAGCGTCCCGAAGTACGTGGCCTCCCGCGGCCGGCCCGACCTCTCGTGGGCCGGCTCCACGCAGCTCGGCCCGGATCTGGCCGGCGCGGTGCGCGAGATCCGTGACCGGCACGAGCACATCAAGGTCGTCGGGAGCCTGAACCTGGTGCAGACCCTCCTGCGCGAGAAGCTCTTCGACCGTCTCGACCTCTGGGTGCACCCGATCGTGCTCGGCGTCGGCAAGAAGGTGTTCGACGGCGGCGCGGTGCCCACGAACATCACCCTCCTCGAACCGCCGACGGCAAGTCCGAAGGGCACCGTGTACCTGCGTTACGGGCTCGCCGACGGCACGCCCCGCACAGGGGACATGAGCGCACCCGATCGCGGCCTCGGGCACGACGACTGAAGCCGCCCCGCGCCGGGCGGGTCCGGGGCCCGCACACCGCATGCGTCGTTCACAACTCCGTCCCATAACCTCGTGCATGGAGACGTCGGATGCCACGTGCAGCCACTCCTGGGAGGCGATGGTGCTCGGAAGGGACATGCGGCTGCTCGTGGGCGCCGCGATCGTGGCCTGCATAGTGCTCGTCGGCTCCAGGGCGCCGAGCGGCGAGCCCCGAGCCGGGTCGCCGCCCGTCGACGCGGTCCGGGATGTCGTGCCGAACCGGGTCATGACGTGGAACATCTGCAACCCCTGCGAGGAGAGCAACGCCGACCGGGCGGCGGAGATCGCCACATACGCGCCCCAGGTGATCGGCCTGCAGGAAGCGTGCGTGCGGGACGTCGAGCGGATCCGCGGCTATCTGGAGGACCGTTACGGGCTGGTCTACCACGTCGAGTACGGGACGGTTCTGCAGAATTGGGGCCGCTGCGGGGGAGCGCCGTGGAGTCCGGGGGGCTACGGCCAGGCGCTCCTCTCGGCGGCGCCGATGACGAACCCGGTCACGGTCGAATACCCCGACGGCGGATCCGAGGACCGTGGGTACATGGCAGTCACCACCCGTGTCGACGGCCGGTCCGTTCGGGTCTTCAACACGCACCTCGCCGAACGGCGTCAGGAGGCGGTCCGGGCCGACCAGGTCGGCGTACTCGCCGCGGCCGTCGCCCGGCACGACCGCGCGATCGTCCTCGGCGACTTCAACGCCGTGCCGGACGCTTCCGAGCTCACCGGGATGTGGGCACTGGCCGCGGACACGGACCCGCGGTGTCATCCCCCGACCACCGGATCCTGCGAGCCGACCACCGACTGGCAGAGCAAGTTCGACTACGTCTTCCTGCGAGGCATCGTCGCGATCGAGCACGGTGTGCACCCGACCGAGCACTCGGACCACAACCTGGTGCACACCGACCTGGACCTCACCTAGACCGACTTGGACCGTGTAAGGCCGACTTGGACCCCCGGGCGGGGCGTTGCGCCATGAGCAGCGGGGGTAATGACCGGTCGGTAACCTGCTGGGCATGACTACTGCTGCCCTCGAGCCGCGCGCCGGTCGACGATGTAACCATCCGCTCAACTCCCTGCACGCGACGCACTACTTCGCGCCCGAACTGGGACGGGAGCTGGGCGCTCTCGGGATCACCCATCCCCAGGCCGTGAACTTCGCCGCGCGGGCGGCCGCGCTGGGGGCGGTCGGGGCCGGCGCGGTGACGGCGACCTTCTACAACTACAAGCACGACCTCGTTGCCCGGCACGTGCCCGCGGTGTGGTCGATCGCCACCCCCGCGGAGGTGCTCGCGGCACGCGCGCGTGCCGTCGACGCGACGCTGCGGCGGCTGTTGGGCGAGGAGGCCCTGGCGTCCGCGGAGATGGCGGAGGCCGCGCGGCTGGCGTTGCGCGCCGTCGAGGCCTGCGGGCGCAGCGCCCGGCCGCTGTACTCGGCGCACGCCGACCTCTCCGTCCCCGACGCGCCGCACCTCGCGTTCTGGCACGGGGCGACCCTGCTGCGCGAGCACCGGGGCGACGGGCATCTGGCGGTGCTGATGTCCGCGGGGCTCGACGGGCTGGAGGCGGTGGTGACCCACACCGCCACGGGCAAGGGCATGACACCGAAGTGGGTGGTGACCACCCGTGGTTGGACCCTGGACGACTGGAACGCGGTGACGGCCCGTCTGCGGGACCGCGGGCTGCTGGACGGCGCCGGCGAGCTCACCGAGCGAGGCGTGGCGCTCCGCGAGGACATCGAGCAGGAGACCGACCGCCTGGACCGGGCTCCGTACGAGCACCTCGGAGCGGAGGGCGTGGCACGCCTGACGGCTCTGGGGGCGACGTTCGCCCGGGTCGCGGTGGCGGCGGGGGCGTTTCCGGCGGATCTGCTCGGCAAGGCCTGACGCGGCTGACGCGGCCGGTCGGGGCCGATTGGCCCGGTCGGCATCGCTCCGTCTTGCGAAACGGACAGCTGTCCGCTAATTTTCCCGTAGCGGACAACTGTCCGTTTCGGTGTGTCGTCGTGAACCTATGTGACCCGATCACGGTCGGCGAGCGCGACGGCCCCTGCGTCCGCGTACTGTCTCCTCCGCACGGAAGATCTCTGCTGCCATGAAACTGCTCGTTCTCGGCGCGACCGGTCCCACCGGTCGCCATCTCGTCGACCTGGCCCTGCGATCCGGCGACACGGTCACGGCCCTTGTGCGCAACCCCGCGGCTCTGGACGATCTCGCCGGGCGGATCACACCGATCACCGGCGACGCCACCGCGCCACGCGACGTGGCCGCCGCCATGGCCGGGCAGGACGCCGTCGTGTCCGCCCTCGGCGTGGGCACTTCCGTGCGTGCGGGCGGCCTCTTCACGCGCTCCGCGGCAGCCGTGATCGAGGCGGCCGAGGAGACCGGCGTCTCCCGCCTGGTGTGGCTGTCGTCGTTCGGCGTCGGCCACACCCTCGACTGGTCGAGCACCACGCAGAAGGCGATCTACCGCACGTTGCTGCGGTCGCTCTATGCGGACAAGGCGATCGCGGACGAGCACATCCGCTCCACCGGGTTGGACTGGACCGTGGTCCTCCCGACCAGGCTGACCCACGCCCCGGCCAGGGGCGCATTCAGCGCGGGCGACCGGCTGCCGATGAAGGGCAACCCGACGATCAGCCGGGCGGACGTCGCGGCTTTCCTGCACGCGGCGGCACACGACGGCGAGTGGATCCACCGCAGCCCTGTGATCAGCGACTGACCGGCTGCCGCCGCCCATTGCCGCCCACGACGGGCGGCAGCGCCGCATCGACGACCTGACGGCGGCGGGCTCCCGGGCCGGTGTTCGGCACCCGTTAGGGTGGCCCCAAATGGACATCTGTCCGCTATGGGGTCCAGGAGGAGTATCAGTGGAGTCGAGGAGTGACGCCCGGCAGCGCTCGGACGCGCAGCGCAATCGCGAGCGCATCCTGGAGGCGGCCCTCGAAGAGCTGACCCGCTCCGCGGACGTCCCGCTGAGCGCGATCGCCAAGAAGGCGGGCGTCGGGCAGGGCACGCTCTACCGGCACTTCCCCGATCGCGAGGCGCTGGTCCTGGAGGTGCACCGCCAGGAGGTGCAACAACTCGTCGACGGCGCGGCCGAGTTGCTGAAGGTCCGGGAGCCCGACCAGGCCCTCCGTGAATGGATGGACCGCCTGGCCCGCTACGCCACGGCCAAGGCGGGCCTGGGGGAGGCGCTGCGTCAGGCCACGAGTGCGACGGGAGGTCCGCAGAAGCCGGGCTACTCGCTCGTGGTCGGCGCGATCGAACTCCTGCTCCGTGCCAACGACGAGGCCGGGACCATCCGCCCGGAGGTGACCGCCGACGACTTCGTCCTCGCGATCGCCGGCATCTGGCAGATCGACCGTCAGGGGGACTGGCAGTCCCGCACCGCACGACTTCTGGACATCGTCATGGACGGCCTGCGCACGGGAGCCCCCGGACCGGGGAAGGCGACGTAGCAGGGAGCTCTCCAGAGCCTTCCTGGTCATCTCCGGGAGAGATGGCTGTCATCTCAGGTCATCGTCGCGGTGGGGGAAGCGCGGTGGGGCGGGGACGGTTGTGGATCCATGACGGCGGTCAGAAGGACCGCGGGCGGTGATCGGATCGTCTGCGTGGGCCGGGCTTCCCGGCTCCTGTTGGTCGGAGGGTGCGTATGTCCGGAGAGTCTGACGTTGTGTCGGGGCGTCGTTCGGAGTCCGTCGAAGGCGCTGCGCCGGGGGTGCCCGGCCGGCTGGTGGCGCTTTTCGCGGTGGCCTCGGGTATGACGGTGGCGAACCTGTACTACGCGCAGCCGCTGCTGTCGACGCTGAGCCGTGCCTTTGGCGTCAGCACGTCGTCCGCCGGGGCGCTGATCACGTTGACCCAGGTGGGATACGTGATCGGCATGCTGTTCCTGGTCCCGCTGGGGGACCGGCTGGAGAAGCGCAGTCTGGTCGCCGGTCTGCTGGCGGTCACGACGGTCTCCCTGGTGGTGGCCGGGCTGGCGGTGAGTTTCCCGATGCTGCTGGCTGCCTCGCTGATCGCGGGTGCGACGTCGGTGGTGGCGCAGATACTCGTGCCGTTCGCGGCGGGACTGGCTCCCGATCATGCGCGCGGTCGTGTGGTGGGCCGGGTGATGAGCGGTCTGCTCACGGGGATCCTGCTGTCGCGGACGCTGAGCAGTGTGGTGTCCGACCTCGCCGGCTGGCGGGTGGTCTTCCTGGGCTCGGCCGGATTGATGGCCGTGCTCGGGGTGGCGCTGCGTCTGGCGCTGCCGCGGCATGAGCCGACCACGGACGTCGCCTACCGCCATGTGCTGCGTTCCACCGCGGTGTTGGTGCGGACGCATCCGGTGCTGGTGCGCCGTGGCCTGTATCAGGCGGCGATGTTCGCGGTGTTCAGTGCCTTCTGGACGACTGTCTCCTTCGTTCTGACCGGTCCGGACCTGCACTATTCGCAGCTGGGGGTGGGTGTCTTCGCACTGGTGGGTGCGGCTGGCGCGGCTGTGGCCCCGGCTGCGGGACGCTGGGCGGACCGCGGGCTCGCGCGTCCGATGACGGGTGCGGCGTTCGTCGTCGCGGCGTCGGCGTTCGTCCTGGCGGGCCTGGGCGCGCACAGCGTCGTGCTGATCGCGGTGGCCGCGATCCTGATCGACATGGCGGTGCAGACGACGCTGATCCTGGGCCAGCACACGATCTACCAGCTTGATCCTGCCGCGCGGGCTCGTCTGAACAGTGCGTTCATCGCGATCTTCTTCGTCGGCGGTGCGGTGGGTTCCCAGCTGGGATCGGTCGTCTACCACGCCGTCGGCTGGAGCGGCCTGACAGCCCTGGGCGCCGCGCTGCCCCTGGCCGCACTCCTCTACTGGACCTCCGAGCGCCGGCCGGGGAAGCAGACCGAGCCGAGCGGAACGAACGCCTGAAACAGGACACCGGCGGCCCGCCGGGAAGGGCCATGGGGCGACGGGGACACCGGGCGACCGCCCGGTGTCCCCGTCGCCCCATGTGACCTGGTTTCCCCCTGGTGGGCATGTGCCATCCTGGGCCTGTAGCGATGTGCCTCTCCGCTTTCCATCTCCGTTCGTGCTCGACACGCCTCCGTTTCTTCGTTCTTCCCAGGACCGCGCGTGAACCGTTTCCAGCCACCTCCCCCGCCCCTGCCCGGCGACGACGTGCATCGGTCACCGGTCCGGGGGCGGCACGAGGAATGGGCTCTGGTCGGTGCGCGGTTCGATGCGCTCGCCCGGGGGAGCGGCGTGGTGCTGTGCGTGGAAGGCCCACCGGGCAGCGGCAAGACCCGGTTCCTCGCGGAGGCGCGGTCGGAGGGCGAGCGCAGGGGCTTCCGGGTGTTCTGGGGCGGTGCGGACCCCGACAGTCAGTTCGTGCCGCTGGCACCGCTGCTGGGCGGGGCACAGGCCCATGGGGAACCCTTGTTCGACATCGCCAGGCTGCGGGACCTGGCGGCGGCCCCCGAGCAGAGGTTCTGGCTGCTGCAGGAGTTGCAGGAGCGACTGGAACGGGCGGCGCTGAACGCCCCTCTGGCCGTGGTCCTGGACGACGTCCAGTGGTTCGACGACGTGACTCTGCTCGCTCTGCGTACCCTCTCGGCCCGCCTGTCCGCACACGCCATCCTGTGGCTGGTGGCGGTACGCGGCGGCGAGGGGACGCCGGAGGTGCGCGCCACGCTCGACCGGATCAACCGGGACGGCGCGCACCGGATCCGCCTGGGCCCGCTGCCCGACAGCGCCGTCGCCCAGATCACCGAGGACGTGCTCGGGGCGGCGCCCGAGCGCGCGGCGCTGGACGTCGCCCGGCGCGCGGAAGGCGTCCCCCTGCTTCTGGTGGAACTGCTGCGCGGGATGCTTGCCGAACGCTCGGTGATCGTCGAGGACGGCAGGGCCCGCCTGGTGAACGGCGGCCGTCTGCCCGCCCGCTTCCAGACCTCCATACGACAGCGCCTGTACCGCCTCTCCGAGCCCACCCGGGAACTCGTACAGGCCGCGTCCGCCGTCGGCCGCACCGTCACCGTCGAGCTCCTGGCCGAACTGCTCGACCGGCCCGTCGGCGCGCTGGTCGGACCCGTCCAGGAGGCCCTCGACGCCGACCTCTTCGCCGAACGGGAGGGACGGCTGCTCTTCCGCCACGACCTGATCCGCGAGGCCATCGAAGGCTGCCTTCCCGAGCCCGTGCGACGGGCCCTGCGACGGCATGCCGCCGAGGTGATGCTGGCCCGCGGCGCGCCACTCAGCGAGGCCGCCTCGCTGGTGGTGGACAGCGCGGAGCCCGGCGACCGGGCCGCCGTGAAACTGCTGCGGGCCGCCGCCGCGGAGCTGTCGGAGACGGCGCCGTCGGCGGCGGCGGAACTGAGCCGGCAGGCACTGGACCTCACCGCCGGGCAGGCACCGGACCGGCCGGCGATCGTCGCCGAGACGATGGTGCTCCTGTGGCGCGCCGGCCGTGTCACCCAGGCCCGCGCGCTCGCCGAGAAGGCCCTGCCCGGCACCATGCCCCCACCGGCCGAGGCACAGGTACGGCTCGGCCTGGCACGGGTGTCGAGCCAGTACGACTTCACCGAGGCCGCGCGCCACGCCGGCCGCGGAGCCGCCCTGGCGGACATCCCGCCCGCCCTGCGCGCCCAGCTGCTGGCACTGCGCTGCCTCAACCTCGGGATGGTGGGGGACTTCCGGGTCACGGCCCGGGCGGTGGACGACGCACTGCTCGCCGCAGAGCAGACGGGGGACAGGGCTGCCCAGGCCACCGCCATCGCGGTCCACTCGGTCGTCCTGTACTACCGGCTGGACTGGGAGAGGGCGTTCGAACGGGCGGAGCAGGCCGAGGCCATCGCGTCCGAGGCCGGCTTCTCGCGCTCGCTGTGGGTGCCGGAGGCCCTGTGGAAGGCCTTCCTGCTCAACGCGGCGGGCCGTACGACGGAGGCGCTGGCCCAGTCCGAGGCCGGAATCTGTGACACACAGCGCCAGGGCCAGGCCGCCGCCATGCGGCTGTGGCTCATGAACCGCTCCCGGGTCCTGTTCGACGCGGGCAGGCTGCCCGACGCACGGGCCGAGGCGGAGGCCGGCGCCGCCATGGCAGACGAACTGGGCATGGGCAACTTCGCCGACGCCACCCTGCTGCACACGCTCCTGCGGGTCGCCCTGCACACGGGCGACCGCGATGCGGCGCGGGCGTACGCGGGTGAGGTGAAGCGGATGCTCGACGATCCGGCGATCCTCGTCCGCAACGCCGGCTCCTGGCTGTCGGCGCTCGTCGCGGACGCGGAGGGCCGTCCTGACCAGGCCATGACGCTGCTCGACGAGGCGTTCGGCACGTTCGAGCGGGAAGGGCCGTCGCTGGCCAGTCCCGACGATCCCACGGACCTGCCCGTCTTCGTCCGCATGGCCCTGCGCGCCGGCGCCCACGACCGCGCCGCCGCCGCGGCCGCCCTCGCCGAGCACCGGGCGGCCCTCAACCCCGGCTTCCCGATCCTCGCGGCGGCCGCGGCCCACGCCCGAGGCCTCCTCGACAACGACATTGCGCACCTGCTGCGCGCCGCGGAACTGTACAGAGGCATCTCCCGGCTCCTGCCGCACGCCTCGGCTCTCGAGGACGCCGGACGGAGACTGGCCGTCGCCCACCCCGCCGACGCCGTGCCAGCCCTCGACGCGGCCCTCGACCGCTACACCGAGGCAGCCGCGGAACGGGACGCCGCCCGGGTCCGCCGTCGGCTGCGCGCCCTGGGCGCTCCCCGGCGCCGCCCGACGTCCACCGGGACCGTCAAGGCATGGCCGGAACTGACCGCGTCGGAGGTCGCCGTGGTGCGGCTCGTGGCCCAGGGCATGACGAACCGGGAGGTCGCGGAACACCTCGCCAACTCACCGCACACCGTCAGCTCCCACCTGCGGCACGCCTTCGTCAAACTCGGACTGACCTCGCGCGCCGAACTCGCCCGGCTGGCGCGAGCGCGTGAACACGTGGAGTGACCGCTTCGTATCCCACGCCCCGTCCGCGGCTCACGGGACGACATGCGATGTGTGAATCGGCCCCGGAGTGCCAGGATCGTCCGTGTAAAGCCCCTTGGGGAATCACCGCCCGGGCCTGCGGGCCTTTCGATCCCGTTCCCGGGCGCTCGGGAATTCCTTTCCTTCGCGAGGGTCGAAACCCCTGGCGGTCAATCCATTCGCGCCGCGCGGTCGGAGGGTCGAAATGAGTCTGCCCGTTCCCTCGGTCGCGCCTGCCCGCCGGCGCCGGGGACGTGGTGGTGCCCGCAGGAACGGACTCGTCCGCGCCTGAGACGCTCCGCGTTCTACCATGCGGTGAAGAGCGAAGATCGTTACGCGCACACCAGACGGGGCACTGCCTGACCGGGAGCGAATGATGGATCTGCGGCAGATGGAGGTCGTCGTCTCGGTGGCGGACGCAGGCGGGTTCACGGCAGCCGCCAGACGGCTGCATGTGGTTCAGTCGGCCGTCTCCGGAACGGTCCGGTCCCTGGAACGCGAACTGGGCACCCCCCTGTTCGACCGCACCACTCACCGCGTCACCCTGACGCCGGCGGGCGAGGCGTTCGTCCCCGCCGCGCGCGCCACCCTCCGGGCCGCCGAACTGGCGCGCGAGGCGGTCGACGCCGTGCGGGGACAGCTGCGCGGCCGAGTGACGGTGGGCACCATGCAAGGGGTCTGGGCCGGGCTCCACCATGCCCTGGCCGCCCTGCGCGCGGAACATCCCGGCGTGGTCGTCCAGCTCCGGCAGGCAGCGGTGGCCGACATCCGGCAGGCACTGCGCGACGGAACCGTGGACCTTGCCGTGGTGGCCCTCGACCGACAGCAGCAACGCGGACTGGCGACCCGCCTGCTGTCCCGCGAGGAGATGGTCCTGGTGGCGTCGCCCCGGCGGGTCGTCCCCGGCATCACCACGACCGGCGAAGCAGCCCTCGCCGAAGTCGCCCAGCTGCCCCTGGTCGATTTCACCCCGGGCTGGGCCATCCGCTACGCGGTCGACCGGGCGTTCCGCGCGGCGAGCGTGGAGCGCGTCACGACGTTCGAGGTGAACGACATCGTCGCCGCGGCCGAACTGGTCCGCAACGACCTGGGAGTCTGCATCATGCCCCAGTCGATCGCGGACCGCTTCCCCGACCTGTCCCAGTATCCGTTCGACCGCCACGCACCGAACTGGAAGGTCATGGTGGTCAGACCTCCGGGTGAGGCGCCGCCGGCAGTCGCGGCCCTGCTCCAGCACATCAAGTGACACCTGCGGGCACCCCGGCGGGGCGCCCACTTCTGAGCTGGGTCGCGGTGATGGTCGGTTCGGGGGCGGCCGACGGCAGTGCGCGTCGGTACACCGCGGCACGCACGGCCGGGACCACGATCGCGGAGCTCAGCGTGCGTCCCGTCAATTCGCGGACCTGTGCGGCGAGTTGGGCATCCCACAGTTCATGTGTGCCGTGGGCGTCATCGGCACGAGCGCGGACTGCGCCGCCCGCGAGGGTCCGGTTGTGATCAAGGGGCCTGGCCGGTCAGGCCTGATGGCAGCATGGATAAATTCCGCTTCCCTCTTTTCCCGCGCAGGGAAGGCTGTTGAGCGGTGGGTCCGGGCTGAAGAATCGAGCTACGCGATCCTCGAGAGGTGGTTGACGCTCGTGATCAAGTCAACCTAAGCTCTCGAATCGAATTGGGGGAGCGAGACGGGGAAGCCTCACACCGCATGGGTTGAGGGCTGTATCCCCGTGATCGACCTCCTCCGGCTACTGACACTTGGCATCGGCAATCCAAGGTGGCGATCCTGGGCGCATCCTGCCCAGAAATGCCACGATGGCCCATGCTTTCCAGGGGGAGGTGTTGTATGTCCGTTCTCTTCGCGAGACCGACAGCATCCATCGGGTGTTGCGCGACGGGGAAGGGCAACACTCACTGTGGCCCGCCGCAGTCGGCGTTCTCCCTGGATGGCAGGTTGCACCGGACGCCGTAAGTCGTCAGGACTGCCTCGCCTTTCTCGAGGAGAACTGGACCGATATGCGACCGCACAGCCTCCGCCTGGCTACGGCGCCGCTTGTGTGAGTCCATTTCACAACCGAAAAGCGCAATCGAAACCGGGGGGAATACGCATGCGCTCGCACATACTCGGCTGTACCGAACTCGACCAACAGCGCTTGAGGCAAGTTCTTGAACCTCTTGCCTCTGTGCCGACTGTGGAAGAGGGGTATGACGAGTTAGGTAACGGGTACTGGAAGAACATCCCGCTGCACAACGCGAGCAGCGGTGGCGGTGACAGACCGCACCGCGACCTTCACGCCGGACCGGCGCAACCCACCAGGCACATCGAGCACGTTCCGTACCTCGATGAGACCACCACCACGGTCTCCAACGTTGAGCGGCTCCAGATGGCCCGCGCCAGGAACCCGAAGAACGCCGCCGTCATCCCACATCGCGACTTTGTGGAACTCGACCGCGAACTCGACGACATCCTCTTCCCGCTGCCGAGCGGATCGGTGATCTTGCCATCGGCGCACGGGAACTCGGCGAGCGCTTCTCGCTGACCACCTGATAAGCAGCTGGAGAACCGGGTTCGGGGGAACCGTGATCGAGGACATACTTCCCGCTGACGTGATGTCCGCAGAGGCATTCGACGACGACGCGGACATTCATCTCTTCGCCGAGGAACGCGCGGCCGTTGCCGACGCCGTACCACGGCGCCGACGGGAATTCTCGACGGTGCGCCGGTGTGCTCGTGCCGCGCTCGGCGAACTGGGAATTCCTCCGGTTCCCTTGCCGCCCGGGCGGCACCGGGCCCCGCAATGGCCGGTCGGAGTGGTCGGCAGTATGGCGCACTGCTCCGGATACCGTGCGGCCGCGGTGGCGCGGGCCAGCCGGCTGCATTCCGTGGGCATCGACGCCGAGGAGAGTGCCCCGCTTCCCGGAGGCGTGCTCGACCTGGTCGCCCTGCCGACGGAACGAGACCTCGTGGAACGGCTCGGCGCACAAAGCGACGCGGTGCCGTGGGACCGATTGCTGTTCAGTTGCAAGGGGACTGTCTACAAATCCTGGTTCCCATCGCTCTTCCCGTGTCCGTAAACGAATCCCCGGTTCGCGCCATGCACATTCGGGCATCCTCGCGCGCCTTCTTTGGGACGGAAAACCGATGACCGCATTGCCCACGTTCACCGAGACCTTTACCGTCACCGCCGACAACCCCCTGTTGAGCGGGCACGTCGTGTACGGCCGCAGCCTGCTGCCCGGTGTCGGCTACGTGGACCTGGTGCTCCAGGTGCTCGCCCGGCACGGACACCCCATGACCGAGGTGGAGCTGCGCAACCTCACCATCCTCGCGCCGCTCGTCGCCGGGCCCGGTGAGGCCGTCCTGACCACCGTCGAGGGGCGCCCCGCAGCCGGCGGGGGATGGCGCATCGAGGTGCGCAGCCGCCGCGCCCAGGACACCACCGACGTCGTGCACGCCGTCGTCACCGCACACCACCGTGACCCCGTCGCCTTCACGGAGCGGCTCCCGCTGCCCCTCCAGGGGACGACCCGGCGCACCACCATGGACGAGATCTACACCTGGTGCCGGGAGTACGACCTCCTCCACTCGGGCCTGATGAAGCTCGGCGGCGCGGTCCACCACCGTTCCGGCGACTGGATCGCCGAGCTGGCACTCGCCCCCGAACACCAGGCCACCACCGGCGCGTTCCTCTTCCACCCCGCCCTCTTCGAAGCCGGGCTCCTCGGCGGCGGTGTCGCCCTGGGCATGCTGCACGGGGACAACGACGGCCCCGGCCTCTACCTCCCGCTGATGTTCGACCGGTTCCGCGCGGCCGGGCCGCTCGGCGGGCGCTGCTATGTCCGGGTGCCCGCCGACTCCGTCCGACGCGACGACGAACTCATCCGTCTGGTCGTGGAGTTCTACGACGAGACCGGCCAGAAGGTCGCCGAGGTCGGGCAGTTCGTCGCCAAGCGCATCCGGGCGGCCGGCGCGCTCGACGTCCGTGGCGACGCTCCCGCCGCGCCGGCGGCCGTGCTCGCTCCCGTCGCCGCGCCGGTGGTGGGTTCCCTGCCCGTCTCCGCTGTGCTGCGGGAGTTGGTGGGTTCTCGGCTGGGTGTGTCTGCGGATGCGGTGGATGTGGGGTTGGGCTATTACGAGTTGGGGCTGGGCTCGGCCGATCTGTTGGCGTTGGTGGGGGAGCTGGAGGAGCGGCTGTCGGTGGAGTTGTCGCCGACGGTGATGTTCGAGCACGGGTCGATCACGGAGCTCGCGGCGTGGCTGGAGCCTCAGCTGCCCGCCGGTGCCGGTGCCGGTGCCGGTGTAGGTGCTGGTGCCGGTGCGGCACCGCCGGCCACGCCCGTTCCCGCCGCTCCCGCCGCTTCGGCCACGCCCGTTCCCGCCACGCCGCCCGCTCCCGCCGCGCCGACCCTCCCCGCCCGGCCTCCCGCCGCCGAAGCTCCGGTCGAAGAGGCCCCTGCTTCGCCCGCCCCGGGCACCCGCGACGCCCTTTCCCTCGTACGCACCGCCCTCGTCGAAGAGGTGGCGGCCCTTCTCGGTGCGCACCCCGACGATGTGCACCCCGACGCGGAGCTCAGCGAGTTCGGGCTGGACCTGGGCGGGCGCGCGCGGCTCGCCGAGCGGGTGAACGAGCGGTACGGGCTGGCGCTGACCCCGGGCGTCTTCGGCGAGCACCGCACGCTGCAGGCCATGGCGTCCCACCTCGTCGACGCCCACGGTGTCCGGAACACGCCCGCGGCCCAGGGCGACTCGCCGAGCCCCGCCGCCCCGCAGACCCACCCGCTGCTCCAGCGGACCGTGCCCGGCGGCCCGGCGGACGAGGTGACGTACGAGACCCGCTTCGACGGCTCGGAACCGTATCTGCGTGACCATCAGGTCCGCGGCGGCCGGGTGCTGCCGGGGGTCGCGCAGCTGGAGATGGCGCGCGTGGCGGTCGCACGGGCGCTGGGCCGGGAGGATGCCGCCGCCGTCCGGCTGACCGATGTCGTGTGGCTCCGGGCCGCCCTGTACGGCCCCGACGGGCTGACACTGCGCGTGCGTGTGCGCACCGGCGGAGAGGGCTGCACATACGAGGTCCTCGCCGTCGGCCCCGACGGTGGCACCACGCTGTGCGGCCAGGGCCGGGCGAGCCTCGCCGAGGACGCCACCCGGCGCACCCTGCCCCTCACCGAACTGCGGGCCGCCTGCACCGAGACGACGTACTCAGGCGAGCACGTCTACGGTGTCTACAGCGGCCTCGGCCTGGAGTACGGCCCCTCGCAGCGGTCCCTGACCGAGCTGCGCACCGGGACGGACGCGGAGGGCCGCCGCCAGGTCCTCGCCGAACTGCGCCTGCCGGAGGCGGCCGAACCGCTGCACGGCGGCCTGCTGCACCCGAGCATCCTCGACGGCGCCCTCCAGGCCACCATCGGCCTGTGGCTGGGCGACGGCGGCTCGGCCGCGCTCGCCCTGCCGTTCGCCCTCATCCGCGCCGAGGCCCTCGCCGCCACCCCCGCCACCGCGTACGCGTGGATCCGCCACCGGCCCGGCAGCGGCGCCGACCGGGCCTCCGCCCGGCTGGACGTCACCGTCGTCGACGAACAGGGTCGCGTGTGCGTGGAGCTGACCGGGCTCTCCAGCCGCCCGCTGCCCGCCGCCGAGCAGCCGGCCGAGCCCGAAGCCGTCCGCCCCGGCGACATCGCGATCATCGGTGTGAGCGGCCGCTATCCCGAGGCCGTCGACCTGGACGAGTTCTGGCAGAACCTGCGCGCCGGCCGCGACTGCGTCCGCGAGGTCCCGGCCGGCCGCTGGGACCACGGCCGGTACGCCGGGGCCGGGGCGGGCGGCTGGGGCGGCTTCCTGGACGACATCGACCGGTTCGACCCGCTGTTCTTCCAGATATCCCTGCTGGAAGCCGACTACCTCGACCCGCAGGAACGACTGTTCCTGCAGTGCGCCCACCACACCCTGGAGGACGCCGGATACACCCCCGACCGGCTCTCGCGCGACGCCAGGGTCGGTGTGTTCGTCGGCGTGATGTACCAGGAGTACCAGCTCCTCGGCGCCCAGGCGCAGGAGCGCGGCAGACCCGACGCCCTGTGGGGCAGCGCCTCCACGGTCGCCAACCGCGTGTCGTACTTCTACGACTTCCACGGCCCGAGCATGGCCGTGGACACCATGTGCTCCTCCTCCCTGACCGCCGTCCATCTGGCCTGCGAGGCCATTCGCAGCGGTCAGTGCGACACCGCGCTCGCCGGCGGTGTCAACCTCACCCCGCACCCCAACAAGCACCTGGTGCTCGGGCAGCGCAAGTTCCTCTCCAGCGACGGCCGGTGCCGCAGCTTCGGTGAGGGCGGCGACGGCTACGTGCCCGGCGAAGGCGTCGGCGCCGTCCTGCTCAAGCCGCTCGAGCGGGCCATCGCCGACGGCGACCAGATCCACGCCGTGATCAAAGGCACCGCCGTCAACCACGGCGGACGCACCAGCGGCTACTCGGTGCCCACCCCGGTCGCGCAGGGCGAGGTCATCGCCGACGCGCTCACCGCCGCCGGCGTCGACCCGCGCAGCCTGAGCTATCTCGAAGCGCACGGCACGGGCACCTCCCTGGGCGACCCGATCGAAGTCTCCGGCCTGCAGCAGGGCTTCCGCCGTGCGGGCGGCGCGCCGGAGCGGCTCGCCATCGGCTCCGTGAAGTCCAACATCGGGCACCTGGAGTCCGCCGCCGGCATCGCCGCCGTCACCAAGGTGCTGCTCCAGATGCGCCACGGCGAACTCGTCCCGAGCCTGCACTCCACGACCCTCAACCCCCACATCGACTTCGATCGCACCCCGCTGCACGTCCAGCGCACCCTGGAGCCCTGGCGGCGGCCCGTGCTGGAGGGCCGCACGCTGCCACGCGTCGCCGGAGTCTCCAGCTTCGGCGGCGGCGGCTCCAACGCCCATGTCGTCATCGTCGAACACCGGCCGCCCGCCCGCCCCGCAGCCGCCCCGGCCGACGGCCGCCCCGCGCTGCTCGTGCTCTCCGCCAAGAGCGAGGCCCAGCTCGTCGAACAGGCCCGCCGCCTGTACGCCCGGCTCAGCGAGGCGACCGAAGCAGACCTCCCCGCGATCGCCTGGACCCTGCAGACCGGACGCATCGCGCTGGAAGAGCGCCTCGCCTTCGCCGCGAGCAGCCTCGCCGACGTCCGCGAACGGCTCGCCGCCTTCGTCGCCGCCCCTGCCGCGAGCGGCCGCTGGCACCGCGGCGCCGTCCGCCCGGACCGCACCGCCGACGCCCCGGCGGTGCGCACCGCCCTGGACGCCTGGACACGGCAGGGAGCGCACGAGGACCTGCTCGCGCAGTGGGCCGACGGCGCCGAAGTGCGCTGGGAGGACGCCTGGCCGACCGGCAGCACTGTGCGCCGCATCAGTCTGCCCGGCTACCCCTTCGCCCGTGAGCGCTGCTGGTACGACCTCGACACCGAGGGCGCACCGCACCGGCCCGCACCGGCCGCCGGCTCCCCGGACGGCGACAGCCCCGACGTCGTGCTGCTGCGACCCGAGTGGACCGAGCGCGCCGCCGCACCGGCCGTGCCCGGCGAGCCGTTCGCCGAACGGCACGTCGTCCTGCTCGGTCGGCTCACCGACGGCGACCGCGACACCCTGCGAGCCGCCCTGCCCGCAGGGACCGAGTGCACCTTCCTCGAACCGGCGGACGCACCGCTGGACCGGCAGTACGCCGATGCCGTGCACGAGGTGTTCACGCTGACCCGGCGGCTGCTGGAGCAGGGCGTGCGACGGCCCACGCTGCTCCAGGTGGCGGCCGTCGGCGACGGCGACCGGCCGGCCTGCTTCAGCGGGCTGGGCGCGCTGCTGCGCACGGCCCACCTGGAGAACCCCAAGCTGCACACCCAGTACCTGGAGTGCCTGGACGGCGCCTCGCCCGCCACCGTCGCCGCCCGCCTCGCGACCGAGGCCACCGCCGACCCCGAGCCCGAGGTACGCCACCACGCAGGCCGCCGTCAGGTCCGCCGCCTCACCGAGGTCACCGGCACCCGGCCCGCCGCCGCGCCCTGGCGGGAGGGCGGCGTCTACCTCATCACCGGCGGCATGGGCGGGCTCGGCCTGCACGTCGCGCGGGACATCGCCGCCTCGGTCGCGCACGCCACGGTGGTCCTCGCCGGGCGCTCGCCGCTGACCGACGAGCGGCGCGCGACGCTGAACGACCTGCGCACCACCGGCCTGACCGTCCGGTACGAGACCGTCGACGTCGCCGACCGGGACGCGCTCGGTGCCCTGCTGGCCCGGGTGAACGTGGACCACGGCCCGCTGACCGGCGTGCTGCACGCCGCCGGGGTCGTCGAGGACAACTTCGTCGTCCGCAAGAGCCCCGGGGAACTCGACCGGGTCCTCGCCCCCAAGGTCGCCGGACTGGTCCACCTCGACGAGCTGACCCAGGAGCAGCCGCTGGAGGTGTTCGTCTGTTTCTCGTCCCTCGCCGGCGCCTTCGGCAACCCCGGCCAGAGCGACTACGCGGCCGCCAACGCCTTCCTGGACGCCTATGCCGGACACCGCGACCGGCTCGTGAGCGCCGGGCGGCGCAGTGGTCGTACCGTGTCCGTCAACTGGCCGCTGTGGGACGAGGGCGGCATGGGCGCCGAGGGCCCCGTCCGTGAACAGCTGCGCGCCCTGGGCCTCGCCCCCCTCGACACGCGGCGTGGCCTCGCCGCCCTGCACCAGGCCCTGGCCGGCGCCGAGGGCGGCGTCACGGACGGCAGGCTGCTGGTGGTGGCGGGCAACCGCGAGGCGTTGCTGACCCGGCTGACGGAGCGCGCCGAGGAGACGGCGCCACAGACCGCCGTACCGCAGACGGCCGCACCCCAGACCGCCGTACCGCAGAACGTGACAGCTCCGACCGCGACGGATACGGCACCGCAGGCCCCCGCGCCCGCCACGGCGGCCCGCGGCGGATCCGTACGGTCCGTCGAGGACCGGGCCGTGGCCCACCTCAGGCGCGTGCTGGCCTCCGCCCTGAAGCTCGGGCCCGAGCGACTCGACCCCGACACACCGCTGGAGCGGTACGGCATGGACTCCGTGCTCGCCGTGGCCATGGTCGAGCCGCTGGAGAAGAGCTTCGGCCCGCTGTCGCGCACGCTGCTGTTCGAGGTGCGGACCGTGCGCGGACTGGCGCGGTACCTCGCGGACGAGCATGCGCAGGAGCTGCGCGCCCTCGTCGGCGAAGCGGCGCCCGAGGCCGCCCGGCCGCGGACCGCCGTACCCGAGCCGGCCCGGACGGACACCACTGCCCGCGCCACGGTCCCGCCCCCGGCGGACCAGGACATCGCCGTCATCGGCATCGGCGGACGCTACCCGCACGCCGACGACCTGGACGCCTTGTGGGCAGCGCTGCGCGAGGGCCGGGACTGCGTCACCGAGGTGCCCGCCGACCGCTGGAAGACCGACGGCGGCGCCCGCTACGGCGCGTTCCTCGACGGCATCGACCGGTTCGATCCGCTGCACTTCGGCATCTCGCCCCGCGAGGCCGCCGCGATGGATCCGCAGCAGCGGCTGTTCCTGGAGACCGTGTGGCACCTGCTGGAACAGGGCGGCGTCACCCAGGAGGTGATCGAGCGCCGCTATGGCCGACGCGTCGGCGTGTACGTCGGAGCCGCCTACCAGATGTATCGGGCGGACGCCTCCGAACCGGTGCTCGCGGCGCTCACCTCGTCCGCCTCCTACAACCTCATCGCCAACCGCGTCTCGCACTTCTTCGGCCTCGAAGGACCGAGCCTGGCCGTGGACAGCATGTGCACCTCGTCGGCGATGGCCGTCCACCTGGCCTGTGCCGACCTGCTGCGCGGTGAGTGCGAGCTGGCCGTCGCGGGCGGGGTCAACCTGACCGTGCACGAGGACAAGTACGTCGCCCTCTCGGAGATGCAACTGCTCGGCACCCACCCGGGCGCACGCAGCTTCCGCGACGGCGACGGCTACCTGCCCGCCGAGGCGGTCGGCGCCGTACTGCTCAAGCCGCTGGCGGCCGCCCTGCGCGACGGCGACACCGTGCACGCCGTCATCAAGAGCACCGCCTCGCTGCACAGCGGCCGCTCAGGCGGCTTCATGACGCCCAGCCACCGCACCCACGTCGCCGCCCTTCGGCACGCCCTGGAGCGGGCCGACGCCGCACCCGGCTCCATCGGCTACGTCGAATCCGCCGCCAACGGCACCGCGTTCTCCGACGAGATCGAACTGCGCGCCCTGCGCGAGGTGTTCGCCGGTGTCACCACCCCGGTGCCGGTCGGCGCCGTGAAGTCGAACCTCGGGCACCCCGAGGCGGCCTCCGGCATCGCCCAGCTCACCAAGGTCGTCCTCCAGCTCCGGCACGGACAGATCGCACCGCTCGTCGACGTCGGCACCGCCAACCCCCGCCTGGACCTGGACGGTTCCCCGCTCGAACTGTGCGACCGGCTGACCGACTGGGAGCCGCGCGGCGGCACGGACACCGGCGGCCCGTCCCTGCCCCGCCGGGCCCTCATCAACTGCGTGGCGGCGGGCGGCAGTCACGTCAGCATGGTCGTGGAGGCACCGCCGACCGCCGCCGCCGTCCGCATCGTCACCCCGGACACCGCGCCGCAGGTCGTCGTGGTCTCCGCCCGGACCGAGGAACGCCTGCACACGGCGGTACTGCGCCTGCTCGGCCACCTGGCGGACCTGCCCGACGCGGACGCCGCCGACTCCACCGTGAGCCTCGCGGACATCGCGTACACCACGCAGCTGGGCCGCGAGGCGCTGCCCGAGCGGCTCGCCGTGGTCGCCGCCGACCGCGCCGAACTGGCCCAGGCGCTCGCCGGACACCTGGCCGGCACGCCCACGACCGTACCCGTCTACCGGGGCAACGCCGACGACGAGCCAGGAGCCTGGAGCTCCGTCCTGTCCGGCGCCCGGGGCGAGACCTTCCTCACCGGGCTCGCCGAGGACCGCGCACTGGAGGAACTGGCCGCCCTGTGGGTGTGCGGGACCCGGGTGCCCTGGAGCGCGCTGCACACCGGGCGGCCCCGACTGGTGCCCCTGCCGGCCACCGCGTTCGAGGCGGGCACCTACTGGGTCGGACGCGACCCGCGGGCGGCCGCACCGGAGCCGGGGGCACAGGAACCCGTGCCGCCCGCCGACGCCGGCACCGACGCCGACGCCGAGCAGGTCATCGCGCAGGCCTGGGCCGACGTCCTTCAGGTCGACGCGGCCACGCTGACCGCACGGACCGACTTCTTCTCGCTCGGCGGCAACTCGCTGCTCGCCACCCGGCTGATCAACCTGCTCAAGGAGCGGGCGGGCGTCGAGCTGCCGACCGAAGCGGTCTTCAACGCACCGCGCCTTTCCGACATGGCCCGAGAACTGCGCGCACGCCTCCCCATGGCCGGGGACGCGAGCCTGCGCGAGCTGGATCTGATCCTCGAAAGCATCGCCCTGGTCGAGCACATGAGCGACGAGGAGCTGGACGCACTGGACATCGAGAGCTGAGGCAGGGGACGACGATGGGCACCACCAGTCAGGACACCGGCCTCGATCTCGTCCGGAGGGTCCGCTCCCTGCCGGAGAAGCGGCAGCGCGCCCTGATCGCGCTGCTGCGCACACAGGGCGTCGACCTCTCCGCGCTCGAAACCATCCCCCGGCTGCCCCGGACCGACGGCACACCCGTGCCGCTGTCCTTCACCCAGCAGCGGCTGTGGTTCCTCGCCCAGCTGGACGGCGCCGACGCCGCCTACAACATCCCGATGGCGATGCGGCTGCGCGGCCGCCTCGACCGCCCCGCACTGCTGCGCGCCCTGGCGGCGGTCGTCCAGCGGCACGAGGTGCTGCGCACCCGGTTCGTCGACCAGGGCGGCGTACCGCGCCAGGTCATCGGCGACGGCAGCGACTTCACGGTCGCCGAGGACGAGCTGACCGACCCGGCGCGGCTCGCCGCGATCTGCCGCGACGAGGCCGCCGCCCCGTTCGACCTGGAGCGCGGGCCACTGATCCGGGTCCGGCTGCTGCGGCAGTCGGAGCAGGAGCACCACCTGCTCGTCACCACCCATCACAGCGTGTCCGACGGCTGGTCGGTCGGCGTCTTCTTCCGCGACCTGGTCGCCCTGTACGAGGCGTTCGGCGCGGGCCGCCCCGACCCGCTGGAGCCGCTGCCCGTGCAGTACGCGGACTACGCGCACTGGCAGCGTGAGCGGCTCGCCGGCGACCTGCACGACCGTCAGACGGACTACTGGAAGCATCAGCTGGCCGGGGTCGACCCGCGGCTGACGCTGCCCGTCGACCGGGAGCGCCCGCGCGTGAAGACCTACACGGGGGCCGGCGAGAACTTCAGCTGCCCGGCGGAACTGCTGAGCGCCCTGCGCGACGTCGCCAAGGTCCACGAAGCCACGCTCTACATGACCCTGCTGGCCGCCTACACCGTCGTCCTCAACCGCTACACCCGCCAGACGGACATCGCCGTCGGCACTGTCGTCGCCAACCGCGGGCGACGCGAGGTCGAGGATCTCATCGGCTTCTTCGCCAACACCCTGGTGATGCGCGCGGATCTCGCGGGCGACCCGGACTTCCGCGATCTGCTGGCGCAGGTGAAGAAGACCGCACTGGAGGCCTACGACCATCAGGAAGTCCCCTTCGAGGCCGTCGTGGAGGCCCTGGACACCGAGCGCAGCCTCGCCCGTTCGCCCGTCTTCCAGACGATGTTCGTCCTTCAGGAGGCACAGACCCGGCGGGACGTCACCCTCGGCGGTCTCGAGGTCTCCCCGGTCGACTTCGATCTCAGCTTCACCAAGTTCGACCTGACGGTCGACCTGCGGGAGTCCCCCGACGGCCTGGTCGGCACCGTCGAGTACAACCCCGACCTGTACGACCGCGAGACCATCCGGCGCTTCATCGGTCACTACACCCGGCTGCTCGCCGCCGTCGCCGACGATCCGGCGCTGCCCGTGTCCCGACTCGCCATGATCGACGCCGAGGAGCGTCGCCAGGTGGTCGAGGTGTTCAACGACACCGAGCGGCCCTTCAGCGACGACCGGTGCCTGCACGAACTGTTCGAGGAGCGGGTGGCCCGGCACCCCGAGCGCACCGCCCTGGTCACCTCCGACCGCTCATGGACGTACGCCGAACTCGACGCCTGGGCCGACCGGATCGCCCGCGGACTGCGCCGACGCGGTGTCGGGCCGGACACGCTGGTCGGTCTGCACGCCGAGCGTTCCGCCGAAATGGTCGCGGGCATTCTGGGCGCCCTGAAGGCCGGGGGCGCCTACATGCCGATCGAGCCGTCCTACCCGGCGGCCCGCCGCACCGACCTCGTGGACCACTCCGGGGTCGCCGTGGTCCTCACCCAGCCACATTTGGACGCCGAACCACTGCACGGCGTCGAGCACCTGCTCGTCCTGCACCCGGACGGCACCCTGCGCGACCAGGAAGGCACGGACGTTCTCGAGGCCCGGGACGCGGACGTCCCCACGGCTGAACCCGGTGCGCACGCAGGTCACTTGGCGTATGTGATCCACACGTCCGGCTCCACGGGCCGCCCCAAGGGCGTGATGATCGAGCACCGGGCCGCGGTGAACCGCATCGAGTGGATGCAGAACGAGTACCGACTCACCGGTGACGACGTCGTCCTGCAGAAGACCCCCTACAGCTTCGACGTGTCCGTCTGGGAGTTCTTCTGGCCGCTGCTCTCCGGCGCCCGTCTCGCGATCGCCGCGCCCGGCGGTCACCGCGACCCGGCCTACCTGCTCTCCGCCGTCCGTGCGTTCGGCGTGACCACCCTGCACTTCGTGCCGTCGATGCTGCGCAGCATCGTCGAGGAGCCGGGCTGGGCGCGGTGCACGACCGTACGGCAGGTGTTCTGCAGCGGCGAGGCGCTGCCCCCGGACCTGTGCGCACGCCACTACGAGCAGCACACCGCGCCGCTGCACAACCTGTACGGGCCCACCGAGGCAGCCGTCGACGTCAGCCACTGGACCGTCCCCGCCGATGACACGCCCCGCGTCGTCCCCATCGGCCGGCCGATCCAGAACATCCGACTGCACGTGCTCGACGAGGCTCTCGCGCCGCAGGGCGTCGGCTGCGTCGGCGAGCTGTACATCGCCGGCGCGGGGCTGGCCCGCGGCTATCTGCACCAGCCCGAGCTGACCCGCGAACGGTTCGTGCCCGACCCGTTCGACGCTTCCCCCGACGCCCGCATGTACCGCACCGGCGACCTGGTGCGCCGACTGCCCGACGGCGACCTGGAGTTCCTCGGCCGCGCCGACGACCAGGTCAAGGTGCGCGGCTTCCGCATCGAGCCGGGCGAGATCGAGCACCGGCTCACGGAGCACCCCTCCGTCCGCTCCTCGGCCGTCCTGGTCCGTGCGGACCAGGACGGCAGCTCCCGCCTGGTCGCCTACGTGGTGCCCGAACCCGGACACGCCCTCGCCGATCACCGCGCCGACCTGATCCGGCATCTCGAGGGCACCCTGCCCGAGTACATGGTGCCGAGCGCGTACGTCGAACTCGCCGCCCTGCCGGTGACCGCGCACGGCAAGCTCGACCGCCGTGCCCTGCCCGCCCCCGGCATCGACGCCTTCGCCCAGCGCGCCTACGTCGCACCGGTCACCGACACCGAGCGGCACCTGGCCGACGTCTGCGCCGAACTCCTCGGCTTCGACGCCGAGCGGGTCAGCACCGAGGACAACTTCTTCGCCCTCGGCGGCCATTCCCTGATGATCACGGTGCTGGTGGCGCGGCTGAAGGACAGCGGTCTGCACATCACCGTCCAGGACGTCTTCACCGCGCCCACGCTGGCCGCTCTGGCGGCGCGCATCGACGCGACCGGGGCGGCGCCCGCGCACACCGTCCCCGCCAACCGGATCCCGGTGGGCTGCGAGCGCCTCACCCCCGACCTGCTTGCGCTGATCGACCTGACACAGGAGCAGATCGACACCGTCGTGGCCGCCGTGCCCGGCGGGGCGGCCGGCATCCAGGACGTCTACCCCCTGCTGCCCACGCAGGAGGGCATCTTCTTCCACCATCTGATGGACCCGGACAACGACCCGTATCTCGTCTCCACCCTCTACCGGGCCGACGACGAGCAGGCGTGTGCCCGGTTCATCGACGCCCTGCAGCGCATCGTCGACCGCCACGACGTGATGCGCACCGCCGTTCTCACCGCCGGCCTGCCCGAACCCGTCCAGGTCGTGCACCGGGCCGCGCGGCTCCCCGTGGAGCGGACCAGGCTCGCCGCCGGCCGGGACCCCGAGGTGCAGGCGAGAGAACTGCTCGCACGCCAGGAACGGATGCGCCTCGACAGCGCGCCGCTGCTGCGCCTGGTCGTCGCCGAGGAGCCGCACTCGCAGCGCCGCTACCTGCTCCTGACCGCCCACCATCTCATCGAGGACGCCACCTCCCTGCGACTGATCCTGCAGGAGCTGGCCGTGCACATGGCGGGCCGCCTCGACCTGCTGTCCACCCCGGCGCCCTACCGCGACTTCGTCTCCCACACCTTGGCCAGGCACACCGCTGACGACACGGTGGCCTACTTCCGGACAGCCCTCGAGGACGTCACAGAACCCACGGCCCCGTTCGGCCTCACCGACGTGCACGGCAACGGCCGGCGGGTGGGCCGGCTGCGCCGAGCGCTGCCCGAGCCCCTCGCACGCGACCTGCGCGCCCAGGCCCGGCGTCTGCGACTGAGCCCGGCCTGTCTCTTCCACGCGGCGTGGGCCTGCTTCGTCGCTGCCACCAGCGGGCGCGACGACGTGGTGTTCGGCGCCGTGCTGTCCGGACGCCTGCAGGGCGTGCCCGGGGTGGAGCGCATGCTCGGCAACTTCATCAACACGCTTCCCCTGCGCACCCGGCTCGCCGGCCGGACCGTGAGTGAGCTGATCGCGGACGTCGACACCGGGCTGCGGGAGTTGATCGCGCGGGAGCAGAGCCCCCTGAGCCTGGTCCAGCGGTGCAGCGGCCTGGAGGGCGACGCCCCACTGTTCAGCGCTGTGGTCAACTTTCGTCACTTCGAGGCGGAGCACGACGAGACGCTGCCGCGCATCGACGACCACGGGGTGCGCTTCCTCGCGGCCGTGGACGCCATCAACTACCCCGTGACGGTGTCGCTCGACGACTTCGGCACCGAGCTGTCGCTGGACATCCAGGTCGAGGAGACGGTCACCTGCGAGGCGGTGGCCGACTGTCTCGAAACCGCGTTGGCGGGCCTTGTCGACGCCCTTGCCACGGACGACGGGACCGGTACCGCCGCGCTGGACGTCGATGTCCTGCCGGCGGGCGACCGGCAGCGCCTGGCCGAGTGGAACGACACCGCGGTCCCCCTCCCGCACGAGACGCTGCCTGCCGCGTTCGAGGCGCAGGTCGCACGTACTCCGGACCGCACCGCGCTGGTCTTCGAGGGCCGCACCCTGTCGTACGCGGAACTGAACGCCCGTGCCAACCGGCTCGCGCACTGGCTGATCGAGCGGGGGGCCGGGCCCGGGCAGCGGGTCGCGATCCGGATGCCGCGCTCGTTCGACCTGGTGGTCGCCGTGCACGCCGTGGTGAAGACCGGAGCGGCGTACCTCCCCATGGAGACCGACCTCCCGGACGAGCGCGTGGAACAGGTGCTCGCCGACAGCGTGCCGCTGCTCGTCCTGGAGGAGCTGCCGGACACCACCGGCGGCCGGGACGACAACCCCCGGGCCCAGGTGGCCAGGGACGACGCCGCGTACGTGCTCTACACCTCGGGTTCCACGGGCAGGCCGAAGGGCGTGGTGATCCCCCATCGCGCGGGCCTGAACTGGACCGCGTGGAAGCAGAGTCACTACGGCATGAGCGGCGAGGACCGGATGCTGCTGAAGACGTCGGTGGGGTTCGACGTCTCGGTGCCCGAGCTGTTCTGGCCGCTCCAGGTCGGCGCGGCCGTGGTGATCGCCCGTCCTGACGGTCAGAAGGATCCGGAGTATCTCGCACGGTTGATTCGTGACGAGCGGGTCACCGACCTCCACTTCGTCCCGTCCATGCTGGCCGAGTTCCTGTCGGAACCGACCGCGGAACTGTGCACCGGCCTGCGCCGCGTCGAGACCGCGGGCGAGGCGCTCCCGGTCGAGCTCGCCGAACGGTTCGCCCGCGTGCTGCCGGACACCGAACTGCACAACCTGTACGGGCCCACCGAGGGCGGTCCCCTCACCGCCTGCCGCTACCGGGCCGAGCCCGGAGCGACAGCCGTGCCCATCGGCCCTCCGGTGTGGAACACCAGGGTGTACGTGCTGGACCAGGAGCTGCGACAGGTACCGCTCGGCGTGCCGGGTGAGCTGTACGCCTCCGGCGACGGCATGGCCCGTGGCTATCTGAACCGGCCGGAGCTGACCGTCGAGCGGTTCGTGGCCAATCCGTTCGAACCCGGAACACGCATGTACCGCACCGGTGACCTGGTGAGATGGCGTGCGAAGGGCACTCTCGACTACCTCGGCCGGGTCGACGACCAGATCAAGGTGCGCGGCTTCCGCGTAGAACCCGGCGAAGTCGCGAACGTGCTGCTCAAGCACCCCTCGGTGCATCGAGCGGTGGTCGTCCCGCAGGGGAGCGGCGCCGCCCGCACGCTCGCCGCCTATGTGAGCCCGACTCCGCAGTGGCTGCACACCGCTGTCCAGGAGGAGAACGCCGCCCACCTCGAACAGTGGCGGCGGCACTCCGACGACCGGTATGCGCTCGGCGCCGGCTCCGCCGGCCAGGAACCCGTCGAGGCCACGGCCCGGCAGCTGGAGCGCATACGCCCGAAGCGGGTGCTGGAGATCGGCTGCGGCGGGGGAGAGCTGCTCCTGCGCTACGCCGCGGACTGCGCTTCGGTGCACGCGCTCGACCCGTCGGCCACGGCTCTCGATGTGGCCCGCCGGGGCGTGGCAGGCCGCGGATGGTCGCACGTCACCCTGACCCAGGGGGACGCGCTGTCCGTGGCGGAGCTGTCCGGCGAGAAGTTCGACACGATCGTGCTCAACTCGGTGGTGCGGCACTCCCCGAACGAGGAGTACCTGGAAGAGGTACTCGGGCTCCTGGTCACGCTCCTGGAGGACGGCGGCAGCATCCTCGTCTGCGGCGTCCGGAACCTGGATCTGTTCACCGCCCAGCTCTGCGCGGCCGAGCGGGAGCGTACGGAGCCCGGCGGCACCCTCGACGCGCCGGCCACCCAGGTGTGGCGCAGCCGGCGCCAGGAGCGGGAACTGCTCGTCAGTCCGACGTACTTCGCGCGGCTGCCGGAGCGTCTCCCCGAGCTGGGGGCGGTCGACCTCATCGTCGGGCGGGGCGAGGGAGACAGTGCGGCACTCGCCTACCGCTACGAGGTGATCCTGCGCAAGGACGTCGCACCGGCCGCCGCCCTGCCGTGGTTGGAGGCCGCCTCCCCGGCGGAGCTGCGCGCCCTGCTGGACGGCGAGGTCCCCGACCGGTTCGGGGTGAGCGGCTTGACGAACGCCCGCGTCACCGACGCCGTGCGCCTCGGCGCGGAGCTCGGGGGCAGGCCGTATCCCCCGATGGCTGAGCCGCTCGCGCCCCGCTCGCGGACCGCGGACGAGGTCCGGGAGCTCGAAGCCGTACTCCGGCACGCCGAGGAGCTCGGCTTCCAGTCGGCGGCCACCTGGTCGCAGGACCGGCTCGACGGCCTCGACCTGGTGTTCGGCCGGGGTGAACTGCCCCGTGTACGGGCGCGTGAGCCCTATCGGGCAACCGCAGCGACCAACCATCCGCAACTGGGCGGCAGGGGGCCGTCGCTGTCCCGCGCCCTCAAGGAGCACCTCTCCGCGCTGCTGCCGCACTACATGGTGCCCGGCGTGTTCGTGGTCCTCGACGAACTGCCGGTCACGCCGAACGGCAAAGTCGACAAGCGGGCCCTGCCGGCCCCGGACGAGGCCGACGTGACCAAGGAGCGGTACGTCGCCCCGCGGACCGAGGCACAGCGTGCGCTGTGCCGGATCGTCGCCGACGTCCTCGGTCTCACCCGGGTGGGACTCCAGGACAACTTCTTCGATCTCGGTGGACACTCCCTGCTCGCGACCCGGCTCACGCTGCGGATCAAGAAGGAGACCGGCGCCGAGCTGCCGCTCCAGCTGATCTTCAGCGGGGCGACCGTCGAAGAGATGTCCGCCGTCCTGGAGCAGTCGGCGGAGCAGGAGAGCGGACCGTCGGTCCCGGCCGACCGGGCAGCGGCCGACGAGGCCGGGGAGCGAGGTCCGGCGCCGATCACGCTCCAACAGCGCGACCTGTGGTTCCTCAACCGGCCCGCACACCTGGGAACGGCGCACGACAACGTCCAACTGGCGTTCCGGATCAACGGCTTCCTGGATCGCGAGGCCTACGCGCGCGCCGTGGGGGAGCTGGTGGAACGGCATGCGGTCCTGCGCACCAGCTATGCCCGGCACGACGGCACCGTGACCCAGAGCGTCCATCCCGCCGACGACTTCGCGCTGCGGCCGGCGGCCGTCGACGAGGAGGCGGTCATGGACTGGCTGCGCGCCGAACGGCTGCGCCCCTTCGCGCCGGAGGACCGGTACGCGATCCGCGCCCATCTGCTCACCGTGTCCGACGACCAGCACATCGGGGTGCTGACCCGGCCCTGGGGCGTCCTCGACGGCTGGTCCGTGAACGTCGTGCTGGCGGAGCTGCTCGCGCTGTACCGCGCGCTCAGCCTGGGGAAGGCGCCGAAGCTGCCCGAACTGCCGCTGTCGTACGCCGGGTTCGCCCGCTGGCAGGCGCACACGACCGACGCCGCAGAGCTCTCCCGCCAGGAGAGCTACTGGCGGCGGCAACTGGCAGGGCTGCCGACCTGTCCGCCGCTGCGCACCGACTACGAGAGATGCCCGGTCAAGACGTACCAGGGCTCGTCGGTGGATCTCCGGATCTCCGCCGAACTGCTGGAGCGTCTGCGCCGGTTGAGCCAGGAGCAGGGGGTCACGCTCTACATGACCCTGCTGTCCGCCTTCGCCGTTCTGCTGGGCGGACACACGGACGGCAGCGAACTGGCCGTAGGCACCGCGGTGTCGAACCGGCCGCGGAGCGAACTGGAGGGCGTGGTCGGCTACTTCGTCAATCTGGTGGCGCTCCGCCTCGACGTGCCCGCAGACCGTTCCTTCCCCGACGTCCTGGCGCAGACCAGGCGCGTCACCACCGAGGCGCACGAGCACAAGGACCTGCCGTTCCTCGACCTCGTCCGGGCCCTGGCGCCCACTCCCGAGCCGGGCTCCTCCCCGCTGTTCCAGGTGATGTTCAACCTGCTTCCCGCTGCCGCCCCCACCGGGGCCGACGGTGACGGAGCGGACCTTCAGGTGCTGCCCATCCGTCCCGCGACGACGACCGCGAAGTACGACCTCAACCTCGTCGCGGAGGAAACGGCGTCGGGGCTGCGGGGCTACCTGGAGTTCAGCGCCGACCTCTACTCCCGGCGGACCGCCCTGCGCATGGCCCGCACCTACGAGCGGTTGCTGGCGGAGATCGTGGCGTCCCCGCAATCGGACGTGGCCCATCTGCGCGCCGCCACGGCGGCGACGCCGGACTCACCGAGGACGCCTCGATGACCAATCCCTTCGACAGAGCGGACACCGACTACCTCGTCCTCGTCGACGACCTGCGGCAGTACTCGCTGTGGCCGTCGGCCCTCGACGTCCCGGCCGGCTGGACCGTGGCCTTCGGCCCCGCAGGGCGGCCGGACTGCCTGGAGTTCACCGCAGCGGCCTGGACGGATCCGCGTCCGGCGAGCGCATGCCCGGTCGAGCACCGGCCGGCCCGGCCGGCACCCGCAGCACCCGACGCGTCGGGCCCGCAGGCCGCGGCCCGACACGGAAGCAGCAGAAGGAGAGACAGCATCATGACCGCTAGCACTTCGACGGTTTCGGCGCCTCCCACCATGGCGGGGCACCCGCTGTTCGGGTCGCTGATGGACCTCCAACGGGACACGCTGGGCACCTACCGCAGGGCGCTGCGCGACCACGGCGACGTGGTCCGGTTCACGGTGGGCCCGCCGGGAATGCGGGCGGAGTTCTACGGTGTGTTCTCGGCGGACGGCGCTCAGCAGGTGTTGGCGTCCTCGGCACAGACGTTCAGCAAGGAGAACCGGTTCCTCGGGGAGCTGCGGCAGTCGTTCGGCAACGGGCTGCTCACCAGCATGGGGGACGAGTACCTGCGCCAGCGCCGCATGCTCCAGTCGTTGTTCACGCCTCGTCAGGTGAACAACTACGGCTCGGAGATCACTCAGGAGACCGGCAGCCTGGTCGAGCGGTGGCGGACCGCACCGGACGCGACCGTCGACGTGGCGGAGGAGATGACGGGGCACACACTGCGGACGATCTCCCGCATCCTCTTCGGCCGGAAGAACGACGTGGACGCGATGGTTCCCACGGTTCAGCGCAACTTCCCGCTGATCAACGCCTATGCGGTCAAGCGGGCCTTCGCCCCGGTGAACCTGTCCCGGAAGGTGCCCACGCCGGGCAATCTGCGCGCCGCCAAGGCGCACCGTGAGCTGTACGAGGTGTGTGACGAGATCATCTCGACCCGCCGGGCCGAGGAGTCGACCGCCCCGACCGACCGGAACGACATGCTCAGCCTCCTGGCGCGGGCGCACGACGACGACGGCAACCCGATCAGTGCGCAGGAGACCCGGAACCAGGTCCTTGTCTTCCTCGTCACCGGTCACGAGTCCACCGCCACCACACTGGGCCTCACCCTGCATCTCCTCGCCTGTCACCCCGAGGTGCAGGCCCGCGCCCACCAGGAGGTCGACACCGTCCTGAGCGGTCGTGAGCCCGTCGCCGAGGACCTGGAGAAGCTTCCCTACCTGACGCAGGTGCTCAAGGAGTCGCTCCGCCTCTACCCCGCGGCGCCGGCGCAGGGCCGCATCGCCACCGAGGACGTGCAGGTCGGCTCGTACACCATTCCGGCCGGCGCCGATGTGGTGATCAGTTCCGGCGTCGTCCAGCGTCGTCCCGACATCTGGGAGGACCCCGACGCGTTCGACCCGGACAGGTTCCTGCCGGAGCGCGAGGCCGCGCGCCCGCGCTACGCGTGGTTCCCGTTCGGCGGTGGGCCGCGGGCGTGCATCGGCCAGCACCTGGCGATGATGAACGCCACCCTCACGCTGAGCGTGCTGCTCCAGAACTACTCGTTCACCGCTGTCGACACCGACATTCCGCTGAACACCGGAATCACCCTGCGGCCCACCGGTCAGGTCCGCTGCAGGCTGACGCCGCGAACCTGACCGCACAGTTTCTCTTTCCGGTGAGTTCGTCGATGCGTACAGGAGACATGAGGGTGCAAAAGGAATTCGCGGTGGTGACCGGCGGTACCAAAGGTATCGGGCTCGGACTGAGTGGGCGCCTGGTGTCGTTGGGGTACCGGGTCGTGGCGCTCTACCGGGGCGACAAGGAGTCCGCCGCCGCGGCCGAGCGCGAGTTCGGCGACTCCTTCCGGGCCCTGCAGGCCGACATGGCGGACCCCGACGCGGTGGTCACCGTGGCGGACGAGCTGCTCGCGTCGTACGGGGCGCCGAGGGTGCTGGTCAACAACGCCGGGCGCAACATCGACCGTCCCTTCCTGGACATGTCGTTCGACGACTGGGACCAGGTGATCGCGGCCAACCTGTCCGCTCCGTTCTATCTCACGCGGGCGCTCGCGCCGAAGATGCTCGAGGCCGGCGGTGGATCGGTGGTGAACGTCGCGGCCACCACGGGGATCCGCCCGCGGCTCGACGGGCTGAACTACTGCGCCAGCAAGGCAGGGCTCCTGCACTTCACGAAATGCCTTGCGATGGAGCTCGCTCCGACCATTCGCGTCAACTCGCTCATTCCCGGAATGATTGACACCGAGGAGATGCGTACGCGATTCCGGACGGACGAACCGCACTACCGGGACAAGTTGCTCGATGAGATCCCGCAGCGACGCATCGGGGATGTCGACATGATGGCCGACGCGTTGGAATTCCTGATCGGAGAGAAGTCTTCATACGTCACCGGTCAGAAGTTGATCGTGGACGGCGGGCAGTTCATGTGGTGATTCTCGCGGCGTGCGCGAGAAGGCATCCACTCCCATTTTTCGAGAAGAGGCTTGGTACGTGAATACTCGAATGGATCGATACGAGGAATTTCTCTCCGAGAAATACCGTAAGGGCTTCACGAAGTCCGATGAATACTCGCTGGACGAGCTGTCCGACAGCCTGCGCGCCCGTATCGCCGCAGGTCACTTCAAGCGGGTGGTCTTCACCGGCATGGGCTGCTCGGCGATCGTCTCCGATGTCGTCCGCGCCTTCTTCATCTCGACGGGCACCGAGGTCGAGTTCCACGTCTTCAACGACTACGACCACGCGTACCTGCTGCCGTCCTCCGTCATCGACGACGACCGGACCCTGATCATCCTGAGCTCCTACAGCGGCCACTCCCTGGAGCCGGCGCGAGCCTTCCACGCACTCGCGCGCGCCCACGACCGGATGGTCCTGCTCACCTCGGGCGGGCGCCTGGCCGAGATGGGCCGGGAGGCCGGTGTGTCCATCCTCCGCTGGGAGCTGAGCGAGCCCGACCGCGAGTACCCCCTGTTCCACGTGGGGCAGTACTTCGCCATCCTGCTGGACGTCTTCTTCCGACTGGGCCTGGTCCCGCAGGACTTCGGCGACGAGGTGCGGGCGCTACCGGGCCACCTGGCCCACGACTTCACCGACGCCCACCGGGAGTCGGCGCGCACGGCGGCCCTGCGGAGCCGGGACGCCAACATCATCATGATCGCCTCGCCGGTGTGGCACGAGAGCCTGCTCAAGCTGGCCAAGATGCACCTCAACGAGATCGCCATGGTGCCGGCCACCCGCAACTATTTCCACGAGTTCTGCCACAGCGAGGTGGCGACCCTGTCGGACCCGACGCGCAAGCACAGCGTGCTGGTCTTCGCCGACGCGGACGACGACGAGTACACGCAGGGGAAGCGGAAGAACCTGACGGGCCTGCTCACGAGCGACCGCCCGGAGAACGGGAACATCGAGGTGATCGAGGTACCCATGGCCGAACCCACCTTCATGCGGAAGTACTTCACCGCCCTGGAGTTCGTCCAGCACCTCACGCTGGCTCTCGGCCGCGCGCACGAGACGCAGTCGCGCAACCTCATCTCCGAGGCGGCCGGAAACCCCTGGTACCACGGCGACACCATCCTTGCGGAAGCGGCCGCCCGCTAGTTCGTCACGAGCCGGAGCACCGTCTCCTCCCCGAGTGAGCGCAGGAAAATAAGGAGTGTTGGGTCAGTGAACAACCCGGTTCCGGCGGTCGCCGAGACGGACGTCGCCATCATCGGCATGGCCGGGCGGTTCCCCGGCGCCGACGACCTGGACTCCTTCTGGCGTCTGCTGAGCGAGGGCCGCGAGGGCATCACCCGCTTCAGCCGCGAGGAACTGGCGGCGGCGGGGGTGCCCGCCCGGCTGCTGGACGACCCGGAGTACGTCCCCGCCCACGGGATCATCCCGGACGTCGACCTGTTCGACACCGGGTACTTCGAGTTCACCCCGGCCGAGGCCGCGATCACCGACCCGCAGCACCGCATCCTGCTGACGGCCGGCCACGCCGCCCTGGAGCACGCCGGCTACGACCCCGCCCGCTACGACGGGCTGATCAGCGTCTACGCCGGCGCGGCCATCAACACCTACCTCCAGCAGCAGGTCCTGCCCCACGTCGACCAGACCACCACCTCCCACCACTTCGCGGTGATGGTCGGCAACGACAAGGACTTCCTGGCCACCCGGCTGTCGTACAAACTCGACCTCAAGGGCCCCAGCTACGCCGTTCAGACCGCCTGCTCCACCTCCCTCGTCGCCCTCCACCTGGCCTGCCAGGGACTGATCAACGGCGAGTGCGACATGGCGCTGGCCGGCGGTGTCACCGTGAAACTGCCGCAGACCAAGGGGTACCTGTACGAGGAAGGCGCGATCCTGTCCCGGGACGGGCACGTGCGCACCTTCGACGCGGACGCCGGCGGCACCGTCCTCGGCAACGGCGTCGGTGTCCTGGTCCTCAAGCTCCTGCGGGACGCCATCGCGGACCGGGACACCATCCACGCCGTCATCAAGGGCACGGCCACCAACAACGACGGCTCCGGCAAGGTGAGCTTCGCCGCGCCCGGCGCCGCCGGCCAGACCGCCGTCATCCGCGAGGCGCACACCGTCTCCGGCGTCGACCCCCGCTCCATCGGATACGTCGAGGCACACGGCACCGCCACCCGTCTCGGCGACCCGGTCGAGGTCTCGGCGCTCACCCGGGCGTTCAGGGAGTCCACCGCCGACACCGGGTTCTGCGCCATCGGCTCGGTGAAGTCCAACATCGGCCACCTGGACGCGGCCGCCGGAGTCGCGGGCGTCATCAAGACGGTGCTGATGCTGAAGCACCGGACGCTGGTGCCGACCCTCCACCACACCACCCCCAACCCGGCCATCGACTTCGCGGCCGGCCCCTTCGAGGTGAGCACCGACACCGCCCCCTGGACAGGGCAGGGCCCGCTGCGCGCCGGCGTCAGCTCCTTCGGCATCGGCGGCACCAACGCGCACGCGATCCTCCAGGAGGCCCCGCCCGCCCCCGTCACCGGTGACGCACACCGCGCGCAGCAGCTGCTGGTGGTGTCCGCGCGTACCGCGACCGCGCTGGCCACGGCCGCCCAGAACCTGGCCGCCCACCTCGACGGCGACGACCCGGCCGCGCTCGCCGACGTCGCCTACACGCTGGCCGTGGGCCGCCGCGCCCACGAGCACCGGCTCGCCGTCACCGGCTCCGACCGCGCCGCCCTCGCCCGGGCGCTGCGGGGGGCCCCGGTCCCCGAGCGGCCCGGGACCGGCGAGATCTCCTTCGTCTTCGCCGAGGACGTCCCCGACGCGGCGGGCCTGGCCGACCGGTGGGCTGCCGCCGAACCCGCCTTCGCCGGGCACCACGAGGCCGCGCTCGCCGCGGGCGCCGACCGACTCGGCGAGCGGGGGCGGGCGTTCGCCGTGCAGTACGCGCTCGGCAAGCTGTGGCTCGACTGGGGCCTCACCCCGCTCGCGGTGCACGGCGACGGGCTCGCGGCCCGGGCCGCCGCCTGCGTGACCGGGGCGCTTCGGCTTCAGGACGCGCTGACCGGCGACGGCCCGGTACCGCCCGCCGCCCGCGCGCGGATCCCCGTGCGCGGCGCCCACGACGAGGTCCGCGGCGCTGCCCTCGGCGTGACCGACGGCCCCTGGGACGGCGTGGCCCGCGCCTGGCAGGCCGGCGCCGCCGTCGACTGGGCGGCCTGGTTCGAGGGCGAGGAGCGCGGCCGCGTCCCGCTGCCGACGTACCCCTTCGAGGGCCGCCGCTGCTGGCTGACCGGCCCGGACACCGGCGCACCCGCCGACCGGGTCACCGGCCCCGGACCGCACCCCATGCTGGACGAGAACGTCTCCACCCTGGACACCCTCGCCTACCGCAGCTCGCGCACCGGCGCCGAGTTCTACCTCGCCGACCACCGCGTCGCCGCCGAGCCCGTCCTGCCCGCCGCCGGACAGCTGGAACTGGCCCGCGCGGCCGGCGAGCTCTCCCTCGGCGGCCCGGTCCGGCTGCGCGGAGTCTCCTTCGAGCAACTGCTCTCCTACGCCACCGGGCCGCGCACCGCGCTGGTTCAGCTGTGGCGCGAACGCGACACGGTCGGCTTCGAACTCACCGCCGACGAGCGGGTGGTCGCGGCCGGCGAGATCCACACCGGAGCCGTCGAGCGCCCGGCCCCGGCCGACCCGGCCGCCGTCGCGGCCCGCTGCGCCGAGTCGGTCAGCCACACCGACTGCTACGACATCCTGCGCGCTCACGGTCTGGACTACGGCTCCCGCATGCGCGCCCTCACCGAGGTCCGGCTCGGCGACGGGGAGGCCCTCGGCACCCTCGAACTGCCCGACGGGGCCTCGCTCGACGGCGTCGCGCTCAACCCCGCCCTCCTGGACGGCGCCCTGCACGCCCTGGTCGTGCTGCTGGCCCGCGCCTACGGCGACAGGGCCGACGGCTTCCTGCCGCTGGCCCTGGGCGAACTCACCGTGCACGCCCCCGTCACCGGGCCCTGCCACGTCCACGTCACGGTCGGCCGGCTGGGGGAGCGCACCGCGCACGCCGACCTCACCCTCGTGGACGCGCACGGCCAGGTCCTGGCCCGCCTGCACGACCTGGCCGTGCGCGTCCTCGGCGAGCCCCGCGAGTCGGCCCTGCTGGTCCGCCGCTGGACCGCCGCGCCCGCCGAGCCCACCGGCGCACCCCTCGGCGACACGGCCGCCGTCGTCACCGCCGACCCGGCGCGCGGCGCACAGCTCGCCGCTCAGCTCACCGCCCTGGGCATCGGCACGGTCACCCGCGACCTCGACCCGGCCACCGCGCCCGACGTCGTCCTCGTCGACGAAGCGACCCCCGAACAGGCGCTGCACGCCGTCCGCACGCTCCTCGCCGCCCGCCCCACCGCACCCGTGCGCGTCCTGCTGCTGCACCGCCATGACACCGACGGCCCACGCCCCGAACGCGCCGCACTCGCCGCCTTCGCCCGGACCGTCCGCGCGGAGAACCCCCTCCTCGAAGTGCAGGCCGTCGGCCTCGCCGCGGACCTGGCCGAGGCCGACGTGCTCGCCGGCGAACTGGCCGGCCACGGCCGCGACCCGGAGGTCGCCCACACCGCACAGGGCCGCCGGATCCCGCGGGCCGAGCCCGCCCCGGCCGCCGACCCGGCAGCAGTGCGCGACGGCGGCGTGTACGTCGTGACGGGCGGCGCGGGCGGACTGGGCCGCGCCGTCGCCGGCCGGCTGCTCTCCCGGGCCGACGCCCGCGTGGTCCTGCTGGGCCGCAGCGAACGGCCCGCCGACCTGGACGAGCGCCTGGTCTACCGCAGCGTCGACGTGTCCGACCCGGACGCCCTGACCGGGCGACTCGCCGAGGTGCGTGCCGAGTTCGGTCCGCTCAACGGTGTCGTCCACGCCGCCGGTGTGCTGCGCGACGGCTTCGCCCTGACCAAGTCCGCCGAGGACTTCGCCGCCGTCCTGGCCCCCAAGGTCGCCGGTGTCGAGGCCCTGGACGCCGCCACCGCCGAGGACCCGCTGGACTTCTTCGTCGCCTTCTCCTCCATCGCCGCCCACATCGGCAACCCCGGCCAGACCGACTACGCGTACGCCAACGCCTACCTGGAGGCCTACGCCGAACGGCACGGCCGGATCACCGCGATCGCCTGGCCGATGTGGGCCGACGGCGGGATGCGCCAGAGCACCGAGGCCGCCGCGGACATCGCCGCCCGCACCGGCTTCGGCGTACTGCCCACACAGGTCGGCCTCGGCCTGTTCGAGCAGGCCCTCGGCAGCCCCGGCGCGCTCGTCGCCGCGTACGGAGACCTCCCCACCATCACCACCGCGCTCACCGCGCCCGTCGCCCGGGCGGCCCGGACCGCCACGGCCACCGCGCCCGCCACGGCCACCGCGGGCGGCGGCCCGCGCGACGAGGCCCTCCGGCTGCTGCGCGAGCTGATCGCCGCCGAGACCGGCCTGGATCCGGCCGAACTGGCCGAGGACGCCCCGTTCGACCGGCTCGGCATCGACTCGCTGATGATCGCCAAGCTCAATCGCGGGCTGGACCGGCACTTCGACGCCCTGTCCAAGACCCTGTTCTTCGAATACGCCACCCTGGGCGAACTCGCCGGCTACTTCGCCGAGCACCACGCGGCCGAGCTGACCGGCGGCACACCGCCGTCCGCACCGGTCACGCCCACGGCCGAAGCCACCGCCCCGCGCCCGCCGCGCGCCCCGCGCCGTACCGCACGAGTCGGCGTCGCAGAACCCGCCGAACCTGCTGGGGACGACACCGACGCCATCGCCGTCATCGGCCTGGCCGGCCGCTACCCGGCCGCCGACGACCTCGACGAGCTCTGGACCACCCTGGCCGAGGGCCGCGACGCCGTCACCGAGATCCCCGCAGAGCGCTGGGACAGCCGCCGCTGGTACGACCCGGACCCGGCGGCGCCCGGCCTCGCCCACACCCTGTGGGGCGGATTCCTGCGCGACGTCGACCGCTTCGACCCGCTGTTCTTCGGCATCTCCCCGCGCCAGGCCGAACTGATGGACCCCCAGGAGCGCCTGTTCCTGCAGAACGCCTGGCACGTCCTGGAGGACGCCGGCTACCGCCGCTCCGACCTGGCCGGCCGGCCCGTCGGCGTGTACGTCGGCGTGATGTACGGCGAGTACCAGTTCCACGGCGCCCTGGACGCCCTGCGCGGCGGACGGCCGCTCACCGGCTCGTCCTTCGCCACCATCGCCAACCGGGTCAGCCACGCCCTGGACCTGTCCGGTCCGAGCATGGCGCTGGACACCATGTGCTCCTCCTCGCTCACCGCGATCCACCTGGCCTGCGAGAGCCTGCGCCGCGGCGAGAGCGAACTGGCCGTCGCCGGGGGCGTCAACGTCTCCGTCCACCCGTACAAGTTCGCCTTCCTCAGCCAGGGCCGCTTCCTGTCCCCCGACGGCCGCTGCCGGGCCTTCGGCGCGGACGGCGACGGCTATGTGCCCGGGGAGGGCGTCGGCGCCGTCCTGCTCAAGCCCTACCGCACGGCACTGGCCGACGGGGACCGCATCCACGGCCTGATCCTGGGCAGCGCCGTCAACCACGGCGCCCGGACCAACGGATACAGCGTGCCCAACCCGCGCGCCCAGCAGGCGGCGATCGCCACCGCGATGGAACGGGCCGGCGTCACCCCGCACGACATCGGCTACGTCGAGGCCCACGGCACCGGCACCGCCCTGGGCGACCCGATCGAGCTGACCGGCCTCACCCACGCCTACCGGTCCTCCGCCGAGGCCACGCCCGGCACCTGGCCGATCGGCTCGGTCAAGTCCAACATCGGGCACCTGGAGTCCGCGGCCGGCATCGCCGGACTGACCAAGGTGCTGCTCCAGTTCCGGCACCGCACGCTCGTCCCCTCACTGCACTCGGCCGAGCTGAACCCCAACATCGACTTCGAGCGCTCCCCGTTCCGCGTCCAGCGCGAACTGTCCGCCTGGCCCGACGGGGACCGGCCGCGCCGCGCCGGACTCAGCTCCTTCGGCGCGGGCGGCGCCAACGCCCACCTCGTCCTGGAGGAGTCCCCGAACCCCGACGCGGTCACCGACGTACCGGCGGGCGAGCAGCGCACCGGCGAACCCGTGCTGTTCCTGCTCTCCGCCCGCGACGAGGAACGGCTGCGCGCCTACGCCGAGTCGGCCGCCCGCTTCGTCCGGACCGAGCGCGTGCCGCTCGCCGACCTGTGCTTCACCACCCAGGCAGGCCGCGAGCCCCTCGACACCCGGCTCGCGGTGACGGTCACCGACGGCGCCGAACTCGTCGCCGCCCTGCGCCGGTTCGCCGACGGCGGCCCGGCCCCCGACCCCGCCGACCCGGGTCCGCTGGGCGACCTGGCCCGCCGCTGGCTGGACGGCTCCGACGTCGACTGGGCGGCCTGGCACGCCGGCCGGCCGGGCCCCGCCCCGCGCCGGACGCGCGCGCCGCGGTACCCGTTCGCCCCCGAGCGCTACTGGATCCCGCTCGACCCCGACCTGGGCACGACCGCTCCGCATCCGCTGGTCGACGCCAATGAGTCCACGGTCACCGAGGTCCGCTTCCGCAAGACGCTGCGCGCGCACGACCCGCTGCTGCGCGACCATGTGATCGAGGGCCGGCCGCTGCTCGCGGGCGCGGCGACGCTGGAGTTCGTCCGCGCCGCCGCCGCGCTGGCCGAGCCCGGCACCCGGCACGCCCTGCGCGAGGTGGTGTGGGGCCGGGCCGTCGAACTCACCGACGGCGAACTGGAGTTGTTCGTCTCCTTCCGCCCGGACGGCACCGGGCCGGCCTTCGAGGTGTACAGCGGGACCGGTGCCGACCGCACCACCCACGCCCGCGGCAGTGCCGTCCCGGCCCCCGCCGCCCCTGAGGCCGCCGAGGATCTCGCCGCGCTGCGCGCCCGTCTGTCCGTCGTACGCGACGGACCCACCGCGTACACCGAGTACGCGGCCGCCGGGTTCGCGTACGGTCCCTCGTTCCAGGTCATCGACGAGATCCGGGTCGGCCCCGGCGAGGCGCTGGTCCGGCTGGACCGGGCCGGTACCGCCCCGGGCGCCCAGCTGCCCCCGGCGCTCCTCGACGGTGCCCTGCGGGCCTGCCACTGGACCGGCCGGACCACCGCGCCGCGGCCGGGTGAACTCGCCGTCCCCTTCAGCCTCGGCGCCCTGGACTCCTTCGCCCCGCTGCCCGAGGTCTGCCACGCGCACGCCCGGCTGGTCGGCGAGTCGGCGGGCGTGCGCCGCTTCGACCTGACCGTGTACGACGACCAGGGCCGCGTGCTCGCCTCCCTACGGGACTTCGCGGGCCGTCTGCCCGGCATCCAGGCGGCCCTTGCGGGCCCGGCAGCCGACACCCGGGCGGCGCTCGCGGGCCCCGCAGCCGGCGCCCGGGCGGCGCTTGCCGGCCGTACGCCCGCCGCGTCCGCCGCGTCCGTCGAGCCCGCCGCGCAGGAGGAGCCTGAGCCCGCCTCCGGCGAACCCCGCCTCTACGAGCCGTACTGGCGCCCCGCCGCCGACCCGGAACCGGCGGACGCCGCCGGGACCCTCGTCCTGCTCGGCCGCCACCCGGAACTGGAGTCCGCGCTGGTCGCGACCGGCGTGTGGCGGCGCGTCGTCGCCCTCGGCGAGGACACCGGTCGCATCGCCTCCCTCGCCGACGAGGACGGGCTCGACCTTGCCGTGGTCCTCGGCGACGCGGACGACGGCTCGCCCGCCGACCTGCTCGACCGCGCCTGCGCCCCCGTCCTGGACGTGCTCGACGCGGCCCGCACCGGCGTGCTGCCCGGCCGGGTGCGGTGCCTGGTGCTGCACACGCAGAACGCCGGCGAGGACCGGCCCGAGTGGGCCGCCCTGGCCGGGCTCGCCCGCTCCACGGGGCCGGTCGCGCCGCGGCTGGAACTGCTCACCCTCGGCGTCGACATGGCGGCCCCGGCCGCCGAGGTCGCCCAGGCCGTCGCGGTGGAACTGCGCGCCGCACCCCGCACCGCAGGCCTGGAGGTCCGCCGTACGGCCTCCGGCGAGCGGCAGGTACGTTCCCTGCGCCCGCTCACCGGCCCGGCTGCCCCGGCCGACGTGCCCCTGCGGGACGGGGGCGTGTACGTGGTGACCGGCGGCGCCGGTGCCATCGGCCGTGTCCTCGCCGAGCAGCTGGCCCGCACCCACGCGGCCAAGCTGGTGCTGATCGGCCGCTCCGAGCCCGACGAGCGGACCCGCGCCTGGCACCGCACGCTGACCGGCCTCGGCGCCGACGTGCTCGCGCTGCGCGCCGACGTGGCCCGGGCCGACGAACTCGGCGCGGCGCTGGCCGCCGCCCGGGACCGGTTCGGCGCCCCGCACGGCGTGTTCCACCTGGCGGGCGTCGCCGACGAGGGCCGCGCCGACGGCGACCGGGAGCGCTTCGCCCGGCTGCTCGGCGCCAAGACACACGGCCTGGTCCACCTGGACCGGCTGACCCGCGAGGATCCCCTCGACCTCTTCGTGGTCTTCTCCTCCGTCTCCTCCCTCATCGGTGACTTCGGAGCGGCCGGCTACGCCACCGCCAACCGCTTCGCCGACCTCTACACGGTGCTCCGCGACCGCCGGGTGCGCCAGGGCGAGGGGCACGGTCGCAGTCTGTCCCTGGCCTGGCCGCTCTGGGCGGTCGGCGGGGTCGACGGGCTGGTCCGCGAGGAGGAACTGGCGGCGTACACCCGCCGCAGCGGGATGCGGGCGCTGACCGCGGAAGCGGGCCTCGACCTCCTCGCCCGCTCCTTCGCCCCCGGCGCCTCGTGGCTCGTGCCCGCCTGGGGCGACCCGGCGGCCGTCGACGCCGCCCTGACGGGCACGCCCGTCCCGTTGCGGCCCGTGGCGCCGGCGCCCGTCGCCGCCGCCCGCGCCGGCCGGCTCCGGGACCGGTTGACGGAGTACCTGCGCGAGGTCCTCGCGGGCGTGCTCAAGCTGCCCGCCGGGCGCCTCGACAGCCGCGTCCCGCTGGACGGCTACGGCCTGGACTCGGTCCTGGTCATGGAGTCCAACTCGCTGCTGGGCAAGGACTTCCCGGGCCTGCGCGGCACCGTGTTCTTCGAGTTCCGGACGGTCGACGAGCTGGCCGGCCACATCCTCGCCGAGCAGGCCGACGCCGTCACCCGCCTGTTCCCCGAGGAGGCCGAGCCGTCGCGGCAGGAGACCCAGCCGTCGCGGCAGGACGTCGCTTCCGCCTCTGCTCCCGCCTCTGCTCCCGCCTCTGCTCCCGCCTCTGCTCCCGCGTCCGCACCCGCCCAGAGCCCGCCCACCCCGCCCGCCCGCCGGGACGCCGACGAGCCGATCGCCATCATCGGCATCAGCGGCCGCTACCCCCGGGCGGACACCCTGGAGGAGTTCTGGCGCAACCTCGCCGAGGGCCGCGACTGCGTCACCGAGGTCCCCGCGGACCGCTGGGACGCCGACGCCCTGTTCGACGCGGACCCGGCCGCACCGGGCCGCAGCTACAGCCGCTGGGGCGGCTTCCTGTCGGACGTGGACTCCTTCGACTCGCTGTTCTTCCAGATCGCGCCCAAGCAGGCCCGCACGATGGACCCGCAGGAGCGGCTCTTCCTGCAGACGGCCTGGTCGGCGCTGGAGAACGCCGGCTACCCGCCGTCCCGGATCCCGGCGCCCCGCCACGGCGGCCAGGGGCACGACGTCGGCGTGTTCGTCGGCGTCATGTGGGACGACTACGCGATCCTCGCCGCCGCCGAGTCGGCCCGCGGCAACCACCAGGTCGTGCTGGCCAACCGTTCCGCCATCGCCAACCAGGTCTCCTACTTCGGCGACTTCCGCGGCCCGAGCGTGGTGACCGACACCGCCTGCTCCGCCTCCCTCGTCGCCGTGCACCAGGCCTGCGAGAGCATCCGCCGCGGCGAGTGCTCGTACGCCGTCGCCGGCGGCGTCAACGTCGCCGTGCACCCCGACAAGTACGTGCACCTCAGCCGCAAGACCATGCTGTCCGCGGACGGTCGCTGCCGGGCCTTCGGCGCGGGCGGCACCGGGTACGTGCCCGGCGAGGGCGTCGGTGCGGTGGTGCTCAAGCGGCTGTCGGACGCGGTCCGCGACGGCGACACCGTGCACGCCGTGATCCGCGCGAGTGCGGTCAACCACGGCGGCCGGACCAGCGGCTACACCGTGCCCAACCCGCAGGCCCAGCAGGCGGTGGTGGAACAGGCGCTGGCCGCCGCGGGCATCGACGCTCGCACCATCGGCCTCGTCGAGGCGCACGGCACCGGCACCGCCCTGGGCGACCCGATCGAGCACACCGCGCTGGCCCAGGCCTTCGCCCGGCACACCGGCGACACGGGATTCTGCGCGCTCGGCTCGGTGAAGTCCGCGATCGGCCACCTGGAGGGCGCCGCCGGGATCGCCGGGCTCACCAAGGCGGTCCTGCAGCTGCGCCACGGCACACTGCTGCCCACGCTGCACGCCGAGGAACTCAACCCGGTCATCGACTTCGAGAGCTCGCCGTTCACCGTGCAGCGGGAGACGGCGCCGTGGCCGCGCGCGTACGACGATGCCGGCCGTGCGCTGCCGCGCCGTGCCGCCGTCAGCTCGTTCGGGGCGGGCGGCACCAACGCGCACGTGATCGTGGAGGAGTACCTGACCCCCGAGCCGGCCCCGGCCGGGCCCGAGCAGGCGGAGCTGATCGTCCTGTCCGCCCGCGACGAGGACCGGCTGCGCGCCCGCGCCGCCGACCTGGGCCGCACCCTCGCCGAGCCGGGTGCCCCGAGGCTGGCCGACGTCGCCCACACCCTGCGCGTCGGCCGCGAACCCCTCGCCGCACGGCTGGCGTTCGTCGTCGCCGACCTCGCGGACGCGGCCGGCAAGCTCGCCGCCGTCGCCCGGGGCGAGGGCGGCCAGTGGCTGCACCGGGGCCGGGTGGAGCAGCACCCGCCGTTGGCCGGCCTGCTGACCGACGGCACCGGTGGCGAGGACTTCCTCGCCACCCAGATCGCGGCCGGCGCCGACGACCTCCTCGGCCGGCTGTGGGTCTCGGGCGTCACCGTCGACTGGGACCTGCTGCACCGCCTGCGCCCCGCCGAGCGCCGCCGGGTGCCGCTGCCGACGTACCCCTTCGAGCGGGTACGGCACTGGCTCGACACCACGCCCGCCCCCGTCTGCGCGCAAGGCCCGCGCCGGTGGGAGCGCCGGCTCGCCGCCGACGAGCCGATGCTGCGCGACCACCTGGTCGACGGGCGGCCCGTCCTGCCCGGCGTCGGCCATCTGGACCTGGTCGCCGAGGCGAGCGGGGGACTGGCCGGCCGGGCCTGCGTGGACGTCCGCTGGGTCGTCCCGCTGGCCCTGAGCGGGGCCGAGGAGACGGTGGCGGTGGCCTTCGACGGCGACCGGTACGAGATCCGCGGCACCGACGACGCCGTACGCTCCTGCGGCCGCCTCGCCGCCGCCCCGGCCGCGCCCGCCCCCCTCGACGTCACCGCGCTGCGCGCCCGCCTGGACGAAGGCCCCGGCGAAGGCGCCTTCTACCGGGCGCTGGCCGGGCAGGGACTGCCGTACGGGCCCTTCTTCCGCCGCGTCCGGCAGGTGTGGACCGGCCGGGACGAGGTGCTCGGCCGGATCGGCGAGCCCGCCGGCGACGACCCGGCGCACGTCCTGCACCCGGGCGTCCTGGACGCCGCCCTGCACACCGTCGCCGCCCTGCTGGTCCGCCGCCGGGGCGCACACGCCCGGCCGATGCTGCCGTTCGCGGCCGACCGCGTCGAGGTGTTCGGCCCCGTCCCCACGACCGGCTGGTCGTACGTCCGGGAGACCGGAACCGACCGCTGCGAGGTGCTGCTCTGCGACGACACCGGCGAGGTACGGGTCCGGTTCGAGGGCCTGACCTACCGCGAGGCCAAGCCGTCCGCGGTGGTCGTGCACCGGCCGGTGTGGACCGCCCGGCCCGCCGAGGAGCGCGCCGCGGCCGCCCACAGCGTGCTGCTGGTCGGGGAGCGGCTGGACGCCGAGCCCGCCGTCGGCATCGCCCGCGCCCACCACCGCGCCGACGTACGACGGCTCCCGGTCGGCCCCGGCGGCCTCACGGACGCCGAACTCGACCGCGCCCTGGCCGGATCCGGCGCACCGGACCTGGTCTACTTCCTCGCCACGGCCCCCGGGCGCGAGCCCGCCGGCCGCGCCGAGCTGCGCGCCCTGACCGACCGGGGCCCGGTCGCCCTGTACCGCCTGGTGCGGGCGCTGGCCCGGCACGGCCTGCTGGAGCGCGAGACACGTCTGAAGGTCGTCACCACGGACGTCCACCCGCTGGAGGCGGGCGACGACTCCGCCCCGTGGGCGGCCGGGACCGCCGGCCTGGCCGCCGTCGCGGCCAAGGAGTTCCCCGCACTGCGGGTGGCGCTCGTCGACGTGCGTGCGGCGGAGGCCGCCCGGGCGGCCTCCGCGATCGTGGCCGAGCCGTTCCCGGCCCGGCCGGTTCCGGTGTCGCTGCGCGCGGGCGTGCGCCGGGTGCGCACCCTGGAGCGGGTCGAACTGCCCGCCGCCGCACCCCGGTTCCGGCCGGGCGGCGTCTACCTGGTCGTCGGCGGGCTCGGCGCCGTCGGCAGGGACACCTGCCGGCACCTGGCCCGTGTCTACGGCGCGAAGCTGGTCGTGGTCGGCCGCTCCCCGCTCGACGAGACCCGGCGGCAGACCGTCGCGGAGCTGGAGAAGGCGGGCGCCGAGGTCCGCTACCTCGCCCTCGACGCCACCGACCCGGACGCGCTGAAGGGGGCCGTCGATCTCGCCGTACAGGAGTTCGGCGCCCTGCACGGGGTGATCAACGCCGCGATGGTGCTGGTCGACCAGGTGCTGAGGGAACTGCCGGAGGACGGGCTGCGGAGCGCCCTGGAGTCCAAGACCGACTCCACCTGGAGCCTGCTGCACGCGGTGCGCGAGGTGCCGCTGGACTTCGCGCTCCTCTACTCGTCCGGCGTGGCCTTCGAGGGCAACCACGGCCAGGCCGGCTACGCCGCCGGCTGCACCTTCGCCGACGCCTGGGCCCTGCACGCCGCCCGCAGCCTGCCCTTCCCGGTGCGGGTGCTCAACCTCGGCTACTGGCACGCGGGCGGCGACCCGGAGCGGGAGCGGGTGCTGCGCCGCTTCGGCGCCGTCGGCATCCGGCCGCTGAGCGCCGAGCAGGGCATGGCCGTCGTCGAGCGGACCCTCGCGGCCGGGCTGCCCCAGGTGTTCGTCCTGGACGCCGACCGGCCGATCCTGGACAACCTCGGCATCGACCCCGACCGCACCCTGAGCGTGCTGCCGGGCGGTGCGCCGGACCCGCTGCCCGAGGTCCGCTTCCCGGGCGCGCCCGGCGCCGACCGCGAACTGGCCGCGCACCAGCGTGCGGTCGTTGAAGGGGAGGAGCTGGCGCTGCGCCTGCTGGCGTCGGTGCTCGACCGGGCGGGCCTGTTCGGCGCGGGCGATGCCTCCCGGGAGGAACTCGCCGCCCGCCTGGGCGTGGTGCCCGAGCACGCCGCGCTGTTCCAGGCGCAGCTGGACATGCTGGCCGAGGCGGACTGGCTGACCGTCACGGACGGCGGCCGTCTGCGTCCGACGGGCCGCAGCACCGCGCCCGAGGCGGAACTCGTCGTCGAGTTCACTCGGTTGACGGAGCGTCATCCGTCCCTCGCGCCGGTCGTCACGCTCCTCGGTGACTGCCTGACCGCGCTGCCCGACGTGCTCACCGGCCGCCGCCCCGCCATGGAGGTCCTCTTCCCCGACGGATCCGCCGAGCGGGTGGCCGCCGTCTACCGGGGCGACCCGGTCACCGACCGCTGCAACGGGGAGGTGGCGCGGCTCGTGGCCGAGCAGGTCGAGGCCCGCCGGGCCGCCGACCCCGACGCACCGGTGCGGATCCTGGAGATCGGCGCCGGCACGGGCGGCACCACGGCGGCCGTGCTCGCCGCCCTCGTCCCCTACGGCGACGGCATCGAGTACGTCTTCACCGACGTCTCCCCGGCCTTCGTCCGCAAGGCCAGGAACCGCTTCGGCGCGCAGTACCCCTTCATCCGCTTCGAGGTGCTGGACATCGAGGCCGACGCGGCCGGGCAGGGCCTGACCCCTGGCGCCCACGACGTGGTGCTCGCCACCAACGTCCTGCACGCCACCCGGCGGCTGTCCGACACGCTGACCGGGGTCAAGCGGCTGTTGCGGCGGGGCGGCGCCCTGCTGCTGGTGGAGGGCACCCGGGCGCGGCACCAGCTGGCGCTCGTCTTCGGCCTGACGGCCGGCTGGTGGCTGTTCTCGGACCCCGAGCAGCGCATGCCCCGCTCCCCGCTGGCGAGCGAGCGCCAGTGGCGGGACGCGCTGGCCGCGTGCGGCTTCACGGACATCAGCGCGGCCGCCCCGACGACGGAGGCCGGACCGGCCTTCCAGAGCGTCATCGCCGCCGTCAGCGACGGCGTGGTGCCCCGCGACGGGCGGGCTGCGGCGGCCGAGCGCGAGCCGAAGCGGACCCCGGCTCCGGCTCCGGCTCCGGCCCTTGCGCCGACTTCCGCCGTCGCCCCGGTCGCCCCCGTCCCCCCGGCCTCCCAGGACGACACCCTGCGCCAGGTGACGGACGTCTTCGCCCGCGTCCTGGAGATGACCCCCGACCGGCTCGACCCCGACCTCACCTTCGAGAACTACGGCGTGGACTCGCTGGTCGTCCTGGAACTGACCCGCGCCCTGGAAGCGGTCTACGGACCCCAGCCGGCGACCCTGCTGTTCGAGCGGATCACCATCCGGCAGCTGGCCGGGCACCTCGGCGCCCCGACCCACAGCCCCGAAACCCCCGACATCCCCGATGCCCCCGTCACCACCCCCCAGCCCACCACCCCCGCAGCGCCCGAACCCGCCCCGGCCGGCGACACCGAGCGCCTGGTCGCGGGCCTGTCCGACGCGGCCGTCGACGAGCTGCTGGCCGAACTGCTCTCCCAGCGCGGGGAGTCCGAAGGAGGCGGACGATGACTGCCGAGCCGTTCAGCTGTGTCGTGATCGGCGAGGAGACCCTCCTCGTCGAGTGCACCAGGCTGCTCGTGGCCCGCGGACACACGGTGGCCGCCGTGGTGTCCCCCTCCGCCGAACTGCTCGACTGGGCCGAGGGGGAGGGGCTGCCCGCCGTACCGTTCGGCGCGGACCTCGCCGAGCGGCTGACCCCGCTGCGCTTCGACTACCTGTTCAGCGTCGCCAACCTCCGGATGCTCCCGGAGGAGGTGCTCGCCCTGCCCACCCGGCTGCCCGTCAACTTCCACGACGGTCCGCTGCCCAGGCACGCGGGTCTGTTCGCCACCAGCTGGGCCATCCTCGACGGCGACAAGCAGCACGGCGTCACCTGGCACGTGATGCAGCTGGAGGCCGACACCGGCGACGTGCTCAAGAAGCGCACGGTGCCCGTCGACCCGGCGGCCACGGTGCACGACCTCGACGTCGCCTGCTTCGAGGCAGGCGTCGAGTCGTTCGCCGAACTCGTCGACGAACTGGCCGCCGGCACGGCCACCCGCACGCCGCAGGACCTGGGCCTGCGCACGTACCACGGCCGGTACGACGGCCTGCCCCGGGGCGGTGTGTTCGACTGGCGCCAGCCCGCCGCCGAACTGGACGCGCTGGTGCGGGCCACCGCGTTCGGGCGCCGCCGCAACGACTTCGGCACGGCGCTGCTGGCCCGCGGCGACGACCTGCTGGCCGTCCGCGCCGTGGAGGTCACCGACCGGCCCTCCGACGCCGAGCCCGGCACCGTCGTCGACGCCGGCCCCGACGCCCTCACCGTGGCCACCGGCGACCGGGACGTCCGCCTCACCGACCTCGCCGCCCTGTCCGGGGAACGGCTCGACCCCCTCGCCCTGGCCCGGGAACTCGGCGGCCGCTTCCCGCACCTGCCCGACGCGGCCGTCGCCGAACTCGCGGAGTCCGCCCGCGCCGCCCACCGCCAGGAGCGCCGCTGGCTGCCCGCCCTGCGGTCGCTGCGGCCGGTGCTCCCGCCGAGGTTCGGCCCGCTGCACCCGGTGGCCCGCCCGGCGGGCCCGGTCCCGCTGCCCGAGGCCCTGCGCGAGCGGAGAACGGAGCCCGAGCGGTCGGCCGTCGCCGCCGCCCTGGCCTTCCTGGCCCGGCTCACCCGGGGCGACGAGCGGCACGTCGCCGTGTCCGTCCCGCGGGCGGCCTCCCCGGCCGCCTCCCGCATCCTGGCGCCCGACGTGCCCCTGCACGCCCCGGAAGGGCTGCTCGACCTGACCCTGTCCGGCCTCACCGAGCTGATCGGCACCGCACTCGACGAACTCCGGGACCGCACGCCGTACCGGCGCGACGTGCCCCTGCGCCACCCGGACCTGACCGGCGCCGCCCGCACCGGGCTGCCCGTCGCCGTCGTACTGCCCGGCGGCGCGGCCGAACCGGACGACCGGCCGCTGACCGTCCGCATCGACGCCGACGGAGCCGTCGGCTTCCACGCGGGCGCCGGACTGACCGCGGACCACGAGCGCTGGCTCGCCGAGCACTTCGCCGCCTTCCTCGACGCCCTCGCCGCCGACCCCCACCGCCCACTCGGCACCGCCGACCTGCTCGCACCCGAGGAGCGGCAACTGCTCGGCCGGTGGAACGACACCGACGAGGAGTATCCGCGCGAGGAGACCGTGACCCGGCTGGTCACCGACATCGCCTGCGCCGCGCCGGACGCCACCGCCGTCCGCTTCCAGGACCGCGCCCTCGGCTACGGCGAACTCGACGAGGCAGCCGACCGGCTGGCCCGGCACCTCGCCGGCCTCGGCGCGGGCCCCGGCGCGGTCGTCGGCGTCTTCCTGGAGCGCTCGCCCGAACTGCTGGTCAGCCTGCTCGCCGTCCTGCGCACCGGCGCCGCCTATGTGCCGATCGACCCGATCTACCCGCCCGCCCGGATCGGTCACATGCTCCAGGACTCCGGCGCCCGACTGGTCGTGACCGACGAGACGCTGGGCGCCGCCCTGGCGGAGTTCCCGGTCACCCCGGTACCGGTGTCCACCGCGCTCACCGCCGGGCCGCCGGCGGCCCCCCTCGACCGCTCCGACCCCGACGCCCCCGCCTACGTGATCTACACCTCCGGCTCCACCGGCCTGCCCAAGGGCGTCCAGGTCGGCCACCGGGCGCTGGTCAACTTCCTGTGGACGATGGCCCGCAGGCCCGGCTTCGGCTCCCGGGACTCGCTGCTCGCGCTGACCACCGTGTGCTTCGACATCGCAGGCCTGGAGCTGTACCTGCCGCTGGTGCGGGGCGGCACCGTGGAGGTCCTCTCCGCTGCCGAGGCCGCCGACGGCGTCGCCCTGCGCGAGCGCGTGGAACGCTCCGCGCCCACCGTCCTGCAGGCCACCCCGACCACCTGGCAGATGCTGCTCGCCGCCGGCTGGAGCGGCGATCCGGCGCTGCGGGCGCTGTGCGGCGGTGAACCGCTGCCCCCGGAGTTGGCCGGGCAACTCGCGCCCCGGGTGGGCGCGTTGTACAACATGTACGGCCCGACCGAGACCACCGTCTGGTCCACCGTGGACCGGGTGCTGCCCGGCGAGGCGGCCACCATCGGCCGGCCCGTCGGCAACACCCGCTGCCACGTCCTCGACGAGCGCGGCGTCCCGGTCCCGCCCGGCATCCCCGGCGAGCTGTACCTGTCCGGCGACGGCGTCGCCGACGGCTACCTCGCCCGGCCCGAGCTGACCGCCGAACGCTTCGTCACCGCCCCCGGCGGCGGCGCCGGCCGCGCCTACCGCACCGGCGACCTGGTACGCCACCTGCCCGACGGCCGCCTGGAGTACCTGGAGCGGATCGACGGTCAGATCAAGCTCAACGGCTACCGGATCGAACTCGGCGAGGTGGAGTCCGCCCTGCGCCGGCTGCCCGGCGTCACCGCCGCCGTCGCCGTCGTCCGCGAGGACCGGCCCGGCGAACGCCGCCTGGCCGGCTATCTGGTCGGCCCGGCCGGCCCGCCGGACGCCGCCGGGCTGCGCGCCGCCCTGGGCGAGCGCCTGCCCGCCTACATGGTCCCCTCCGCCCTCGTCGTCCTGCCCCGGCTGCCGCTCACCCCGAACGGCAAGGTCGACCGGGGGGCCCTGCCCAAGCCGGACGTCGTCCGCGTCGCCGGCGGCGCGACGGCCGTCCGTACCGACCTGGAGCGGCGCATCGCCGAGGTCTGGTGCGAGGCGCTCGGCCTGGAGCGGGTCGGCGCCGAGGACAACTTCTTCGACGTCGGCGGCGATTCGCTGCGTCTGACGTCCGTGGTGGCGAACCTGCGCGAGCGGCTCGGCCTCCAGGTCACCCGCCTCGACATGTTCGGCCATCCGACCGTACGGGCCATGGCCGCCCATGTCGCCGGCGCCGGCCGCCCCGCCGAGCCCGCCGTGTCCCGGCCCCGGCGCTCCCGGGACACGGCGGCGCTCGCCCGCCGCCGCGACCGCAGGGGGCGGCCCTCATGACCGGCCGACACGACTTCGCCGCACCCACCGCACAGCCCGATCCGTCCGTCTCGCCAGGGGGTTCCGTGTCCAGTTGCCAGGTCTGCGCGCTCAAAGCCGGCCATCCGGGAGTGGTGCTCGACGACCAGGGGGTGTGCAATCTGTGCAACCTGGACTTCGCCGAGGACCTGCTCGTCAACTACCGCTACACCAGCGAGGTGTTCACCGAGTTCCAGCAGGCGCCGTCCGGCACCGGCGAGTACGACTGCCTGTTCATGTACAGCGGCGGCAAGGACAGCACGTACATGCTGGACAAGTTCGTCAACGAGTACGGCAAGCGGGTGCTGGCCTTCACCTTCGACGTGCCCTTCGAGAGCGTGCACGCCGCCCAGAACATCGCGCTGGCCCGGGAGAAGATCCCGGCGACGTTCGTCCTCGACGCCGACGACGACAACATCAAGCTGATGATGCGCGAGGTGTTCAACCGTCCCGTCCCGAAGAAGCCCGGCAAGTACCTCGACGAGAAGCTGCCCTGCGTCTCCTGCCGCACCTTCTTCGTGCTGCGCGCGATCCTCATGGCCTACCGGCAGAAGATCCCGTACATCGCGCTGTGCGCCGACCCGCAGCAGATCCTCACCATGGAGTCCAACGTCCGGGAGGTCGTGCGCGGCTTCTACAAGACGTTCGGCGAGCGGCTCGCCGACACGCTCTTCGGCGGGCAGCTGGAGGAGCTCCTCTTCGACGACGACGAGAACCTGCCGAAGATCGTCTTTCCGTTCATCGCCATGCGGCACGAGTACGACCCCGACCGCATCGTCGAGGAACTGCGCGCCAAGGGCCTCTACCAGTCCTCGCCGCTGGAGACCCACTGCACGCTCTTCCCGCTGCTGAACTACTACTCGTTCGCGAACTTCGACTGCATGTTCTACAAGCTCAATGCGGCCAGCCATGTGCGGTCCGTCAAGCGCAACGCCTCCTACGACCGCAACACCTTCAGCATCAAGTTCCCGCGCTCCCTCGACCTCGCGGACGTGGAGCACCGGCTCGGCAGGGTCGTCAAGGAGATCGCGGCGGGGGAGGGCGACCGCGACGAGCAGGAACGCAGCCTCGTCGACGTCTTCCAGCGCATGGACGCCTCCGAGGACGCCGCCCGCTTCGTCGCCCGCAGCTTCCTCGACATGCGCTCCGTCGCCGCCGACCTCGGCATACGGCTGAGCTGACACCCGAGCAGGAGAACCAGCACCATGACGCTTTCCGACTCCGACGTCGCCATCATCGGCATGACCTGCCGCTTCCCGGGCGCCGACTCCGTCGACCGCTTCTGGGACGTCCTCGGCGAGGGCCGCGAGACGCTGACCCGGTACACCGACGAGGAACTCCTCGCCGCCGGCGTGCCCGCCACCCGGCTGGCCGATCCGCGCTATGTGAAGGCCGCCCAGACCGTCCCCGGCACCGACCTGTTCGACTCCGAGCTGTTCCGGTTCACCCAGGACGAGGCCGAGATCCTCGACCCGCAGCACCGGATCTTCCTGGAGTGCGCCCTGGAGGCCCTGGAGCGGGCCGGCTACGACCCCGAGCGCACCGACGCCCACATCGGCGTCTACGCCGGCGCCGGCATGAACACCTACCTGCTGCACAACCTGGGCGAGCGCTACCGGGCCGCGTCCTCCGTGGACCACTACCGGCTGATGCTCGCCAACGACAAGGACTTCCTCGCCACCCGGGTGTCGTACAAGCTCAACCTGACCGGCCCCAGCGTCAGCGTCAACACCGCCTGCTCCACCTCGCTGGTCGCCGTGCACACCGCCTGCCTCGCCCTGCTCGGCGGCGAGTGCGACATGGCCCTGGTCGGCGCGGTCCACCTCAACCCGCCGGGCCAGGGCTACCAGTACCAGGAAGGCATGATCTTCTCGCCCGACGGCCACTGCCGCGCCTTCGACGCCGAGGCCCGCGGCACCGTGATCGGCAGCGGCGCCGGAGCGGTCGTCCTCAAGCGGCTGAAGGAGGCCCTCGCCGACGGCGACTGGATCCACGCCGTCATCAAGGGCTCCGCCGTCAACAACGACGGCTCCGCCAAGACCGGTTACACCGCGCCCAGCATCTCCGGGCAGGCCGCCGTCATCGCCGACGCCCAGGACGTCGCCGACGTAGACCCGGAGACCATCGGCTACATCGAGGCGCACGGCACCGGCACTCCGCTCGGCGACCCCATCGAGGTCGCCGCGCTCACCCAGGCCTTCCGCCACGGCACGGACCGCACCGGGTACTGCGCGCTCGGCTCGGTGAAGACCAACATCGGACACCTGGACACGGCCGCCGGCATGGCGGGCCTGATCAAGACCGCACTGATGCTGGAGCACCGCACCCTGGTGCCCAGCCTGCACTTCACCGAGCCCAACCCGGACATCGACTTCGCCGCCGGCCCGTTCTTCGTCAACACCGAGAAGACCGAGTGGAAGAGCGGGACGGGCCCGCTGCGCGCCGGCGTCAGCTCCTTCGGCATCGGCGGTACGAACGCCCATGTGATCCTCCAGGAGGGCCCGGCCCGCGCTCAGGCCCCGCACGAGAGCCGGCCGGAGCTGCTGGTCCTCTCCGCCCGCTCCGCGGACGCCCTCGAACAGGCCGCCGCAGCCCTGGCCCGCCATCTGCGGGCCCACCCCGGCCTCGACCCGGCGGCCGTCGCCCAGACCCTCGGCCTCGGCCGCCGCGCCCACACCCACCGGCTGGCCCTGGTCGCCGGCAGCACCCGCTCCGCGGCCATGGCCCTCGCCCTCGGCGACGAGGAGCGCATTCGCCGTGGCGTGACCGGACGCGAGCCGAGCGCCCCCGTCCTCGTCCTGACCGGCACCGGCGCCGACCCGGCCGACGCGGCCGAGCTGTACGCGTCGGCGCCCGCCTACCGGGACGCCGCCGACGCCTGCGCCGCCGCCCTCGGACGCCCCGGCGAGGCCGAGGCACTCCTCGCCGAGGACGGCACGGTCGCCGCCTGCTGCCACGAGTACGCCCTTGCCACCGCCCTCACCGCCTGGGGCGTCGCACCGGCCGGCCTCGCCGCCACCGGCGCCGGCCTCGCCACGGCCGCCGCCCTCGCCGAGGCCCTCCCGCTCGCCGACGCCCTCGCCCTGGCCCTTGGCGCCGGCGCCGCCCCCTCCCGCGTCGCCCCGCCCCGGCTGCCCGTCGTATCGCCGCGCACCGGCCGCTGGATGACCGAGGACGAAGGCCGCGACCCCGCCGTCTGGACCGGCCCGGCCGACCCGACAGCCTCCCTGGACGCGCTGCTCGACGGCACCGGCCGGCACGCGGTCCCCCTCACCCCGCCGGACGGCGGACCCGGCGGCCTCACCCACCTGCTCACCCTCGCCGCCGACCAGTGGGTGCTCGGCGCCGACCTCGACTTCGCGGCCGTGCACACCGGCCGGGACATCCGCAGGGTGCCCCTGCCCACCCACCGCTTCGAACGACGGCGGCACTGGGTGGAGCCCGGCGACCACGGCGCCCGGACCGAGGCGGCACCGGCCGGGGACCGGCTGATCGCCCGCTTCGACCCGGCCGACCCGCAGCACAACGTCGAACTGATCCGGGACCACCTCACCGAGGCGATCGGCAGGATTCTCGGCGGCCGGCATCTCGCCGCCCTCGACACCAACCTCTTCGACCTCGGCCTGGACTCCCTGGTGCTCATCGAGGTCGTCGCCGGGCTCGGCCAGGAACTGGGCTTCGAGGTCCCGGCCGCCTCCTTCGTCGAGTTCCCCACCATCCGGTCCTTCGTGGACAACCTCGCCGAGCTGATGGGCCTCGCCCCCGGCACGGCCCCGGGCGGCGACGGCACCGCCCCGGCGCCGCGCATCTCCCGGCGAGCCCGGCGCGCGGCCGACCGCCACACCGGCCAGGCCTGACCCCCTCCCGGCGGCGACGCCCCGGCCCACGGCGGCCGACCGAAGACCTGTGAGAGAGAGCAACTGTGGACGACAAGCGAAAGCTGCTGCTGAGCCTGCTGGCCCGGGCCTCCGCCCCGGCCCCGGCGAGCGACGGCGTGGCGATCGTGGGCGTCGCCGGCCGCTACCCGCTGGCCGAGACGCCCGCCGAGCTGTGGGACAACCTGGCCGCGGGCCGGCACTGCATCCGTGAGGTGCCCGCCGACCGCTGGGACGCCGATGCCCACCACGACCCGGCGGGCACGCGCGGCAGCTACAGCAAGTGGGCCGGATTCATCGACGACGTCGACAAGTTCGACCCGCTCTTCTTCCAGATATCGCCGGCCGACGCCGAGGCGATGGACCCGCAGGAGCGGCTGTTCCTGCAGACCGCCGCAGCCGTCCTGGACGACGCCGGCCACCCGGCCGCCGAGCTGGCCGCCCGGGGCCCGGTCGGCGTCTTCGCCGGCGTCATGAACAACAACTACGAGTGGATGGGCGGCGAGGCCACCGCCCTCGGCGTCCGCACCGACGCGCACTCCAACCACTGGTCGATCGCCAACCGGGTCTCGTACACCTTCGACTTCACCGGCCCGAGCCTCGCCGTCGACACCGCCTGCTCGGCCTCCCTCACCGCGATCCACCTGGCCTGCGAGAGCATCAGGTCGGGGGAGTGCCACACCGCGATCGCCGGCGGCGTCAACCTGATCCTGCACCCCATGCACCTGCGCATGCTGGCGGACCGCGGGATGATCTCGCGCGGCGACCGGCTCAGGAGCTTCGGGGCGGACGCCGACGGGTTCGTCGACGGCGAGGGTGTGGGCGCCGTACTGCTGCGGCCCCTGAAGGACGCGATCGCCGACGGTGACCGCATCCTCGGCGTCATCCGCGGCTCCGCCATCAACGCGGGCGGCAAGACCGGCGGTTACACCGTGCCGAGCGCGGCCGCGCAGGCCGAGGTGATCCGCGCCGCCCTGCACCGCGCCCAGGCCGACCCGGCCACCGTCGGCTACGTGGAGGCCCACGGCACCGGCACCCCGCTCGGCGACCCCATCGAGATCGCCGGGCTCGTGGAGGCCTTCGGCGGGCGCATCGACGCGGCGGAGCGGGCCGAGCGGCCGACGGTCGCCGTCGGCTCGGTGAAGTCCAACATCGGCCACCTGGAGTCGGCGGCCGGTGTCGCGGGCCTGACCAAGGTGCTGCTCCAGCTGCGCCACCGCACACTGGCGCCCTCGCTGAACTCCGCCCGGCGCAACCCCGGCATCGACTTCACCACCACGCCCTTCGACGTGCAGCAGACCCTCCGGCCCTGGGTGCCCGCGGGGGACGACGGCGAGCTCCCGCTGCGCGCCGTCGTCAGCTCCTTCGGCGGGGGCGGCGCCAACGCCTGCCTGGTCGTGGAGGAGTACCGCACAGCACCGGCCGAGCCCGTCGCCCCGGACGCCGACCAGCTCCTCGTCCTGTCGGCCAAGAGCGAGGACCGGCTGTGCGCGTACGCCGCCGACCTCGCCGCGTTCCTGCGCGGCGCCACGGGCGCGGACCCGGCGGGCCCCGTCCGGGACGCCCTGGGCGACGCCCAGCGGCTGTGTCTGCGCCTGGCCGCCGAAACCGTCGGCGTGGCCCCCGAGTACCTCGACCTCGGCACCGACCTCGCCGACTGCGGCTTCGGCATCCCCGAACGCGCCCGCTTCGAGGCGTCGCTGACGGCGGAGCTGGACGGCGCCCTGCCCGCGGCCGTCGCCATGGCGCCGACGCTGGGCGCGATGGCGCAGGCGATCGCCGGGACCGCAGGCGCCGACGGGCCGACCGACAACGCCCCGGACGCCCCGGACGCCCCGGACGCGTCGGGCGCGGCCGGCACACAGGCCGTCGCCGCTGTTCAGGGAGCCACCCGCCCGGCCGAAGGCCCCCTCCGCCTCGCCGACATCGCCCACACGCTCCAGTCCGGCCGTACCCCCCACGAGTTCCGACTGGCCCTGGCCGTCGGCTCGGTGGCCGAGGCGGCCGCGCTGCTGGAGGCGTACGCCAAGGGCACAGCCGACGCCCGGATCGGCACCGGCCGGGCCACCCGGGCACGGGTCGTCCTCGACGGCACCGAGGCCGACGCGCTCGAGACCGCCCTGGCCCGGCGGGACCTGGTGGCGGTGGCCGAGCACTGGCTGGCCGGCGCCGACGTCGACTGGTCCCGTGTCACCCCCGCCGCGGCCCGCCGGACCGAGCTGCCGGCCTACCCCTTCGCCCGCAAGCGCTACTGGATCCCCGAGCCCCCGGCCCGTATCGCCCCCGCACCGCCGTCCGGGTCCGACGACGCCTGTGCAGAGCAACTCCCCGACTTCTACCGGCCCTTGTGGGTACGCGAGGACGGACCCGCTCCCGCTCCCGGACCCGCTCCCGCTCCCGGACCCGCCCCGCGCGCGGGCCGCGTCGTCGCCCTGGTGACCGAGGCCTCCGCCTGGCTCGCCGAGGCGATCTCGGCCCGCATCCCCCAGAGCCGTCTGGAGCCGGTCCGCATCGACGAACTGCCCCCGTCCGCCTGGCTGGAGCGGGCCGACGGCGCCGACCTGGTGCTCCACCTCGGCGGCGTCGGCACCGGCATCGCCGAGGGCCTGGGCGCCGACCGGGCCGCCGAACAGCTGCGCACCGGCGCTCTCTCCCTGTTCCGCCTGGTCCGCTCCGCCGGCGCCGCGCGCCTCGTCGTCGTCACCAGCGACGTCCACCCGGTCGCGGGCAGCACTGCTGCCAACCCCTTCGCCGCGGGCCTGCACGGCCTGCTCCAGGTGGTGGCCAAGGAGCGCCCCGAACTCCGGGTCGGCGCCCTCGACTTCGCCTCGGCCGAGCTCACGGGCGAGGACGCGACCGCCGCTCTCGCCGACGCGATCCTGGCCGCTCCCGCCGACGCCACCGGCCGCACCGTCGCCCTGCGCGGCGGGGCCCGTTACGTCCGCCGCCTCGGCCGCGTCACCCTGTCCGCCCCGGGCCCCGTCTTCCGGGACGGCGGCGTCTACCTGCTCATCGGCGGCACCGGCGGCATCGCCCAGGAACTCAGCCGCCACCTCGCCGAGCGCCACCGGGCCCGGCTGGTGTGGTTCAGCCGCGGCGACCTCGGCCCCGAACAGCGCGCCGCCGCCGAGGAGATCCGCGCCCTCGGCGGCGAGGTCGCCCACGTCCGCGGCGACGCCTGCGCCCCCGCGGACCTCGCCGCCGCCGTCGCCGAGGCGCACCGCCGCTTCGGTGCCCTGCACGGGGTCGTGCACGCCGCGATGGTGTTCGACAACCATGCCCTCGCCGATCTCGACGAGGAGACCTTCACCGCCGCGACCCGCGTCAAGACCGAGGGCGCCGCCGCGCTCGCCGCCGCCGTGGAGGGCCAGGACCTCGACTTCCTGGTCTACTTCTCCTCCGCCGGCTCCTTCGGCAGCTTCGCCGGCAACGGCGCCTACATCTGCGCCTCCGCCACCGAGGACGCCTACGCGCTGTTCCTGCGCGACCGGCTGCCGTGTCCGGTGACCGTCGTCAACCAGGGCTACTGGGGCATGGTGGGTTCCGGCGCCGAGCCCGGACTCGCCGACATCTTCGCCGGGCTCGGCATCCAGGCCTTCAGCCCCGCCGCGGGCATCGCCGCCGTCCACCGCATCCTCGGCAGCGGGCTGCCGCAGGTCATGCCGATCCGTGCCGGACGCCGGGCCCTGGAGGCCATGGGCCACGACCCGGCCCTGGACGCCGAGGTCCTCGGCGGCGGCCACCCGGCCGCCCTGGCCGCCGCGGCCGGACACCTCGGCACCGGTACCGCCGCCGCCCCGGCCGCCCGCCGCGTTCTCATCGGATACGAGGAGCTGGAGGCCGTCTCCGCACCCATGCTGCTCGGCGTCTACCAGCGCATGGGAGCCTTCCGGCGCTCCGGCGAACGGCACGGCGCCGAGGAGCTGCGCGGCCGCCTCGGCATCCTCGACCGCTTTCGGCGGTTGCACGAGGCACTGCTCAACATCCTGGCCGACGCCGGGTTCCTGACCCGCGACGGCGACCTGGTCAGCAGCACAGCGGCGGTCGGTGGAGTCGACGCGGACGAGCACTCGGGCCGCTGGGAGGCGGAGTTCGACCGGATCGCCGCGGCCTTCCCGGACATCGAGCCCACGGTCACCCTCAACCGCCTGTTCCTCCAGGCGTACCCGCGTATTCTGCGCGGCGAGGTGGGCGCCACCGAGATCATGTTCCCCGGCTCCTCGATGAAGCTGGTGCAGAACTTCTACAAGGGCAACCCGCTCACCGACTCCTTCAACCTCCTGGTCCGCGACACGGTCCGCCATTTCCTGGACCTGCGCCTGCCGCAGCTGCCGCAGGGCCGCACGGTCGAGGTCGTGGAACTGGGCGCCGGCACCGGCGCCACCAGCGAACGGGTGCTGCCCGCGCTGGCCGCGCACCCGGGACGCGTCGGGTACACCTTCACCGACATCTCGCCGCGCTTCCTGGAACACGGCCGGGAACGTTTCGCCGAACGCTACGACTTCGCCCGCTTCCAGGTGCTCAACCTCGAACGCGGCCTGGTGGAGCAGGGGTTCGAGCCGGCCTGCGCCGACCTCGTCGTCGCCACCAACGTCGTGCACGCCACCAGCGACCTGCGGGCCACCCTGCGCAAGGCCAAGGCGCTGCTGCGCCCCGGCGGCTGGCTGGTCCTCAACGAACTGACCTCCGTACGGCCGCTGCTGACCATCGGCGGCGGTGTCCTGGAGGGCTGGTGGGCCTTCGAGGACGGCCACCTGCGCATGCCCGACTCCCCGCTGGCCTCCCCGCAGGGCTGGACCCGGCTCCTGCACGAGGAGGGATACGCCCCGGTCCACGCGCTGGGCGCCGGCGACCCGGCACTGGGCCAGACCGTCCTGGTGGCGGAGAGCGACGGAGTCCTGCCGATCGCGCCCGCGCCCACGGCAGGCCCGGCCACCGCCGCCGCGTCCGCCCCCGTCTCCTCGGGCGCGGCCACCTCCACCGACGCCCTCACCGAGCGCCTGCGCGACCTCGTCGAACGAGTGCTCAAGCTGGACGAGCGCATCGACCCCGGCCGCCCGCTGGCCGACTACGGCTTCGACTCGCTCAGCGGCATGAAGATCGTCGCCGCCGTGGACGAGGAGTTCGGCGTCGCCGTACCGCTCGGCGACTTCTTCGAACAGCCGACCCTGCGCGAGCTCGCCGCCCACCTGGCCGCCGACCGGCTCGCCGGGGTGGCGGCCGGGCCCGCCCTGCCCGAAGCGCCCGGGACACCCGCCCCGGCGCCCACCGCACCTGCGCCGGCCACCGCCCCCGCCGTCTCCCCGGCCACCGAGGCCGCGGCCCGCGTCCTGCGCCCGCGCACCGACGGTGAGGAGAGCCGCCACGCCCTGTCCGAGGGCCAGCGCGCCCTCTGGGTGATCGAGCAGATCGCGCCCGGTACCTACGCCTACAACCTGCCCCTCGCCCTCTGGCTCGACCGCGGCCTCGACGTGCTCGCCCTGCGGGCCGCCCTGCAGGACGTGGTCGACCGGCACGCCGAGCTGCGGGCCACCGTCCACGCCGGCGACGAGGGGCCGTACGCCCGGATCGCGACCGAGCCCGAACTCCCCTTCCAGCAGGTCTTCCTGACCGCCGACAGCGACGCCGAGCTGCGTGACCGGATGCGCGCCGACCTGCGCCGCCCCTTCGAGCTCGCCGCCGGCCCCCTCGTCCGCGCCACCCTCTACACCCTGGGCGACGGCCGTAACGCGCTGCTGCTGACCTTCCACCACCTGGTCTTCGACGGCGTCTCCATCGCCCTGCTCCTGCGCGAGCTGGAACGCGGCTACCACGCGCTCCTCGCGGGCCGCGCCCTCCCCGCCGAGCGCCCCGCCCGCAGCTACGCCGACTTCACCGCCCGGCAGCGCGAGCTGCTCGCCGGCGCCGAGGGCCGACGGCTGCGCGCGTACTGGACCGAACGGCTGCGCGGGCGCAGGACCACCGTGCCGCTGCCGCTGGACCGGCCCCGTCCGGCCGCGCCGGGCTTCCACGGGGCGAGCCTGGACGGGCACATTCCGGCCGCGGTCGCCGACCGGGCCCGCGCGCTCGCCGGCGCCGAGCAGACGTCCTTGTTCGGGGTCGTCCTCGCCGCCTGGTTCACGCTGCTGCACCGCTACAGCGACCAGGCCGACATCGCCGTGGGCACGCCGACGGCCGGACGCCCGGCGAGCGGCTTCGACGACACGCTCGGCTACTTCATGAACATGGTGGTGCTGGCCGAACGCGTCGACGGCGCCGAGGAGTTCCGCGGCCTGGTCCGCCGCGTCCACCGCACCGTGCTGGACGCCCTGGAACACAGCGTGTACCCGCTGATCACCCTGGCCGACGACCTCCGCCGCGCGGACCCCGAGGCCGGTACCCCCTTCAACGTCGCCTTCTACTTCCAGAACTGGACCCGCACCGCCCGCCGCGGCGCGTCCGGCGACGCCGTGGTGCTCGGCCCGGTCGAAGGGGTGCACCAGGAGGGCGAGTTCGACCTGACCCTGGAGGTCGTCGAGCAGGAGCAGGGCTGCCGCTACACGCTCAAGTACGACCCCGGCCTCTTCGACGAGGAGACCGTGGCCCGCCTCGGCGCCCACTTCACCACCCTCCTCGCCGCCGCCGTCGAAAGGCCCGGCACCCCGGTGGCCGACCTGGAGCTGCTCACCGAGGACGAGCGGGCCCGGCTCACCCCGCCCGCCCCCGCCGACTACCCGGCGGACACCCTGGTCTGGGAACTCGTACGACGGCAGGCCGACGCCCGGCCCGACGCGGTCGCGGTCCGCCACGCCGGCACCGAACTGACGTACCGCACGCTCGTACAGCGCGTGGACGCTCTCGCCGCCCGGCTCACCGCCGCCGGAGCGGGCCGTGGCCGGAACGTCGGGGTGCTGCTCCCGCGCGACCAGGACCTGCCGGTGGCGCTCCTCGCCGTCCAGGCCTCCGGTGCCGCCTACGTACCGCTCGACCCCGCCTACCCGCAGGACCGGCTCGCCTACATGGCCGAGGACGCCGGGCTGCACCTGCTGCTCACCCATTCCACCTGCGGCGTCGGCCTCGCGGCGGTGCCCCGGCTGGTCGTCGACACCTCCGAGCGTCCGCCGGCCCTGCCCTCGCCCGGCCCGGCCGGCCCGTCCGACGCCGCGTATGTGATCTACACCTCCGGCTCCACCGGCCGTCCCAAGGGCGTCCGGGTGCCGCACCGCGCGCTGACCAACTTCCTGTGGTCGATGGCCCGCGAGCCCGGCTTCGGACCCGGCGACACCCTGCTGGCCCTCACCACCGTCTGCTTCGACATCTCCGGCCTGGAGCTGTACCTGCCGCTGGTCACCGGCGGCACGGTGGAGCTGCTCGCCGCCGACGACGCCCGCGACGGGCTGCGGCTGCGCGAGGCCCTCGAACGGGCCCGCCCCACCGTCGTGCAGGCCACCCCGGCCACCTGGAGCATGCTGCTGGCCGCCGGCTGGCAGGGCGACCCCGCGCTGAAGGTGCTGTGCGGCGGCGAGGCGCTGCCCGCCGACCTGGCCGAGGCGCTCCTCGCGGGCAACGGTCAGGTGTGGAACCTCTACGGCCCCACCGAGACCACCATCTGGTCGGCGGCGAGCCGCCTCACCCCGGGCGGCCGGGTCACCCTGGGCGCCCCGATCGCCAACACCGCGCTGCACGTCCTCGACAGCGCGCGCAGGCCCGTCCCCACCGCCGTCGCCGGCGAGTTGTACATCGGCGGCGACGGCGTGGCCGACGGCTATCTGGGCCGCCCCGAACTGACCGCCGAGCGCTTCCTGACCGACCCGTTCGCGGCGCGCGCCGAGGCCCGCATGTACCGCACCGGCGACCTCGTACGACGGCTCGCCGACGGCACGATCGAGTACCTCGGCCGGCTCGACTCCCAGGTCAAGGTGCGCGGCCACCGGGTGGAGCCGGAGGAGATCGAGGCGACCCTGCGCCGGCTCGACGGCGTCCGCGAGGCCGTCGTCGTGGCCCGTGGACAGGCAGCGGGCTCGCACACCCTGCTCGCCTGCTACGTCCTTCAGGACGGCGCGGCCGAGCCGGACCGCGAGCTGCTGGCGGCCTGGCTGCCGGACCACATGGTGCCCGACGCGCTGGTCCGGGTGACCGGCTTCCCGCGCACCCTGAACGGGAAGACCGACCGCACCGCGCTGGCCGCGCTGCCCCTGGCCGACCTGCGCGCCCGCTTCGGCGCGGGGTCCCCGCCCGCGGCCCGCGCCGGCGCCCCGGCAGGGGCGTCCGGCGGCCGCACGCAGGCTCTCGTCGCCGAGCTGGCCCGCATGGTCGCCGCCTTGGTGGACCTGCGCCCCGAGGACATCGGCGCACACACGCCGCTCGGCGAGACCGGCATGAACTCCGTGAGCTTCACCGCGCTCAGCGCCGAGCTGCGCAAGGTGTACGGCATCACCGAGTACCCGACCCTCTTCTACCGCCGCGGCACCCTGCACGCGCTCGCCGAGCACCTGTGGGAGCAGCACGCGGCCGCGCTGACGGCCCACTTCGGGACGGCCCCGCAGGCACCCGCCACCGAACAGACCGCTCCGGCCGGGTCCGAGATGCCGGCGGTCCCTGCCGGGTCCGAGACCCCGGTGGCCCCCGCCGGCCGTGAGGTCGCCGTCATCGGCATGGCCGGGCGCCTGCCCGGATCCATGGACCTCAGGGAGTTCTGGGACCACCTCGCCGCCGGCGACGACCTGGTCGGCGAGATCCCCGCCGACCGCTGGGACTGGCGCGACCATCCGCGCTCCCGCTCCCGCTGGGGCGGCTTCGCCCCGGACGTGGACCGGTTCGACGCCGCGTTCTTCGGCATCTCACCCCGAGAGGCCGAACTGATGGACCCGCAGCAGCGGTTGCTGCTCGAAACCGTCTGGCAGGCCGTCGAGGACGCCGGCCACCGCCCCTCCGAGCTGGCCGGGAAGCGGGTCGGCGTGTTCATCGCCGTCACCAACTCCGACTACCACGAGGTGCAGCGGGCCGCCGGACGCGCCACCGAGGGCCACACCCTCACCGGTGCCGCCCTGTCGATCGTCCCGAACCGCGTGTCGTACCTGCTCGACCTGCGTGGCCCCAGCATCGCCGTCGACACCGCCTGCTCCGGCTCCCTCACCGCCGTCCACCAGGCCTGCGCCGCCCTGCGCGACGGCACCTGCGACCTGGCCATCGCGGGCGGCGTCAGCCTCATCCTGGCCCCGGGTGTCTACGAGGCGCTCAGCCAGGGCGAGATGCTCAGCCCCGACGGCCGCTGCAAGGCCTTCGACAGCCGCGCCGACGGCTATGTGCGCGGCGAGGGCGCGGGCGTCGTCCTGCTCAAGCCGTACGAGCGGGCCGTACGCGACGGCGACGCCGTGCACGCCGTGATCAAGGCCGCCGCGCTCAACCATGCCGGCCGGACCACCTCGCTCACCGCCCCCGACCCCGAGGCCCAGGCCGACCTGCTGGTCGAGGCCTACCGGGCCGCCGGCGTCCACCCGGACACGGTCGGCTACATCGAGGCGCACGGCACCGGCACCGCCCTGGGCGACCCCATCGAGACCATCGGCCTGAGCACCGCCTTCCGGCGGCTGCGGGCGGGGGAGGACACACCCGGCGGGTCCGCTCCGTGCGCCATCGGCTCGGTCAAGACCAACATCGGCCACCTGGAGGCCGCCGCCGGTATCGCCGGACTCTTCAAGGCAGTCCTGTCGATGCGGCACGGCACCGTCCCGGCCAGCCTGCACTTCCGCGAGCAGAACCCCTACCTGGAACTCGACGGCGGACCCTTCGAGGTCGCCGCCACCGCCCGGCCCTGGCCGCGTCCCCGGGACGCACACGGAGCCGAGCTGCCCCGCCGTGCCGGCGTCAGCTCCTTCGGCTTCGGCGGGGCGGGCGCGCACATCGTGTTGGAGGAACCCCCCATGCCGGACACCCGCGACGAGCCTGCGGTCCAGCAGGTCTTCGTGCTCTCGGCCCGCGACGGCGACGCGCTCCGGCGCTCGGCCGCCCGGCTCGCCGACCACCTCGGGCGCCAGGACGTCCCGGCCCAGGACCTCGCCCACACCCTGCAGACGGGCCGGGAACCCATGCCGCACCGGCTCACCGTCGTCGCCGACGGCGCCGCGGCCCTGCGCGCCGAGCTCACCGCGTACCTGGCCGGGCGCCCCTCCGCCGTACGCACCGCCCAGGTGACGGCCCCTCAGGCGGGCGACCCCGTCTCCCCGGACGGGCGCGACCTCCACGCCCTGGCCGCCGCCTGGCTGCACGGCGCCGACGTCGACTGGCGCACCCTGCACGAGGGCGCCGCCCGACGCCGCGTCCACCTGCCCGCCTACCCGTTCGCCGGCCCCCGGCACTGGGTCGCCCCCGGCGAGCGCCCCGCAGAGCCCGGCCCCCGACTGCACCCCACCCTCCTGGACGCCAACGTCTCCACCTTCGGCGAGCAGCGGTTCGCCAAGACGCTGACCGGCGAGGAGTTCTTCCTGCGCGACCACGTCGTCGGCGGCGACCTCGTGCTGCCCGGCGTGGCCTGTCTGGAGATGGGCCGCCTGGCGGGCGAACTCGCCGCCGGGGGAGCCCCGGTGCGCGGCGTCGACGACCTGGTGTGGGCGGCGCCGGTCCGGCTCGCCTCCGGCCACACCGGGCACCCGCTGCTGGTCCGCGTCACCGGCGACCGCTCCCGCGCCGCCTTCGAGGTGGGCGGCGCCGCCGAGGACGCGCCGGTGCACGCCGGCGGCACCCTGCGGTTCGACGACCCCGGTTCTCGGCCCGCCCCCATCGCCCCGGCGGACGTACGGGCCCGCTGCACCCGCGTCCAGGCGGGGGCCGACTGCTACGACGCTTTCGTCCGGCTCGGCTTCGCCTACGGTCCCGCCTTCCGGGTGATCGAGGAGATCGCCGAGGGCCCCGGGGAGGCGCTGGCGACGCTGCGCCTGCCCGAGCCGCAGCGCGCGGACGCCGGTGCGTACGCCTTCCACCCCTCCCTGCTGGACGCCGCCCTGCAGACCGCGGGCCGGCTCGTCCCCGGCGCCGGGGACCCGGCGGGCCCGGCACCGTACCTGCCGTTCTCCCTGGGCTCGGTCCGGCTGTACGCCGCTCTGCCCGAGCGGGGCTACGCGTACGCCACCCCGGCCCGGCGTCCGGCCCCGGCGGGCTCCCTCGCCTTCGACGTCGCCCTGCTCGACGAGAGAGGGCAGGTGGCCGCCACGCTGGAGTCCTTCACACTGAGGGCGCTGCGCCCGACGGACGCCACGCGGGCAACGGACACCGCACCCGCGCCCGGGATGCTGGCCGCGCCCGCCGTCGACGTCGTCCACGCCTTCGAGCCCCTCTGGGCGGCCGCACCCGCTCCGCCCGGCCGACTCCCCTCCGCCGCACGGGTCCTGCTGCTCGAGCCCGCCTCCGCCGACGCCGGCGACGCCACCGACGTGGCCGTCGCCCTCACGGCGACGGGCGCCGATGTCCGTCGCATCCCGCTCGGCAGCGGCTTCGACGCCGAGGCCGCCGTGCGCGCCGCCGGAGCCGGCCCCGTCCACGTCGTCCACCTGGCCGGACGCGACCGCACCGCCGAAGACTCCGTGGAGCACGGCTTCCACGCGGCCCTGGCCTTCCTGCGGGCCTGGCAGCGTGAGCGCCGCGACGCGCTGCGCTATCTGTACGTCCACCCCGAGCCGGCCCCGTCGCCCGCCCAGCCGGCGATGGCCGCCTTCGCCCGCACCGTGCGCCTGGAGCAACCGTCGGTCGCCCTCGGCGTCCTGGCCCTCGCCGCGGGCCGCCCGCTCGCCGAGGCCGTCGTCGCCGAACTCGGCGCGGACGGCGGCCCCGAGGTGCGCATGGACGCGGAGGGCCGGGCCCGCCGTGCCTGGCGGCACGTGAGCCTCCCGGCCGCGCCGGGCGCCGCGTTCACCGGCGCCGGCGCGCACATCGTCACCGGAGGCACCGGCGCCCTGGGCCTGCTCGTCGCCGAGCACATCGCCGCCGCGCGGCGGGCCGCCGGTGTCACCCGCGGTGGCATCGTGCTCGCCGCGCGCACCGCCCCCGGTCCCGAGACCCGGGCCCGCGCCGACGCCCTCGGCGCCCTGGTGGTGCTCGCCGACGTCACCGACCCGGCCGCCGTACGCGACCTGGTGGCCGAGGCCCGCCGGACGCACGGCTCGGTCAGCGGCGTCGTGCACGCGGCCGGCGTCCTCCGCGACGGGCTCCTGCGCACCAAGCGGCGGGCGGACGCGGACGCCGTCCTCGCCGCCAAGGTGCACGGCACCGTGCTGCTCGACGAGGCGACGGCGGACGAACCGCTGGACTACTTCGTCGCGCTCTCCTCGGCGGCCGCGGCCTTCGGCAACGCCGGCCAGGGCGACTACGCCTTCGCCAACGCCTTCCTGGACCACTTCGCCGAGGAGCGCGAGCGGCGCCGCCGGGAGGGCGCCCGGCACGGTCGTACCCTCGCGGCCGCCTGGCCGGTCTGGGCCGACGGCGGGATGCGCGTCGACGCCGACGCCGAGGCCTACATGGAGCGTGTGCTCGGCATGCGCCCGCTGCGCACCGCCCCCGCCCTGCAGGCCCTGGACCGCGCCCTCGCCCACACCGCGCCGCGCCTGCTCCTGGCCGCCGGCGACCCCGACCGCATCCTCCGGGCCCTCGAAGACGCGGAACCGCACAAGGACGGGTCCGCCACCGCCGCGCCCGGGGCGCACGAGCGCGCCGAGGAACTGGTTCTGCGGCTGCTCGCCGAGGAGTTGAAGCTGCCCGAGGCGGAGATCGCCGTCGCCGAACCCTTCGACCGCTACGGCGTGGACTCGCTCATCACCATGAGCCTGATCCGCCGCCTGGAGGAACACGTCGGCCCGCTGTCGAAGACCCTGCTCTTCGAGTACGTGACCGTACGCGACCTCGCCGGCCACCTGGCCGGAGCCCACCCCGGAGCGTTCCCGGCCGCCGTCCCGGACACCACCGCCCCCGCGGCGGCCGTGCTTCCGACGAAGCCGGCCGAGCCGGTCGCGCCCGCCCCGCAGGACGCCGCCATCGCCATCATCGGCGTCGCGGGACGCTACCCCCAGGCCGACGACGTCACCGAGTTCTGGCGCAACCTGCGCGCCGGCCGGGACAGCGTCGAGGAGATCCCCGCCGACCGTTGGGACCACGGCCTGTTCTACGACCCCGACAAGTCCGCCACGGGCAAGACCTACGGCAAGTGGGGCGGCTTCGTCCCCGGCGCCGACCGCTTCGACCCGCTGTTCTTCCGGATGTCGCAGATCGAGGCGGAGCACACCGACCCGCAGGAGCGGGTGTTCCTGGAGACCGTCTGGCATCTGATGGAGGACGCCGGATACACCCGCGAGCAACTGCGCGGCACCCGCACCGGCGTGTTCGTCGGCATGATGTACGGCCACTACCAGCTGTACGGCGTCCAGGAGGCGCTGCGCGGCGAGGGTTTCGCGACCTCCTCGTCGTACGCCTCGGTGGCCAACAGGGTGTCGTACTTCTTCGACTTCGCCGGCCCCAGCATCGGCCTGGACACCATGTGCTCCTCGTCGCTGGTCACCATCCACCAGGCCTGCCTCGCCATCCGCAACGGCGACTGCGACGTCGCCGTGGCCGGCGGGGTCAACATCTCCAGCCACCCGGTGAAGTTCCTCCAGCTCGCCCAGCGCGGCTTCCTCGCCGAGGACGGGCGCTGCCGCAGCTTCGGCGAGGGCGGCACCGGGTACGTGCCCGCCGAGGGTTCAGGTGCCGTCCTGCTCAAGCGCCTGGACGCGGCCCTCGCCGACGGCGACCGGATCCTCGCCGTGGTCAAGGCGTCCGCCGTCAACCACGGCGGCGCGGGCGCCGGTTACAGCGTCCCCAACCCCAAGGCCCAGGGCGACCTCGTGCGTACGGCGCTGGAGCGGGCCGGGCTCGCGCCCGCCGACCTCGACTACCTGGAGGCGCACGGCACGGGCACCGCGCTCGGCGACCCGGTCGAGATCACCGGCATGCTGCGGGCCTTCGGCGAGGAGCCGCCCGAGCGGCTGCCCATCGGCTCGGTCAAGTCCAACATCGGCCACGCCGAGTCGGCCGCCGGCATCGCCGCGATCACCAAGGTGCTGCTCCAGATGCGGCACGGCGAGCTGGCGCCGTCCCTGCACGCGGACCGCCTCAATCCGAACATCGACTTCACGGCGACCCCGTTCGAGGTCCAGCGCGAGCGGGCGCCCTGGCCCCGCCGCGTCCTGGCGGACGGCAGGGTACGGCCGAGGACGGCGGGCGTGAGCTCCTTCGGCGCGGGCGGCACGAACGCCCACATCATCCTGCAGGAGTACGTCGGCGACGGCGACGGCGACGGTGCCGGTTCCGAGGCCGCCCCGACCGGTCTCCAGCTGGCGGTGCTCTCCGCGCGGGACGCCGGCCGGCTGGCCGCGCAGGCCCGGCGGCTCGTCGGCCACCTGCGCGCCGAGGGCACCGCCGTGACCCCCGCGCAGGTCGCCTGGACCTTGCAGAGGGGCCGGGAGGCGATGGCCCACCGGCTGGCCGTGCTCTTCCACGACCTGCCCGAACTGTGCGCCCGTCTCGACGAGTTCGCCGCGGGCGGCACCCCGGCGGGCAGCTGGACCGGCGTGGTCGACCCGCGCCGGCCCGCCGCGGGCGAGCGGCTCCCCGCCGACCCCGCCGCGTACGCCACCGCCTGGACCGGCGGACAGCAGGTCGACTGGCCTGCCCTGCACCCCGGCGGCAGGCCCGCCCGGGTGGCCCTGCCCGGCTACCCCTTCGACGGCGACCGGGTCTGGCTGGCCGCGGCCGACGCCGAACTGGCCGCCCTCGGCGCCGGGCGTGACGCACTCGGCACTGGCCGCGACGCACTTGGCGGCGGCCGGAGCGCTCATGGCGCGGACCACGACGCGTCCGATGCGAGCCACGGCGTCTCCGGCGCCCGACGCGACCCCGAGGGGCTGTTGTTGACTCGGCAGTGGCGCCCCGCCCCGCCCGTGCCCCGTTCGGCGCCGCCCGCCCTGACCGCCGTGCTCGCCGCACCCGGCACCGAGGCGCTGGCCGCCCGGCTCGCGGCGGCGCTGCCGGCCGCCGAGGTGCTCACCGTCGACCGGGTCGCCGCCGAACTCACCGACGCCGGCACCCGCTGGGACCGCTTCGACGCCGTCGTCGACCTGGCCGGCTGCACCGGACCCGTGCTGCCGCCCACGCACGCCGACCTGCCCTCCTGGCTGCGCTGGCTCCAGCACCTGATCGACCTCGGCCGCCGCGACCTGCGCGCCCTGCTCGTCTCGCGCGGTGCGCCCGCCCTCGGCGGAGCGGCCCGGGTGGGCCTGTACCGGATGCTGCAGAGCGAGTACCGCCACGTCCGATCCCGCCACCTGGAGATCGACCACGCCGCGACCGACGAGCAACTGTGCCGCTGGGTCGCCGAGGAACTGTCCGCCGACGACGAGCCCGCCGAGGTCGCCTACCGCGAGGGAGCGCGCCACCTGGCGACGCTTGCCGAGGCCCCGCGGGAACAGCGCGCCCAACTCGGCTTCCCCGCGGACCATGTGCTGTGGGTGACCGGCGGCACGCGCGGCCTCGGGCTGCTCACCGCGCGCCACTTCGTCGCCCGGCACGGCGTGCGCAAGCTGGTCCTCACCGGCCGCGAGGAGCTGCCGCCGCGCGCGCAATGGGCCGCGCACATCGCCGCGGACGGCCCGCTGGGGCGCAAGCTGCGCCCGCTCGCCGAACTGGCCGCCCAGGGCGTCGAACTCGAGGCCATCGCCGTGCCGTTGGACGAGAAGGAGGCGCTCGCCAAGGTCCTCGCCGACGTCAGACTGCGGCTCGGCCCGGTCGGCGGCGTGATCCACAGCGCGGGCTTCACCGACTTCGAGAACCCGGCGTTCGTCCGCAAGCCGCAGACCGGCGTCGACCGTGTCCTCGCACCGAAGGTGTTCGGCCTGGACGCCCTGCTGGAGTGCTTCCGGGACGAGCCGCTCGGCCTGTTCGTGCTGTACTCGTCGGTCGCCGCCGCCGTTCCCGCCCTCGCGGTCGGCCAGAGCGACTACGCCATGGCCAACGCCTACCTGGACGCGGTGGCCGAGGCCCGCCCGTACGGCCTGCCCCTGGTCAGCGTGCAGTGGCCGAGCTGGAAGGACACCGGCATGGGGGAGGCCCGCAGCGCCGCCTACCAGGCCTCCGGCCTCGCCGCGCTCACGGACGCACAGGGGCTGGCCCTGCTCGACCGTGCGCTGGAGGGCGGCGCCCGGGTCGTGCTGCCCGTACTGCCACGCCCCGGCGCCGAGTTCAGCGTCGAGCGCCTGACGGCACGGCGCCTGGAGACCCCGCCCGCCGCACCGGCCGCCCCGCCCGCCGCACCGGCCGCCGCGCCACGACCGGTGGCCGGCGCGGGCGCGGACGTGCGCGCCGCCGTCGAGGCGGTCACCTCCTGGCTGCTCGACCGGCTCGCGGCGGAACTGCGCTTCGACCGCGCCAAGCTGGCCGGGGACGTCCCGGTCCATGACTACGGCATGGACTCGATCATGGTCACCCAGCTCGTCCAGACCGTCGCCCAGCGCCTGGACGTCTCGGTCGACCCGTCGGCCCTGCTGGAACACCCGACGATGGACGGCTTCGCGGCGTATCTCGGCGAGGAACACCGGACGGAGCTGCTCGCAGAGTTCGGCGGCACGGAGACCGGCAGCACGGCACCTGAGGCTGAGACTCAGGCTGAGGACGGGGCTGCGGAGTCCGCCGCCCCGGCGCCGTCGGAATCCGCCGCCCCGGCTCCCGTCTGGGCCTTCGACACACCCGCCGCCCCACCCGCCACAATCCACCGGCAAGGCGCCACCTCCCACACCCCTGACCCGCGAGCGGGCGCCATAGCCGTGGTCGGCCTCTCCTGCCGCTTCCCCGACGCCGACTCCGCCGACGCCTACTGGGAGCTGCTGCGGGACGGCCGTACGGCTCTGCGTCCCGTCCCGGACTCCCGCTTCGGCCGCTCCCTCGGCTACCACGCCGGGCTGCTGCCGGAGGTGCTGCGGTTCGCGCCCGAGCGGTTCCTGCTGTCGGAGGCGGACGTCAAGGCGATGGACCCGCAGGCGCTGCTCCTGCTGGAGGAGGTCGACAGGGCGGTGCACCACGCCGGTCACCGCCCGGCGGACCTCAAGGGCCGCAGGGTCGGCGTGTACGTCGGCGGCCGGGCCACCCACACCCCCGACCCGGCGGCCCTGGAGCGGGCCAAGAACCCGGTCGTGGTCACCGGCCAGAACTACCTCGCGGCCAACATCTCCCAGTTCTTCGACTTCCAGGGCCCCAGCCTGGTGGTGGACACCGCCTGCTCCTCCGCCCTGGTGGCGATGGACATGGCCGTACAGGCACTGCGCACGGGTTCCGTCGAGTCGGCCGTCGTCGCCGGTGTGAGCCTGCTCGCGGACGACCGGGCGCACCGGGTGTTCGGGCAGCGTGGGCTGCTCAACCCCGGGCCGGAGTTCCACGCGTTCGACGGCCGGGCGGCCGGCCTGGTGCTCGGTGAGGGCGTCGGCGTCGTCGTCCTCAAGCCGCTGGCCCAGGCCCGGGCGGACGGCGACCGGGTGCTCGCCGTACTGGAGGGCATCGCGATCAACAACGACGGCCGCACCGCCGGACCGGCCACCCCCAACCTGCGGGCCCAGAAGGACGTGATGGCCGAGGCGCTGGCGCTCAGCGGCCGTGCGCCGCAGGACGTCGGCTGGGTGGAGACCAACGCCTCCGGCTCGACCGTCACCGACCTGATCGAACTGAAGGCGATCGAGGGTGTCTACGGCGCCGGCCCGGCCCGTTCCCTGCGGCTCGCGCTCGGATCGGTGAAGCCGAACATCGGTCATCCGCTGGCCGCGGAGGGCATCGCGGCGTTCATCAAGGTCGTCCTGATGCTGCACCACCGGCAGCAGGTGCCGTTCCGCTCCGGACAGCAGCCCCTGCCGCACTTCGACCTGGACGCCTCCGCGATGTACTTCCCGAGAGAGCCCCGCCCGTGGCCTGCGGGCGCGGACCGGGCCGCGCTCAACTGCTTCGCCGACGGCGGCACCAACGCGCATCTGCTGCTCGCCCCGGCCCCGGCGGACCACCGCGCCGCCCGGGCGCCGCTGCCGCAGCCCCCGTCGGAGCGCACGGTCGTCATCCGGGGCGCTGCCTGCGAGGCGCCCGACGCACCTGCCCGGTCGGCGGCCGGCCTGTTCTGGGAGACGTACCGATGACCGCGGCCGCCGGGACGCCCCCGACGCCCCCGAGGAACGAGCCGCCCATCGGGCGCCTGCCCGTGGTCTTCATGTTCTCCGGGCAGGGCTCGCAGTACTACCGCATGGGCGAGGAACTCTTCGAATCCGACGAGGTGTTCCGCTCGGCCCTGCGGCGGTACGACACCGTCGCCGCCGGGCTGCTGGGCGAGTCGGTCCTCGCCCGGATCCTCGACCCGGCCCGGCGCAAGAACGACCCCTTCATCGACACACGTCTCACCCACCCGGCGATCGTCATGATCGAACTCGCCCTGGCCGAGACCCTGCGCGCGGTCGGCATCGAGCCGCACTACCTGCTCGGCTCCAGCCTCGGCGAGTACGCGGCCGCGGTCCTCTCCGGCAGCATCGACGCCGAGACATGCCTGCGGCTGCTCGTCCGGCAGGCGGAGAGCCTGCCGGCGGGCCCGCGCGGCGGGCTGCTCGCGGTCATCACCCGCCCGGACGGCCGGGATCGGATCCCCGCGCTGCCCGGCTGCGAGGTCGCCGCCCGCAACTACCCCGGCCACATCGTGGTGGCGGGCGCCGACGCGGACCTGGACCGGGCCGAGGCGACCCTGCGCGCGGCCGACGTCCTGCACCAGCGGGTGCCGGTCGAGTACGCCTACCACTCCAGCCTGATGGACGGCGTCCTCGCCGAGTGCCGGGCCGTCTTCGACGGGGTGCCCTTCGCCCCACCGCGCATCCCCTGGGTGTCGTGCGTGGACGGACGGCTCGTCGAGCGGCCCGGCGCCGACCACTTCTGGCAGGTCGCCCGCAGACCCATCGAGTTCGAGCGGGCCATGGCCGCGATGCGGGCCCGCGGCGACTTCCTCTACCTCGACCTGGGCCCCTCGGGCACCCTGCACAACTTCGTCCGCGGCAACCTCCCGGCGGGTGACCGCTCCCGTTCGCTGCCGCTGCTCAGCCCGTTCGGCCACGACCCACGGGTCCTGGAACAGGCCCGGACACTCGCGGCACCGGCCCCCTCTCTCTCCCCCACTGCGATCACACGTCCACATGCACCACATCCACATCCACATCCACATCCGGCTCCGGTGGCAGTGAAGACGGCAAGGAAGGCACACGGTATGAAGGTCTACGGTTTCCCAGGTCAGGGGTCTCAGCAGCGGGGGATGGGCAAGGAGCTGTTCGCCAGGTACCCGGGGGAGACCGCGATCGCCGACCACGTGCTCGGCTACTCGATCGAGGAACTGTGCGTCCACGACCCGGAGCGCCGCCTGGGCCGTACCGAGTACACACAGCCGGCGCTCTACGTCGTCAGCGTCCTGACCTACCTCGACCGGCTCGCCGAGGACGCCGAGCCGGCCGACTACCTGATCGGCCACAGCCTCGGCGAGTACGCCGCCCTGTTCGCCGCCGGCGTCTTCGACTTCGAGACCGGGCTGCGCCTGGTGCAGCGGCGCGGGGCCCTGATGGCGGAGGCCGGCGGTGGCGGGATGGCCGCGGTGGTCGGTTGCGACGAGGAGACCGTGCTGCGGGTGCTCGCCGACTCCGGCCTCGACGATATCGACCTGGCCAACTACAACGCCCCCGACCAGTTCGTGCTGTCCGGTCCGGCCGAGCGCGTCGACGACGCCCGCGCCGCCTTCGAGTCGGCGGGTGTCCGCGCTGTCCGGCTCAACGTCAGCGCGCCCTTCCACTCCCGCCACATGCGCGACACCGCCGCGGAGTTCGCCCGCTTCCTGGACGGCTTCACCCTGCGGACCCCGGCCGTCCCGGTACTGGCCAACGTGGACGCGCAGCCGTACGCCCCCGGCGCCGTCAAGGCGAACCTGACCGCACAGATCGACTCCCCGGTCCGCTGGACCGACACGGTGCGTCGGCTGATGGGCCACGGCGACTTCGAGTTCGTGGAACTGGGCCCGGGCCGGGTCCTGGCCAATCTGGTCGCCAAGATCAGGAAGAACACGGAGCCGCTGCCCGCGCCGAGAGCGGGGGAACGTTTCGACGATCCGCTGCCCGCGCCGAGAGCGGGGGAACGTCTCGACGATCCGCTGACTTCCGGCCAGTTGCCGCCCCCCGTACGACCCGCGGCCCTTGCCGCCCCGACGGCTGACAACCTCGGTGCCGCGACCTTCCGCGAGCGGTACGGTCTGCGGCGCGCGTACCTGCTGGGCGCCCTGTACGGCGGCATCTCGGGTCGCGAGATGCTGGGCGCGGCGGCCAAGGCCGGGCTGCTCGGCTTCCTGGGGACCGGCGGCCTGCCCCTCGACGAGGTGGACGGCCTGCTGCGCGACCTGGCCGGGGAACTGGGCCTGGGCGGCTCCTTCGGCGTCAACCTGCTGTACCGGCACGGCGCCCCCGAGGAGGAGTCCGCCCTGGTGGACCTGCTCCTGCGGCACGGCGTCGACCTGGTCGAGGCGTCCGGCTTCCCGCTGATCACCCCGGCGCTGGTCCGGTTCCGCCTCAAGGGCGGCCGGATCGTCGCCAAGGTGTCCCGCACGGACGTGGCCGCCGAGTTCCTGGCCCCGCCGCCGGAGCGGCTCGTCGCCCGGCTGCTGGAGGCGGGCGAGGTCACCGCGCAGGAGGCCCGCGCGGCGGCCGGCCGGCCGATGGCGGACGATCTGTGCGTGGAGGCCGATGGCGGCTGGCTGAGCAGCACCGCCGACCTGCTCACCCTGCTGCCCGCCGTGCTGCGGCTGCGCGACACGACGGCGACGGGCGGTCACCGGGTGCACGTGGGGTGCGCGGGCGGCATCGGCACGCCCGAGGCCGCGGGGGCCGCGTTCCTGCTCGGCGCCGACTTCGTCCTGACCGGCTCGGTCAACCAGTGCTCCGTGGAGGCGGCCACCAGCGCGGAGGTGAAGGACATCCTTCAGGAGGCCCGCGAGTACGACGTGGACACCGCGCCCTGGGGCGAGCTGTTCGACCTCGGCGTCCAGGCCCGCTACCTCAAGCGGGGGTTGTTCTTCCCGGCGCGGGCGTCCCGGCTGCACGAGCTGTGGCGCCGGCACGGCTCGCTCGCCCAGCTGGACGACGAGACCAGGAGCCAGGTTCTCGACCGGTACCTGGGCGGCGAGGCCCCCGCGCCCGTCGCCGCAGGCAGTACCCCCGAGCAGCAGCTGGCGGCTGTGTTCCGCGGCTACTTCACCCGCGGTTTCCGCCTCGCCGTGAGCGGTGACCAGCGCTTCCGGGTGGACTACCTGGTGCACTGCGGCCCCGCGATGGGCGCCTTCAACCAGGTGGTCGCGGACACCGAGCTCCATCCGTGGCGAGCCCGCACGGTGGAGACGATCGCCGACACCCTGATGGACGGCGCCGCCGTCCACCTCTCCGCATGTCTCGGCTCGTTGCTCAACTCTGCGCGGTGAAGGGCGCCTGAAGGGTGCCTGACGGGCATCTGCCCTGTTCAGGCACCCTTTCCTGCGCCTAGAAGAAGCCCAGCTTCTTCGGCGAGTACGACACCAGCAGGTTCTTGGTCTGCTGGTGTCACACGCTCACCGTCGCCTTTGACCTGTGGAAAAGGGTGGAATCGTCTGCTGCTGAGCCGAGTTGGTCCGCACCTGGTCCGGATCTTGGTCCGTGATCTGTGGTGTTGGCATGCGAGTCCTGCGGTACGACATGGCACATGTCGTAGAAACCGTCCACGGGCGTCCAGTTGGTCCAGGGGGAGCGCGTAAGTCCAGGTCAGAGCCTTGTGGCGTGAGTGCGTCCGCGGGGTTGGTGACCCGCCCGTGATCGCTTGTGACACGTGAGGACCCCCGTCGGCTTGCTCCGGCGGGGGTCCTGCGTAGACGGGACCTGATACGACGATGCTGCGGCGGGGCGTCATTGTGCACTTGGTCATGACGGGAGCCGGTCGCCTCAGCCGGGCGAGCGTTGGCAGCAGCGCCCCCGCCAATGCCCGGCCCAAGCCCAAGGCGGCGGAGAAGGAAGCGGAGGCGCAACGCGAAGCCCGCGCCCGCCGGACCGCACTCGCGGTGGCAGCCAAGATCAACCAGGGGCAGGACCCCGCCGAAGCGATCAAGGGGACGGGAGCCGGGTGCCTCGTCGAAGCCAGATTGCTTTGGCAGAGCCCGTCGTTCCGGGATGCAGCCATAGAGGCCCTCGCCGACGTCCTCGGGCTGGACGGCGACGGAAGCCGCCCAGAGCCAGCCACTGCCGAGGAGGCATACGAGCGGGCCGCACCCGGAAGCCCCGTCACTCTCGAGTGGAAAGCCCCGGAACTCACCCTCCGCCTTCGCTGCCTGCGCACCACCGAGGGAATCACCGACACCCTGGGCATCGACCCCACAGCGCGGCCCAGGGGCAAAGCCCTGGAGGCCGGTATCAACGCCCGGCGGAAAACTGCCGCCGCATTCTTGGCCGACGACGGAGCTGACCCGCTTCACCCCAGCTTCGCCCTCGTGGAGATCGACCGACGCCAGGACTTCGCCCACCGTCTGGATGACCCCAAATACGCGCTCCGGCTGGGCTGCGCGGACGCGGGCGTCCTGACGCAATTCGCGCTCGCCCCCAAGAAGGCCAAGGGCTACAACAGCGAGAAAAACCTCTCCCACCGGGTCCATTCGGGCTGGGAAGACGCTTTACGCCAGTACGGCGTCCGTGTCCTGCCCGAGCACACGCTCGGCGAAGGGATCCCCAAGGACCTGCGCTACGTCGCCACGTACATGGTCAAGCGGCGCAAGGACGGCCCCACCCGACTGCCCCGCCACACCCCGGTGGCCGTCATGGTCACACCGCTGGCACCGGGCAGCGGCCTGGCGGCCGTCACAGGCTGGGACGAGCGGATGGGACGCTGGATTCCCTACCCCCAGTTCCTGCTCGGCCTGGTCAAGACAGCCGAAATCCCGGAGGTCAGCGAACCCACCGAGACCGAGACCACGACGCCCCCGGACACCGAAGCTGCCACCTTCGTACCGCAGCAGCGTTTGAAGTACCGCGTCTGGCAGCAGAACATGGACGAACAGCGCAGGGCGACCGCCCGATACATCCAGAAAATGGTCCGCTCTCTTCGCGGCCGCCCCACCACGTTGCTGACCCATTCGCAGAACAGTCGGCTGCACTGGCCGTGGCTCCAGGACGGCCGAACCGAACGAGACCTGATCAAGACCGGGCACGCGCAGCCGGTGGGACTCGACCCCGATCTCCGGTTGATTCGCGTACGTACGGCAGCAGGGCGGGAGACCCCGCAATGGTGGGGCAACGCCTCTCCCGGAGAAGTGAACGGCCTGCCCCAGGGGCTGTGGATGGAGGACGAAGACGCCGCACGCTCCTCGGGCCGGGTCTTCTACAGCACCACACCCAAAGCGAGCACCTTCCGAGACTCCGCCGTCGAGGCCGACAAAATCGCGCCCCGGCCGCTGCGCCAGGGACCCAACAAGGGCAAACCCACCATCGATACACACATCCCGGCCTGGAACCCCGGGCTAGTGGAGATCGCAGTCCTGGGCTGCCACGCGGATGTCGGCGACTCACCCGAAGCACTCGCTCTGGCGGTGCACCAGCTGCGCCAAGCCCCCGACTACCTGGACGCACTCTCCCTCCCCCTGCCCCTGCATCTGGCGAGCCTCGCCCAGCACTACGTACTGCCGACGGTCGCCGAGGCAGAGTCGGGTGACGCTGAGGAATCCTCCCTGGAGGAGCTGGCCACCGCCGAGGCGGCGGGCAACGTCAATGGGCAGCGCGTAGCGGCGGCGCTGGGCGTGATCGAGGAAGGCACGGACACCGAGCCGGCAGACCTGGACCCGGAATACGCAGAGGATCCCGGCCTCGCGCAAGCACCGGAGGACGAACAGCTCGCCTTGTTCCCCTGAGGGGTGAGGGAGCGCTGGCACCCCCACCGGCTCTGCCGTTGTTCTGCGGCGCGCATTCCATGAACGGCGATCATGCTTCCCTGCGCTGGTGATGCACAGCCGGTCCCCTTCGAAGAGACACCGTCGGTGTCGGCGGGCTCGATCTCCGGCTTGAGGGCGGGAAGCCGGGGACCGGGCCCCGGCAACCGCCGTGATGCCGATGACTTCATGGGCAGCGGATCGGACGAGATACCGCTCTTGCCACGGCGGTGGCCTCCGCGCGACGCCGTTGGTTGTCTCGCCGGGCTGCGTCCTGGAGCGCTGCCTCCGGGACGCGGCCGGTGTAGGTGACGTGCACGGGGCTGTCGGCGGGATGGAGCTGGTAGCGGGCGGCGCCGCTGCTCGGCCACCACTGCGGATCGGACCCGATCGTTGGCACGTTGGTGCGCTGCCCCGTGGTGCAGACAGCCAGGAAGAAGCCGCCCCGGTCGTGAAGTGGCCTGAACAAAGATGTCGGCTTCTGTGCCGTATAACGATCGGCCGGAGTCACATCCAGGATGTGCCAAGGGCTGGGACTGAGCGTGCTCAGTGTTTCTGGGTGGGGGTGATGTGAGGGGCGGGAGGATGGGTGGGTACTGTCCCGGGTCCGAGGTCTGACTCATGATATTTCTGACCGAAGTGTCCCGCTGTCACAGTGTCGGCCGATGGCCGGGGATGGTGCGTTGTCGGTACCGGGCTGGCGGGGCGTGTCCCGATAGGGGCCTGCCGATTGCTGTGGCGTCCTCACGATTCTGACCGTCCGACGCGGCCCGGTACCGGCAACGCGACACGTCATAGGACTGGGAAGGGATCGATCGGTGTGCGCATTGCACGCAAGGGCATTGTCGTCCGCCTCACCACGCAGGACACGGTCTTAGCCGGTCTTAGCCCTCTACAACTTTCCAAGTGCGGGGAGGAAGCCGTAGTAGCTGGAGGGGGCCGACGCTGAGGTCCCGTTGGGTGCGGTGACGGAGACTTCTACCGTGCCTGCCACGTGTGGTGGAGCTTCCACAGCGATCGTGTTGTCGTCGATGACATGGAGATCCCTACCTCCCAGGCCGTCGAAGGTCACGGCGGTGGCGCCGCTAAAGCCTGTGCCGTGGAGGGTTACTGTGGTGCCCCCCTTGATCGGGCCGACAGACGGCTCGATTCGGGAGATTGTCGGTACCGGCAGGTACCGGTACTCGGCTGTGTCCGATCCTCCCAGGCTGCTGACGGCGATGGACACGATGCCGGCGGAGGTGGTCGGTGGAGCGACGGCAATGATCGTCTGGTCGTCCACTCTGGTCACCGCTGCCGCGGGTGTGGCGGCGAAGGTGACCGTGCGCACGCTCCCAAGGTCTGTGCCGCTGATGGTCACATGAGTGCCACCGGTCATGGTGCCCTCATCGGGTGCCAGGTTCGTTACCTGTGGAGCAGGAGGGATGTAGGTGAGAACGCCGGCGAGCGTTCGGACAACGTCAGGGCCGATGAGGGTGGCAGGTACACGGCCCACTTCGTGATCAGGTGCGGTGAAGGTGAGCGTGCTGTCTGAGTGGGTGACGATCTCGGGCGTGGCCCCGTCCGTGTCGATGGCCGAGACTCCTGTCAGACCCGTACCTGTAACGGTCACTTCGGTGCCGCCTGTACTTGGCACAGCCTCGGGAATCATGCTGGTGACACTGGGTTCCCTGAGGAACGTGAAGGTAAGCGGGTTGCTGGTCTGTTCGCCGTCCGTCGCGTTCGCCGTGGCAGGCCCGGGGACGCCCGTGCTCGTCCGGAACCGCATCGTCGTTTCGTCCAGCACAGTTGTCGGGATGGGTTTACCTGCGACGAGTATGACGGTGTCGGCGGTGAAGCCGCTTCCGGTCACCAGGACCTCGGTGCCGCCGATGGCGGGGCCGCTGTTCGGGTGTAGAGACCGCAGTTGCGGGGGTGACTGGCAATAGGTGAAGACGCTGCCGGTTCTGCTGTGGCCGCCCACGTTCGTACCGATCGCTGCGATGGCGGTGCCCCCGTCGCCTGCTGGTGCCCTTGTGGCCGCCTGCCGTCCGGTTGCTGCCGCGGACGCATCTGACGACCCCGACCCGTCAGAGCGCGTGGCGAGTGTTGTCTCGGTGTCTTGGACCACAACGTGGGCACCGACGGTGCCTTCTCCCTCGATGTCGTTCAAGGCCGGCACTTCGGCAGTCTGAGGGGCAGATCCGTCGGTAAGTTGCTGCCAGGGGAAGCCGATACGCACAGCGGCCTCCAGGTGCACTTTCCAGAAGTCCCGCAGGGGGCCCACCCAGTTCTCCGCGTTGCTGTGCCCATCCTGTGACAGGCTCTCAAGGAGCAGCCTCTGCTGAGGCGCTACGTCCCGGATCAGATGCAGGAAGAGCGGAGACGGCTCGGACATGTGTGCATGGGTGCCCATCAGGAGGCTGCACATTTCCTCGGTGATTGAGCCAGCGTCCAGCAGCGTCCAGTCCTCGTACGCACGCATCAACCCCGACCAACTGGAGATGCGGTTGGGGTACTGCTTCAACGGGAGGGTCATGGTGGCTGCGCCGTTAGGTCGCAGCTCGATGCGAAGGCCGTCGGGAGACTTGGGGTCACCTACAGTCTCGACCTGGCCGTTCCACATCGCGGACAGAATGCGGTGCAGGATGTACTGCTGGTCGGCCACTGTGGCGATCGGCCAGTTCCTGTCCCGGTAGCCGGTCCTTTGGCGCCAGGCCAGGAGACTTCCCGGATCCTCGTTATCGCGCGTCTGGGCCCACAACCGCAGCACCTGCCGTGCCTCGGGAACCTCAGTAATACCCATCTCGCTGCGGAACAGAACCACCGTGATGGAATCCGTCGCCGCCGAATGGAACTCGGGGCTGCCTTCGCTGGGTAGCTGCAGCTCCTCCTTCAGGAACTGCTGCGCCAATTCCTGCTCATCGGTCTGCGGGTAGACGATGAGGGTCTTCAGGGGGCCTTCGCCCTCAGGGACGAATCCAGCGGGGAGCAGTCCCGCCAGTTGTGTGCGGAATCGGTCGACGTCCAGCCACTGTCCGCCAGCGACATCTGTCACCTTTTCGCCGTGTGCTGCGCTGGTGAGCAGCGTTCCGAGCGACGGGAGCAATGGGCGGTCCCCGGGTGCGCCGGTAGCGTAGAACAGCTTCTTGACCCGCTGTTCGAAGAGGCGTTTCGCTGAGTTCACAGTCTCTCGAGGGGGCCTGGCGGTGACGTGCTCCCACCGGTCATCGACGAGCATCCGCTCGAGCAGCCTGGCCACGCCCTTCTCGGCCGGGAGCCCTTCCTCCTGGAGCAGTCTGCCCTTGAGATCCTCGTAGAAGGCGTCGAAGGACCCCCGTGGGGGAAGGAGGTAGGCCACGCCGGTGCGGTCGTCTCGATACAGCTCGGTCTGCCTGTCCTGGAGGGTCCTCGAGCCTTCGTCGATGTACGCACTGAATGCCCGGACGAGCTCGTCCACATCGGACTTCGCCCGTTCTAGTGCCGCCTTCCATACGGTGGTGTGCTCTCTCCAGTGTTTGTGCCAAAGAGAGCGGCCTCTCCACGTGTACCACTTGTCTTGGTGCTCTACGGCAGGGGAGACTTCCGGATCCGTCCAGTGAACCTGGACGAGCCCGCCGTAGCGCCTCCTGACCTGGGGGACATTGGGCGGGGACTCGACGTCCCACTCTGCGCCGTCGGCTTGCTTCGGCTTCTCTGGAGTGTCTGCCCTGTTGGCGAGCAGCCCTTCGAATCCAGCAGCGGATACGCGATCCGAGTGACCCGCGATTCCGGTAACAACTCGCTGTGCGCGGAAGGGGTCGACCTTCTTGAGCAGCTCCTGCACGCCCTTCCTGGGGTTGAATCCTTCGGCTAGGGTCGTCACTTGCTGGTCGAGCTCACTGTCCATGCTCGAGAGTTGATCATTCATGGTGTCGAGACGGTCTCTGAGAGCCTGAATGATCGGATTCTTGCCCTTAGGGAGCGGATAGGGCTGTGGTGGGTCCAACACCTGGCGTTCCCACAGGTCTTTGATCCCTGAGTCGACGAACAAGCCCCGCACCAAGGCCGAGTTTTCCTCGCCTCTGCGGCTTTCGCTGCCGGTGAGGTCCTCGATCGCCTCACACAGCAGCCGGCCTGCGATGAGCTCTGCAAGCTCGTCTGTCGGGACCGTCATCGAAGCCGCCAGGCTGGTTGATACACCCCTCCGCCCGATTCCAGATGCGGCACGAGCAGCGCGATGTATCCCCCTGTTGACGAAACTGGCGGCGAATGATGGCGATTCGTCATCGGCTCCGCCAGATCCGGTCTTCTCTCCAACAGTTTCTGTACCTATGAGCGACAGCACCATGGCAACAATGGACCGCCTCAGGTCGTCCGGTCGAATTCCTGCAGTTCGGGTGAAAAGGAACGCGGTCTGCAGCGTTGAGGGCCGGAGATGCAGGCGTCCCATTTCTGGGTACTTGACGCTTAGTGTTCCTCGTCGGCCAGCGTCTGTGATATCGGGCTCGACAGTGGGCACGTTCTGCTCATCGACCAGATGGAACAAGTCAACCACCGCACGGGCGGCGTTAAGTTCCGCCTCCCGCCCGCCTCCAGATGCCGGAGGAAATGCAGACGGCATGATGACTAGCGGGTAGATGCTGACTCCTGGGAATCTTGCTGTGTCGAATGCCTGCCGGATCAAGTGCATGTAGTCGTAGAAGAGACCAGTTCCCGTTCCGCCTGCCAAGGAGAAGGCAACGAAAACATCGCAGCCTCGCAGTTGGCGACCGCCAAGCTCACGCAAGTCGGCTATGGAGCGACTAATTCCGTCGACAGCCTCACGAATGGGGGCCAGGACCGGTTCAGGCCCGCTTCGCAGGGTGGAGAAAAGAGCCGCGCGAGCCACACTCGGTAGCTGGCCGGCACCGTGGTAGAGCGGTGCAACCCGCGGCTCATGCTCGCTCGGAGGGAGCCATTCCTGCACATCGTCATGAAGGGCCACCCGCAGCATGCGCGTAAGGTCGGGCGAACTATCGTATGGAGGAAGCAGTCCTGGGGTGGCGTGGGCTGTGTGGCCGTAGGCCGTTCTCAGCGAGCGATCCACCCGCCGGTGCGGGAGCCTGTTGAGCTCGGCCTCGTTGAAGTCGGCATACACGAACTGTAGGCACTCGGGAAGCTGGAATCGCGATCGACCGCTCCCATTCACCAGCCTCACGCCATCAGGGCCGCACAGCTCCTCCCTCAACCTCTGCTCGAGTTCAGCGCCGATGAGGCAACCGGTGCCCCCCAGCCCTACGAACAGCATCGGCTGATGGATGTTCATCGTCGTTTCCATCCCCGTCTGCTCCCATCCGACTCGCCGGGTGCCTCACCCTAGAAATGATCATCCTTTCCGCTTGTTGGGCCATTGGTTTTATTTCCTGGGCCAGCGGGTCGAATCGACGACCGATAGGACGGCACTATGCTCCTATTGTTGCCGATATCATATGGCTGGCCGTCATGAACTTCTTGCTTTTCTCCGCTCAAAAAGCTTTTGATCTTAAGTCGACCCTTGGGTATCCAGCGGTGAATCTGATAGGACTCTTTGCTGCTGCGGCCAGGCTTCACTTCGTTCCCGGCGACGGTGAAGGGGTAAGGACCCTTCTGGCCGGTCTGCACTGGCTGAGATTTAGATAGCACTTCCCCCTTGTCTTTGGCGTAGAGTGTTAGCTGCAGCCCTGCCGGGTTTAGCCACCTGCGGTAGCGATCCCATGAGAATAGAAGAAGCAGTATCCCAGCCATGCATAGAGTGGCTATGAGCGCCCACGGGGGCGAGGGAGTCCCCGTCACTTCCGTTCCGACGAATACTGTTGCGAGTTGCTTGTTCCCGTCTGTGCTGTCGATGACGATTACACGCCCGCCAACCATCTGATCCTCGGGTGCTCTGTCGCTGACAGAGATCCCGAATTTATGCAATTCCTGCGAACTGCCAGCCGGCACAGACACGATCACGGGGCTGATCCGAGCGGGGACGGCTTTGTTCGAGTCCCGCAGCATGAGGCGAAGCTCATGCGGCTTGCTGTCAATGTTCGTGGTCTGCACGGTTCCGAAAACAGTTCCGCCCGGTTGGACCGTCTGCTGGTCGAGCACCCCGGTAGCTGCTACGAGTGGCTTTTCTATGGGGCCTACTTCTATGTCGACTGGCCGGGAATCACCAGTGATACCCGGAGCGGTGACTGTGATCGTGACAGCCAGCTTCCCGCGGGCGCTGCTTGGTATTTCCAAGTAACCGCTAAACTGGCCATCGCCAGACTCGCTGTCCGGTTCCCGGCCCGTATCCTCCAACTGGGCATTTGTTGGTTGGATGCTCTGTCCGGTGAGCCGGACACCGACTCGTCCACCGTACGCCTGTGGAAGGTCGGTGACGGGCACTCCTTGCTGATTTTGAAGCTGCACGCTTACCGGGATTTTCTCACCATTCTCCGCCTCCCTCTGTACGTCGACATAGGAATTGACGACACCTTGCCAGATCGCCCCGATGGTGGCTGTTTGGTCCCTGTGGCCAGGAGGTGCGTCGATATGTGCGGTCCAGTCACCCGGCGCGGACTGGCGGACCTGCAACCCCTCCACCGTGTTCTGAAGTCCGCTGACTTGATTGCGGGATACCTTCGTTCCCTGCGGATCGGAGTAATTCACAGTGACCATGGGATCGTGCTTGATCACTATGATCGCCGCGCTCGTGGCGATGGAGGGCAGCGTGACATGCAGGTCACTGGATGGTCGCCTACTCGTTCCCTCGGTCAGATGAGCGCATCGGGCGCCGGCAAATGTTTGGAGGAGTGCAGTGTCGACGTCGGCAGAACTATTGACGGTGCGAGCGTGGGGGGTGGCCTCTGGCAGGCCAGCGCACGCGTTCTGGTACCCGCCACTTGCCATAGCATTGAGAGCTGCTTTCTCCACGCCTTTTCCGAATCCTAGTGGCCAGACTTGCACCCCTGCCGACCTCGCTTGTTGCAGGGCGCCAGCCAGGGCTTTCTCACCGTTGGCCTGTCGCCTAGGAGGATCCGGACCGTACGCCGGGTCGTCGCGAACGTCGAGCTTCCCATCGGTGAGTAGGAAAATGGTCTTAGGGGTCCCAGGCGATGAATCCGCGGCGAGCCGGTTAGATGCCTGACGGATTGCGGAAGGAAAATCGGTTCCTGCGCCGATCTTCTCTCGGTTGAGACTCTTAACGCAGTCTCCCAGACGTTGTCTGCCAGCGGCGTCAAGTCTGGTCAAGGGACAGACTTCATCCACCGCTGCGTTACCAGAGTCGTCAGCTCCTCCGAATACGAGGACCATGCCACGGGAGCCAGTTGATATTTCACCTTGGGCAAGAAGGGCGGTTGCTTCTTTCTCCTCCTGTAGAGCGTCGGCCGGCACGCTAGGCGAGGCGTCAACGACAACAGCGAAATCAATGGGATCAGTACCGTTCCCGGAATTTTCCATGGGGCTGGCGGATGGTGCACCGGCAAGGAAGATGGCAAGGGCGAACACGCCACCCACCGCTGCGGTAAAAATTTGAATCCGCAACCGAGCCCACGAACACCGTCGCGGTCCTGTCCTCCGGTGACGCAGCCATCCGAAGGCGAACATGGATGAGGCGTTTCCGTTCGGAGACATAGCACTCTGTCCGGTCTGGGACGTAAGGATCCGGAAGGCAGCTCTACGGCTTGGCGTGCCAGTTGGCTAGTGGCCTCGACTGGTTGGTTCCGTCGTTCTCAGTTCAGCACGGTGTGAGGGTTCGGGCAAATGGGGGAGTCTCCCCAGAATATGGGTCCGGGGGATACACACTCTGAGGCAAATGATTTTTATCCTGACGGGGGTCAGGGCGTGCGATGGGCACACGGCGAACACGTCTACGACGTTCTCGGCATCCAATCGCGACACAGGGACGCCAGCGCACGACGGAGCTGAGTCCGTCCCGGGAGCCCCTGCCTACTGACCGGTGGTCGGTTTTCGGGTTCAGTCCGCTGCGGTGCGTTGCCTTGGAGATCGGCCCGGCCCCTCCCAGCGAAGAGCGACGCGCACAGCGAGGACGCCTTGGGCTGAGAGACCGACCAGCATGCACCGCTACATCGCCGAGCACGACTGGCTCACCGTCTACCAGTTATCCCCCTACGCGCCCGACCACCTCGCTGCTCGGCAGTGACAGGTGCTGAGGCTGCCCCTGCAGGGCTGTCAGTGGCGGACTTACCGTGGGGCCGCCCCCGTCGCCTCGTCGAGGCCGACGGGCCAGGGCGCTGAGACGTTCGGGTCTCTGCAGAATTAGACCGACGCCCGCCGCACGGTGAGGCGGCGCGGTCCGGCAAGCAATACGACACTGGTTGGCCCTGACGGTGGCCGCCGCTCAGTGCGCGGCGCAACAGCAGAACGAGCCGCGGCACGTGTAGCAACGTGGACGCCCGACGCACCGGCACGACTGCCCGCAGTTCACGGACTCGGTGTGCAACTTCACCTCGTCCGGGTTGCCCGGGTCGTACGCAGCGCGGCAGTCCCGGCAGGCAACCCGCCCAGGCTGGAGGTCTTCAGCACCTGACTTCGGGGGCGGCTCCGCGGCCGACGACGCCTTGAGGTCCCGCCCCGCGTGCGGGTCCTCGTCCTCGAAGAGCCGAAACACCACCACGTCGCTCCACTGGTCGGACATGGCCGCATCCTCTCAGACCGCGTTTGAGATCTGACATGGGACGATCGGTCGGTGACTCAACTCGTGAACCGTGACCTCTCCCTTGAGGAGCTTGAGCGCGACCGTTGGTCGGTCCCGTTGGGCGGTGAAACCCGGCTGATGGCGACCGTGCGCCAGCTTCGGCGCAAGCCGATCGGCGGCCTGACGGTTGAGGACATGCGGCTATTGATCAGGCAAGACGTGGGCCTTGCCTATCTCCTGCCCCTGGCGGTGGAGGCCCTCCGGATCGACCCAATGGCGGAAGGCGACATGTGCGAGGGTGATCTGCTGGCCGCCGTGCTCACCAGAAGTGCGGAGGTCTGGAGCGAGTCCCCCGAACTCGAGCGGGATGTCCGCCTGATCGTCTCGGAGTTGGCCGACGTGCCGCCTACCCTGAAACGTGAGGTTGAGAGGTTTCTGGCTCTGTAGCTCGCCGACAGCAGCTACCGCGGCGAGGAGCCGGCAGGTTGTCTACGAGGAGTGCCGCACGAGCGGTCGTGGGCCGGGACGCATCGCAGCACGGCCCCGAGTGAGCCGGCGGACCATGACGCCGATCATGGCCCATCGAATCATCGTCTCGGCGTGGGCCGGACTGGTCTCGTAGTCCCGGGCCAGGCGCCGGTGGGCGGTGAGCCACGAGAATGTAGGCTCTACCGGCCACCGCTTGGGCTGGACCTGGAAGCTACACTGGTCAGGGTCCTTGCGGACGATCTTCAGGTCGCGGCCGAGGACCTGTGCGGCCCACTCGACCAGGCGGCCGGCGAAGCCCTGGTCCGCCCAGACCTTCTGAACACTCGGGTGGTCGAGCCGAGTCCACAGCAGGGGGCGTCGAGCGCCGTCGCGGTCCTGTGTGTTCGCCGCGACGACGTGGACGGCCAGGAGCAGGCCAAGTGTGTCGGTGACGATGAACCTCTTGCGGCCCTTGACCTTCTTGCCCGCGTCGAATCCCCTGGTGGAGGCCGGAACGGTATCGGCGGTGCGGACGGATTGCGAGTCGATCAGGCCCCCGCTTGGCTCTGCTCTGCGGCCGTCGGCTTCACGGACCTTGCCACGCAAGGCGTCGTGGATGCGCTCGACGGTGCCGTCGTCGTGCCACCACGTGAAGTACCAGTACACCGTCGGCCATGGCGCGAAGTCCCTCGGCAGTTGCCGCCAGGCGCATCCGGTCCGTACGACGTAGAAGATCGCGTCCACGATCCGCCGCCGCGGGTGCTTCTCCCGTCGTCCGCCCTTCGGACCCACCCGCGCCGATGGCAGCAACGGCTCAACCAACGCCCACTGCCCGTCGGTCAGATCCGACGGATACCCACCCCCAGAACAACCACTCACGCAGGGCTCAACGACCGTCTCGGCACCGAGGCACGGCAGATCTCAAACACGGTCTCAGAGGTCGTTTTCACCTATCTCGTTCATAAATGGCCTGTTTCTAGTCGTGCAGGGGTGCGGTGCGGAAGAGGTACCCGTTGCGGTTGGGTCATGTGGGTCGGGTGGTGTGTCGTGTGGGGTGGGATATGGCTGGTGACTGTTTCATCCCAGGAAGCCTGGTCTTCGAAGCCCTGCGTGCTTCTGCCGGCGTTGCTGTGCGCCTGGGCGCACTCGGTCCGCGTCGGTACATCGCGAGCATGCCGAAGCGCTGCCCGTATCCGAGTGATCTGTCCGATGCTCGCTGGGATTTGATCGAGCCGGTACTGGCGGCCTGGCGCTTCGAGCGCCGCAGCAGGGCCCTGGACTTCGGCCGGCCGCCCGAGCATGACCTGCGCGACATCATGGACGCGATCTTGTACGTGGACCGGACCGGCGTTCAGCGGCGCTACCTCCCGCACGATTTTCCACACTGGAACACGGTCTACGGCTACTTCGCCAAGTGGGCGGACGAGGGAGTGTTCGCGCAGCTCAACGGCTTGCTCCGGCAGCTCCTGCGGGAGAAGGAGGGGCGGGATGCCGAACCGTCGGCCTGTGTGATCGACGCCCAGAGCGTCAAGACTTCCACCAGCGTCCCCGCCGCCGGCCAGGGCATCGACGCCGGGAAAAAGATCGTGGGCAGGAAGCGGAGCATCGTCACCGACATCATCGGGCTTCTGGTTGCCGTGCTGGTCACAGCGGCGAGCGTGCAGGACTCCGTCGCCGGCGCCAGACTCCTGGACCATGTCGCGGCCGAACACCCCGGCATCCGCAAGGTGTGGGTCGACGGCGGCTACCGTCAGCACCTCGTCGAGCACGCGGCCACCCTCGGCATTGACATGGAAATCACTCAACGCAAGCCCGGGACCAGGGGATTCACCCCGATCCCGAAACGCTGGGCGGTCGAGCGGACCTACGGCTGGCTCATGCTCAACCGCCGGCTAGCCCGCGACTACGAGACCCTGTCCGTCCGCTCCGAAGCCATGATCCACATCGCCATGACCAACCTCATGGCCCGCCGCCTCACCAGCGAGAACACCATCTCCTGGCGCGACCCGGCAATGCAGACCAAATAGCAGATTCCGGGATGAAACAACGGGAGAAAACGACCTCTCAGTGCTCTCACGGAAGCCGATGTGCTGCGACGGGCACTGGACGCCCTGTGCCTCAAGCCGGACGGCAAGGAGGCTGCTGCCAAGACGGCACGGCGCAAGCGGGCTGCGTTCAACGAAGTCCTCAACATCGCTGTGGAGAAGGGTTACTTCACGGAGAATCCCTTCAACGGGCTCAGGTGGAACGCTCCAGCGGTCAACGAGGAAGTGGACCCGGCTGCCGTTCCCAATCCCGCCCAGGTCGCCCGGCTGCTCACGGCGGTTTCCCGGCAGCGCGGGCGCGGCCCTCACCTGGAGGCGTTCTTCGCCTGCATGTACTACGCGGCGATGCGGCCTGCGGAGGTCATTCATCTCCGGCTCGAACAGTGTCATCTGCCCGACTCCGGATGGGGGATGCTCAACCTGTCGGGTGGCGTCGTCACAGCAGGCAAAGAGTGGACGGACGGCGGTTCGGTGCACGAGGTGCACTCCCTCAAGCGCCGCGCGGCTACCGCGACCCAGCCTGTGCCCATCCCGCCGCAGTTCGTACGCATGCTCCGCGCACACATTGAACGCTTCGGCGTGGCGCCGGACGGCCGACTGTTCCGGAACGAGGCCGGCAACTATGTGGACGCAGCTGCATATGGCACAACGTGGGCGCGGGCACGGAAGTACGTCCTGACCCGTACAGAACTCGCCTCCAAGCTGGCCAAGCGGCCCTACGATCTCCGGCACGCCGGGATCTCGTTCTGGCTGTACTCCGGTGTGGACCCCGCCGAGTGCGCTCGTCGCGCGGGCCAGAGCATTGAGGTCCTCTTCCGCCACTACGCCAAGTTCCTGGACGGCGTCCGAGAGCAGGCCAACCGCCTCATCGAACAGTCCATGCAGGAGTGGGACCGTGTCAGCCAGGGCGCGGAGTCTGAAGGGTGAGTCGGGGTTTGGTCCGTGACTGGTCCGGAAGTACTGGTCAGGATCGGGACAGCGGTGGGAGGAACTGGGAGTTATGACGTAAGTCGGTCCCTGCTCCGGGCGGGCCGAGAGGAAGGCGCCTGGCGGGCAAAAGCCCAGGCCAGGCGCCTTTTCTCGTGCCTCTAGAAGAAGCCCAGCTTCTTCGGCGAATACGACACCAGCAGGTTCTTCGTCTGCTGGTAGTGCTCCAGCATCATCTTGTGCGTCTCGCGTCCGATCCCGGACTGCTTGTAGCCGCCGAAGGCGGCGTGCGCCGGGTACGCGTGGTAGCAGTTCGTCCACACGCGGCCCGCCTGGATCGCCCGGCCCGCGCGGTACGCCGTGTTGATGTCCCGCGTCCACACCCCGGCCCCGAGACCGTACGCCGTGTCGTTGGCGATCTTGATGGCGTCGTCGAAGTCGTCGAACGAGGCCACCGAGACGACCGGACCGAAGATCTCCTCCTGGAAGATCCGCATACGGTTGTCACCCTCGAAGATCGTCGGCTGGACGTAGTACCCGCCCTTCAACTCCCCGTCGTACTCGGCGCGTTCGCCGCCCGTGAGGATCCTGGCGCCTTCGTTCCGGCCGATGTCGATGTAGGAGAGGATCTTCGTGAGCTGCTCGCCGGACGCCTGCGCGCCGATCATCGTGTCCGTGTCGAGGGGGTGGCCGGGCTTGATGAGCTCGGTGCGTGCGACGGCCGCCTGGAGGAAGTCCCCGTAGTTGCCGCGCTGGATCAGACCACGCGACGGGCAGGTGCACACCTCGCCCTGGTTCAGCGCGAACATGGTGAAGCCCTCGAGGGCCTTGTCACGCAGGTCGTCGTCCTTGTCCCACACGTCGTCGAAGAAGATGTTCGGCGACTTGCCGCCCAGTTCCAGCGTGACGGGCTTCAGGTTCTCGGCCGCGTACTGCATGATCAGCCGGCCCGTGGACGTCTCGCCCGTGAACGCCACCTTCGCCACCCGCGCACTGGACGCGAGCGGCTTGCCCGCCTCCTCGCCGAAGCCGTTGACGATGTTCACCACGCCCGGCGGCAGCAGGTCCGCGACCAGGCTCATCCAGTAGTGCAGCGAGACCGGGGTCTGCTCGGCGGGCTTGATGACCACCGCGTTGCCCGCGGCCAGGGCCGGCGCGAGCTTCCACGTGGCCATCAGGATCGGGAAGTTCCACGGGATGATCTGCGCGACGACACCGAGCGGCTCGTGGAAGTGGTAGGCGACGGTGTCGTCGTCGACCTCGCTGAGCGCGCCCTCCTGGGCGCGGACCGCGCCGGCGAAGTAGCGGAAGTGGTCGATGGCCAGCGGGATGTCCGCGGCCAGCGTCTCCCGCACCGGCTTGCCGTTCTCCCAACTCTCCGCGACCGCCAGAGGCTCCAGGTACGCCTCCATCCGGTCGGCGATCTTCAGCAGGATGTCGGAGCGTTCGGTCGCCGAGGTGCGGCCCCAGCTCGGCGCGGCCGCGTGCGCCGCGTCGAGCGCCCGCTCCACGTCCTCCGCCGTACCGCGCGCCACCTCGGTGAACGTCTCCCCGTTCACCGGAGACGGGTTCTCGAAGTACTGCCCGCGAGCCGGAGGCACGTACTCGCCGCCGATGTAGTGGTCGTAGCGCGCCTGGTAGGAGACGATCGCGCCCTCGGTTCCGGGCGCCGTGTAACGGGTCATCCTGCTCTGCCTCCCTCAGCAGCGCTGCCCGCCGTTGGGCAGCTCTCCGCGGGAGGCTAGGGAAGCGGACGTTGCAGGTACGTTGCAGCGCTGGTCGGACCCGCCGGCTGACGGGTCGCCCACCACTACGGGTGCGGGTGTGGCCATCCGGCCGGCGCCGCCAGCTCCGACTCCAGCGATGTGAGCCGCGCCCGTGTCGCGGCCGTCGGGCGGGCAGCCGCGAGCGCCCGCCACACCTCGACGTCGTCCTCGCCCCATGACGAGTGGGCCCAGTCCGCCAGCAGATCGGGGTCGCCGCAGGCGATGAGCGCGGCGCGCAGGCCGTCGGCGAGACGGCTCCTGAGCCGCACCACCGCGGGCGCCTGGGACGCCGGCAGCGGCGGCCCGGTGTACGCGCTCACGGCCGCCGTCACCGCGCCGGCCGCCAGCCGGCGCTCGACGACGGCCACGTCCGACTCGAATCCGACGGTGAGCCGGTAGGGACGCGAGGCCAGCAGCCCCGGACCGAGCACCCCGCGCAGCCGCGCGAGTTCGGCCCGCAGCGTCACCGGGGGCACCGACTCGTCCTCGTACAGCGCGCACAGCAGCTCTTCACCCGTCAGACCCTCGGGGTGACGGGCCAGCAGCACGAGTATCTCGCTGTGCCGACGGCTCAGCCTGATTCGCCGACCGCCGGTGACCAGGCACGCCTCGTCCCGGCCGAGCACGGTCAGCCGCGGTGTCTCGGCGGCGGGCCGCTCCGGGGCGAGCAGGGCCAGATGCGCCTCCGCGGCCCGCGCGACCGCCTGCACGAACCCCAGGCTGTGCGGATGCGCCAGTCCGTTCCCGCCCGTGATGTCCACGGCGCCCAGCACCCGCCCGGTTCGCGGATCGTGCACCGGGGCGGCCGCGCACGTCCATGGCTGAACCCGCCGGATGAAGTGCTCGGCCGCGAACACCTGCACCGGCCGGTCCAGGGCGACCGCCGTGCCCGGAGCGTTCGTCCCCACCGCGTTCTCCGCCCACCGCGCACCCGGAACGAAGTTCATCCGCCCCGCCTGCCGGCGCGTCGCCGCGTGACCCTCGACCCACAGGAGCCTGCCGCGCGCGTCGCACACCGCCAGCAGATGCTCCCCGTCCGCGGCGAACGTGCCCATCAGCTCGCGGAACAGGGGCATCACCCGCGCCAGCGGATGCTCGGAGCGGTAGGCGCCGAGCTCGCCGTCGGTCAGCTCCACGTTCGCGGTGCCGTCGGGGCCGACGCCGGCCCGCGCGGAACGCCGCCACGAGTCGGCCACGACGGCACGCACCGGCCGCGGCACGGTGCCCGCCTCGGTGAACGTCTCGTGCGCCCGTCGCAGGATCCGTACACGCTCGGCGGGGTCGGCCCCCGGTTCCAGGGCCACCCAGGGATCGGTCAACTCGTCCTCCCGGAAGGCGAAACGGCTGGGGTACGGCTTGGGGTCAGGCTTGGCGTACGGCTCGGGGTACGGCTTGAGGTACGGCTCGGGGTACGGCTGGGGACATCGTCACTCCGGGTGCGCGGGCCGACAACCGTTTGGACGATGGTCACCCGAAAGACGAGCATCCGGTTTCGATCCGGATCGGATCGGACGGAGTCGACGAGCCTCGGGTACCGGTACCGGTACCGCTCCGGTCGACTCAGCCGCGCAACGCCGCCGCCGTCTCGCGCAACCGCGCGTGCACGCCCCGGTGGGTCTCGCGGGCGGGCAGCCATTCCTTGCGGAGTTTGGCCACGCACGTGTAGTTCGTGTCGCACACATTGGCCAACGGCGACTCCACGGTCTGGGTCGCGAACTGGTACGCGTCCAACTCGCCGAACCCGTAGTCCCGCACCAGCCACTGGACCAGGTCGAGCTGGGATATGCGGAACGCGTCCTCGAGGGGCCGGGCCGAACCGGTCGAGACGATGTGCGTGTCCGACTCGATGCGCGGCCAGGGCGTGGCCAGTCCCTTGAGCAGTTCGACGATCACCACCGTGTTCATGGCGCACTCCACGGCGACCCCACAGGTCTCCCCCTCCCCCTGCCGGGCATGCCCGTCGCCCAGGCTCAGCAGCGCCCCCTCGACGTTCACCCCCAGGTAGCAGGTCACCCCGGCCCGCATCTCGGGCGTGTCCATGTTCCCGCCGTGCGCGTCGGGCACCAGCGCCGAGCGCACCTCCAGGTTGGCCGGCGCCACTCCCACCGTGCCGTGCATCGGGTCGAGGGGCAGTTCGATCTCGAACTCGCTGTCCTGCGCCCGGAACAGCGCCGTACGCCGGGTGAGGTCCAGCGGCCAGATCCACACCCGCTCCGGGAGCGGGGGCTGCAGTGTGGCAGTGGTGTGCGTGGAGGTCAGTGCGCCGAAGAGGGGGACCGTGGTCGAGGCGGCCCAGTCGCGGGCCGGTTCGATCGACACGAAGTGCACGGCGACCGTGTCGCCCGGTTCGGCTCCCTCGATGTGGAAGGGACCTGTCTGCGGGTTGAGGAAGGGGAACTCGCATACCTCGGACACCAGGTCCTTCTCGGACCGCACCCGCCCGGCGAAGCAGTCCTCCGTGTACAGGTCCAGGATGGTGCCCGGGGCGATGCGGGCCACCGGCGGCGCACCGCCGAACGTCCAGGCGTACTCGCCCTGCTTCGGACGCACAGTCAGGATTCGAGGGTCGCTCATCGCTGTAGGGCTCCGTTCTGTGGAAGGCCGGCGGATGCGCTGGAGGACGTGCACGAGCGCTCGCACGGATCACGTTACGGTGCCTGCCGGTCGGGCAGTGGGAACGCCTGAGATCGGTGGACGAGCATGCGCTTGTGGACAACTCGCCCACTCGAACGGGGAGTTCCGCCAGCGCCAGTACGCGTTGCGAACTGCCGCTGCCGCTGCCGCTGCCGCTGCCGCTGCCGCTGCCGCTGCCGCTGCCGCTGCCGCTGCCGCTGCCGCTGCCGCTGCCGCTGCCGCTGCCG
>NZ_JBEYIL010000004.1:224648-660869 GCF_040635845.1 Streptomyces sp. NPDC006872
GCTGCCGCTGCCGCTGCCGCTGCCGCTGCCGCTGCCGCTGCCGCTGCCGCTGCCGCTGCCGCTGCCGCTGCCGCTGCCGCTGCCGCTGCCGCTGCCAGTGCCAGTGCCAGTGCGAGTTGCAAAGACTGCCAGTGCTTGCGCCTCAGCGGACACCGGCAGGATGCGCGACCCCTGCACGGCCCGAGCCGTTCAGGCCCGTTCCGCCCCCGCCACACCCACCGCACCCGCCGCTCCCACCGCCGCCGGATCGTCCAGCACGGCCCGCACCACCGAGTGCGCGGCCCCCAGCAACGGTCCCTCGGGGCCCAGCCGCGAGACGGACACGGGGCAGGCGGGGCCCGCCGTACGCCGGGAGAGTTCGGTCTCGAGGGACGGCAGCAGCCACGGCGCGAGTGCGGCCAGGGCGCCGCCCAGCACGACGCCCTCCGGATCCAGCAGATTGAGCGCCCCGGTCAGGGCGATCCCCAGGGCTGTTCCCGCTTCGTGCAGAGCGTGCCGTACGTCGGGATCGCCGTCCGCGGCGCGCCCCGCCAGGAGTCCGACGCGATCCTCGCCCGGTTCCAGCCCGGCTGCCCGCAGCACCGCCTCCTCGCCGGCGTACTGCTCCAGACAACCCCGTCCGCCGCACACGCACTCCGGCCCGTCCGGGTGGACCGGCACATGGCCCAGCTCGCCGGCGAAGCCGCGGGTGCCGCGCAGCAGGTTGCCGTCCATGACCAGGGCGGCGCCGATGCCGATCTCCGCCGACACGTGGAGGAAGTTCCCCGGGGTGTCCGCGCCGAGCCATAGTTCGGCCAGTCCGCCGAAATTGGCCTCGTTGTCCACGGTCAGCGGGAACTCGTCGGGCAACAGCGCGCCGAGGTCGACGTCCTGCCAGTCGAGGTTCGGCGCGCGGACGACCGTACGGGCGTCCCGGGCGACCAGGCCGGGGACCGCCACGGCGAGCCCGGCCGGCCACAGCCCTTCGCGCTCCGCCTCGGCGACGATCCGGCGTACGAGCGCGGTCAGCTCCTCGACCACCGGCTCGGGGGAGCGGCCGCGGTTAGTGCCGTGCCGCACGGCACGCGCGCGTACCTCGCCGCGCAGGTCGACGGCGCAGACCGCAAGATGATCGACGCCGATCTCGGCGCCTATGCCCGACGGGCCGCGCCCGCTGACCGCCAGCGCCGAACCGGGCCGCCCGACCCGGCCGGGTCGCTCGGGGCCCAGCTCCTCGAGCAGTCCGGTGCGTATGAGTTCGTCGACGAGCGTCGAGACCGCCGCGCGGGTCAGGCCGATGCGTGAGGCGACCGCCGCCCGCGAGAGCTGGCCCTCGGCGCTGACGGCGTGCATCACCCGGGCCAGGTTGCGGCGGCGCATGCCCTGCTGGGTGTCGGGCAGTGCGCGCCCCGGGCCGGCCGGCCGGGCTTCGTGCAGCGGTGCGGTCATGCCTCCGTCGATTCGTCGATGCTCAGTGGGCGTCCGCGCTCCGTTCCAGCAGCGGGGCCGCGTCGGAGAGTACCCCGGCGATCCTGGCCAGGGTCGTGTCGTCCCGCTCGACGGCGTCGAGCACCGGACCCCGCGCGGTGTTCCAGCGGCGGGCGACGGCGGCCGGGTCCTCGCCGGTCAGCAGGCCCGCCGCCTGCGCCGCGGCGCCCAGCGCGACGAGCTCCTTGGCCTCGGGCACCTGCACCGGCCGCCCGGACAGCCGGCGCACGGTCTGCTGCCAGGCCGTGCCCCGGGCGCCCCCGCCGATCAGCAGGAGCGGCGCCGAGCGGTCCGCGTCCTCGTCGAGGACCAGGTCGAGCGCGCCCAGCAGCGAGTGCACGGCGCCGTCGTAGGCGGCCTGCAGCAGCTGACCGGCGGTGGTGTCGTGGCGCAGGCCGTGCAGCAGGCCGGAGGCGTTCGGCAGGTTCGGGGTGCGCTCGCCGTCCAGGTAGGGCAGCAGCGTGAGGTGCGCGGTGGGTTCCACCGCCTCGCGGTCCAGGCCGAGCAGGGCGGCGACGCGGTCGACGGCGAGCGTGCAGTTCAGGGTGCAGGCCAGGGGCAGCCAGTCGCCGTGGGCGTCGGCGAAGCCGGCCACGGTGCCGGTGGGGTCGGTGGGGCGGTGCTTCGCCACCGCGTACACCGTGCCCGAGGTGCCGAGGCTCAGCACGGGCGTGCCGGGGCGCAGCCCGAGGCCGAGCGCCGCCGCGGCGTTGTCACCGGTGCCCGGCGCGACCAGCGTCCCCTTGGCGAAGGGCAGGTCGTGGCTGTCGCGCACGGTGCCCGCCACCTCGCCGGGCCGTACCACGCGCGGGAGCAACGCGGGGTCCAGCCCCACATGGGCGAGGATCTCCTGGTCGTACGACTCGGTCCCGGACGCCCACCAGCCGGTGCCGGAGACATCGCCGCGGTCGGTGGTGCCCTCGCCGGTGAGGCGCTCGGTGAGGTAGTCGTGGGGGAGGCGCACGGCCTTGGTCGCGCGCAGAGCCTCCGGCTCGTTCTCCGCCAGCCAGGCCCACTTCGTGACCGTGAAGGACGCCGCCGGAACGGATCCGGTGCGCTCCGCCCAGAACTTCGCGCCGCCGAGCTCCTCGGTCAGCCGACGGGCCTGCGGGGCCGAGCGGACGTCGTTCCACAGCAGCGCCGGACGCACCGGCTCGCCGCGCTCGTCCAGCGTCACGAGCCCGTGCTGCTGCCCGCCGATCGACACCGCGGCAGCCTCGCGCGCCGCGTCACCGCACTGGTGCAGCGCCTCGCGCAGCGCGTCCCACCACTGGCGCGGGTCGCTCTCGCGGCCGGCCCCGGAGGACACGGTGTGCGGTGCCTGGCCGCTTGCGACGACCTCGCCGGTGGCCGCGTCGACGACCAGGACCTTGGTGGACTGGGTGGACGTGTCCACGCCGACGACGAGCGGACCCTCGGCTGCTGACATCGGGCTCTCCCTCAAGTTTTTCCGCGGCTCTGCGGGATCTGTCTTCCCAGAGATGCTTCCGCATACTAATTTGTAAACGGCCATGACGAAATAGTCAGCAGGACAGTCAGCAAGACAGACTTCAAGCAAGGAGCCGCGGCATGAGCTACCAGCCCACCCCCGATGACAGGTTCACCTTCGGCCTGTGGACCGTCGGCTGGCAGGGACGGGACCCGTTCGGCGACGCCACGCGGCGTGCCCTGGACCCGGTCGAGACGGTGCAGCGCCTGGCCGAGCTGGGCGCCTACGGCGTCACCTTCCACGACGACGACCTGATCCCCTTCGGGTCCTCGGACAGCGAGCGCGAGGAGCACATCAAGCGCTTCCGTGCAGCCCTGGACACCACCGGCATGACCGTGCCCATGGCCACCACCAACCTCTTCACGCACCCCGTCTTCAAGGACGGCGCGTTCACCGCGAACGACCGCGACGTGCGCCGTTACGCCCTGCGCAAGACGATCCGCAACATCGATCTGGCCGTCGAGCTCGGCGCGAAGATCTACGTCGCCTGGGGCGGCCGTGAGGGCGCGGAGTCGGGTGCCGCCAAGGACGTGCGCGTGGCTCTCGACCGCATGAAGGAGGCCTTCGACCTCCTCGGCGAGTACGTGACCTCCCAGGGCTACGACCTGAAGTTCGCGATCGAGCCCAAGCCGAACGAGCCGCGCGGCGACATCCTGCTGCCCACCGTCGGCCACGCCCTGGCCTTCATCGAGCGCCTGGAGCGCCCGGAGATGTACGGCGTCAACCCCGAGGTCGGCCACGAGCAGATGGCCGGGCTGAACTTCCCGCACGGCATCGCCCAGGCGCTGTGGGCGGGCAAGCTCTTCCACATCGACCTCAACGGCCAGTCCGGCATCAAGTACGACCAGGACCTGCGCTTCGGAGCCGGCGACCTCCGTTCCGCGTTCTGGCTGGTCGACCTGTTGGAGAGCGCCGGTTACGCGGGCCCGAAGCACTTCGACTTCAAGCCGCCGCGCACCGAGGACCTCGACGGCGTGTGGGCGTCGGCCGCGGGCTGCATGCGCAACTACCTGATCCTCAAGGAGCGCGCCGCCGCGTTCCGCAACGACCCGGAGGTCCAGGAGGCCCTGCGCGCCTCCCGCCTGGACGAGCTCGCCCAGGCCACCGCCGCCGACGGCCTGCAGGGCCTGCTCGCCGACCGCGGCGCCTTCGAGGACTTCGACGCGGAGGCGGCCGCCGCCCGGGGCATGGCGTTCGAGCGCCTCGACCAGCTCGCCATGGACCACCTGCTGGCCGCCCGGGGCTGAACCCGCGCACGCGTGTGTGCACCGATGAGCGTGCGCACACGCGTGGCGCAGAACGACCTCTGTTCGAGCGATCTCCGTACGGAGTGCGCCGGAACCATGCCGTCCATGCCATGGGTCGGTATCAACTTCCGTGCGGGGGTCGCGCTGTGAGCGGTCCACCGCGACGCTGGACCGTATGGCCATGCCGCCCGTACCGCCCCAGCCGCCCGGACCGCCGGGTGACACACCGCCTCCCGGCGGATTCGGACCGCCTCACTCCGGCTTCGGACACGACGACGGGACGGGAGGAGGGGGCGGTTGGTCGCCGCCTCCGCCGTCTCAGCCGCCGGGCGGCTCCGGACGGCGCCGGAACCCCCTCTTCGTCGTCCTCGCCCTGCTGGCCGTCGCCGGAGCCGTCCTCGTCGTCGTGCTGATGTCCTCGGGAGGCGACGACTCACCGGACGACGAGCCGACCGGCAGCAGCACGGGCTCCACTCCCGCCCCGTCCTTCAGCCTTCCGGTCGAACTGCCCAGCGGCCTGCCGACCGAGCTGCCGTCGCAGTTCCCCACCGAACTGCCGAGCGAACTGCCGACCGAGATTCCGAGCGAGCTCGAGTCGCTGCTGCCGTCCCTGAGCGAGTTGCTGCCCTAGTCTGCACACGCGCGCGTGGACCGCACATAACGGCCACGCGCGCGTGCCGAGGCGCCGACTCTCAGATGCCCCGCGGCAGCCGCACGTAGGTGACGGTCGTTTCTATGCCGCTGTCGACCAGCCGCCCCTGCGCGTCGAACGCCCCGGTGCCGTCCGTCATCCCGAAGTCGTTGTCGTTGACGAGCGCCAGCGTGTCGTCGTCCACGCGCGCGACGCCCTCGATCTTCCCGGGCACCCCGGCGACCTTGCCCAGGTCGACGACCAGCCGCTTGGACAGCACCGGAACTCCTGAGGCGGCGGGGTCGTCCAGCTGCTCCAGCGACGGCGTCGTCGCGTCGTCGTCCCAGCTGCTGCCCAGGATGTTCGCCGACCGGCTCAGCCGGACCAGCTGCAGCCGTGCGGCCTTGTCCGTGCGCTCCTCCACCAGCAGTCGGTCACCGCCCACGGAGACCACCGAGGAGATCTTGAGCTCGGAGGTGTCGTCCTCGCTCGGGTCGACCACGTCGACCGGGTCGAAGCGGTACGCGTACTCGGCGGTGACCGCCTTCTTCTTCGGCGAGAAACGCAGCAGTCGCGCGGTCCGCGAGCCCTCTCCCGCTGCCGTGTCCGGGAGCGACAGCGGGCTCTGCACCGCCAGCACGAGGTCGCCGCCCGGGAGTTGGGCGAGCCCCTCGAAGCCACGGTTGGTCTTCCGGTGCAGCAGGACCGCGGGCAGCGTCTCCACGACCGGGTAGTCCGTGCCGGTCAGCTTCAGCCCCTCGGGCACGTAACGCGTCAGAACCTTCCCGCGCGCGGAGACGTGCACCAGCGAAGGACCGTATTCGTCGACGAGCCAGAAACTCCCGTCCGCCGCCCGCACGAGGCCCTCGGTGTCCAGCCCGTTCGGGTTGTAGGACAGGGGCGTCCGGGCGTCGTACGAGTACGGCGCCTCATCGCGTCCCTCCTGGTTGGACAGCCCCGTCACGGGCTTCCCCGACGACGTGGTGACCGGGATCGCCTGCACCACCTTCACGGTGTCCCCGGACACCCGGATCCGCACGATGGCCGGGTCGAACCCCGGCACGGGGAACGTGCGGCGCTTGCTGCCGCCGACCTTGATCTGGCCGTTGGGTCCACGGTCGGTGACCGTCCAGAACTCGCCCTTGCGGCCCGTCGGATAGATGTCGCTGCCGATGCCGCCGAGGTCCACGCCCCGGTCGTCGGCCACCGTGCCGGGCAGCAGGGCGTTGCTGAACGCCCCGAGCGGGATGTCCCCGAGCGTCGCGGTCCGGGTGACATGTGCCGTGTGGGACGACGTGCCCGCCGCGGCTGGTCCGGCGGTGGCGAGCGCGGCCAGCACGGCGAGGGGTACGCCCGCCGCGACGGAACGGTGGACGCGGCGCCTGCCGGTGGCGTGCGGGGACATCGGGCCTCCTGAGGGGCGGTTCGGCAAGTTCGGTGACAGCGGCCAGAGTTGGCGCACGCACCGAACGGCATGCGGCCTGCGGGTGAACGCGGGGCGTCGGCCGTCCATCGGGCCGACGCCCGGTCCGGAGCGGGGTGTCGCTCCCGCTCCGGACCGGAGGTGGACCGAGCCTAGGAAAGCGCTTCCTCGCTGTCGGGTCGAGCCGCCGCCAAGGCCGTCGCCGGGTCGTGAGCCGCGTCCCCGGCCGCCGTCCAGCGGCCCCGCTCCTTGCGGTACGGCCACCAACGGCCGTCTTGCCCGAGGCGCAGCTGGCAGGCCGCTCCTTCGCCGACCACCGTCCACCGGTTCCCCCGCGCCCGCAGCACGGGCCGTTCGTCCTCCTCCCAGGCCGAGTCCAGTGCGGCACGCGCGCGTGCGAGCGCCTCGCCCGCTACGGTCCACTCCTCCTCGAGCACGGACAGCGCGGCCGCCCCTCCGAGCCGCCAGGCACGCACGGCCGCTGCCAGCTGCTCCCGGCTGCGCCCCGACCCGGCGGCAAGCCGGCCGACCACGTCCGCGGTGGGTCCATCCACTGCCTGCGGGCCTTCGAGAACGCCCGCCGCCAGCCGGACCGCGTCCTGGCCGAGCGTCAACGCGGTTGGGGCCGGAGCTGGGGGTGGGGGTGGGGGTGCGGCCTGGGGGGCACGCCGTCCGGCCCCCTCGCGGAGCGCCTCCGCCAGCAGCAGATGCGCCGCGACGGCCGTCCGGGCTGCCAGGATCTCCAGCGCCGCCGGTTCCACCCCCGACGGCGGCGGCGCATCCGTGTCCAACGAGGGCGGGACGCCCGGTTCCTCCGGGAGCTCGGGCACGGCGGGCAGCGGAGGCAGGATGCTCCCGGCCGCGTACGCCTGCGCCGCGTCCACCCCTTCGGACCGGGTCGGCTCGGATTCGGCCCGAGCAGCCGTGCCCCGCGTCTGGAGGGCGTCCAGCAGGGCCTGTTCGGCGCGCCCCCGAAGCAGCAGCAGGACGAACGGATCCTGGTCGAGCAACCTCGCCACCTGGTAGCAGACCGCCGCCGTGTGACCGCACTGGTCCCACGCGCCGCAGTCGCACTCCGCCTCCAGGTCTCCGAGCCCGGGGAGCAGGTCGACGCCGGCCGCCTCGGCGTCCTCGACCAGGTGGGGCGGCATCTCGCGGTCGAGCAGCGCGGCCACGTGTCCGGCCCGCTCGACCGCCAGGTCCAGGAACCGGTCCCACTGCGCGTCCGAAAGCCGGTCGAGCAGCACGTCGGCCCGGTGCGACGTGCGATCGTGATCCTGGACGACGGCCGTGACGCGCCCCGGCCGCACCGACACCGCGCCCACGGCGCCCGCGCGCGCGAGTCGGCGGCCCGTCCTCACCTGCTCCCCGTCCAACGCGCCGTCCTCCAACGCGGCCAGCCACGCCCGACCCCACCACGTCTGCGCGAATCCCTTTCCGTGCGCGGGAGGCAACGCGGCGAAGGTGCGTTCCTCGGTGCTGTCGTGCCGGTTCATCGCAGCTCCACCAGGTCGGCCAGCTCGGCGTCCGTCAGTTCCGTGAGCGCCGTCTCGCCGGCCCCGAGAACGGCGTCGGCGAGGTCCTGTTTGCGGCGCAGCATGTCGGCGATGCGGTCCTCGATCGTGCCCTCGGCGATCAGCCGGTGCACCTGCACCGGCCGGGTCTGACCGATGCGGTACGCCCGGTCCGTGGCCTGCGCCTCGACGGCCGGGTTCCACCAGCGGTCGTAGTGCACGACATGCTCCGCGCGCGTGAGGTTGAGGCCGGTGCCGGCCGCGCGGAGCGACAGCAGGAACACCGGGACCTCACCGTCCTGGAAGCGCTGGACCATGGCCTCGCGCTCGGCGACGGGCGTGCCGCCGTGCAGGAACTGAGTGGGCACGCCTCGTGCTGCCAGATGCTGTTCGAGGAGACGCGCCAAGCGCACGTACTGCGTGAAGATCAGCACGCTCGCCCCCTCGGAGAGGAGAGTGTCGAGCAGCTCGTCCAGGAGCTCCAATTTCCCGGAGCGTCCGGCCGTCGTGGGCTGTTCCTCCTTCAGGTACTGCGCCGGATGGTTGCAGATCTGTTTGAGGCCGGTCAGCAGCTTCACGATCAGCCCGCGTCGCGCCATGTCGTCGGCCTCGGCGATCGCCGCGAGCGTCTCGCGCACCACGGCCTCGTACAGGCCCGCCTGCTCCAGGGTGAGGGAGACGGGACGATCGGTCTCGGTCTTGGGCGGCAGCTCGGGGGCGATCCCCGGGTCCGACTTGCGGCGGCGCAGCAGGAACGGTCCCACCAGCCTGGCCAGTCGCTCCGCCGCCGCCGGATCCCCGCCGGCCTCGACGGCGCGCGCGTACCGCGTACGAAAGGCCCCGAGCCGGCCCAGCAGGCCCGGCGTCGTCCAGTCCAGGATCGCCCACAGCTCCGACAGATTGTTCTCCACCGGGGTACCCGTGAGCGCCACACGCGCGCGTGAGCCGATGGTGCGCAGCGCCCGCGCGGTCGCCGAGTACGGGTTCTTCACATGCTGCGCCTCGTCCGCCACGACCAGACCCCATGGCTCCTCGCCCAACCGACCCGCGTCCAGCCGCAGTGTGCCGTAGGTGGTGAGCACGACCTCCCCGTCGGCCAGGGCCTCCAGGTCACGTCGTGGCCCGTGGAAGCGGCGCACCGGCGTGCCCGGCGCGAACCTCTCGATCTCCCGCTGCCAGTTGCCCATCAGGGACGTCGGACAGACCACCAGGGTGGGTCCCGCCGTCTCGGCGTCGGTCTGGCGGTGCAGGTGCAGGGCGATCAACGTGATCGTCTTGCCGAGCCCCATGTCGTCCGCCAGACAGCAGCCCAGTCCGAGGGCCGTGCTCCGGGCCAGCCAGTCCAGGCCGCGCCGTTGGTAGTCCCGCAGTGTCGCGTCGAGCGCGGCGGGTTGCTCGATCGGCTCCTGCGCCTCAGGCCGCGTCAGACGCTCCCGCAGGGCCGCCAGCCAGCCGGTGGGCTGTACGTCGACCCTGCGGCCGTCCACCTCGGTCGAGCCCGTCAGAGCCGCGCCCAGCGCGTCCACGGGCGTCATCTTGCGGTCCTGCTGAATGCGGGCACGGCGCAGTTCCCGGGGGTCGATCAGGACCCACTGGTCGCGCAGCCGCACCAGGGGCCGGTTGGCCTCGGCCAGACGGTCCAGTTCCTCGCGGGTCAGTTGCTGGTCGCCCAGCCCGAACCACCAGGTGAAGGTCACCAGCGCGTCCGCCGACAGGAACGACGGTGTGTCCGATCCGGTGCGATCCGGCCCCGTTCCGTGCTCCGGCGGCCCGACGACCGCGCGGGCCGTGAGCGTGCGGGCCAACTCCCTCGGCCAGTGCACCTCCACCCCCGCGCCGGCCAGTGCTCGCGAACCCTCCCCCAGCAGCTCGGTGATCTCCTCGTCGAGGAGATCGACGGCGTCCGGGACGGCGGCCGACAGCAGGGGGGTGAGCGCGGGCCAGGCGCGGGCCGCACGGCGCAGCGCGAGCAGGGCGTCCATCCGCGCGCGCGGGCCGAACCTCTCGATCGCGGCGCCGGACCCGCCCCAGATCTCGGTGGCGTCCGCGACCAGCGCGGGATCGCTCACACTGTGCACCTGCGGCACGGCCCGGAACCGGGGCGCCGGTCGCCCGGCGGCAGCGGAACCGATCCCGCCGCCGGGCGCGTCGCTGCCGGTCCGGTCGGCCCAGGAGCCGTCGACGTCGATCCCGGACAGGTCGATGCCCGAGATCTCGATCCGCAGCGAGATCCGTACGCCGGCGTCGTGGCCCGCGGCGACGTCAGCCGTCCATGCGCGCAGCTCCGGCGCACGCAGCGGCGGGTGGGCCGCGTAGGCAGGTCCGCCCGTCACGAGCGCCGCGGCGGGCGTACGGGGCAGTGCGTCCGCGACGGCGTCCAGGAAGGCGCGCAGCAGCCGCTCGGGATCGGTCAGGCGCAGCGGCGAGCTCTCGTCCACCGGTACGGCGTGCGCCTCGGGTGGCATCGAGGCGGCCAGCCTGCGCACCTGCTCGACGTCGTCCGGACCCAGCGGGCCGACCCGCCAGGCGTCGTGGTCGTCCGGGGAGAGGCCGGGCAGCAGCAGGCCACGGGCGACGCACCGCAGGGCCAGCAGGGCGGCCGCACCCCAGAAGGCGGTGGCCCGGTGTGCCTCCGGAGCGACACGCGCGCGTGTGAGGACGGGAAGCGCGTCCAACACGGGCAACAGCAGGGCCGGCACGCGCGCGAGGGCCACCCCGCCTCGGGCCGGCCGGACGACGGACAGATCCTGCACGGACGCCGACGGGACGACGGGAGGTGCGTCGCCTTCGGGGTGCCAGAAGGCAACGGTGCCGGTACGGGCCGGGGTGCCGGGCACGAACACGGCACTGAAAGAGGCCAGCTCAGAGATCTCGGTCGATGTTTCCACGGGGAACCTCGGCGCGGCGATGAACCTTCTCCTCAAACTTGACTACTGGAGGCGGAGTCGCCGAGGGTACAACACTTCGCCGGGGAACGCGCACCACCTCTGGGAGAGGCTTCGGCGGGCTTCGCCCGAGAACTTGACGCGAGGGGTTCTCAGGGGCGTCTCGGGGGTGTAGCTCAGGGAGGTCTCAGGGTCGGGTCCGGAACCGCGGGCGGCGTGGAGCCGTTTTCATGGCAGAGAGCGGCAATGGCCGCGAAGGAGGCGACGCACATGTCGAAGAACGCGAAGATCGCCGCAGGAGGTGTGGCGGCAGGGCTCCTCCTGCTGATCTGGCTGCCCTGGTGGGCGGCCTTCTTGATCATGGTGGGGGTGCCGGTGGCGGCCTACCTCACGCTGGATCCGTCTCAACGGCGCAGGCTGCGCCGTGCCACCCGCAAGGAGCTCGGCCGGTGAGCGACGGGGACCGAGCCTCGGTCCCCGTCGTCCGGCCGCCCGAGCCGACGTGGTCGGCGCGGTAGGGCCTCAACCGGCTCAGAGCGGCCGTACCGCCATCTTGTCGAGCGCCTCCAGGAGTCCGGGCAGTTCGGGACCGCGGCCGACCGGCAGCACCTCGCCCGGCTCATCGTCGAGCAGGACGAACGCGATGTCGTCGGTCCTGGCCACCAGCGACCAGCCGGGGCCGTCGGCGCGCAGGGTACGCGCATCACCGGGAGCGAAGGAGGAGCGCACACGGCCGAGCGGAGGCGGGGTGTCCACATAGGCCCGCACCTCCGCCAGGACGCGTCGGATACCGCGGTGGCCCTTCGGCGCGCCCTTCTCGACCCCAACGACGCCATCGACCTCGTCGGCGTCGTCGGCCTTCCTGGACCCGCCGTCGCCCTTCCCGGAGCCGTCGGCGGCCTGCTCGGCCCCGTCGCCCCGGTTCTCCTCGTCCGTGCCCGAGTCCGACCCGGCGGCCGGCTGCGGGGGAGCGAACTCCGTGTCGTCGATCTGCTCCCGCCACAGGGCCCACTGGAGCGCGATCTCGTCGGCCCCCAGCCGCCGCTGCGCCGGGCCCCAGGTGCTCGTGTCCGGAGGGCACAGCGCGGGGCTGTCGGTCACCTCGGGGGCGGGATCGTGCGGCGCGGGCACGCCCGGAGCCGCGACGGCGACCGCCAGCGGCCAGCCCGGCAGCGCGGCGACAACCGTCCGCTCGCCGGGCGACAGGTCGTACTCCATGCCGCAGTCCCACGACGCGATGGCGACGGCCACCAGTGACACGTCGTCGATGACGACGGTCCATCGCGCGCCTTCGCCGTCCTGGCCCAGCACCAGGCCGTACCCGTCGGCGAGCGGCGCGAGGCCGAGCGCCGCACAGGCCTCCGGGTAGTCGTCGCCCAGCGCGCTCGGGAACTTCGCCGGCGTCAGCAACACCGCCGTGAGCACATAGAGCGCATCGTCCGCGGCGGCGACGGCGTCCTCGTCCGTCCCTGCCATCCCAGCCTCCCCATCGGTTCGTCCACCGGCGCGCACCCTAGTGCGGCGGGAAGGCGCTTGTCACGACTCCCCTACACAGCCGGAGCTGCAGTTTTCCGCCCGGACGGGGCGAATCGACCACCTCCGACCGTGGGACAGGTCACCCCGCAGGCAGTCCGAGCAGCGCACGGGCCACCGCCCGCGGCGACTCGTCGCGCTCCCGCGCGAGCGCGATGACGGCGCGACAGGCCAGTTCGTTGACCCCGAAGGACAGTGCCTCCGGCGACACCCAGCCCGCCGCTTCGTCGATTCTGTCCTGGTCGTCCTCGGCACAGGCCGAGACGTACGCGGCGGCCGCCTCGAACAGGTTGGGCGTGCGCTTCCCGGCGGCACGCGACGCCCCGTCCGGACGTCGTTCCCCGTCCGCACGCGACCGCGCACGCCCCGCGTCGCGGAATCTCCCGTAGGCCTCGCGGATCCTGCCGAACATGCCGACCGCCTTCCCCCTGCGCTGTTGTGCAACTGATCGTTCATCTCCTGCTGTTCAACCTAGAGTTGGAGTCACGGCGGCAGAAGGGGGACGCAGCGGTGAAGCGCTTCGAGCGGCTCGAGCAGATCCGGCGGATGGACCCGTACGAGGACGCGTTGGAGATCTACCGGCTCACGTCGGCGTACGAGTTCCCGTGGGACTTCACCCGCGCCTTGGAACTGGCCCTGTACCGCACGTACGCGGTACCGGGCATCGGGCGTCTGCTCGCGCAGACGGCGGAGCTCACGGACCGCGCACAGAAGCGCTACGACGACACCGTGCTCCTGCTCGACGCCGTCGTCGAGCACGGCTTCGACAGCGAACAGGGGCGTACCGCAGTCCGACGCATGAACGAGATGCACCGCAGTTACGACATCGGCAACGACGACATGCGGTACGTGCTGTGCACCTTCGTCGTGATGCCCAAGCGGTGGATCGACGCCTACGGGTGGCGCAGGCTGTCCCGCCACGAGATCGTCGCCTGCACCGAGTACTACCGTGCCCTGGGGCGCCGCATGGGCATCAAGGACATCCCCGGGACCTACGAGGAGTTCGAGACCTGCCTCGACGCCTACGAAGAGGTCCACTTCGCCTGGGACGAGGATGCGCGACGGGTTTCGGACGCCACCCTCGCCCTGATGGCCTCCTGGTATCCGAAGCCGCTGGCACCCGTCCTGCGCAGCGCCACGCTCGCCCTGCTCGACGAACCGCTCCTCAAGGCCTTCCGGTACACCCCGCCGGGCCCCGTCACCCGCACGTTGGTGCGTGGAGCGGTACGCGCGCGTGGACGCGCGGTGCGGCTGCTGCCGCCGCGCCGGGCGCCCCACCACGCGCGACAGAACTGGGAGATCAAGGGCTACCCGAACGGCTACCGGCTCGCCGAACTGGGCACCCGCCCGGTGCCCGGCGCAGGCGGCTGCCCCGTACGGCGCGCGGACGGGTGAGCCGTCGGGTGATCAGCCGCCCAGGGATCCGAACGTCACGTGTCCGACCCCCGCCGTGACGCGTCATGTTCGACCGTCCCGACGCGTTCGTGCGGGCGGTCGCCGGAGAGGCGCGCTTCATGACGCCGTCGACGAGCCTCAGCCCTCTCGGACGGCCAGGGCCAGGAAACGGGCGTCCTCGTCTGCGTAGGACGTCATACGCCACCCCGAACCGGCCAGCAGCGGGCGGAGGTTGGGCTCCGCCCGCTGGTCCTCCGGCGTGATCTGCCGGCCCTGGCGGGCCGCGAGCGCCGCCCTGCCGATCGGATGGAACAGCGCCAGCGTGCCGCCGGGGCGCACCACCCGCGCCAGTTCCCGCAGGTTCTCCGCCGGGTGCGGCAGATGGGCGATGAGGCCCGCTGCGAACACGGCGTCCAGCGATTCCGAGCGCAGCGGGAGCGCGGCGACGTCGGCGACCACCAGCCGCCCGTCGCGGTCGCGTCCCGCCCGTACGGCGGCCTCCAGCATGGCCGGGGTCAGATCGGCTCCCACGACCACTCCCGAGCGTCCCACGGCGGCCCGCAGCGGCGTCAGGGCGCGTCCTGTGCCGCAGCCCGCGTCCAGGACGCGGTCCCCTTCGCGCAGACCGAGTTCGCCGACCGCGGAGGCGTAGGCGGGGCCGTCGTCGGGGAACCGGCGGTCCCAGTCCGCGGCGCGCGCGGTGAAGAACTCCTGAACGTGTGTGTGGTCGTCGCTCATGCTCCGCATGATCCCTCACCGGCACGGATGATGCCCCGGCGCGCATGTTCGAGCGTGACCCGATCGTTCCGGCGCACTTCTGCGCCACTTTCCAACACCTTTCGAAATGCGCCCCCTTTGTGCTCCCGTGCCCCGGCTAGCGTCCCGTGGCCATGGGACACCTGGACCACGCAGCCTTCGGCTGGCTGACCCCCGCGCTGTCGTACGTGATGGCCTGTATCGGCGCCGCCCTCGGGCTGCGCTGCACCGTGCGCGCGCTCGGCGCCACCGGACGCTCGCGCCGCAACTGGCTGATCACCGCGGCCTCGGCGATCGGCACCGGCATCTGGACCATGCACTTCGTGGCCATGCTCGGCTTCGGCGTCAGCGGAACCGACATCCGCTACGACGTTCCGCTGACCGTGCTCAGCCTGCTCGTCGCCATGATCGTCGTCTGCGCCGGCGTCTTCGCCGTCGGCTACAGCCGCGAACGCACGCGCGCGTTGCTGATCGGCGGGCTCACCACCGGCCTCGGCGTGGCGAGCATGCACTACCTGGGCATGGCCGCGGTCCGGCTGCACGGTGACGTGACCTACGACCCGGTGCGCGTCGCACTCTCCGTCCTGATCGCGGTCGTCGCGGCGACCGCCGCCCTCTGGGCGGCCCTCAACATCAAGTCGCCGATCGCGGTCACCCTCGCCTCCCTCGTCATGGGGGCGGCGGTGAGCAGCATGCACTACACCGGGATGTTCGCGGTGAGCGTCCATGTCACGCCTTCCGGCGACGCGCTGCCCGGGGCCACGGCGATGCAGTTCATCTTCCCCCTCGCCGTCGGCCTCGGGTCCTACCTCTTCCTGACCTCGGCCTTCGTCGCACTGTCGCCCACCACGGGAGAGCGCGAGGCGTCCGCCTCGGCACAGCAACCGGTGGAGAGCCGCGTCGGCCGACAACAGGCCCGGACCGTCTGACGACACCGGCGGGACGGGAAGTCCCCCGTACCACTTCCGACGTACCACTTCCGAGCGAGGAGGCCATGCGTACACCCCGTAGGACCCCGACGGCAGGCGCCGACGCGCCGCCCCCCACGCGTGGGCGCCGCGCCCACGCCGGACCCCCCGCCGACGAGGGGCCGGACGAGCAGGCGGACGCCTCGGCGGACGCGATACCCCCGCGCGCGGAACGCCTGCGGCTCCGGCCGCGCACCGTGCGCGCCAAGATCGTCTGTCTGCTGATGGTGCCCGTTGTCTCCCTGCTGGCACTGTGGGCGTACGCCACCGTCACCACCGCGCAGGACGTCTCCCGGCTCCGCCAGCTGCAGCGCGTGGACTCCCAGGTCCGTGCCCCCGTCGCGGCCGCGGTGGCCGCCCTGCAGACCGAGCGGGCGGCCGCCGTCCGGTACGCCACCCATCCCGCCCCCGGGCAGGACGGCGACCTGAGGGCGCTCGCCGAACGCACGGACCGCGCGGTGGCCGCACTGCGGCTCGGCGACGACAGCACCGTCGCCGACGGCCAGGACCTGCCCACAGGAGTCGCCCAGCGGCTCGAGACATTCGTGTCCGGGGCCGAAGGCCTCCTCTCGCTGCGGACCGCGGTGCTCGACGGCAGCGCCGGCTGGGAGGAGACGTACGGCCGGTACACGAGCACGATCTCGGCGGCCTTCTCGGTCGGCGGAGCCCTCTCCGGCATCCAGGACGCCGAACTCGGCTCGGACGCGCGCGTGCTGCTCGAGTTCTCCCGCGCGGGAGAAGCGCTGGCCCAGGAGGACGTCGTGCTCGCCGGCGCACGCCTGGCCGGGGGCCTCGGCGGAGAGCGCCTGCGGCTGTTCACCGGCGCGGTCGACACACGTCGGGCCCTGACCGAGTCGGCCGTCGCGGACCTGCGCGGCCCCGAACGCACCGCCTGGCAGCGACTTGCCGCCGGCAGCGCCTACGCAGCCCTGTACGCCGCCGAGGACAAGGTGCTCGCAGGCCGGGCGGGCGCGAAGGCGATCGCGGCTGCTCCGGCGAGCACATGGGACAAGGCCCACACGCGCGTGCAGAACGGGATGCGGACCATCGAGGCGGACGCCGGACACGGTGTCGCCGACCGAGCCGACCCGCTCACCCGAGGTCTGCTCACCACGGCCGGCGCGGCGGTCCTGCTGGGCCTGGCCGCCGTCGTCGCCTCCCTCGTCATCTCCGTGCGCATCGGCCGCGGACTCGTCGTCGAACTGGTCAGCCTGCGCAACAGCGCCCTGGAGATCGCCAGGCGCAAACTCCCGGAAGCCATGCGGAAACTGCGCGCCGGGGAGGAGATCGACGTCCGCGCCGAGGCCCCGCCCGGACCTCCCTCGGACGACGAGACCGGCCAGGTCGCCGAGGCCTTGGGCACCGTGCACCGCGCCGCGCTGCGGGCCGCCGTGGAGCGGGCCGAGCTCGCCAGCGGCATCTCCGGGGTGTTCGTCAACCTCGCCCGCCGCAGCCAGGTCCTCGTCCACCGCCAGTTGAGCCTCCTGGACAGCATGGAACGCCGCTCCGACGACCCGAACGAGCTGAGCGACCTCTTCCGGCTCGACCACCTCACCACGCGTATGCGACGCCATGCGGAGAGCTTGATCATCCTCTCCGGGGCGGCGCCCGGCCGGGCCTGGCGGATGCCGGTCTCCCTCACCAACGTGATCCGCGCGGCGGTCTCCGAGGTCGAGGACTATGCGCGCGTGGAGGTGCGCCAACTTCCGGAGGCGGCCGTCATCGGCACCGCCGTCGCCGACCTCACCCACCTGCTCGCCGAACTCGTCGAGAACGCCGCCCAGTTCTCACCCCCGCACACGCGTGTGCGGGTCACCGGCGAACCCGTCGGCAACGGATACGCCGTCGAGGTCGAGGACCGAGGCCTCGGCATGGGCAAGGAGACTCTGACCGAGGCCAACCGGCGCATCGCGCAGTCCGAGGCCCTCGACCTGTTCGACAGCGACCGACTCGGTCTGTTCGTGGTCAGCAGGCTCGCCGCCCGCCACGGCATCAAGGTGCACCTGCGGACCTCGCCCTACGGCGGCACCACAGCGGTCGTCCTGCTGCCGACCGCCCTGCTGCACAGCGCGAAGCCGGAACGTTCCGTCCGTGAGACGGCGGAGATCCAGCAGCAGTCTTCGGAACGCGAGTACGCGCGCGTGCCCGCAGTCGACCGGAACACCCACGCTCGCAACACCGACGGTCGCAGTGCCGCTGACCGCCATGTCCCCGACCGGAATGCCCCCGACCGATACGCCGCCGACCGGCGCCAGGAGGCCGTCCCCGCCGCCGCCGACCGCCCCGCGCTGGTGGCGCCCGTCCGAGCCGCCGCCGAACCCGTGGCGGCCGACCCCCCGCCACCCGGAGTGACCGCCTTGCGCCTGCACCGCCCCCCGGACGACTCCGAAGGATCGGACGACCTTCCGCGCCGGGTACGACAGGCCAGTCTCGCCCCTCAGCTGCGCCACCGACTCTCCGAGGAGCCGGCCAAGGCGAGCTCCCCGCGCGGGGACGAAGGGCGTACCCCCGAGGTCGTACGAGACCGGATGGCCGCCTACCGGGCCGGCTGGGCCCGGGGCGGCGGCAGACAGTCCGGCCGCCGAGCCACCCCGGATCCCGCACCGGGCAGTGAGAGCAGTGAAGGAGACCCCGCATGATCCAGGACCCGAGCACGAGGCCGGCCCAGCGGTCCGGCGAACTCGACTGGCTGCTGGACGACTTGGTGATGCGCGTGAGCGAGGTGCGGCACGCCGTGGTGCTGTCCAACGACGGCCTGGCCGTCGGCGCGTCGAGTGACCTCAGACGGGAGGACGCCGAACACCTCGCCGCCGTCGCCTCCGGCTTCCACAGCCTCGCCAAGGGCGCGGGCCGGCACTTCGGCGTCGGTGGTGTCCGCCAGACCATGGTGGAGATGGACGAAGGCTTCCTCTTCGTGGCCGCAGCGGGCGACGGCTCCTGTCTGGCCGTCCTCACCGCGGTGACCGCCGACATCGGCCTGGTCGCGTACGAGATGGCGCGGCTGGTCAAGCGGGTCGGGGAACACCTCTACACACCGACCCGCCTCGCCGCGCGGCCGCCTGTCACCGGATGACGCGAGAGAGCGGCCCGCGCAGATGACCGAGGACATGACCAGCGCCCCGCGTGAGCTGGGCAGCCAGTGGTACGACAGCGAGGCCGGCCCGCTCGTCCGCCCCTACGCCATGACGGGCGGACGCACGAAACCCGGCCCCACCGGAGTGCGCTTCGACCTGATCGCCCTGGTCACCCTGGACCCGGGCGCGCCCGGCACGGACGGCATGGCCATCGGGCCGGAACACCGCACCCTCATCGACCTGTGCTGCACGGAGACGCAGTCCGTCGCCGAACTCTCGGCGGGCTCGGACCTTCCCGTGGGCGTGGTCAGGGTGCTCCTCGGAGACCTGCTGGAACTCGGCTGCGTCACCGTCAGCCGTCCGGTCCCGCCCGCGCAGTTGCCCGACGAACGGATTCTGCGCGAAGTGATCGAGGGGCTGCGAGCGCTGTAGATGAACGTTCAGACCCGACTTGTGCATGCCTTCTGCCGTTGCCGACACGACCGAGAGAAGTGATCCATGGTCTCCGAGCACTCCGACGCCACGGGCGGGGAGACGGCCCCCCTGGCGTTGAAGATTCTGGTCGCCGGCGGGTTCGGCGTGGGCAAGACCACCATGGTGGGCGCGGTCAGCGAGATCAAGCCGCTGCGCACCGAGGAACTGCTCAGCGAGGCCGGTCAGTCGGTCGACGACACCGACGGCGTGGACCAGAAGGTCACGACGACCGTCGCGATGGACTTCGGCCGCATCACCATCCGCTCCGGTCTCTCCCTCTACCTGTTCGGAACCCCGGGCCAGGACCGCTTCTGGTTCCTGTGGGACGAGTTGTCACAGGGAGCCCTGGGCGCGGTGGTCCTGGCCGACACCAGACGCCTCGAGGACTGCTTTCCCGCGGTCGACTACTTCGAGCATCGCCACATCCCGTTCGTGGTGGCGGTCAACTGCTTCGCGGGCACGCGGACATACGGCGCTCAGGACGTCTCGCGCGCCCTCGACCTCGACGGGGGCACCCCTGTCGTCCTGTGCGACGCCCGTGACCGCGACTCGGGGAAGGAAGTGCTGATCCGGCTGGTCGAGTACGCCGGGCGGATGCACACCGCCCGGCTGCTCGACTCCGTGAGCTGACGTCGCCGTCGGCGGCCCGCTCAGGTCGTCCTCCACGCCATGCCGCCGTCCTCCTTGCTCCGGCGGCAGGGACTGGGGAAGGCTTGCGGTCAGATTCTCCGGCGAGGTGGAGGATCACACGGGGAATCGTCACACGGGGAGTGGGACATGGCGCAGAACCAGGGGCTGGGCTGGCTGTTGGACGATCTGACCGAGCGAGTCGACCACGTGCGGCACGCGTTGGTCCTGTCCAACGACGGGCTGGTGGCGGGCGCGAGCACGGGACTGGGCAGGGAGGACGCGGAGCACCTCGCCGCCGTCTCGTCCGGGCTGCACAGCCTGGCCAAGGGATCCGGCCGGCACTTCGGCGCGGGCCAAGTGCGCCAGACGATGATCGAGTTCGACGACGCCGTACTCTTCGTCACCGCCGCGGGCACCGGCAGTTGTCTGTGCGTGCTCAGCGGGGCCGAAGCCGACATGGGCCTCATCGCCTACGAGATGACCCTGCTGGTCAATCGGGTCGGCGAACACCTCACCGTGGACCCCCGACATCCTGAGCGTACTCCCCTGACAGAGCTCTGACCTGCAATTTTGTTCTTCTCCGTGGAGTTATCCACAGGCTTGCCACGAGATCGGCGATTCCGGCTACGGTTTTTTCCGAGGCCACCGCGGACAGCGCGGGCCTGCTTCACTCCACTTCACTCCACGGGGGAGTTCGACCATGTCCGGCAACACCGTCACGCCGTCCCATGCCGTTTCCTGCACGCCGAGCCGAGCGGCGCGGGAACTCGATCTGAAACGAAGCGAGTTCGACCTCGCCGTGCACCTCGGACGCATCAGGACCGTGCCCGACGAAGGAGGAGGGGGCCGCCGGGTGGTCCGGGCGGAGATCGACCGGCTGCGTTCGGAACCCGGCTTCCCCGAGGCACTGCGCGAGCGCGTGCTGGTCGTGGGCACCGGCGAAGGCGCCGCCATCCTGGAGGTGCCCCCCACCCGGTTCACCCGCCTCGCACGTCTGGGACTGGTCGTGCCCGTCAAGTTCTACCTCAACCGGTACCGGGCCGTCGTCTGGCTGTATCTCGCCGACGAGCTACGGCAGTTCGCCTCCGACTCATGCCGCAGATTCCTGCAGCTCAGAGACGCTTTCAGTGCCTCTGGCGTCCGGTAGTCCTGCCGTGTCCTCGGGGGGTGAACCCGCTTCCGGGGCGTCGCAAATCGTGTCTTGGGGAGCGTCTGGGGAGGACGCCGAAGAATCCAGAGCTTGGGAGAACCAGGCGTCCATCGCCTGCCGGCCCCGGCCGTCCGCATCGGGCAGGAAGTGTCCGTACACCCGAAGCGTGATCGCGGCGTCCGCGTGGCCGAGCCACTTCGAGACTGCCACGGGATTCTCCCTGGAGTCCAGCTGCACGCTCGCGAAAGTGTGCCGCAGACAGTGGAAGCCGTGCTCGTGCGCCGCCATGTAGACCAGGCGGAATCCGCGCCCCGTCTTCCGTCGCACCTTCTTCGGCTCGGGGATGACCCCGGCCGCGGCGAGCGCCCGCTTCCAGTAGTTCTCGTTCCACATGTTGGCGCGCACCGCACCGTCGTTGCTGTTGACGATCAGGAGCCGGTGCGTCTGCGGCGCCCGCTCTTTCGCCTCGAGCTTCGTCTTCGGCGGCCGGGGGTCCTTCCACGGCAGCGTCACCGGCTGCGGGGGATAGGCCGCCATATGCGCGGCGAGGCGAGCGGCGAGGTGGTCCGGCATGGGAACGGAGCGGGTCTTGTTGCCCTTCGGCAGGGAGAAGACCAGCTTCCCCTCGACGTTGCGGACCTGCCGCCGGACATGGATCACGCGGCCTTCCATGTCGAGGTCGCCCTCGGCCAGTGCAAGCGCCTCGCCCTGGCGCAGCCCCGCGCCGGAGCCGATGTCGACGAGGATCCGGTACGCGGCGGGCAAGCCGGCCTGAACGGCTGCCACACGGGCGCGCCTCCAGGCGCGCGCCTTGGTGGGCGGCTTCACCGGAGCCTTGATGGTTCGCGCGCGGCACGGGTTCTTCAGGATGCGCTCGTCGTCCACCGCGCAGTCCAGGATGTTGTTCAGGTACCCCCAGACGACGACCGCGGTGCCCGGCGAGATGACGCCCTCCAGCTCCTTGAGCCACAGGCGCAACGTGTCGACCTTGATCTGACGCAGCGACAGGCTGCCCAGGAATGGCAGGATCTGGTTGCGCACCCGGCGGCTGACGGTCTCCAGGGTCGCCGGATCGCCCGTGCGTGACGCCCACCAGTGCTTGTCGATGTACTCGCGCAGCAGCATGTTGCCGTCGCGCGGGTCGATGAACTCGCCCCTGTTGCTGTCGGCCATGGCCTTCGCAAGCCAGGCGTCGGCCGCGCCCTTCTGCTTGTCGGGGAACGACCGGGCGCGGACGCCCGGAATACCGGCGACCTTGTAGCGCTTCCCCTTGCCGTAGCGCTCTGTGGGGATGGTGCGCTTGCCGTCCGGCCCCTTTTTCAACCACCGGTCTTCTACGTAGCCCGCCATGGGAGCCCCCGTTCGTTCAGATGCGGCTCATCGGCTCGGGGCTATTGTCGATGATCTCGCCCGCGTACAACTGGAACCAGTGTCCGCCGGCGAGGAAGTCCTCGGTGGCCGGGTTCATGGCGGCGGCGAACTGCTCCGGATTCAAGTCGGGGCAGATGTAGACGCGGACGGTGCCTCGGTCTTCCGCCACGCACGCGCCGATGTCGCGCGGAACCCAGGGGCGGAAGATGTACTCGATTCGCAGGGGCTGGTCGGGGGTGTCGCGGGAGACGATCTCCGTGCCCCACAGTTGGAACCAGTGGGACGACGACATGAGCCGATCGATCTCGATGTTCAACTGCCGCACCACGTCGGCGAGGGGTCGGGTTTTGTCGAGGCGGACTCTGATGGTTCCGCGGTCTTCGTCTATGGCGGCCAGCCGGCCGGGTGTGAGGTCTTCGACGGCTTCGTAGGCGACGTCCAGCATGCATCCTCCCCGCGTACAACGGTGCACTCAGCCAGAACGGCCGGAAGTGCACGGTTGGTGAAGGGTACGTCTACTGAGAGTCGTCAACAACCGGTTGAGTAAATGTCTACTTACGGACATTGTCGATCAGTCAACGCCGGGCGTCCGCCTGTCGCTACTCGCCGGCCTCACGCCGGGCGCGCTCCTCGGCCTCGATCATGTAGCGCCATTTCATCAGCTCCGCCTTCGACTTGCCCGCGAGGTGGCCGACGATGATGCGGACCTCCTCGTCGTAGCCCGCGAGTTCGGTCGCCTCGTACATCAGCCACTGCTCGGCGGTGGCCTCTTGTACGCGGCGGAACGGCCTGCGGGTGGCTGCGGCGATGGCCTGCATCTGGTCCGGCGACGGCGGGTTCACTGGAGGAGTCTTGACGAGCTTCTGGTACCACTGCTTCGGCAGGCGCTTGCCCTGCGGGTCGATCCCCCGGTCGGCCATCTCCTGGTAGGTGATTCCGGCCTCGTTGGCTTCCTGGATGAGCCGGGAGAGCGCGCCGGCAGGAGTGGTCCCGGCCGCGCCCTGGTCGGAGGCGGTGGCCGCTGCCGTCATGTCGTCTTCCTCTCGCGTCACTGTCACACCGGCTGTCTCTAGGGATAACGGATAGCGCGGGAAAAATAGCAGGTCAGTCTGTACAACCTTCCCGGATCCGGGACAGTCCGTCCACAGACCAACGCTATCTGGCCATGAACTTTGCCGATACTCGCCGACAGGCTGTCCCGATTCTGTTGACATGGCGTCCCGAGAGGAGTTAACTCAAAGCCAGTGAAAGGCACCTCGCAACGGGGGAGATCCATTGAGCGTGCGCTACATCCTGAGAGACCTCGACTACTTCCAAAGAACCATGAAAACCCCAGGTCGCGGCAAGCCTTACACTGTCCGTGATCTAGCGGAAGCGAGCGGTGTATCCCGCTCTCAGGTCGGCCGGCTGCACTCCGGAGATCTCGACCACCTCGACGTCATCGACGCCCACGCCATAGCGGAGGCCCTCGGTGTCGGCGTCCTGGTCCTCTTCATGCCCCCATCGTCCCCAAAACAGGGACACCCTGACATCGAAGCAACCCCCACACGAAGGAGTACCTAAGTGCCCAGGCTCGCCAAGACCCCGACCCCGCCCCCACCGGGACACGTCTGGATCGACGAAGCGGCACGACGCATGAGCGTCACCGTCCAGACGCTCTACAACTACCGGCAGCAGGACAAGGGACCCGTCGGCATCCCCTCGCCTCGCCGCCTCGCCTACTGCATCGACGAGATCGACGCCTACCTCGCCGAACGCCGGCAGGCCGCCGTCAGTGCCATCCGCGCCCACGAGTCCCGCCCGCCAGAGCCGCGTCTCGCCCGCATCGCTGACGTCGCCGCCTGACCTGCGCATGAAGAAGCCGCCCCGCAACGACCAAGTCCGGGACGGCCTCTGGATCCCTCCACAAACGACTGAAACGAAAGGGACCACTGTGTCCATTCTGCCTGAACAGTCGACCGAGGTCGTCAAGCTCGACCTGTCGGCTGGCTCCGTACAGACCATCCTCGTCGACGGCACCCCGCACATCGTGCTCAAGGCCGCGGTCGAGGACTTGGGCCTCGACTACTCAACGCAGCTAGCGAAGCTCCGACGTCGCTCCTGGGCAGTCATGGGGCAGAGCCCCACAACTGCCGCCGACGGCAAGACCTACAGCACGACCGTCATCCCGGTCCGCACCTTCCTGATGCTGCTGGCCACGATCAACGAGCACCGCGTCGCGGAGGCCCACCGCAACACGCTGGTCGCCTTCCAGAACGAGACCGCCGACGCGATCGAGGCGTACTGGACGCAGGGCGGCACGATCAACCCGCGGGCCACCGAGGACCAGCTCGACTCGCTGATCTCCCGGGCCAAGCAGCAGGCCGAGATCCTGTCCATCCTCTCCGGGATCGTCTCGCCGGAATGGCTGGAGACGAAGGGCCGCCTCGTGGCCGCCCGCGCCCTGGGCGAGGAGCCGGAGGTCGACCCGCTCGACATCCCCCTGTACGTCCCGGACTTCCTCAAGGACAAGGGCCTGAAGCGCAAGCAGATCGAATCGGTGCAGTCCTGGTTCGGTCGCCGCGCCGCCGCCATCCACAAGGAGCAGACCGGCGAAGAGGTCGGCACGCGGCAGTCGGATCTGCCGAACGGGTCGGTGCGCGAGACGAAGGCGTGGACGGAGCGGCACCGGCCGGCTTTCGAGGAGACGTGGACCCGCTACTACGCGGCCCAGTTCCCCACCCAGCTCGGCCTCGGCGGTGCGGCATGACGCGCCCGTGGTCGTCGATGGATGTGCCGCTGGCAGTGGTGGAGGCGGACATCGCTGCAGCCCATTTCGAGCAGGCCGCCGGCCGGACGAAGTCCCCGTCGGATCAGATCGCGTTCCGTCTCGACGCCTGGCTGGTGAAGCACCCGGACGACGTCCGCGCGGCCGCCGCCGCGTACCCCGACTGGCCGGCCCAGTTCGCCGCCATCAAAGCAGCCCACAGCTCCACCACTGCAGGAGAGGCCGACCGTGTCTGACGCCACCACGTCCGTCCCCACGGACTCCGACCCCGACCCGTTCTGGATCCAGCACCGGGCCGAGTTCCTCGCCGCCAGGAGCACCAGCGCCGACCCGTCCGCGTGCGGCACCTGTCGCGACCTGGCGAAGAAGGGGCAGCCGGTGAAGCACGAAGAGTGCCAGCAGCGCGCCACGCTGCTTCACGCCCCCGATCACCCGTACTACGAGATCCTCGCCGGCTTCTCCCTGGAGGAGAACGCGAAGCTCCCGGCCCGCTTCCACGTCCCGATCTTCGACGACTGCGGGGTGCCGAACTCCTGGCTGTGCGCGGTGTGCCAGGACGAGGGAATCGTCACCGGCTGGCCGTGCGCAACGGCCGTCAAGTACGGCACGAAGGTGTTCACGCCGCTACACGTGGCGGAGACGGTGCAGGAGAAGCAGGCAGCCGAGTTGGCCGCCTACCGCTCCCTCGAACTCGGAGAGCCCGACGGCCGCGTTTCTGCATGCTGCGGAGACCCTGAGCACCCCACCTGGCTCCACGCCCCGAGCGACAACCGCGGCTGCCCCTGGTGTCGCATCGCCAAGCTGGAGGACGCCCTAGCCGCCACGGGTCGATCGCTGTCGTCGTTCATCTTCGACTCAGACGATCCCGGCGCTGACGCCTTGGGCGCTCAGTGGCTCTACCACCAGGCAATGCCGCAAGCGGACGACCCCTTCGCTCAGCCGCGCGCCTTCCGCTCCAGCGTCTTCACTGAGGCGGCTAAGGCCATCCAGGAACTGAACGGCCACACGCCGGACGGCCACCGCGAACGCCCGCAGGCGTACCTCGACGGCTATTCGGACGGACTCGAGGACGCGTCCGAAGGCTTGGAGAAGCTCGCCGATCAAGCGGCCGAGGGTTCCGAGGCGACGGCATGAGCGACTACGCCGAGATCGCAGGCCACTTCGAGCGCGACTTCGCCGAGGCCAAGCTGACGGAACTCCGCGAGGACGGCCTGTACAGGCACGTCCACTTCTCCGCCCCCAAGTCGATGAACCGGCTGCTCCTGGTGACGTGGCCGTACAACCTGCTGGTCGCCGGGTCGCACGGCTCGTTCCACTTCGAGCGGTACGGCGACGACACCGAGGACATGTTCGACTGGCTGCGCGGCATCCGCGTCGAGCCGTCGTCGTGGGCGTCGAAGCTCCTCAACGGACGCCGCTCGGTGCTGGAGTACGACCAGGACCGCCTGGTCCGGCAAGTCAAGGACGAGGTCGCCGACGCTGTACGCAACGGCGGCCCCCGGGGTCTGCGGGCGGCCGTCCGCGAGCAGATCCTCGAAAGCGACTGGCTGCACAGCAAGGACATCGCGCTCTCCCTCATCAATGAGTTCGAGCACGGGACGAACTATCGCGCCGAGTGCTCATGCGGCGCTGGGGAGGACCGCGATTCCTACAGTTCGGCGCTGACATGGGGCACCTACTCGCACCGCCGCAGCGACGGCCATGAGGTCTCCGTGAAGGAGTTGGGCGGTTTCGCCTTCTCCGACGTGTCCGAGTGGCACGTCGACAAGATCGGCTATCACTTCGTCTACCAGTGCCACGCAGCCTCGTGGGCCATCCGCCAGTACGACGCCGCCCGCAAGCCGGCGGGGGTGACCGCGTGAACACCCCGAAGGACTCGTTCGTCGCCGACTTCAAGGCGCTGTGTGCGGCCCTGAACATCGAGACGGTGACGGTGACCGACACGTTCGGCCGCCAGGACGTGCAGGTCGACCGTGACGGGCTCAACAAGTTGATCGCTGCTGGTCTGCTGCCGGAGGACCCGACCACGCACCCCGCGTGGGAGGACGTTCTCCGCAGGCACCGCGAGGCGGGGGGCGCGTCGTGAACGTCGAGACCTTCAACGCCCTGCATGAGGTCGGCACCCCGGTGCTCGCCTACCCCGGCGCCCGGCCGGAGGACGACCTGGGCGGCGAGCAGCTCATCACGCGAACCCGCACCCGAGCCCAGCGAGTCTGCGGCCACAGCGACGTCGTCTGGGTCGACGGACACGGCGCGTGGATCGCCCTCAGCCACGTCGACCCGGTCACCGAAGCCGAGTGGGAGAAGGCGCGGAACGACCGCGATGCCGCCACCGTCGCCCGCAGGGCGGCCCTGCTCGCCGCGGTCCAGGAACGCCCGTCGCTGGAGTGGAAGCCCGGTCTGGCGGTCGGCGCGCTGCGGCGGGCTGGCATCCACCCGGTGAGCATCGGCACCGCATCCAAGGATCTGCAGGACCTGGCCGCTGAAGGGCTGCTCGTCGCGCACACGGAAACCGTGATCCGCGGATACGGGCTGCCCGAAACGGCCCCAGGAGGAGAAGTGACCGCGACGATCTGCGGCGGCATCACCGCCAACCTCGACACCGGCCCCGTCCAAACCCGCTACGGCCGCGACGGCGAAGGCCGCCAGACGGCGTGGCTGATCGTCGGCGACAACGAGATTGCCCTCAAAGCCAGCGACTCCCCGCCGGAACTCCTCGACCAGCTTGCGGAGAAGGCGGCCGAGTTGGCCGCGTGGATCCGGCGCGACCAGCAGCTGGCCGTGCTGCCGGAGGTGTCGTGATGGACGCGATCCTCGACGGCGCCCGCATCAACTTGGACCGTGTGCAGGTCGCGGCCGACGGCACCACATGGCTGTGGACCTGCGACATCAGCGAGTCCGGGCAGCCCCTCATGCAGCGGGTCGACCAGCCCGGCCAGCCCGGCGAAACCCTGCCGGTCGACTACCTGGTCCGCTGGCACGGCCCGCTCACCCCGCAGCGCCGGCCCACGACCGCGGCCATGTACCGCCGCGTCCTGGCGGTGGCGTGATGGCCGGCTTCTGGATCCGCATCGACCCGCAGGGCTGCGTCACCGGCTCCGTCCGGGAGGACTACATCGGGGCCCTGGCCGAGGACGCCCACAGGGAGTTCACGCCGCGGGTCGCCGACCGCCGCCGCGAGGCAGCGGAAGGGTGGCGGCACGAACTGGTCAGCCCCGCCGAGTTCGACGCCCGCGCCAAGCCGTGCCTGCTCCGGCAGTGCGACCACCGCAGCCGCGGCGGCCGGGTGGTCGAAGACGTGCAGCTCGGCGAGGTCGCCTCGTGACCGCCACGCCTGAACTCCCGCCGCCGGCCGCCGGCTTCATGGACGCCCTGGCCTGCCTCTACATCCTCCGCGCCCTCCCGCACATCGCCGCCCTGGAACGGGCCCTCGACGAATCCCGCAACCTCAACCACCGGCTCCGCACCGCCCGGGACTTCGCCGACAGCGACGCCGCCGGATACATCGACCGCACCGGACTGGAGGAACTGTGAGCGCCGTACCCGACACGTACCTCGGAATGCCCGTACCCGAGTCCCTCAAGCAGAGGTGGCGCACCTGGGAGGCTGCGGACTGGCGTCAGCAGCAGTACCTGAACACCAACCGCCTGTATCCGCCGGACGAACGGTTCAACGTTCGCCTCCCCGAAGGCATGTGCGAGCGGCACGCGGAGAACTGGCTGGGATACCGCAACATGCGCTTCGACCCGGTCAAGGGCGACGCGTGGCCCGGCAACGCGGGTTCCCCGTTCCTGTTCGTCGGCACCGACATGGAAGACCTGCGGGAGCAGCGCCGCGCCGAATGGGACGAGAAGGCTTCCCAGCGGATGCATCAGGTCGAACAGATCTGCCGGGGTGGGCGCGGCGACGGATGCTTCCCGCGGAGGAAGACGGCCAAGGTGATCCACCTTCCTGCGGCCCGCGCGGAGGCGGTTGCCGACGCGCAACTGGCCGGGGAGGCGTCATGACCTTCGCCGAACTCACGCCCGTCCGCCTGGCGATGTTCGCCCGCCACGGCCGCACCCGGCACCGTGCCGTCGACGAAGTCGACCGCCTCAAGTTCCTCCTCTTCGGAGCCAACCTCTGCATCGGCGGAATGCACATCCAACTCGACGACCAGAAACGCCGGCACGCCGAAACTATCGCCCGCATCGACGAGCGGTACACGGAGATCATCGCTGGCCTCGAGGAGAAGGCCGCCGACCTCGAACGGCGCCTCAACATCGCCTGCCAGGCCACCGCCGCGGCCGACCAGACCCAGGAGATCGACACGGCCACGGTCGCCCGGATCTGCGCCAAGCCCGTGCCGCTGCATCAGGCGCCGATGGCCGCCACCACCGACCCGGGGCGCGTCCCGCCGTCCTGGGCGCTCAAGGAGCAGCCGCAGCTGGCCAGCAGCGAGGCCGACATCCCGAACCCGCCCTACGACCTGCCCGAGGGGGACTGGCGATGACCAAGACGAAGAACGACGACCGCAAGGTGTGGGCCGACAAGGCTGCCGCCATCATCGCCGCCGGCGCGAAGCGGACACCGGCCGAGCAAGCGGCCCTGGCCGCCGTCGACGAGAAGCGCTGGGTGCTCTGGCACACGGACGCCATGACCGACCTGGCACTCGCAGTGATCCGCATCCTGTCCGGCGCCGACCTGCTGCGCGACAAGGAGCACGAGAAGCAGCAGGCGAAGGCCGACCAGTTCTGGTCCGGCCACAGCGAGCGCACCCGGGCCGCCGAGCGAGCCGCCCTCGGACGCTTCACCGCCCTCGCGGATCAGGCAGCCGACCGGCTCGACACCGGGGACGACCCGGCCGCGGTCGCCAAGTGGCTGCGCGAAACCCGCGACCGCATCAACGAGGCCCGCGAGAAGGCGGCCTGACCGTCACACGCCGAAGCTCCCGGACGCTCGACCCGTCCGGGAGCAGCCACCAGCATCCCACGGAGGACCAGATGGGCACCGAACAACTCTCCCTCTTCGAAGTCGACCAGATCGCCGGCACCGGCAAGCTGCTGCCCTGGCCGACCGTCACGGAAGAGCCCAGCGCAGAACCGGCTGTCGACGGCGCTCCCGGCGACGAGCCGCAGGTGGAGGCGGCGTGAAGCTCCGCATCGACCAGAAGCAGCTGGCGGAAGCCGCACGCCGCGCGCACCGCCGCCTCCCCAACAACCCGCTCAACCCCGTCCTGGCCGGGCTGCTGATCGAGGCCGCGCCCGACCAGGTGACTCTCTCCGGGTTCGACCTGGAAACCTCCACCCGCGCCAGCCTGGAGGCGGAAACGCTGGAGCCCGGCCACAGCCTGGTCTCCGGCCGCCTGCTCGCCGACGTGACCGCAGCCCTGCCCGCCGGCCCCATCGACGTAGTGGCCGACGAACGGGAGCTGACGGTGTCGGCGCCCGGCACCACGTTCGCGCTGCCCGCCATGAACCGCGGCGACTACCCGGCCCTCCCCGTCCCGCCCGGCACCGCAGGCGTGGCCGCCGGGGAACACCTGGCTGTGGCCGTCGGACACGCCGCCACCGTTGCCATGACCCCCAAAGAGGCTGTTGGCAGCCGCGAAGCGTTCGGCGGCGTCCACATCAGCGCCGACGGCGACCAACTGGTGGTGGAAGGCTCGGACGGCTACCGCATCGCCCGCCACCGGCTCGCCTGGACACCCGACGGCGACGCCGCCGGCGACCTCCTCATCCCGGCCGCCGACATCGCGGTCACCGTCAAGCAGATGACCGGATGCCTCGTCCACGTCGGCTTCCCCGGCCCGGACGGCGGCGTCGCATCCCTCGCCACCGACACGCTCACCGTGACGAGCCGCACCATCGCCACCCCCTATAAGAACATCGACAGCCACTTCCCCGACCCGGCCAAGGCCGCGGGCTGGACCCGGGTCGACGCGGGCGAACTGCTGGAGGCGGTGAAGCGGGCTGCCTTGGTCAACGAGAAGGAAGAGCAGCCGATCACTCTCTTCTTCGACGGCGACCAGGTGATGGTGCGGGGCGGTGTCGAAGGCTCCCGCGGGTCCAGCCGGGTCGACGTCGAAGCCGCCGACCTGGACGGGTTCGAGATCGCATTCCGGGCCGGCTTCCTCGGATCTCTCCTCGCCCCGATCAGCGACGTCGTCCAAATCTGGTTCACGACCCCCACCAAGCCGGCGCTGATCGTGCCGGTCGACGACGACTCCTACCGGGCCGTGTGCATGCCCGTCCGCCTCCCCAAATAGCCCGGGTGCCCCACCGAGGCGAAGTCGGCGGGGCACCCCACCCAGCATCCCAGGAGACCCACAGTGATCACCATCGCCGACCGCACCCTCAGCCGCCTCGTCGCCCAGACCCGCCCGCACGTCGGAAACCTCGTCGACGCCGAAGACGTCCAGTGCATCACCTTCGAATACGAGAACGGCGTGCTGTACGCCATGGCCACCAACCGGTTCACGCTCGCCGTGTCCCGCACCCAGGTCACCAGCGGCAAGGGCGAGCCGTGGCACGCCATCGTGCACCGGCTGCAGATCCCCGAACTCGCCGCCGCCATCCGGCTGCTGGACGCCAAGCCCGTCAACCTCGAGCACACCGCCGACCAGCTCGTGCTCTCCGGGGACTCCGGCACCCGCATCGCCATCGACCTCAGCCCGTTCGCCAAGACCCCCCTCGACTGGCGCAAGATCCTGCTGCCCGCCCTGGAACGCGAGGCCAGCGGCCAGCAGATGGCGATGACGCCCAAGTTCTTCGGCGCCTGGAAGAACCTGCCCGGCCCGGTGCAGATGTGGTCGTCCGGCGAGGGCCGCCCCACGTTGATCGTCGCCGCCGACTTCCTCGGCGCGCAGATGCCGATCCGGCTCCGCGACGGCAAGGACGACACGCTGCGCCGCGAACTCGACGCCTGGGCCGCCGCCAAGCGGACTGAGGCCAAGCCTGCCGAGCCGGCCGCCGCCTGACCCACGCTTCCCGAACCGCCGCGTCGAGTGACCCCCACGCTCCGCGGCACCCAGGGCGGCTCGCCCCACACCCCCCGGCCGGGGCGAGCCGCCCGCCCAACCGCACACCCAGAAACGGGGCCCCATGTACCTCACCCACCACGTCGGCCGCTGGCAGATCGAACTGCACCAGCGGGCCGTGCACCTCACCCGACAACCCAAGGCCGACCCGGCATGCGGTGCCTGCTACGGCCGCGGCGGTCACGGCTGGTTCACCGCCTCCGGCAACGCCGACTGGGAGGACTGCCACTGCGTCAACCAGCTCCGCACCTGGAGCCTCCGCCTCTGGCCCCGCCGCAACACCGCGAAGGAGTACCCGTTCTGATGACCACCGCCATCTACCCCTCCGGCGCCGTCGTCGCGCTCGAGGCCGACGCCTCCCGCGAGGAGTGGCACGCCGTCCGAAAGACCGGCATCGGCGGCTCCGACATCGTCGCGATCTGCGGCCTGAACCAGTGGACGTCGCCACTGGAGATCTGGCTCAAGAAGACCGGCCAGCCCGTCCCCCGACGCATCGACGAAGTACTCGACGAGGCCGCCGAGATGGGCCACGAGCTCGAGCCGTTCGTGGCCAGCCGATTCACCAAGAAGACGGGCCTGCCGATCTTCGAGAACCCCGGGACTCTGCGCCTGCCGGAAATCCCGTGGGCGCTGGTCAACCTCGACCGCACCACCAAAGAGGCTGGCCTGCCGGGCGTCGTCGAAATCAAGACCCGCTCCAGCTACGCACTGAACGACTGGATCGACGAGCCCCCCGTCGACGTCCAGGTGCAGACCCAGTGGCAGATGCTCCTCACCGGCTGGTCCTTCGGCTACGCCGCAGCGTCGATCGGCGGGCAGCGCACGATCGTCCACCGCATCGAGCGCGACGAGAAGCTCATCGACGACCTCCTCGCCATCGCCGCCGAGTTCTGGGGCCGGGTGACCACCGGCGTCCAACCGCCCCTGGACGGCAGCCACGCCACCGGCCAGCTGCTCGACCGAATCCACGCCAAGCCCGGCCGTAAGGACGTCATCGCCGACGCTGCCGAGGTCGAGAAGTGGCTGAACATCCGGCACACCGCCCAGGAGCAGATGCAGGCCGCCGACATCGCCCTCACCGAGGCGGACAACCACCTCAAGGCCATGGCCGGCGACGGCACCGACGTCTACATCCGCGGCGAACTCGCCTACACGTGGCGGCCCCGGCTCGGCCAGATCAGCTGGAAGACCGCCGCCCTCGAAGCCAACCCCGACATCGACCCCGAGGACTACCGGGGCGAAAACACCCGCGTGCTCAACATCGTGATGGAGAACCAGTGACCACCAATGCCCGCAACGCCGTCGCCCGCCGAGCCGAGAACGTCGGCCAGGTCGAGCAGGCCGGCCAGCAGCAGAAGCCGACCATGGCGCAGCAGATCGAACGGATGAAGCCGGAGATCGCCCGCGCCCTCCCGAAGCACATGGACGCGGACCGCATCGCCCGCATCGCGTTGACGCTGATCCGCAAGAACCCCGACCTCGCCCAGTGCACCACCGAATCCTTCCTCGGCGCGCTGATGACCTGCTCGCAGTTGGGCTTCGAGCCCGGCTCCCCGACCCAGGAGGCATTCATCGTCCCCTACAAGGGGGAGGCCACCTTCCAGCTCGGCTACCAGGGCATGGTGACGCTCTTCTACCAGCACCCGATGGCGTCGTCGGTGAAGGTCGAGACCGTCCGGGAGAACGACTACTTCGAGCACGAGGAAGGCCTCGAGGAGAAGCTCGTCCACCGGCCCTGCCGGACGGGCCCGCGCGGCGCCGCGGTCGCCTACTACTCCGTCGCCCGCCTCATCAACGGCGGCCGCACCTTCAAGGTCATGTACCCGGCCGAGATCGAAGAGCGCCGCCTGAGCATGCCGTCGAAGAACAGCCCGGCCTGGCGGAACAGCTACGACGAGATGGCCAAGAAGACCGTCCTGCGCAACCACTTCAAGGCCCTGCCGAAGAGCGCCGAACTGGCCCGCGCCATGGCCCACGACGACACCGTGCGCACCGACTGGCAGCCGGACGCCATCGACGTCCCGCCCGAGTACCTCAGCGAGCCGCAGCGCCCCGAACTCGGCGCCGGCGGCAGCGACTAGCCCACACACCGGAGGCCGCCCCGCGGGAATCGGGGCGGCCCCAGACCAGGAGACCACACGTGACCACCAAGACCATGCATCAGAACGAAGGTCGACTGCGGGCCGTCCTCGCCACCCTCGCCGAACGGTGGGAGCAGCTGGCCGGCCCGAAACCGGACCCGGACGAGGGCCTGTTCGTCGACCAGCCCGGCCCAGACGAGTACGCGCGGGTCGAACGAGCCCACGCCTACCGCACGGCGGCCTCAGACCTGCGCGACGTCCTGCGGACCGGCCAGATCCCGCACCCGATCATGACCGACGCCGAGCTGGAACGGCACGGAACCGTCGCCCTCGACAACCTCGCCCGGCAGGAGACCGCGTCATGACCATCACCCCGGAGCAAGCGAAGGCCCGCGCCTCCCGAATCCTCGCCGCCCTCAACGCCGCCACCGTCACCGACTGGGACACCGCGGTCCTCGACCAAGTCGTCGTCCACCTCGGATCCCAGGGTCAGCCCTTCGGCATGAACGACATCCGCCTGATCGTCCCCGAGGACGCCTGCCGCCGGGCCGGCCTGTACTTCCGGGCACTCGTCGAACTCGAGCACCCGATCGTGCTGCGCGTCGTCGGCGAACAGGTGTCGATCAACCCGAAGGCCCACGGCAAGAAGGTCAACACCTATCGGCTCACCATCGCCGGCCGCGCCCACCTCCGGGACCGCATCAACAAGCGCATCGAGCAGCGGAGGGCCGCCGCATGACCGCCGCCTTGAAGCCGGCCGCCGACTGGTACATCGACCAGCTCGCCGAACACGGCTGGCTCACCGCCCTCGGCATCCAAGCCGGCCTGCTCCTCGCCGCCTGGTGCGTGCTCGACGCCGCCCTCCGCCGGCGCCGGCAGTACTGCGAACGCCGCGACGGCATCCGACGACTCCAGTCCTACGCCAACCACCCCGCCAACCACACCCGGAAGGAGGACCGGCCATGACCACCGCCCACGAGCCCAGCCGCTGGTGCCACCTCCAAGGCTGCGACAGCCCGGAGTGCGCACTCGCCAGCTACCGGTACATGAGCGCCCTCCGACTCGACCACAGCCGCGGCATCCGGCGCCTCCGCGACGCCGCGCCCGTCCTTGAACACATCCAGCGCCTCATCGCCAACGACTGGCTCGTCCGACAGATCTCAGCCGGCAGCGGCGTATCCCAGTCCGCCATCCGCTACGTCCTCTACGGCCAGCCCACCATCAGCCGGGCCCGCGCGGCCGCCATCCTCTCGATCCCCATCGGGCCCGCACCCGTCGACCACGGCACCGTCGACGCCACTGGCAGCATCCGCCGACTCCGGGCGCTCGCCTGCCTCGGCCACACCCTCGACGAGATCGGCGCCGAGACCGGAATGAACCGCCACCGGCTCGGCCGGATCATCACCGGCAAGCACGCCGAGCTCGACGCCTCCACCGCGCGGGCCATCACCACCGCCTATCGCCGCCTGTCCGCCTTCCGCAGCGACAACCCGCACACCATCCGCCGGGCCCGCGCGCAGGGCTGGCACGGACCGCTTGCCTGGGACGACATCGACGACCCCGCCTGCCAGCCCGAACAGGCCGCCCCCTACGAGGCCGCACCCAAGTACGAGCGCGACCCCGACAAGAACGCCGAGATCGAACACCTCTACCTCCTCGGTGAAAGCCCCGAGCAGATCGCCAAACAGCTCGGAGGCAACAAGAAGTACATCGGCGATCAGCTCAGCGCCATCCTCCGCCGCCGCGAAGCAGCCGCACGAATCGAGCGCGAGAAGGCCATGCGTGCCCGGTTGGGGGCCGCCGCGTGAGCGCCGGCCGGTACGCGTGGATGGCCGACGCGCTCTGCGCCCAAGTCGACCCCGACGAATGGACCGAAATCAGGCCCGGCGGAAGCAGCCGGCTACCCAAACGCATCTGCAGCCGATGCCCCGTCCAAGCCGCCTGCACCGCACACATCAACCGCATCGAAGACGCCGAAGGCACCCAGCCCGGCCTGTGGGGCGGCGCCAGCAAACAGCAGCGGACGAAGGCCCGACGGCGACTGGAGGAAGCCGCGTGAACTCCGACACCCGCCAGCAGATCGCGGCCCTGCTCCACTCCGGACACAGCGACATCGAGGTCTACCGCCGCACCGGCGCCGCACGCACCACCATCGCCCGCCACCGGAAACACCTCGGCCTGCCCGGCTACCACACCACCGCCGACAGCCCGGCCTGCCGCCACGGCCACCCCTTCCCGCAGAACCTCGGCCGCAACGAGAAGGGGCACCTGATCTGCCGCGAGTGCGTCCGAGCCAGCAACCGGGCCGCCCAGCGCCGTGCCTACATCCCCGCGCAGCCAGACGAGGTCGCCGTCGACCGGGCCGCCGCCGGAGACCCGCCCGCCCGGCTCACCCCGCGCGAGCGACATGCGGCGATCCGCCGCCTGGACCGGCAGCCGCTGTCGGCGCCGGCCATCGCGGGGCGTGTCGGCTGCTCCACGCGCACCGTCCAGCGGGTTCGCACCAAGGCGGTGTCGTGATGAACCCTCGCCCCCGCGTCCTCGACCTGTTCTGCTGCGCCGGCGGCGCTGGCATGGGCTACCACCTCGCCGGCTTCGACGTCGTCGGCGTCGACATCCAGCCCCGCCCCAACTACCCGTTCGAGTTCGTCCAGGACGACGCGCTCACCGTCATGCGGGACCGCGGGCAGGATTTCCACCTCGTCCACGCCTCCCCACCCTGCCAAGCACACACCGCGCTGACGAAGGGCACCAACCGAGGCCGCGAGTACGTCGACCTCATTCCGCAGATGCGGGAACTGTGCCTCTGGTACGGCGTCGACTGGGTCATCGAGAACGTGCCCGGTGCCGCAATCCGCAGGGACCTGACCCTGTGCGGCGAACAGTTCGGCCTCGGCGTCATCCGCCACCGACACTTCGAGTTCGGCTGGCTCGGCGCGGACCCGATAACTCCCATGCCGCACCGTCGGCATCGCGGCCCGGTCCGCGGCTGGCGGCACGGCGTCTACCGCGACGGCCCGTACATCGCCGCCTACGGCAAGGGCGGCGGCAAGGGCAACGTCGCCGAGATGCAGCAGGCCATGGGCATCTGGTGGACCGACGTCCACGAAGAGCTCACCGAAGCGATCCCGCCCGCCTATACGGAGTGGATCGGCCGGGAGTGGATTGTCCGCGGTCAATGGAACGCCAGGCGTGAGCCGGACGTGGAAAAACGACTCGCACGCCTGCGGCGCACACCCGAACAGGCCGCAACCTCAGCCGCCTAGGCCGCACACGACAAAGGCCCCGCCGCAGCGGGGTCAGGAAGGAGGGGACGTGACGTCAGTCGGAACCAGCAGTCGGCTTCTTGCGAGGAACGCGGACGACGCGCTTCTTCGGGGCCTCAATGCCCTGCTGCTTGCGCCATGCGGCGACGCGAGCGTGCGCATGCCGGCGCAGATCGTCGGCCCGCGACGTTCCCTCCGCCTCGCACAGCTCCCCGTATGCAGCCCACGTGTCGTCGTCGATACGGACCACGCGGCCGGGGGTTCCCTTCGTCGTCATGTCGACAGCGTAGCTGACCGTGCGATGGCTGGTCACCAGGCTGTAGCGAAGTGGCTGGTCATTGACCTACTGGTGACCGGTCACCTTGGGGTACTGTTCAAAGGTGCCACGGCGGCACAAAAGCGATCAAGGAAGCCGCCGTAAGGGCTTGGTTCCGTGCGCCCGAAAGCCCCCAACCAGCACTCTCCGAAAGAAGACCAATGGCCGTCTCTAAGCGCCTTCGCTACGAGATCCTCCGCAGGGATCGGCACATCTGCCGCTACTGCGGCGCGTCCGCCCCGGCCGTCCCGCTGCGCGTCGACCACGTCACGCCCGTCGCGCTCGGCGGAAGCGACAAGCCCGAGAACCTCGTCACCAGTTGCGAACCCTGCAACAGCGGCAAAAGCAGCGCCACCGTCGACTCGACTGTCGTCGCCGACGTGGGCGGCGACGCACTCCGGTGGGCCGCCGCGATGAAGCAGGCGGCTGAAGAACTGCGCCAGCAGCAGGTCCCGAAGGCCGCGTACCGAGAGTCCTTCGAGAAGACCTGGAGCGGGTGGACCCGAGAAGTCGGGTGGAAGACGGAGAAGGTGAAGCTGCCCGACGGCTGGAAGGGGAGCCTCGACACCTTCCACGAGGCCGGCCTGCCGCAAGAGGTCTGGCCCGACATTATCGAGAAGGCTATGACCAACCCCACGGTCAGAGCCGACAACACCTTCCGCTACGCCTGCGGAATCGCTTGGCGCATGGTCAAAGAACTTCAAGAGCGAGCACACCGGATCGTCGCTCCGTCTGCCGAGGGGATTCCCGACGCGCTCAGCCTGGTGGGGCAAGCGGCCGTCGACCGCTGGGCCCACGCCTGGGCAACCGATCTGGAAGAAGCGCCCTCACGTGAAGACCGCGCCAAGTTCGTGCACAGCCTCGTGGAACTGGAGGCGAGCGGTAGTTGGGTGGATCCGGAGCGACTGATCGCGACGGCCATCTCCGGCGGGACCGGGGGCTTCTCGACCATTCAGGACGCCATGGCGAACGCTGCCGATGACGCTCGCGCCCACGTCGTTATCGACTGGTGCGACGCGTGGAACGATCTCGACGGCGCGGCCACGTATGTCGAGCCGCCGGAGGGATTCCTCTTCAGCGTCGTCCATAACCAGGTCGACGACCTGGCGGACGCCGGCATCTCGTTGGAACGCATCAGGCGGGCCGCGCTCTTCGCCGGCTATCACCACTCGTCGGAGCTGCACCACGGCCTGCGAGCCAACGAGGTTGAGCACACGGGAGTTGACGCGTTCCGTCAGCGTGCTGTCGATCTATGGGTCCGCAGTTTCCGTGCCGGGGCCAACCGATGGCCCGAGCCCGAAGAGCGAAGCAGCTTCCTCGGCCACTACGACCGCGTTGCCGCGGACGCCGACTTCTACCTCAACGATGCTCTTGCCGCCGCTGCCGCGGCAGGGGCGTACCAGGACGTCGACCTGACCACCTGCCTGCCCAGGCATCTCTCCGCGCTTGAGATCGCCGCGCACCCTCTGGGCGGTGTCGCCTGATGTTCCACATCAAGCACGCGGGGGGCAGCTGATGCCCTGGTTCCGAATCGACGATAAGGCGCACTCCCACCCGAAGCTCATCAAGGCCGGGAACGCTGCGCTCGGCCTCTGGCTGCGCTGTGGCGCCTACGCCGCACAGCACCTCACCGACGGCGTTGTACCCGGCGTAGTCGCCGAGCTTTACGGCACCAAGCCCCAGGCAGCCAAACTCGTCAAGGCCGGCCTGTGGCACGAACACGGACACGGATGCTCCGGCGGATGCCCCAACCCGAGCCCCGGCGACTACGTCTTCCACGACTTCCTCGAGGACGGCCGCAACACCTCCCGAGCCCGCCACGAGGCCGAGAAGAAGAAGGCTCGGGAGCGCCAGTCGAAGCACCGTGAGGGCATCCGCGGAGCCGGAAACGCAGACCAAAACGCCGAGAAATCGAAGGACTTTACCTTCGATTCCTCCGCGAAAAAAAGTGAAAGTGCTTCGGAAAAATCTCAGAGTCTAAACGAAGATGCAGGTCAGAGTGACTCGTCACGGCGTGACGCTTCCGTCACGGGTATCCATGCCGGTGCCACTCCTTACCCCAGTACTTCCTACGGAAGTACTGGTGCTGCAGGCGAGCAGCGGTCAGGCGGCATCCCGGACCCCCTCGCCGAACTGAAACGGGGCATCGCCAACGCAGGCCTCGCAGGCATCGCATGGGACCTACGCGAATCAGGCTGGGAGTACACGCGCCAAGCCGTCGAGCGCGTGGGCACCGCCGCGATGGTCGCCTACGCAGTCAGCTCAGCACGGCTCAAAGGCCAGCCCGCCGGCGCTTCCGCCTGGGTCCAGGGCTGGCGCTCCCTCGAAGCGCCCGATGCCCAAGACGGGGTGGCCTACCTGCCCGCTGCCGTCGGCCAGAACGGACCAGTCAACCGCCAGCAACAGGAGACCAACGACATGTTCGACCGAGCCATGAACAGGGCGAAGGCCCGCAGGCAGCAGAAGGAGGGCCCGTGAACGAGGAAGAGACCGTGGTCCTCGCCCGCTATGTGCGGGCGCTGTGCCCGCAGCAAAAGTTCGACGAGTTCACTGCCGACGCCTGGCACGACGTTCTCGGAGACTTCTCGCTCGGCGACGCGCGGGCAGCCGCGGCGGCCGTTGCCCGCCGGCAACCGTTCGTGAGCCCCGCGGAGATCATCGGCGAGATCAAGCGGCTTCGAGGCGATCGTGCCGACAGTTTCCAGGGGCCCGGACTTCCAGCCGAAATCCCCGACGCAGACCCCGATGACGTTCCCGCTTACCTTGCAGCCCTACGAGCACAGCGGACTCGGGCGGCGGACGGCCTGGAGTTGAAGCCCCGGAAGATGGCGGAACTCTTGCCCGGCGTGGGCCGGGAGGTGCCGCCCGAGATCGCCGAGGTCAAGCGTCCCGGTCCGCTCGGCATCGAATGCTCCAACTGTGGAGCAGCGGTCGGCCGGCCATGCCGGACACCAGGCGGGCATGAGCGCGCACCCCACGCCGCACGCGCTGGCGGCACGAGCCCCGCGGATGAGCGAGCGGAGGTCGAACGCCGCCGCGCAGCATCCGCCCGCCATCTCGCCCGCCAGCAGGCCGACCAGGACATCCCCGACGCGGTGATCGTCGACGAAGGGGCTGTGTCGTGAACGGCCCGGAGCTGCAGCCCGACGACGTTGCCGTGATGCGACGCGAGGACCCGGACGGCTGGCGCCGCTACATGCGTCAGCAGATCACGAACGGCAAAGCCCGCCTCGAGCAGCCGGCCAAACCCAAGCCACCCCCACCTCCCGGCAGACGCCCCGGGGCCTGGCCGACGGGCTCGTCCCCGCCCGGTCCACCACCAGAGCGGTCACTGCCGAAAGCCGCCTGGGATGCAGCCGTCCGCCACTACCGCAACGAAGAGAACCGCCCCGACCAGCCCTGCGACTGCGGCAACTGCCCGCTGAAGGAGTCCCGATGACGATCCGTGCCGCCGCCCCGATGCCCGAGACCCTGCGCCACTTCATGCGCGCCAGCCAGCATCCGGCCCGCGCCGTCGCCTGCCCGCACTGCTGCGCCCACGCCCACCGGCCGTGCGTCCTGCGGAAGACCGGCCGGCAGTTGCCGGAGCCACACCCGCAGCGCGTGTCGGCCTGGGCCGAGGCGACGGCTTGCTGCCCCGAGTGCCAGGTCACCCCTGCGGTGCCGTGCCACGAAGACGGGCGCGCCCGCGGAACCGTCCACGCCGGCCGCTATCAGGAAGCCGAGGCCAGTGCCGCATGAGCGCATGGCGCGACACGATCGTCAGTCAGCGGCTGGGGGTGACGGTCTGATGCCCGCAGCGCATGCCTCTCGCGCCGACATCGTGCAGCTGCTTCGCGAAGGGCTCGGCAACGTTCGCATAGCCGACACGCTCGGCGTCCGCCGGGACCGCGTCGCCCGGATCCGAGCCGAGGAGGACATCTCGCCCTGCGAGCGGACGTGGCCGACGCAGGGGGTAACCCTCGAACAGAAGTGGACCGCCCACACCCAGCCCGTGACCGGCGGCCACATGCGGTGGACCGGGCCCATGCGAGGCACCACACCCAACTTCTGTCACGGCGGCAACCAGTCCGCCCGCCGCGTCGCGTTCCGGCTCGGCCACGGCCGTGATCCCGTCGGGCCGGTCCTGCCCGGCTGCGGACACGACTGGTGCATCGCCCCCGACCACACCACCGACACACCGATGCGAAACGCATCCCAGAAGTCCTACGGGAGGGCCGCATGAAGATTCGCGCAGACATCGCTGCCCTCGTTCGTGAAGGGCACACGAACGCCTCCGTCGCCCATCGCCTGGGCTGCCACCCCGACACCGTCGCCCGGGTCCGTCGTGCACTCCGTTGTCCGCCCGCTGACGTTCTCGGCCGGCTCTATGCCGAAGCCGTGCCCACCGGCCGAGTGAAGGACTACCGGCCCGAGCGCATGCCGACCAGCCCAGCGCAGCAAGCCGCCAACCGGGCCCGGCTGATGGCTGCACTCCGCGACGCCGCCTGAGTCGATCATCCCCGCGCGGACCACGCCGAAAGGACCACGACATGACCACCGACCGCCACCTCGCCGTGATGGCCCTCATGAACGAGATCGAGGCCCCCGCCAAGACCTACCGCCACTGCGTCCGCCGAGCTGCCGCAGCCCACACCGACAGCGCCGAGTACGACCGGGCCGTCGAACGCGGCAACGCAGCGCTCGACGACATCGAGGCCGCGGCCCGCCGTTGGGTCGCCAGCCACCCGGGGCAGACGCCCGCCACCTGACCGCATTCCTTTCCGTTCCATGCCATCCCGCCCATGCCACCGCATGCCGGGTGAAACGTACAGACAAGGACAAGACGTGACTGACCAGACACCGCCCACCGACCAGCAGCTCGCCGACATCGAGACCCGCGCCAACGCCGCCACGCCCGGCCCGTGGTGCACCGACAGCTGGGAGATCTACCAGGGCACCGAGTACGAGCCCGGCATGTCGATGTGGATCGGCGAGACCTGCCGGGGCACGGGCAGTCTGGAGCAGGACCGGGCCGACGCCACGTTCGTGGCCGCCGCCCGGACCGACGTGCCCGCGCTGATCACGGAACTCCGCCGAGCCCTCGACCGTGTGGCCGAGCTGGAGGCCTACGCCAACGGCTGCGACGCCGAAGGCTGCGCCATCCCGCACTCCTCCTGGTGCGACGCCGCGAAGAAGTCCGCCGCCGAGAACGACGGCTGCACCTGCGGCCAGCCCTGGAAGGGCCACCCGCAGCCGCACGCCATGCACTGCTGGAAGGTCAACCCACCGCGCTCCGAGATCGACGAGATGCGGCGAGCGCTCGCCGCGATGCGCGACAAGACGCTGTCCACGGAGGCCGACGAGATCGTCGCGTACTGCCCGGACCACGGCCCGCAGGAGCAGCCGACGGTGTGGATGGTCTGCCACTGCCCGGTCGCCGACGACATGCGCCGCCCCGCCGTTTCTGCCGTGTCTGGTGCGGCCGACAGCAGGCAGCCGTGACGGCCCACTCGCTCGGCGTCGAGGTCTCCTGCGACGGGCCCGACGAGCAGACCGACTGCCCGGGGAGTGCCGCGATCCGTATCCGCTTCGCATCGCTGACGGCCCGGGAGGTACGCGCCGACGGCCGGAAGGACGGCTGGGCCCGCCAGCGCCGTGCCGGCCGCCTGGCCGACCTCTGCCCCGGCTGCGCCGCCCCGTCCACCTGACCCGTACTGGCGGCTCGCAGTCGAGTTGCGAGCCGTCGGCCCGCCCACCCTACGGAGGACCCATGAACCACACCATCAACCAGGCCGCGCGCTACCGCCAGCGTCCCAACGAGTGCGAAGCCATCCAGTGGACCGGCGCCAACGCCGATGCCCTGCGCGCCTTCGCGGGCAGCAACTTCGACACCATCGACCCCGAGGACCGCATCGAGGACCCGGACCAGGACGCGCAGATCCTCGTCGAGGCCAGCCACTGGGTGGGCATCAAGCCCACGGACTGGGTGCTGAAGTTCGACGGCTACTTCGTCGCCAAGTCGGACGTGCCGTTCCGAGCGGTGTGGGAGCCCGCCGTTCTGCCGTCTGTTGTCGTGTCCGCCGACCGGGCCACGCTGCTCCGGGCCGCCGAGGCGCTGCACGGGGAGGCCAAGCGCCTCACGGCAGAGTTCAACGACAGCGACATCCTCCACGAGGACGGCCCGGCCGCCACCGTGGCGACGTGGAAGCACGCGGCCGAGTTCCTGCGCCGCATGGCCGCCAAGGAGCAGCCCGCCGACGATCCGCTGGCCGGATACCTGGAAGAGCTGTCCGCAGCCGCCGAGGCGGTCGTCACTCCGGAGAAGACCGAACGCCTCCTGCGGCAGATCGCTGGCCGCCAGCTGCCCGCCGTCGGGGAGCAGCCCGACACGGCCGAGCACGTCTGCAAGCCGGGAGCGGCCCGGTATTTCTGCCCGACGAGCGGCAAGACGGAGTCCGCCTGCCACGGAGGCTTCGACGTCTGCTGCGACCGGCCAGACCTCCACCAGCTCGCTGGCCTGGAGCGGCCCGACGCCCAGACACGGGAGGCGCGGCCCGAGTGCGCCCACTGCTGGCGGGAGATCGAGGACCGAGGCACCCCGAGCATGGACGGCAACCACTACGTGAAGTGGGTCCACGTGCCCGGCGGCTTCACAGCCTGCTTCCCGCAGCGAGGCGGAGACAGCCCGGTCGCCGAGCCCAGGGCCACGGAGGCCCCGGAGTGAGCCCTGCCCCCGGTGTCCTGCTGCTGGCCGCGCTCGCCTGCCTCGGCGCCGGGCTGCTGTGCCTGATCGGGGCGGTCGTGTGCGCGGTCTGTGACTGGTGTCGGGGGCGCAGGTGATCGGCCTGGCGGTGTACCTCGTCGTGGTGGTCGCGTACAGCGCGCTGCTGTGCGGGCATCAGGGCGAGGACTGGCCACCGGGGTGGGTGTGGCGGCGGTGGCGGGCGCACCGAGCCCCTCCCGAGGAATTGCCGTTTCCCGCCCCCATAGCGAGCCGTAGACGGCCTAACCCCCTCCCGGCGGTCCCGAGCGACATCCGAGCCCCTGAGCGTCCGTCCTAGCCCTCAATCCGAGAAGGAGCCCAATCCATGATCACCCACGGCGAATGCGGCAAGACCTGGACCGGCCTGCGCCGCGCACATTGCCCGGCTTGTCACGAAACGTTCAACAGTGACAGCGCCGCCGAGCGTCACCGCGTCGGCAAGCCCGGCATCGACCGCCGCTGCGTCGACCCCGCCAGCGTCGGCCTCATCCCCATCGAGCAGCCGTGGGGCACCTGCTGGCAAGCACCCGGCACCGACCTCCGGTTCACCGCTGGCGTGACCGATGAGGCCGCCTGATGTTCAAGACCACCGACACCCGCCGCATCCGCCTCAAGGGCGGCGCCCGCGTCCACGACGTCGTGCCGCACTCGCGGCCGATGAAGACCGCGTGCGGCAAGAGCATCCGCCTCTTCGACGCGCGGGGCCGAGTTCTCGACCGCCCGCTCTCCGACACCACGGAGATCACCGTCACCTGCCGCGCCTGCATCCGCGTGACCACGCCACCCGCCTGACCTGCTCCTCGGCCGCCCCCACCCGGGGCGGCCCTGACCCCCGGAGACCGCCATGACCACCTACACCAGCGAGACCGTCACCCGCACCATCCGCCGCTGGATCATCCCCGCCGCCCAACCCTGGGGCGCGTGCATCGGCGACATCAACGCCGCCACCGTCGCCGCCTGCCGCGCCTACCGGGAAACATGCGGCCTGCCCGAAGACGCGGCCCTTCCCGACAACGCGCTTCGGTTCCACGTCGCCGACGACGCCATCGTCATCAGCTTCGAAACCGACACCCCGGTGGGGCAGCCATGACCGGCGTACAGCTCGCCCTCGAATGGTCGGAACCCTGCAACGACCCGCAGCCCACCAACCAGCCACCCACCCCCTTCGACCTCCGTCAACACGAAATGTGGGACCTCCGCGGACAGGGCCCCGGACCCCTCGCCCTCTGGACCGCCCACACCGTCCACGCCCCGGAGTACCTGTGATCGCCCGCACGAAAGCCCGCTACAGCCAGACGGCCGCCGCCCTGTTTGCCGCCGCCGGCATCTACGCCGGCGCCACACACCCCGCCCTCGGCGCGCCGGGAGTGGTCGCGGCGATCGCCCTGTACCTCGTGGCCCGCTCCTACCGGCGTGAGCACTGGCAGGCGGCCGTCGACTGCGAGCGGGCCCGGCGCGCGGCGATCGTCATCCCCGACCCGGCGCCGATGCCCGACTGGGAACAGCTCGCCGAACAGGCCCGGTACGACGAAACGTTCGGCGACATGATCAGCCACTGGAACGAGGACGCAGCATGACCGACAAGCCCTGCCCGCATCCCATGGTCGGTGTCGGTATGCCCGCCGCCCTCCACCTCGACGCGTTCGGCCGCGAGATCGACGCCGCCTTCGGCCACGTCCCCTACCTCGTCGGCACGGCTGCCATCGGCAAGCAGTGGCGGGATGTCGACGTCCGCCTCATCCTTCCCGACGACGAGTTCGACGCCCTGTTCCCCCGGGACCGGCCGGCCCACGAGGACGGCAGGTGGGGCCTGCTCTGCGCCGCGATCTCCGAACTCGCCCGCCAGCGCACCGGGCTCCCCGTCGACTTCCAGATCCAGCGCCGGACCTACGCCAACGACCGCTTCCCCGGGGTGCGCCATGCCCTCGGCCTCCACGACAGGAACGGGCAATGACCATCCTCGCCTGCAACGGCTGCCGCCGAACCAAGCCCGAACCCACCGGCGACCCCACCGACCTGTTCCCCTCCGAGCACTGCGGCGACTGCCCGCCCTGGACCTGCGAGACCTGCGGCGAGACGTGCTCCGCCGCAGCACTGTGCTCGTGCTGGGTCAGCTTCGACGGCATGACGACCGCCGACATCAAGGCGCTGCTGGCAGCCGACGCCGACGCGGCACCCGAGGGCGCGAAGGTGTTCGAGGTGAATCCGGTGATCGAACCGTGACCGCGACCCCGTTCGACCTCGACGTCGGCATCGGCCGGCTCACCGCACGCCAACGCCAAGTCCTTGCCCACGCTGCCAACGGACTCACGAACGCGCAGATCGGACGGCAACTCGCCCTCAGCCCGCCCACCATCAACCGGCACCTCGCCGCCATCTACAAGGCGCTCGGTGCCCGCGACCGGGCCAACGCCGTAGCCCTCGCCCTCCTGTCCGGTGATCTCTTCCGCGAAGACATCCAGATCCCACAGCGCGCAGCACGAAGGAAGAAGCCATGACCGACACCCCGACACACGGTTGCACGATCGACGGGCAGCCCGCCATACCCATCCTGGCTGCCGACTACAACCGGCTGATCGCAGACCTCGCCGAAGCCCGCGCGGAGATCCAACGCCACGCCGACGCCGAGGCCGCCGAACAATCGCGAACAACCCCGAACAACCCGCCCGGCAGCACCCGCGAACAACTCCCGCCCGCCGTCCTCGCCCTGCTCCCGACCCACCCGTACACGTCTACCGCCTGCCAGACCGCCGACGCCGTTGCCATCACTGCCGTCCGCGGCCTCCCGATGTACGCCGAACTCCGTGCCCACGCCGAACGGCTGCATGCCCGCTGCCGCCTCAACCACAAGTTCACCGGGGTCGCCTGCCGATGCGGCTGCCACGAGGCGGAGGAGCCGGCCGCGCCCGACGCGGGGTCAGACCTCGTTGCCGTTGTCGACAAAGCCGCCCCGGACGAGTTGTGCGCCGGCCGTCCCTGCGCGGGCAGCGGCTGCGCGCACGAACAAGCCGCCGACGAACTGATCGCGCACGACCAGGGCAGCGGCCACTACCCGACCGAGCCGGCTGCCCGTATCCGCCAGCTGAAAGATTTGCTCCACGAGATCCTCGACGAGCAGTACCTGCCGATACGTGCCGCAGACGGGACCGGGGAGATCGAGTACTACCAGCCGTGCCGCGTCCTGCCCAGCGTGTACGGGCGGTGGATCGCCGTGCGCGACGGGAAGGTGCAGCCGTGACCCGCGCCCACGCCCCGAAACCCAACCAGCGGGAACGCGCCCAACGGCAGACCACCATCGACACACTGCTCCAGCGCGCCCTCCGCGGCCTGCTCACCATCCCCGAAGCCGCCCTCCTCGCCGAATACTGGCGGGCCGAACAGCGGCTCGCCGACAAAACCCGCCGCAGCCTCGGCGCCACCACCCGCGCCCTCGAACACCACCGGGCCGCCGCCGACGCCGAAATCCAGCGACTCGAAAATCAGATCGAAGAACTCGCCGCCGGCCGTGAACCCCAGGAGCGCGCCGCATGACCGTCCACCGCCACCCCCAGCCGATCCTCGACGAACACTGGCAAGGGGAAGAGCTCGCCACCGACGACACCCACCGCTACCTGTGGCTGTGGCACGGCTTCAACATCCGGCTCATCGCCGTCCCCCGCGACGACAATCTGGGCTACGACCACGGCTGGTGCTACCCCCGCGACCCGCAGGCGGTAAGGGACGCCGTGGCCGCCTGGAACCCCGACACCCAAGACGAGCCCGTCGGCTGGCACAAACGCCCCACCGCGCCAGTGCGACGTGCCCCGTGCCGCGACGAAGAACCCGACTACAACCGGCCGCGCTGCGTCCACGGCAGCTACTTCCACCACGGATGCCGCACCATTGGCTGCCCAGAGCAGAGCCGGCCGTGATCTTCTCGTGCACCGCCCTCGCCGTCTCCATCGCCACCCTGATCTTCGTGCTCTGGAACGGCAGGAAACTCCGGCAACTACGCCAGCGAGAAGCCGACTTTCGGGCCCGGATACCCCGATGACCGACGACGCGCCCATCCCGCACGCAACCGACCAACTGCCCCTCGTCACCTCCACCAACGGACAGCCCTACGTGGGCATCGACGCCGTCGCCGCCCTCCTCCGCGCCATCGCCGAATCCTGCCGCAACCTCGCCGACGACCCCGACTGCGACCTGCTCACCGCGGCCGCCGCCATCGACATGGAAGCCGACAACCTCGACTTCCGGGCGATTGAAATGACCAGATAAGGAGCCCCGCTCGTGCACAGCGACGACATCCTCGACCAGATCGACAGAGCCCTCCACGACTACGACGTCAGCGACGACGCCATGCGCAGCCGGCCTGCACCCGAACCCGTGGTCTTCGGCGGGGTCGCACCCACGCTGTCGATCATGGACGAGGCGGGAGAATGGCAGGAGACCGCGGGCGTCACCGCCGTCGACCTCCACATTGAGCCAGCGCCCATCGACCTCGAGTTCCAGCAGGCGTGGCAGCAGGTGCAGGAACACTTCGGCCACCTCCACGCCGAACGCGCCCAACGAGCACAGGAAGCCCTCGAGCGTTTCCGGCGATCCTTCGAAAACGCTGCGGCGCCAAGCGCCCGACAGTCCGTCCAGGAAGCAGCGCGCAGCCTGGCCAAGCTCGCCGAAGCCGTACATCAGCCCGCCCACTGCGACCACCACCGCCCCGCCCTCCGGCGCGACCGGCCCGCCTGGCAGTCCCCCTACGGGCCGCCCCAGCGACGACAGTGAAGAAGGCCGGCCATTCGGCGAAGGCGGCATCAAGGCGGTACCGCCTTCCGATAGCCTCGAAAGCGGTACCGCTTATTCGGGAGGTAGCGATGAGTAGCGAGCCGTGGACCATCCAGCGGATCAGTGATGCTCTCGGCAACCCCGCTCTCGCCCAGCGCTTCCTCAGCGAAGTCAACCGGGCACCAGCCCATCAGCTGCTCACCGTTTTCGCGAAATGGCAGGGCATCGCAGAGCGCACCCTCGCAGCCGTCCAGCGAGGCCGCGAAGCCGCCGCCATCGAGGCGGCCGGCGGACAGGTGCCCGGTGACTGGCGTGATGTGACTGAACGTGTCCTTCAGGAAGCTGAGCGGATTCGCTCACGCGGCGCCGCCTGACCTGCTTGAGTGAAGGCGTGTACGCCCTCCGCTGCGACGCCGTGAACCAAGCAATCTGGGACGGCCTCCCCGACGAAGCCAGCGCCCGACTCGCCCTCGCCCTGGCCGACGCCTGCACCGACCCCATCGCCGCCACCCATCCCTACGGCGAAGACGACGGGATCATGCGCACCCTCGTCACCGGCGACATCCTCATCGTGATCTACCTCGGGCACCAGACGAAGACGCTCCACATCTTCCAGATTGACTACCTCGGCTGACCGCCCCCGACGGCCCGGGCACCCCGTACCTACCCGACGTCAGGCCACTCCTCCCCAGGCTGCGACGGTTCTGGATCCCCCCGCCGCTCCGCCGCCCGCGCGTTCTCGCCCCGCAGCGTCGTCAGCCACGGCCACAGATCAGGCAGCTCCTGCCCCGGACACGCCAGCCGATGCTCGATCCGGCACCGCTGCTCCACCACAGGCGGACACACTCCGTACACCGTCACCCGACCATCCGACAGGGTGATCCACCGGTGCTCAGCCGGCACCATATGCGCCAGCGGATGCATGTCCGGCTCCAGCAGCGCCCAGTCGTGCCCCAGCGTCGCCACCCGCTCCTGCGGCAGACCGCAGTACGGGCAGGTGAACATGGTCGTGTCCAGCCGCGATAGCCCCTCGTCAGCCCCCATGAGTCGAGCCTGCAGCCCCGCCCGGGGTGCCGACAGAGCGGGAATTGGACGGGGCAGGGGAGACGAGTCGAGCGTGGCGGGACAGGGCGCGGGCCGGAAGGCGTCTGCTGCATGCACACGACACACGGCAGCAGGCCGAGAAGAGGCAGCATCGCCGTGGCCTCCCGAACGGCCGCCGACGGCACCAAGCCCCTGACAGAAGAAGCCCCCTCGACCGCCGTCCGGTCGAGGGGGCTTCTTCTGCGCTCTGGGAGCCTCACGCGAGGCGGACGAACGCCCGCTCGCCATTGTGGAAGAAGACCGTCAGACCCGTATGGCTCTTGCCCTCACGCGCCGACCACACATCGATCCGCTCCGTGTCCGCCGGCTCCGACGCGCCGATCACGCCAGCCAGCCAGGAGTCCGGAGCAGCCGTCACCGGAGCGGCCGTGAACGCAGGCGGGCCAGCCATCACAGTCGCGGTAGGCGTCGCATGTTTTGCCCCCTCGGCCAGCTGCCCGATCACCTGCCAGCGAGACTCGCGGCCAGCGACCGTCGCGGCCAACGCATAGGGGTACGGTCCGCCCTCCCAGACGTCCACTTTCTGAACATCCGGAGTGTTTTTCAGCAGGTCAACTAGGTGATCGCGGAAATCCGCGGGACGCATGGGTGGATCCTTTCGGCGGGAGCCCGGCCAGTCTACGAGGGCTGAGGCGGGAGGGAAGACGTTGCACAGAACGTGTCGATGGGGTGACAAGAAAGCCCCCAGCCCAGACGGCCGGGGGCCGCCAGTGAGCACCATCAGGCAATGAGCCGGTTCTGGCCTCCATTCTCGAAAGCGTTGATCAGATCGACGATCTCGGCGTACACCTGTTCCAGCACGGGTCGGTCGTCCTCGGTGTAGACGGCGACCTTGTCGATGCGGGAGCCGGCCGGGCCGGGGATCTTCTCGGGACGACGGCCGTGCACCTTGAAGTACCGGTTGCTGACCCGGGAGCCGAAGCCGGACTGAAACTTCGCCACAGTCTTCGGCTTGTGGCCTTTCTCGGCGAGGAACGTGGCCGCGTACAGCGGCGTCTCCGACGACTCCAACTCGGGCCGCTCGCCCATCGCTCGGGCGACGATGATCTTTGCCGTCGCGGTTGCGTAGGACTCCGGGAGGACCCCAGCCTGCGCGAACAGGACCACAATCTCCGCCTGCTCTTTGTAAGGGCGCGGGCCGGCCGCTGCGGTGATCTCCTTCATTGCCGGGGGAGCGGCGGCGACCTCGTAGCGGCCGTGCTTGCGCAGGTTCGGCAACACGTCGCCGTAGACCCATGCCTGGAAGCGCTCCACGCGGCTGCGGATCGCCGCGTCACTGATCCTCTTCGCTTGACGCTGGCCGATCACCCGATAGAAGCCGGCCTCGAGCAGAATGTGAACCTCCTGCTCGCCGCCAGGGGTGGGAGACAGCTCCCACCCTTTCTCCTCGTCGGGCACGGTGCGCAGCATGTCTCGGGCTGCGTGGAAGCCGAGGGCGTGTGCGACGCCCGATGCGACCACCTTGAAGCTCTCTCCGCTGGGGATGAGCTCGATGTTGAACTCGCTGTTCGTGAAGCGTTCGAGGCCCCGGTTCTCGCCGGGATCGCTGAGGGATGCGACCATGTGGATGGTCCTTCCGGTCTGTTTGAGCGCAGCGGATTGATCGATGGGCCCGCCCGGTTCTTGGCGGTTCGGGGCGGGCCCGCCACGTCTCACGTTAGCCCCTTCCGTGGGCATCTCGCTACATCCAAAGGTAGCTAGAGGTAACTGGGGGCGTCCGCTAGTGATAGTTACCTGCTGTTGTGCATACTGAGGGCATGACCGACAGCCCGCCTCGCGACTACTCCCGCCTCGCCGGCATGGCGCGCAAGCGGCGAGCAGAACTCGGCCTCGCCCTCAATGATGTGAACGCCAAAGCCGGAGGCCTCTCTAACCGGACCTGGCAGCGCGTCGAGAAGGGCCTGGAGATCCGCGAGACCAATTACGTCAAGATCGATGGCCTGCTCCAGTGGGCCCCTGGCAGCTGCATCAGCATCCTGGAAGGTGGCGAGCCGGTACCGGTGCAAGAAGTCGCCGGAGCCCCGGGCATCCAGAAGTCGCCGGTCCCGCCCGAGGTGGTCGACGGTCAGGCGCGTGACGTCGTGCAGTTGGCTCTCATCGCGACGGCGAAGGGGACCACGGTCGAGGAGATCCGGGAGATGAGCGAGCGCGTCGTGCGTGATCTGCGCGAGCGAGGCCTGTTGTAGGGAATGCAACGAGAAGAGCCCCGGCCGACCGGCCGGGGCTCTTCTCGTGTCCGCACTACTTCCCGTAGCTCCAGCTGCTCCCGGTGCCCCGGTACTCCGAGACCGGGATCGGGTGCGCGCCGTCCCGCATCCGCTGCCGGTACAACAGGCCGTGCAGGTGGTCGACTTCGTGTGCGACGAGTCGAGCCATACCCCGCTCGAAGATCGTGATCCGCTCCTGTCCGTCGATGTCCATGTGCTCGACACTGATCGCCAGCGGCCGGGGGACCCTGCCGCGCACGTCGAAGAAGCTCAGGCAACCCTCGTACTGCTCATCTGTCTCGCGCGACACTTCGACGATGCGCGGGTTGAACAGGGTGATGGATCCGCCGTCAGGGGGGCGGACGATCGCGACGGCCCGGTCGATGCCGATCTGCGTTGCCGCCATACCCATGCCCTTGCCGAAGACGTGCACGGTGGATGCCCGTTCGGCAGCGGAGATCAGTTCGGCGACAACCCGGCGCGCGTCCTCGGCTTCGTCCGGTAGGACGAACGGGCGCGCGGTCTTCGTCAGAATCGGGTCGCCCTCTTGGACGATGCCAACGGCGCGCATCCTCTCGCTCGCGGTGGCTTCGGGCTCCAATACGTGCAATGCATCCTCCTGGTTTGGGCGGGTTCGGAACTTCCATTCAAGCCGATATCGGGCGTGCAGAGGCGGGTCTTCGGTCGACCACGAGAAGACGCGCCGGTCGTCTTCTTCAGTGCGGCGGATTGCGGTGCGGAACGGCATCGCCTCAGCGGTCATGCTCGTCTCCGTGCCCCACACGACTGGGTCGAGTTCGGCGGGGAAGTCGAGGCGAACGCTCATGCGCTGCGTCGGCAGGCGCACCGCTCGCTGGAACCACGAGCCCCACTTCTCGTCGCCCACGGTGTAGCTGTACTCCAGCCACACGGACTCGCCCGGGTATAGCGGGTATTGGCCGAAGAGGAGCCACAACTCCTTGAAGGCGTCCCGGTCGTGCTTCACCCGCCACGTCAGTGGCTCGCCGTCGATCGAAGCGCTGAGGCCGATTTCCTCCCACGTCAGGGGATGATCGCGGTAGTGCCGGTTCGAGCGCTCGGGATCTCCCGGATAGCGGTCGACGGAGATCCGGACCAGGTATCGGGTCACCGGGTCGGGGCTGTCGTTGTACAGCCGGCGCCGCTGGGTGGCTCGGTAGGTGCGGCCGTCGTAGTGGAGCGTCGTGTCCTCGTGCTTCACGATCAGGCTGGTGGCGTGCGAGTCCTCGCCATTCGATGCGGTGTGCGGTGTCGCGGCCGGGCGTCCTTGAGCCTCAAGTTCCCGGAACGTGCGACGCAGAGCGCCGCCGGCGTTGAGGACGTTGTCTGCCTGGTTGGCGAAGGAGCCCGAGGGGGCAAGTTGACCGCCCTCGACCTTCGACACGTAGGACGGCGTGTATCCGACCCGGTTGGCGAGGGCGGATTGCGAGAGCCCTCGCACGTCCCGCCAGTACTTGAGCTCGGCGACGAACGCCTCTGCTGCTGCCTGCTGCTCCGGCATGGCTCCCCTGCCTGTGCCTGTGATTGATGTGTGAGTGATCGACTCTCAGGCTGCCGTCACACCCCGTACTGGCGGTGTCCTCGATAGCGAGAGGCGGGCGTCTGCCCCGCCGCACTTCGAGGAGCGATCTTGGCGGCCAAGCTCAGAGGCTACGAGGGCGCGACGGGCGGCTTGCTGGGCCGCCTCGGAAGCTCGTCCGTTTCGTGCGTGAGCCAGCGAAAGAACGCATTGATGTGGTCGTTCAGGGTGGAGTCCACCTCGGCGACAGCGACCTTGGCGAGCGCCAGGAGCTCGGGTTCCGGGCGGTACGTCTTCGCGGGGATTCTGTGGACTCCATGGGGCATGGCGAAATCTTCGCATGGTGGATTGCCACCGGTCCATAGGTCGGTCTATGGTGGTGGAGTTCCACCGCGGAGCTGTCTTCCACCAGCATCTGTGTGCACAAATGAACGTGGCCCCGCCCTGGGCTTCCACACACCAGGACGAGGCCTGCCAGAACTCCCTGACGTAACCAAGGAGACGGCATGACCAACCATACCGGTGCGTCCGTGCGCGCCGATCACCCCACCGAACGATCGCTGTCCCTGTCCCTCGAAGCCGAGGTGATGGCCGACGCCGACACCGGCCGCCTGGCCCTGGTCGCGTCGACCGACCCGCAGCTCTCCGACTTCGCCGAGACGTCGCCGGCCCGCCTGCGCCAGATGGTCACGGCAGCCCGGGCGTGCCTCGCCGAGTTCGAGCGTCTCGCCGACGAGCAGGAGGCCCGCGACACGCTGGCCGCCCTCCTCGCCGAGCAGGACGTCGCCATGATCGAGGCGCCGCTGGACAAGCTGATGGACGTCAATGACGACCTCGCCGATCGACTTGCCTGCTGGGCGATGGAATCGCCCGACGGACGCCACTACGTCATCGTCCCGGCCGGGCAGGACCCGATCGCCCGCGTCGCCGCAGTCCGCCGCGTGATCGAGGACATGCGGGGTGCGTCATGACCGCCCCGACCGCTCCCCTCCCCGACCTGGCGGTTGCCGCGCTGCACCGTCTGGAGGCCCGTTTGGCGGGTCTGGCGGACGGCGAGTCGGCGACGATCAACGGCGTCGTGTGTACCGCGGTGTCGGTGCGGGTTGCGGATCTGCTGACCCGACACGACCGGCTCCAGTCCCGCTGTCGGCGTCTGTCGGCTGAGGCGGCGACGACGGAGGACTACAACCAGCTGCTGGACTGGCAGGTCATGCTTGCCGACTGCCGCTGCCAGCTCGCTGCCGCCGGTCGGCTTCACCTGGTCGAAGGTGCGTCGTGATCGCCGCCGACGACCACGCGAAGACGAAGGATGCGCTGCCGTCGCGGCCGCGCGGACCGCACCCGTACCGGACGGCGGTGGCGTCATGACCGACCAGATGTACCTGCGGCGCTGGCAGCGGGACGCGCACAGGGCGCTCGGCGAGTTCCTCCGGGTCGACGGCCTTCCCGCCGTCACGTGGACGATCCCCGTCTCCGGGGCGCTGGTGGCCGACGTCGACTCGTTGACGTCGACACCGGACGAGCAGCGTTCGGCGTTCGCCGCCTGGGCCCGTCACTTGGGCGCGGACGTGATGCCGGAGCGGACCGACTCGGGTGGCACGGTCCACCTGTACGCGAAGTTCTCTTGGCGCGGCCAGGGCGTTCGCGCCGCAGTTCGCGGCGCCATCCGGGCATCCATCTACCCGCCGATGGAGGACGACCGGTGACCGACGACCAGTACGCCGAGATGCTCCGCAAGCTCCGCGAGGCCAACAAGCGGTCCGAGGAAAACCAGAAGTAACCCACGATCCGCCGCGGTGCGGTCCGACACCCCCGTCCCGCACCGCGGCACCCCATCCCTGCATCACCAGCCGAGGAGATCAGCCATGTCCGCGTCCGTCGAGACCAGCGAGAACGCCGCCCTGTCGCCCGGAACTATCCACCACTGGGTCATGACCGTCCAGGCCGACGATGGCCGTCAGGGGACGACCGACGGCGTGATCAACGTCGTGCCCGGGGTCCACACCCGCGAGGCCACCTACAGCGAAGTGCTGCGAGCTGTGAAGCAGTGGATCGGGTCCGACAGCGTCACAGTCCTGTACTTCGCTCTGCAGCCCAACCAGCTCTGACTCCAACCTCCCACTGCGCCTGAAAGGCACCGCCATGTCTCCGTTCCTGTTCGACGCCGATCTCGCCGCCACCGATCTGGGCCGCAACGCCCGGGCCGTGACCCTGGTGGGTTCCGTGCCAGCCATGTCGATCTCCGACCTGTTCGCCGAGTACGCGGCCGCGGTCGCCCGCCGGGACACAGCCCGCCAGGCGGAGATCCGCCGCAACGCCGGCCCCGACCTGCTCGCCGAGCTCGACGGCTTCCACTACCTGGCAGCGGCGTGATGCACACCGGATCCGCCGACGAACTCCGCGCCAAGACGGCCCGCAGCCAGGAGATCGGCCACCAGATCGCAGCCCTCTTGAACGAGGCGGAGCGGCTCGCCCCCGGCGGGGTGTCCGCGCAGGTCCGCGGCCTCGGATTCACGGTCCGGCGGACTGTTGCTGGCTTCACCGCAGACACGAGGTGAACGGCATGCGCCTCATCTATGCGGCCGGGATTCTCCTGCCGCTACCGCTGATCGTCATCACCTACCTGATCACTCGCTGACCCTGGAAGGGACTGATCCACCGTGACCGCCACATCCGTCGAGAAGGTCAACGGCACGCCGAAGACCTCGCCCGAGCCCCGGTTCGACCCGGTCGCCCTGGCCGAGGCGGAAGCGATCCGGACCCGCGCCGCCGCCGAAGCGAACGCCGCCCGCATCGACGCCGAAGCCAAGGCGGAAGCCGAGAAGACCAAGGCGGCCGAGGAAGCCGAACGGCAGCGCATCCTCAACGAGCGCGCCCGCATGCGCCTGGAGAAAGAACAAGCCGACCACACCGCTGCGCTCGCCAGGCGCGCCGCCGACACCGCCAAAGCCAACGCCGAACGCGAAAGGGCGGAGAACGCCGCCGCAGAGCAGGACACCGCGGACGCGAAGCGCGAGGCGGAGCAGCGGCGGTCGGAACACTGGTGGAAGTGGGGTGCCCGCAGCATCTACGCCACCGGCCTGATCATCGCCGCCCCCGTCCAGTTCATGCACTTCTGGGACCCCGCGCGGAAGTTCCTCATCGCCGCCCCCGCACTCCTCGAAGGGTTCGCCCTCGTCCTCGCCCTCGGCGCCGCGTGGGCTGTCGCCCACCGCCGCGACGTCCTGCCGTACCGGATCGGCATCATGGCCGGCGCGATCATCGCTGCCGCCGTCAACCTGTACGGCGGCCTTACCGACGAGGCCATCGGATTCAACGCAGGCCTCATCGGCGCCCTCGCCTCCGTCGGCGGCCCCGTCGTACTGATGGCCTACGAGCACGGCATCGCGCAGCGCGCCGACGGCATCCCGTCCAGGCGTGAGCGCCGCGCCGCACGCCGGGCGAAGGAAGCCTCCGACCGCGCGAGGGAGAAGGCCCGCGTCGAGAAGCAGGCCGCCGACGCGAACGCTGCCGCCGATAAGGCCGCCGCACAGAAGGCTGCCCAGGAGGAGCAGGCCCGCAAGGACGCCGACCGTCAGACGAAGCACCCGGACGTGTGGGAGGTCGCCGACGCGCTGCGCTCCGCCCGCGGCTCCCGGTACGTGACGGACCAGATTTGGGGCGAGACGTGGCTCCTCGTCACCGGCTGCAAGACGGTCGGCATCCGCGCCGAAATCGAAGCCCAGTCGCGCGCCGCACAGGCTCACATGCGGACCGTCACCGAAGCCCCCGTTCTCGGATCGTTGTCGCTGGTCAATTCCCAGCCACCCGCGCGCGGAAAGAAGGACCCGAACGCCCCTGACGGGCGCCGAAACAACGGCGGCACACCCCCTATCCGGCGGCCTGGTGACGCCCCTCCGCCCAGCACTCTCGCCCGTACCCAGGCGCGCCTTGAGCGCACCAGCCCGAACGCCGACTAACCCACCACACAGGAGAGATCACCATGTCCACCGTCATCCGCCGGATCGCCATCTCGGGCAGCGCCGCCGTCGCTCTCCTCGGAGGTGTCGCCACCGTCGCCGCCGCCGCTTCGGAGACCACGTCCGCCGGCGAGATTCAGCACCGCATCGACCGCGCAACCGGAGCCCCCGTCACGCTCCCCGACGGACGCGTCATGCACATCCGCGGCCTCGACACCGCCGGCCAGTCCGCGACTCCGGAGCAGCACACCGCCACCGCGGTCCTCGCCGCCTACAAAGCGGATGCCGACGACCCGGCCGGCATCACCAACGGCCTCACCCCCGACAGCGGTTCCGGCAGCGCCCTGCAGAACCCGCTCAACAGCGGAACCGGCGCGGTGCAGACCGGCGTCAACGATCAGATCGTCACCCAGGCCAGCGGCGGCACGGTCGCGGTCGGAATCGTCGCGATCTTCGTTCTCGGGATCATCGTGTTCGTGCGGGTCAAGCACCGCGACATCAAGCCCGGGGACGCCGTCCTCGTGGGCCTGTTCGGCATTGCCATCTCCGGAACCGTCATCGGAGCCATGGGCAATCAGATGACCACCTCCCTCGTCGGCTCCCTCAGCGGAGTCCTCGGCGGCCTCTAGCCACCCCGCGGGGCCCACGCCGGGCCCCGCCACCTCCCGGAAAGGACACGGCCCCGTGGCCACCGAAGCCCAGCCCAACCCCGTCGAGCAGCAGGCAAGCATCCCGCCCATGCCCGCCGAACCGCCCCGCATCCCCGGGCCGTCCCGCAGCGGCCGCGCCAAGGGCGCCCTCAAAGAGCAGTCCGGGCACGCCAAAGCCCGGCTCTCCGACTGGCTGGGCGGCGGCGACCTCGACCCCGTCACCGTCATCCAGCTCGCCACCGAGACCAAAACCCGCAAGCACACCGAGAAGATCGCCCAGCAGCAGCGGCGCGTCGCCGAAGCCCACGCCCGGTTCTCCGTCGCCAAGATGCGGGCCGAAGTCGAGGATGGCGGCAACACGTCCGCCCTGGCCAGCCTCGGCGGGCGGGTCGCCGCAGAGGAAGCCAAACTCGCCGGCCTGCAGGCCACGCCGCTGCTCCCGCCGACCGACCGGGAGATCGCCGCCGCCCGCACCGGCAAGAAGGCCGGCCGCGCCGCCATCGTCGCCGGCAGCAGCCTCGCCACCTTCCCCGCCCTCGGCACCGCGATCGAGCAGGCCGCAGGCGGACAGCCCATGCTGCTTGGCCTCGCCGCCACCGGAGTCGCCTACGGCTGGTACCTCCTCTCCCGCCCCTTCACGGCGCGCACCGTCGAGGGGGTGGAGATCCCTTTCGTGACGACCCCGACCGGCAGCCTGCCCGCCACATTCCAGGCGAGCCCGGCCGGGGGAGCGGTGATGCCCGGCATGAACGGCGTCGTCATGTCCGTCGAGCAGCTGCCCGAAGGCGCCAAGCCGTTCCCGCTGCGGAACGCGTCGACGCCTGACCAGCTCGCCCAGTGCGTCCTGCTGGCCGCCCGCGCCGAGAGCGTGCCCATCGTCGAGGTGTCGGATGTGGTGCGGCAGCCGTGGGGCTGGCAGTGCACCGTCCGCGTCTCCGAGGGCACACCCGAGGTCATCATCACCAAGGCGGGAGATCTGGAGACCCGCTTCGACCTGCCCACCAACGGCGTCCGCCCGCAGCCGATCAAGGCCCGCCGGGCATGCGCAATCCTGCGGCTCATCGACGGCAACCCCTTCGCCACCGCCCCGGGCCTGCCCTACCGGGCCCCCAAGTCCCTGTCGATCACCGACAAGTTCCGTGTCGGCACCTCCGTCGGCGGCGACCCGCTCGAGCTGTCCCTCGCCGGCGTGATGGGTCTGTGGGTGGCAGCGTCGGGCGGCGGCAAGACCGGCATCCTCCAGGCCCTCGCCGAGGGCGTGACGGCCTGCCGCGACAACATCACCATCGACCTCGACCCCTTCGGCGACGGACTCGAAGACCTCGGCGACGCCGTGAGGATCACCGCCCGCACCAACGAGCAGATCGAAGCCGTCCTGCTGTTCTTCCTGGTCATGGCCAAGGGGCGGGCCCGGCTGCGGGCCAAACTCGGCATGGGAAAGAAGTGGCAGGCGAGCCCCGAACGCCCCGCCGTCACGATCTTCTTCGACGAGCTCCCGAAGGCCAGCACGCTCGCCAAGCGGCTGTACTTCGACCTGCTGCTCGTCGGCCGCAAGGAGCTGATCGTCGAAGAGGCCGCAGCGCAGGGCGGCCAGAGCAGCTACCTCGGCGCCAACATCGCCCAGATGGTCGCCCTCAAGGCGGTCGGCCCCTGCAAGGTCGAAGACACCCGGTCGGTGTTCGGGGACGGCTCCGTCAAGGAGGGATACCTGCCCCACAAGCTGTCGCCGGCCACCGCCACCGACCCCAAGGACGCCGGACACATCTTCATCCAGGGCGTGCCCGGCATGGCCGACGAGCCGATCGAGTACGCCATCCATGAGGCGCCATCCGACGTCCTGCGCCAGCTCGCCCAGGAGCGGCTCGAGGCCGGACTCCTCGACCCCGACCAGGACAGCCTCGACGCGATGCGCGGCGTCGACCTGCCCGAGTACGTCGAGGCCGAGTACGACAACGAGGGCAACCTGAAGAAGGCGGCCCCGGTCGAGCTGCTGTCGTGGGAGTCGCTGCTGAAGTTGTGCGGCGCTGAGCCGTCGGCCCGCGCAGAACTGGTCGACGGCCCGGCGCGAGCCGCCGTCGAGGACGCGGTGGCCGTGATGGAGAAGGCGGGCGTCGACCGGATGAAGACCGAGGCACTGCTTGGCGCCGCGCAGGAGTACGACCCCGCCGCCTATGGCGGAATGACGGTCGAAGAGTTCAAGGCGCTGATGACTCAGGCAGGGGCCGGAGGGCCGGTGACGCTCGGCCCTATCGGCGTGGAGAAGAATCCGCGCGGTTTCAAGCTCGCCAAGCTGACCACCCTTCTGTGACCGCAATGCGAAGTATGTACCGCTGATCAGGGCCCGATCAGTCTTGCTCACGCCGTGAACCCGCAGGTCACAGCCGCTCAGGTCGCCGCTCAGGGCCCGCTCTGAGCAGCGCCTGAGCGGGGCCCCGGCTGGTTCTGACCTGCATGTTTACCGCCTGAGCAGGCCTGATCAGCAAGAACAAACCGTCACAAACCAGAAAAGGAGCCTACCCATGCCCAAGACCTGGGGCCGCGGCGATGCCAAGCGGTTCGCCCGCCAGCTCGAGCTCGGCCGGACCTACTGGATCGTCATGAACGTCGCCCGAAACATCGCCCCCTACGAAGACGCGCAACTCTGCTCCGCCTACGTCTTCACCAAGCGGCTCCCGTTCACCGGCACCCCCTGCACCGACGGCGACTACAGCGCCGAAACCCTCTGCCAGAACTTCGGCCCCGTCTACGACGAGAAGCCCCGCGGCATCCGCGACATCGCCGACGCCGCCCCCCAAGTCGCCGGCCCGCTCCCCGCCGGCTACGAAGCAATCCTCGACCACGCCGAAATCCGCGGCATGGAGAAGCTCGCCAGCGACGGATCCAACCCCCGCAAACGCCGCCTCATCGGCACCTGGCGCGTCTGACCCCCACCCGAGAAGGAGAACCCCGATGTCCGACCTGGAGATCACCCACCAGTCCGTGCACGACTACATCGCCGCGAAGAAGCGCGGCGACCGGGCAACCACCGAACAGATCATCGACCAGGCCAAGGCCCGCTTCAACACCCGCACCACCGACGGCAGCGAGATGGCGCAGCTCCTCCACGCCAGCATGCACGTCCGCCTCGGCGAAGACCTGTAGCCGAGCCGGGGCGCCCCTCGAATGCCTGGAAGCGACCAGGGGCGCCCCGTCCACCCCGCCCGACACGAAACAGAACGAGGAGATCGACATCATGCCAGGCCGAATGACCGACCAGGAATGGGAAGCCCAGAACGGCGCCCTCTCGCCGGAGGAAGCCCGCGCGCAGGGCCTCTGCTGGCATTGCACCGGGAAGAGCGTGCTGTACACCGCCTTTGGCGGCGACCAGGTCACAGTCCCGTGCGGCGAATGCCGCGGCGACGGCAAGGACCGGCCGTGACCACTCGGACCGCGGCCCGCACCGCCACCGCGCCCGCACCCGCCGTCGATCTGGAAACCCGGCTCGCCCTCACCGAAGCCGCAATGAACGTGCGCCTCGCCAACGCCTCCGCCGCCATCGAGATCAACACCGCCCACATCCCCATCGACCCCATCCCGCACATCGACGCCGCACCCCTGCTCACCCCCGCCACCAGCCCGTGCCCCTATCGGACCACCGTCGCCACCGCCCTGTGGCGGGCCCGCAACCACCTAGCCGCCCGCGGCTGGTGCACCGGAGCACTCCGCGACGAACAAGGCGCCATCTGCCTCATGGAGGCCATCCGGGTCGCGGCCCCCAGCAGCAGCCTCGCCGACACCGCCATGAGCGTCCTCCTCGAAGCCATCCGGCGCGACTTCCCCGACGCCGTCAGCGTGCCCGCCTGGAACGACCGGCGCGCCACCCCGCACCTCGCCGACCGCTACCTCGACCGCGCCGCCGAACTCGCCCACGCCCGGGGGATGTGACCGTGCCCTTCGAACGCATCAGCAAGATCCTCGAAGCGCCTGACGGGGCATTCGTCTACGCCCAAGCCGACTACGCGGGCCACGCGTTCAGGGTCGTCTGCTCTGGCTGCCCTGATCTGCAGGACACCCCCTACAACAGCAGCGCAGGAGCCCTCCTCGCCGCCTCCTATCACGCCGAACACGACGCCAATCAGCGGCACGTACCCACCCGCAAGAAGTGAAGGAGCGCCCATGTCCATGCCCACGCCCGAACAGATCCAGGAAGCTGGCCGCCAGCTCCAGCGCGGCGGACTCCTCGGAACCGGCAGCAGCAAATACGCTGACAAGCTTGTCGAGCAGGCAGTCGAAGCAGGAATGAACGAACAGGAAATCGCAATGCAGATCCTGGCCGCCGCAGCAGACCACAACCCACGCCCCTGGGCCAGGACCTGACGGCCGGCCGCGGCCAACGGTTCTAGGCGTCAGCCAGGCACGCCAGGGCCCCGACCGGAACCTTCTCCGCCCGGGGCCTTTGCCTTGCCGAGAACGGCCCGCGCCATCCACCGGGCACCCGCCACCTGACGCGGCGGCATCGCCAACTGCAAGCCAGCCGCGACAAGCAGCCGCAGGCCCTCCGCCGTCTCCGACTCGTCATCGCCCTGCACCGTGAACCTCAGCGCCATACCGGCAGTCTGCCCGGCAGGTGGGGGAGGCGGGGCGGGAATCGGAGAAGCGGCTACCCGCTCCAGGCGTCGTCGTAGCCGTTCGAACCCCGGTGCTCGTCGGCGAGCATCCGCAGCTGCATGTCGGCGATCTGCCCCGTCGGGCCGGCGGTACCCAGGTAGGGGACCACGGTCTCGTCGAGGAAGCGCATGCGGGTCTCGGCGGCGTGGACCCTGCCGAATTCGCCCGCCCGGGAAGGGGCGATGTCGAGTTCTGGTACCTGCCCGGTGGCCGCCAAGTTCCGCATCGTCCGGGCCAGTTCCACGCTGCTGGCGTAGCGGCCGCGCAGGAAGTCGACCATCGCCGCTTGCTCCGGGGTCACTCGGCGGCCTCGGGTAGTGCGACCTTGCGGGCGCGGGCGAGTTCGGCTCGGCTCTGGTAGCGGGGGTCGACGGGGATGTCGTTGGCGTCACGGAGACGCCGGAAGGTCTCGGCGGACTCGCCGGTCAGTTCAGCCAGCTGAGCCGGGGTGGCGCCCTTGTGGAGCGCCTCCAGGCCGATGATGCGGGTCGCGGGCTTCAGCTCCCTCTCGACCTCGCGAGCCTTCTTGTAGCGGGCGAGGGTGCGCGCCTCTTCTTCTGTGGGGGTCCAGTCGCTGGTCATGCCTGCATTGTGGCACGCGTTCGAGCACTCAGGGTAGTCCACGCATCAGTCCACATGTGAGGACTCTTGACAGTCCTCAAGAGTGGACTGCATGATGAGGTCATCGCCAAGAAGAACAGCAAGGGGAGATGGAATGACGACCCAACTGATCAGCACGGACAAGCTCCAGCCTGCCGCGATCCGTGCCATCGCCCGGATCGAGTACGCCCACGCCAGGCCTGAGCGGGAACTGGCCGCGAGGGTCGGCAAGGCTCTCGGCTTCCGCAGCGGCTGGCAGCCCAACGCCCACCTCGGCGAGACCGCCACCAGCCTCACCCTGTGGTCCCAGCACGAACTGAACACCGTGTACGAGCGCGTCGGCGGGGCGGTCACCACCCGCCAAGTCGAGCGGGGCGCCTGCGACGGCGACGCCACCTGGAAGGCCACCGAGATCACCCTGACCGTCGAGGTGGACGGCATCGGCCCGGTCCGGGTCTCCACCGACTGGGACGAGGAGTCCGGCGGCCGCGACCTGCCGCTGATGCGCGCCATCCCCGACGCCGTCCTCATCGCCTGACCGGCACAGCCCAGGGCCGCCGCCCCCACGGCGGCCCTCCCCGTCACCGCCCCGACCCGCAAGGAGCAGTCCATGGCCCACCGCCCCTGCTGGAACTGCCGCCAGCCCGCCACCCACACGCTCACCCGCGACGGTTCCATCCCGCTCGACGCCTGCGACAACTGCACCCGCATCGACCGCGAACAGGCGGAGCGGCAGGGCTGGACCATCACCCCCATCAAGCCCGAGACCGCGCAACCGAAGCCTCTCGCCGTGGACCAGGAAGTCGAGTTCGACGACGGCCAGGGGAACACCCTGACCGGCGTGATCACCCTCGTCTGGGACAAGCCGAAGGTCGACCCCTACGTCACCGTCGTCACCTCGTTCGAGGACCAGCCCCGCAAGTTCGTCCGCATGTCCAGCAGGGTCCAGCGCACGGCCCATGCCTCGACGAACGGCGCGCCCCTGCCGGACTGCACGGCCGTGCAGCACGGAGACCGGAGTCTCTGCAGCTGCATGGACTGCATCGAGTACACCGCTGACCAAGACGGCGAGTACGGCTGCTGACCCGCCCGCCCGGTCCTTCGGGGCCGGGCCCCGCCACTGTCCTCCACCCCGTCGACTGCCCCGCCACCGCCCTCGCCGCCTAGGAGCCCGTCATGCTCAACCCCGTCACCGACTGGGAGCCCGGTCTCCAAGTCCGCTACCACGGCACCCTCACCGAGCTGCACGGCGTGTACCAGGCGTACCCGTGCGACTGCCTGCGCTGCGACGACCCGAACTACGGGGCGGTTCGCTACCGGCTCGTCGACGAGCAGGGCGTAACGATCGCGTCCTGCGTCCGCGCCGGCTCCATCACCCCCGAGCCCGAGCCGGACGACAAGGACGGCGACTGCGAGGAGGACTGCCTCGGCATCCACCGCAGCCCGGACGGCTACCGCGACTGCGACGGCAAACCCATCTGACCCATCGCCGCCGCGGCGGCCGAGAGGAGCATCCCCATGCAGGTCATCACCGTCACCGACGACGGCACCCTCCGAATCGAGTTCACCGCCGACGAGGCCAAGCAACTCCGAGAGGACGTCGAAGCGAACTGGACCCAGGCCAGCAGCGCGGGCAAGGAACTGGTCCGCTACATCGACACCCTGTACGGCGAGCAGCGTCCCCGCCACCACCGGCCCACGTTCCCCGGCGGCGGATTCTGACCCGAGCACACCCCGCACCAACCCGCGAGAGGATCCACCCATGACCGTCACCGACTGGCCATACGACGCCGACCGCGACGACCCGCTCACCGAGCTCCGTATCCCCGTCACCAGCACCCACCCGGACTGGCGATATATCGCATGCTTCGACCGCGAGTCCGAAGCGCGACCCACCAGCATCGAAGCGCAGCAACTCGCGTCATACATCGAGCAGTACAAGGTCCACTTCTTCGGCCCCGACGGCTGGTACAAGCGCAAGCTCGAAGGAAAGCCGTTCGACACCGACGCCGTCACCCGAATCTTCCACAAGTGGGGCGACGACGACTGGTCCTATCGCATCGTCACCTGGACGTCCGGCCCGTTCTGGGTGCCGCTGGCACCCCACAGTCGAGGGGGCCGCTACGACACCGTCAAGACTGGCCCACTCTCCCTCGAGCAGATCATGGATCGCGACAAGCACATGCACACCGAATACCCCAGCAAGGACTGGGCCGCGTGGAAGGCCACCCACCCGGACGTATTCCCGACGTGACCACCACAACCGTGTGGCCCTGCTTCGCCGTCCGAAGCAGGGCCCACAGGCATGTCATGGGCCATTGGCCCGGCAATGTCAACCGATAGTGCACCATTGGCTCAAGAACAGCTCTGCTTCCCGCACCACACGAGAGGCCGCGCCATGAACCACCACCCCACCGACCTCGACAGCTACGACTGGCCTGTCTGCGTGACCCCCCGATGCGACCGGAAGTTGTGGGTGGCCGAAGCCGGCCGGTGGTCCTGCCGGCCGTGTGAAGACGTCACCGTGACGCGCCTCGCCGAGCTCCCCGGCCTGTACCGGCAGATCGACACCACCGCCATGCTCATGCGCGGAGCCCGACGGGCCGGCGGCGGAACGTCCGGCAGTAAGACACCGCCCATCCCGCCCCGGCTCGAGATCCTCTCCCTCGTCGGCCCCGGCGGCGTCGCAGCCCGACTCTCGGCCATCGAAGACTCCTGGCGGCAAACCCTCGGCTGGACCATCGCCCCCTGGCGCGGTAGCCCCGCCCAAGCCGTCCCCGAACTGGCCCGGTTCCTCGCCACCAACCTGCTGTGGGCGTGCGAACGCTACGAGCCTGTCGGCCAGGACATCGACGAACTCCGCAAACTGCACGGCGAGCTGAAAGCCCTCGCCTCCGGGGAGAAGCGCGCTGGCCGCGTCGGCATCGGAGCCTGCCCCGCGCCAGCCGAAGACGGCTGGTGCGGGCAGCCACTCACCGCCGCCACCGACAACCACCGCGTCCACTGCCGGACATGCGGGGCCCGGTGGGACGGACTTGCGGAATGGCGGGAACTCCGGGCCGCACAAGAAGCCGTGGCAGCGGAGCAGGCGCAGAAGATGGAGGCAGCGGCGTGAGCGACATCGCCGACTTCCTCCGCGCCCGGTTCGCGGAACGGCGCGCCGTCGCCTTGGCGGCCAGCCCCGGCCCATGGCACGCGAACGCCGAATCCGACGAAGTTGTCGCCGAAGACGGCATCACCGTCGCAGACGGATTCGCCCTCAGCGGGCAGCAGCTACGAGCCACCGTCGACCACATCGCCCTCCACGACCCCGCCGACGTCATCGCCGACCTCGACGCCAAGCTCGGGATCGTCGACCATTACGAGAGGACCCAGGCATACGCAGAGGTCCAGCAGCGGCACGAGTACGTGCTTGCCGCTGGAGCCTGTGCGGTTGCGCTCAAGACCCTTGCGCAGCCCTACGTCGGTCACCCCGACCACCGAGGCGAGGAGTGGACACCGTGAACCTCCGTGACCTCGCCGACGAATGCGACCGCGAGGCCAACAAGGCCTGGCACCACGCTGAACGCTGGCGGCTCCGCGACACTGCCAACCTCTACCGGCGCATGATCTGCAACCGGGCCGCCGCCGACCCCGCCACCCACACCCTCGACCACTCGATGCTCATCGACGTCACCGAACGCTGGTGCCGCCAACACGGATACAGGGTCGTCGCCGGGATCGGCGGTGCGACCATCCAACGCGGCGACGAACCCGCTGTCGTCGTTCAGCCCGGCGACACGCTCCGCTGGGACGGGCAGCGAATCACGGTGGAGGCGTCGGCAACGTGAACGACGCGGTTCCCAATCAACGGCTCTTCAGGCTGTACGCCGCGGCCTGGGTTCTCGCCGCTTCAGCAGCTGTTGCAATCACATTCCAGCTTGTCAGGCCGTCACCGACGGCCGTTTTCATCTACCTGGGCATCGCGGCTGTCATGTGGGGAGTCGACGCAAGGCTGGCCGGGGGCCGCCGACCGCACGGCCATGGCGTCTCGCATGGTCTGCTGATCGCCGCCATCGCCCTCGTGTGGCCGCTGGCCATCGTGGTGCTGGCCGCGCTCCTGGCTGGGGACGTTGCCAAGGGCCTGCGGCGATGACCAGGAAGTCCAGCCAGCCGCTTGACAAATCGGACTGTAAGTCCAATTCTTGATCGTGCAACACTAGTCACCACACGCTTTCGAGGCCCCCGCCGTGAACACACCGGTGGGGGCTTTCGCGTACTCCGGGGGGTGTCGTGGTCGCCTACCCCAACCCGGACGGGCTTGAGATCCACTTCGCCAACCTTGACGGCAAGCGTGAACTTGGCGACCTCTGGGAAGCTGCCCGCGTCGCCAAAGTGAAACCCGGCACGATCCGAGTCTGGGTCACACGGAGGAAGATCGAGCCGGTGATCGATGGCGAAGCAGGCCAGTACTTCCATCTGCCCACCGTTCGCGCAGCGGCAGCAGGCGGAGCCAAACACAGGCCCGCCGACCCCGCCGCCAACAGTCGCGGACCCCACGCCCACGCCGCCTGAAGCTCCTGCGCTGGCGAGGCGCAGGCCGGGCCTTGAAGCGCACCGCGCTCGGCCCAACCGTCCGCCCGGTCCTCGTGGTGCGGGACCGGGCGGACGAAAACTTTCGAGGGAGGCGAGATGGCGGCGATCTACCGGTACGAGGTGCCCGTCGACGACCGCTGGCATCCCCTCCAACTTTCCGGCCGGATCGTGCACGTCGGCTGCCGCAACATGCGCGCCGTCGAAGTGTGGGCCCTCCACGCCGACGGCGCGCAGACAGTGCGCAGCTTCCGCGTCTACGGCAGCGGACACCCCCTCCCGCCCGACGTCGAGCACGTCGGCACCGCGATCGCGCCCGGCGGCCAACTCGTCTGGCACCTGATCGAAACCGCCTAGACCGGGGCTGGCCGCTCACCCCGAGCCCCGACGTCCCGCCGCCCGCGCCACCCCATGCCCGCAGGCGGCGGGACAGCCAACACCCCGACGAGGAGGCCGCCGTGGCCGACACGCACACCATCACCATCACCGTGACAGCCACCGGCGAAGTCACCCACCCACCCCAGCCGGAGACCGAAGAGTCTCCCCACGACGAGGAGACCACCGATGGCTGAGGGACTGTCCACCTCCCTGGTATCCAGCTGGCTCAACACGTTGCGCGCAGCCGGCGCCGCCTTCGGCCCCGTCAGCACCTACGCCCAGCTCCACACCGCGAACCCCGGCGCGGCCGGCACCACCGCCATCAGCGCCGGATCGTCGAGCAGGTCCGTGTTCACGTTCGCCGCGTCGTCGTCCGGGTCCGCGCTCGCGCTGACGGGCACGAACCCGTCGTGGACGAACGGCGGCACCTCGGAGACGATCACCCACCTTTCGATCTGGACGGCGTCCAGCTCGGGCACGTTTCTGTTCTCCGTCGCCCTGTCCGCGTCGAAAGCGTGGTCGTCCGCGGATTCCTTCACGGCGACCGCCATTGGCCTATCCCTCGGCGCCCAAGCAAGTTGATCCAGCCCGCCGTCTGACCGTCGGGAGGCCGTCGTGGCACGGATGTGGACGACGGGCTTCGAACTCCAGTCGACCAGCCTGGAGTTCGGCGTCAACTCTGGGGCCGTCGTCACCGGATCGCCGTCGATCTCCACCAGCGTGCACCGCGCCGGCGCCGCCTCCCTCCGCTCCAACCCGACCGCGGCGACAGCGTTCATCGAGCACCAGCTCACCACCGGCGTCGTCATGCGGACCATGCACCGGCTCTACCTGCGCGTCGACACCCTCCCCGACACCGCGACCAACGTGTACGGCATCGGGCAGAACGGCTACTTCCCCGGCCTGCTCCGGCTCCAGACCGACGGCACGCTGGTCCTGCGCGACGGATTCACCGAAACCACCCTCACCGGCACCTCGGCCGCGCTCACCACCGGCGTCTGGCACCGCATCGAGCTCGACTACACCGACGTCGACAACGGCGGCGTCATCGCGAGCGGAATCTCCGCATTCAAGGGCTACCTCAACGGCACCCTCTTCGCCGACACCCTCTGCTCCAACATCACCGGCTTCAGCCGCATCCGCATGGGCGTGCAGCTCGCCGCGACCACCGACCTGTACATCGACGACGTCGCCGTCAACGACACCACCGGCACAGCCCAGACCGGCCTCCCCGGCGCAGGCAACGTCGTCCACCTGAAGCCCAACGCGGCAGGCGACAACAACGGATTCGCCACCGTCGTCGGCGGCACCGCCGGAGCCGCGAACAACTACACCCGCGTCTCCGAGACCACCCCCGACGACGCCACCTCCTACAACGCCACCACCGCGACCGGCACGACGACCATCGACGACTTCAACGTCGACTCGACGTCGTCCGCCGGCATCGGAGCCTCGGACACGATCACCCTCGTTCAGGTCGGCGGCCGAGTCGGCTCGAACGCGGCGACCGCAGCATCGATCGTGTACCGGATCAAAGGGCAGGTGTCCGGGACCGTCTCCGAGTCCGCATCCGTCTCCGTCGCGGTCAGCGGCTGGTCGACCCACAAGGTCGGGTCGCCGTTCCCGTACCAGCTGACCGCCTACACCAACCCGCAGACCTCCACCGCCTGGACGCCCTCGACGCTGGACACGGCGCAGATCGGCTACCGCGGCAACGTCAGCCAGTCCACCGCCCGGCGCGTCTCCACTCTGTGGGCGCTCGTCGAGTACGTGCCCGCCTCCGCAGTCGAAGGCGGCGGCAGCCTCGCTGCCACCGCCACGGGGTCTGCCACCGGGACGGTCGCGGTATCCGGAACGGCAGCGCTCGCCGCGACCGCGACCGGAAGCGCGACGGGCGACCGGCAGGCGATCGCCAGCGGTACCCTCGCAGGCGTTGCCGGGCTCAGCGGCACGGCGGTACGCGCCACCGGCAGCACGGCAGCCCTCGCGGGCACTGCCACCGCCGCGGCAGACGCGGTCGTCGACGCAGCCGGGACCGCGGCACTCTCCGCGACCGCCACCCCGACCAGCGCAGGCAGCATCGGGCGCGCCATCGCAGGCGATCTCAACGCCACCGCTGCCGCCGACAGCACGGCACTGCGGGACGCTGCGGCAACCGGTGCCCTCGACGCAGTCGCGGCCGGGACCGCGGACGCGGCGATCAGCACAGAAGGCACAGCAGGGCTCGCGGCGGAAGCCACCGCCACCAGCACCGCCTTTACCGGACACGTCAGCAGCGGCCAACTCGACGCCATCGCAACAGCGACCGGCGAAGGCCTCCGCGCCGCCACCGGCAGCGCGGCCCTGGCCGGCACCGCCACGGCAGACGCCTCCGCCACCCTCCAAGCCCGAAGCGGCAGCGCACTCGCCGCAACCGCGACCCCGGCGGCGGATGGAACGGTCACCGGCAACGGCGAAGTCACGGCCGGCCTCACCGTCACAGCCGAGATCGCCGCCGACAGCCACCTCGACCTCGTAGCCGCCGGCGAACTCGCGGCCGCCGCTGCACTGGCCGCTGCAGGAACCCGGGATGCGCGCAGCACGGCAGCACTGCCCGCGTCCGGCACGCTTGCCGCCACCGGCAGGATCGACACAGCCTCGGGCAGCAACCTGGCCGCCACAGCCGTCGCGGCGGCGGCAGGAACCGTCGACGTCCGCGCCAGCGGATCCCTCGCCGTCACCGCGACAGCGTCCACGGCGGCCAGCCTCAACCGGCTCCTCGCCGCGGCCCTCGCAGCCCACGCAGGCATCACCGCAACGGCAGGCGGCGACGAAGGCGCCAACGTGACGCTCACCGTCGGGCCGCCGACATCCCGGTGGTCGGCAGTCGTCCAAGAGCGGCGCCGGACCGCGACCGTGCTCCCGCCGCGATGGGAGGCCAGCGAACCGTGCAGCTAGCCCAGACCAGCCGCGAATACGTCCGCGTCGCCATCACCGCCACCGACGACAACGGCAGTCCGGTCGCCTCCACCAGCCCGCGGCTCGCATTCCTCACAGGCGAAGGCAACCCCGAAGACGACGACTGGCACGACGCCGAAACCGTCAGCGGCTACGCCCGCGTCATGGTCGGACCCGACGCCATCGAACTCGACACCGGCAACTACTGGGTGTGGATCACCGCCACTGCGGGAGCTGAGCAGCCCGTCGAACGCGCCGGCCGCCTCCGCATCTACTAGCCCACGCCACCCCTGAAGGAGCCCGCGCCATGGACGATCTCCTCGTCATCATCCCGACCCGCGGCCGGCCCCAGGCGATCCCCGAGATCATGCGTGCGTGGGACGACACCGGCGCCACGGCCGACGTCCTGTTCTGCGTCGACAAGGACGACCCCGAACTCGCCGCCTACAAGGCGCAGGCCAAGAGGTTCGCGGACGATGGCCGGGTGCGGTTCGTGTACTGGGCGCGGAAACGGCTCTGCGGCACCCTCAACCAGGCCGCGGTGAAGAACGCGGGCGACTACCGGTTCCTCGCGTTCCTCGGCGACGACCACCGCCCGCGCCCGGCCGCGATGGCGTGGGATGCCCGCATCCGCGAGTGCCTGTCCGGCGGACCCGGCATCGTCTACGGCAACGATCTCCTCCAAGGCGAAGCCATGGCGACCGCAGTGGCGATGACGTCGGACATCGTGACGACGCTCGGCCTCATGGTCCCGGAATGCCTGGTGCACTTGTGCGCTGATCTGGTGTGGGTCGAGTGGGGCCGCGGAATGGGCCGGATCACGTACCTCGACGACATGGTCATCGAGCACCTTCACCCTGCGGCGCAAAAGGCGCAGATGGATGCGGGCTACGAAGAGGTCAACAGCGAAGCCATGGTGTCCGCCGACTCGGCCGCCTACATCGACTACCGCGACAACGGCGGGTTGGAAGCCGACCTCGTCAAGCTGCGGGCGCTCGTCGCTGCGGGCTGAGCTTGGTGGAGGCCCAGGGTTCAACCCATCCCGGGAGCACGGGGTTCGCGCGGGCCTCCGTGGACCACCCAGTGATCAGCCGGGTGGTGCTCCATCAGAGCAACCGCAGCAAGGAGGGCCATGGGCGCCGCCGACATCATCGAAGCCTGGGACCGGGCAGACCCGTCCGCGATCCACCCCACCCGAGGCATCGACGAAGACGCCTACTGGGGCAGCGGACGCGACCAGGCAGCAGACCTCGCAACAGTCCTCCCCGCCGGCTGCAAGGTCGTCGACTTCGGGTGCGGTGACGGACGCGTCGCCATCCCGCTACGGACCCTCGGCTACGACGTGACGGCTGTCGACGCCTCACCGACGATGCTCGACCGGCTGCACCAGCACGACCCCGACATGCCCACCGTCCTGAGTCCCGGCGCAGGTCTGTACGCGGCGCTCGGCAAGAAGGCCGACGCCGTCGTCTCCCTCGCCGTCCTCATCCACCACAACTACGCCGACTGCCTCGACCTCCTCACCGAACTACGGCAGGCCGTCAAGCTCGGCGGCACCCTCATCCTCGACTGGCCCATCAGCGACGAGCCCGTCGAAGGACAGGTCTGGCTCGACGTCACCACCTGGAGCCAGGAAGCCCACGACGACGCCTGCACCAGCATCGGCCTCAAGCCCGTCGACAGCGGGCTGCCTTGGGGCGTCTACAAGGCCGTGAAAGCCAACTGATCCCACACCACCCATGCGCCTGCGGTTGATCCCCGCAGGAAGGAAGCCCCGGCGAACTCCAAGCGTCGGGGCTTCCGCACATCTTGGAGACGACCATGGATATACCGGAGACGACCCGCACGATCGCGCGACGGGTGAAGGAACTACGCACCCGCCAGGGCATCACGGCCGAGCAGCTAGCGCACCTGCTGTCGGGGCAGGGCATCCACTGGGACCGCTTCGCGGTGGCCAACCTGGAGAAAGAGCGTCGGAAGAACCTGACCGTCGGGGAGATGCTGGCCCTCGCCCGTGTCCTCCATGTGTCGCCCGTCCACCTGATCGTGCCACCGACGAACGAAGGCACGTTCCAGGTAACGCCCGAAGAGGCTTGCCCCCCGAGCGATGCCAGGGCCTGGATCCGCGGTTCCGCAGAACTGCCCCGAACGGACAGGCGGATCTTCAGGACTGAGGTCCCGTTCAGCGAGCTGGGGCAGTCATGGGCGTGACGGTCACCTGCATCTGCGGCGCCGATTTCAAGACGACGGAGAAGCGCCGAGCGTCTGGTCGCGGGAAGTACTGCTCGAAGGCCTGCGCGTACAGCAACATGCAGCGCCCGAGCGGCCTCAAGTACGACATCACGGCCGTCAACAAGGCGTGGTTCAAGCCCGGCCACGAGGTGCCGACCGGCGAGCAGAATCCCGCGTGGCGCGGCGACGAAGTGACGTACCAGAGACTGCACCGATGGGTCCGACAGCACAAGACGCTGCCCACGGCATGCGAGCACTGCGGCGGCGAAGAGCAGTTGGAATGGGCGAACAAGAGCCGCGAATACCGCCGCGACCTGTCCGACTGGTTGGCGCTCTGCCGACTCTGCCACCGCCGCTACGACTCCGGACCATGGCGTGGCGCTGCCACAGCGAAGTACGGACGAGCAGGCATGCGAGGACTCAGGGGGTGACGCGATGAGGGTGTTTCTCAGTGGAGCGAAAGGCTTCGTCGGCAGGCACATGCACGCCGCGATGGACAAGCGGGGCTGGGACGTCACCGGCATCGATCTCGTCGACGGCGACGACGCCCTCGACTTCTTCCGCACCGACGACCGCACCTGGGACCTCGCCATCCACGCAGCGGCCATCGTAGGCGGCCGGGCTGGCATCGACGGCAGCCCACTCAGCGTCGCCACCAACCTCGCCCTCGACGCCTGGTACATGCGCTGGCTGACCCAGACCAAGACGCCCCGAGCAGTCTTCTTCAGCTCGTCCGCCGCATACCCGGTCGCACTTCAGCAGCCCGGCGACGTGCGGAAGCTGTACGAGGAAGACATCAATCTCGCGTACATGGAAGGGCCCGACGCAACGTATGGCTGGGCAAAGCTGACGGGCGAGAAGCTCGCCGGATACGCCGAAGCCGAAGGCTGCCGCATCCTCATTCCGCGCTCGTTCAGCGGCTATGGCGCAGATCAAGACGACTGCTACCCCTTCCCCGCGTTCATTCAGCGGGCCAAACGCCGGGATGACCCGTTCGAGATCTGGGGCGACGGCGGCAGCACCCGCGACTGGATCCACATCGAGGACCTCGTCGGTGCCGTCCTCGCCGGTCTCGACGCCGGTGTCACCGGGCCGGTCAATCTCGGCTGGGGCAGGGCGACCAGCTTCGACGACCTCGCCCGCATCGTCTGCGCCGGGGCCGGATACCAGCCCCAGCTCAAACACCTGCCGTCCTCACCCCGCGGCGTCCACCACCGCGTCTGCGACCCCGGCCGCATGCTCGGCTTCTACCAGCCGACTGTGACGCTGGAAGAGGGAGTGCGGCGGGCGCTCGCCGTATGAGCGGGCAGTGGCTGGCCAAGCAGGCCAGCGCCGCCGACGTGCACGTCATCCCGCTCGACGATCTGATCGTGCACGACCACACCGACCTCTGCCCGTGCGGGCCAACGCAGCGCCGTGAGCTGCGCGGGGACGGATCGGACGGGTGGATCCACACCCGCCACAGCCTCGACGGCCGCGAAGCCAACGAGACCTGAACCCACGAAAGGACCGCCGCATGAGCACCACCGCCGACAGCACCCGGCACCTCGGAACCGTCTGGCGCGGCGAGAAGCCATGGCACTGGAAGGCCCTCAAGACCGGACACGTCCAGCCGCTCGGCTACCGCACCCACTACAGCAGCCGCTGGCACTGGCAGTTCCACCTCACGCCGATCCACATAGCACGCGACAACAACAGCTGGGAGATCGGCCTCTGCCTCGGCAAGCGGACCCTCTTCCTACTCACCCACCGCTGAGCCCCCACGGAGCCCGCGCCATGCCCGAACCCTTCGCCGCCGAGAGCCTGTGCGAGCACAGATGGGCATACAACAAGCCCGCCCACGCCAGCGCCTCCGTCCGCATCTGCTCGATCTGTCACAAGATCGACGGCGAAGATCTCATGCGGACCCTCAACGAATACACCGAAGAGCAGATGGCCAAGCTCAAGCAGGCACCGACCACCCTGCTCTACGCCCACTCAGACGGCGCGACCTTCAGCTACGTCGACCAGCCCGGCGGCATCCCCGACAACGGGCGCGAGCGGGCCATCCTCCGCGGACTCCTCACCTACGCACTCGCCCAACTCGACCAGCACGAACTGATGCCCGACCTGTTCACGCTGCCCCGCACCTGACCCCTGATCGGAGGTGCCCGTGGCTCTCCGCCTCCGCTTCCTCCTCGCGCTGGTCGCCGCCGCAGGCCTGCTGTTCGCCGCCGCCCCACCCGCCAGCCCGGCCGCCGCACCCGCCTACTCCGGCACCGGCTGGAAAATCTGGACCGGAGCCGGCATCTACAGCCTCAACCCCGACCCCTACACCATCGTCTTCGCCGACACCGCCGCCCGCACCAAACTCAAGCCCTACCTCGGCAAACCGGCCGCGCAAGCATCAACCGTCACCGGCGTGCAGATCACCGTCACCGACACCATCGACACCACCCCCACCGACACCTGCCCGCCCAGGCACCGCATCATCGTCCACTACAGCCACCAACCCACCGGCGAACCCGGCATGTCACAAGCCCGCCCCTGCTACCAGATCCCCGACGGCTCCGCCTGGGGCGGCCACATCCTCATCGACAGCGAGTACTGGACATCACCCGCCTGGTTCTCCACCGACACGGCCAAGAACGACGCCTACCGGTGGAACGTCATCACCCACGAACTCGGGCACACCCTCGGCCTCGCCCACGTCAACCAAGACCTGAACGCCGACGGCATCGTCAAACGCGGCGAATGCGTCGCCACCTCCACCGGCAACAAACCCATCATGTGCGACCCCCAAGGCGGCTACCTCAACCCCGTCGACGCCGGAAAATTCGTCCTCTCCTTCGACGTACCCGGCCTCCGTCAGCTCGCCGCCAACTGGTACCTCCGCTAACCCCACCCAGGAGCCCGCGCCATGGCCCAGTACACGATCAACTACCTCAACGGCGACACCGAGACCGTCACCGCCGAGAGATCCGAATACGACCCCGACTCCCGCCCACTGTTCCTCTACACCGGAGACCAGCCCGTCGCCTGGATCCCGCAGGCCAACGTCCGCAGCGTCCACCGCCTGAACAACCAGGCGGCGACCGACTGATGGCCCGCATCCAGATCCTCGAACTCCCCACCATCTACCGCGACGAAGGCCCCGACGAGACCCCGTTCGTCCTCGTCATCGACCAAGTCGAGGACATCGAAAGCGTGCACGCCTTCCTCGCCGATCCGCCCGGGCTAAAGGATCAGCTCGGCGCCCGCGCCATCCTCGTCTTCGATGAGCGCGTCGAGATCCCCGCCAACGAGACGCCCGTCGACCCCAACGGATACCCGCTCAAAATCCGCGTCGAAGGCGACTTCGAAACGTTCCACCAGCAGGTGCAAGACGAGATCCGCAAGGCGGAAGCCGAGATCCTCGACCGCAGGCAGGCCGCCCTTGACGGGCAGCGCCTCGCGCAGGAACGCACCGGAATCGCCCACACCGGCCAGATCTTCATCCAAACCCCGCAGGGACCTCAACCCGGCAAGGTCGTCGGCAGCGACACCGAACGCAGCCCGGAGAAGTAGCCGTGGCGGTCTGGACTTCGGACGAATGGCGCGCCCATCACGCGCTACTCACTGGCGGACGGATGGGCCCACTCACCGGCGCATGCTCCGACGAGCGCCACGAGGAATGCAGCGGGCGCGCACAGCCCGGCAACCGCTTCTGCAACTGCCTCGTCTGCCATGTGCAGGTTCGGGTCGTCGAACCCGCAGGACAGGACACCTGATGCCCGCCTACCTCGTCATCCACCCCCACGGCCAGAAGCGCGACGACGCCCTCATCGAAGCCCCAGACCTCGTCCTCCACTTCGAAGCAGGCTGGGCCGTACTCGCCGACACCAACGGCATCTGCCTCGCCATCCCCAGCGGACAAGGCGCAAGCATCCAACGCGTCGACAAGAAGACGGAAGACCACGCCGGGGGAGGCTGAGAGCCATGGCCGCAGGACAGGAAGCAACACCCTCTGACGTCGCAGGTGCCGAACGACTCCACACCTATTGGACGACCGGACCCGGCGGGATCAAGATCGCATGGGGAACGCCGGGCGACTTCGACCGCTGCGTCGCCCTCGTCGAACGCCACATGCCCGGCAGAGCCGAGGGCTACTGCAACCTCCTCCACAAACGCGCCACCGGCATGTACCCGGCCGAGCACGCCGAGCTCCTCCGCGACGGCAAGGAGAGCGACTGATGAGCCAAGGCCGGCGCTCAGCGCCGCTGCCCAAGGACTGGGAGCGACGCACTCGGCCCCGCATCCTGCGCCGCGACCGGCACTCTTGCCAGTGGCCAGTGGAGGTTGGCGGAGTCTGCGGCGAACCAGCGAACCAGGTCGACCACAAGATCCCCACTCACCTTGGCGGACCCGAGTCCGACGAGAACTACTGGGCGCTCTGCGAGTGGCATCACAACAAGAAGACCGGACGCGAAGCGGCCGCGGCCTCTCACGCCAAACCGCCGAGGGAAAGGCCACAGGAGAATCACCCCGGGCTCATCAACTGACCCGGGACAATGGGGGGATGAAGACCTGCCAAGTCTGCCCCGCACCCATCGAGCGCGCCGGCCGCAAGGGCGGCCCACTGCCCACCTATTGCTCAGCTAAGTGCAAGCAGGACGCACGACGAGAGCGCGAGGGCCAGGACGGCAGAACCGAGGCGCGTCGACAGCGAGGACTAGAGGCCGCAGCGCGGAAACGAGCACAGCGCCCCACGCTTCCCTGCCCGCACTGCGGCGATCCAATGGACCAGCGGCGCACCCAGTGCGACAAACCCGAGTGCTCCAAGCGGGCGAAGGCTGAACGCATGCGGGACTACATGCGCAAGTACAGGGCCACGGACGGCGGCGGATGCAGACGCCGAGAGATGCAGTACGCCAAGGACTGGCGCGAGAAGAACGGCCACTGGCGACAGCTCTACCCGGCTGCTGCCGCAGCGATCGATGCGCGCCGGCGCATGCTGGTGCAGGCCGCTACCGTCGAGTCCTTCATGCCGCGCCAGGTGTACGAACGGGACGGCTGGCTGTGTCAGCTCTGCCGGCTGCCCATCGACTCAACGATCGCGTGGCCAGACCCGCAGAGCCCTTCGATCGACCACGTCGTGCCCCTGGCCAAGGGCGGTGAGCACTCGATGACCAACGTTCAGGCGGCTCACGTGGGGTGCAACAGCCGGAAGGGTGATCAACTCGGCGTGGATCTCGGGATGGGCTTGATCGCTTAGGCGAGCCTGATGATCACCCTGGGGGGACCCCCAAGATCGTTTCGAATCTCAGGGTCGGCCACGTTAGCTTGGCGCGGTGGCTACGGGTCTGTGACCTGCAATGATCACGCTGTGACGTTGATGGCCGATCGCCGCCCGCAAGGAACTGCCAGGTCAGGACTTCTACTCGTTACGCGGCTCCGCTATCATGGACGCATGGCCAACACGCTGTGTGAGCGATCCGGATGCAAGGCGACGTTGCCGATTGCCGGCCGTGGCCCGGTGCCTCGTTTCTGCTCGACCCGCTGTCGCGTAGCGGCTCACCGCGCTCGTCGCGCTGAGACTGCGCTGCCCGCCGAGATGATTGGCCGCCCACGCTGGGTGCGTCGTGACGAACGGAAGGCTCCGCGCACCGTGGAGGGCGGCTTCGCCTCGGTGACCGCGCCGAACACCTGGTCCGCATACGCTGACGCAGCGTCCTCCGAGGCCGGTGTAGGACTTGGGTACGTCCTGGCGGAAGGCGACGGCGTCGTCTGCATCGACCTGGATCACTGCCTTGACGAGGGCGAGTTGGCGTCATGGGCGCGCGCGATCGTGGACCGCTGCCCGGCGACGTACATGGAGATCAGCCCAGGCGGGGACGGCCTGCATCTGTGGGGGCGTGGCGAGTTGAAGCGCGGCCGCCGTATCCGCCGCGGCGGAGAAGCCGTCGAGGTGTACGGACAGGGCCGGTACGTGGCGATGACTGGCCGCCGGTTCGAGGGCGCTCCGCTGGAGTTGGCGGATCTCTCTGAGGTGGTCGCCTCGCTCATCTGACGAAGGGGGGGGTGCCATGGGCGGCTACGGTCCCCCGCCGTCGGAGAACAAGCGGCGTGCCAACAAGGACGAGTTCGAGGAGCAGGCTGTCACGGTGGCCGACGATGGCCTCGTGCACGGCCCTGCGCTTCCCCACGGAGTGCTGTACACGCCTCGGACGGTTGACTGGTACGAGACATGGCGGAGGGCGCCGCAGACGGCGGCTTTCGTGGGAACCGACTGGCAGCGCCTTCAGATGCTTGCCCCACTGGTCGACGAGTACTTCCTTGAGCCGTCGACGAAGCTCCTTGCGGAGATCCGCCTGAACGAGTCGCTGCTCGGCGCGACGCACGTCGACCGGATGCGTGGCCGCATCAAGGTGGAGCAGCCGAGGCCTCAGAGCCACGCCGCGCCGGCCGGGGTGGCTGACATGACTGAGGCGAGGCGTCGACGGATGACGGATGCCTCGTGAGCTGGTCCACGCTCCAGACCATGACCGGGATCGCTCTCTCGGGCTGCTGGGCTGGGCGTGGATCGAGCACTGGTGCGTGCACGGTCCTGGCGACATCCAGGGCCAGCCGGTTGAGCTCGACGGGGAGTTCGGCGGTTTCATCGTCGACGCTTACGCGTTGCGCCCGGAGGGTCGGAAGCTCTACGACTCGGCGGTCATCTCGCGCGGCAAGGGCCGGGCGAAGAGCGAGCTGGCGGCGTTCATCGGCTTGTTCGAGGCGAAAGGACCGTGCCGGTTCGCGGGCTGGGCTGAGGGCGGCGAGGTCTTCGAGCATGAGGGGTTCCGGTACGAGTATCTGCCGGGCGAGCCGATGGGGCGGATCATCACGTATCCGTTCATCCGCTGCTTGGCGACGGAGGAGTCGCAGGCCGGGAACACCTACGACAACATCTACTTCAACCTGACCGAGGGGCCGCTGTCGGAGACGATGCCCTCGGGCGCCGCCGGTTTGACCCGGGTGTTCCTGCCGGGCGGCGGCGAGATCGTTCCGTCCACTGCCTCGTCGTCCTCCAAGGACGGCGGAAAAGAGACGTGCACGATCTTCGACGAGACCCATCTGTATGTGACGCCGGAGTTGCGGCGCATGTACGTCACGGTCGACCGGAACTGCCGGAAGCGCAGGGACGCGCAGCCGTGGGCGTTGCAGACGACGACGATGTATCAGCCGGGCGACAACTCGGTGGCGGAGAAGACGCACGAGCGGGCGAAGCTCATCTCGGAGGGCAAGACGCGCGCGTCGCGGCTCCTCTTCGACCACCGCGAGGCGCCGGCCGACGTGGACCTTACGGACGGCGACGCCATCAAGTCGGCGCTGCGAGAGGTGTACGGGCCGTTCGCCGATGTCCTGGACTTGGACGGCATTGTCGAGAACGAGTTCTGGAACATCGAGAAGGATATTGAGGACTCACGCCGGTACTTCTTCAACCAGCCGACGGGAGCCCGTGAGGCGTGGACGACGAAGCCGCTGTGGGCGGCCTGCGCGCGCCCGGACATCGTGATCCCGGACAGCGATCCGATGGTGATGTTCTTCGACGGATCCAAGAGCGACGACGCCACCGGGCTTGTCGGCTGTGACGTTCAGACGGGCCATCTGGTCACTCTGGCTTCCTGGGAGAAGCCCGATGGGCCGCTGGCGAAGGGCTGGGAAGTCGATCGCGGTGACGTTGACCGCGTCGTCCGTCAGGTCTTCGAGACGAGGAACATCGTCGCCTTCTTTGCCGACGTCAGGGAGTTCGAGTCCTACGTCGACACGTGGGGAGTGGACTTCGGTGACCGGCTCGTGATCCAGGCCGTCACGGGGCGCAACGCCCACAGTGTGGCCTGGGATATGCGCACCAAGGCGCGCGAGTTCACGGAGGCCTGCGGGCGGGCCGACATCGACATCCGGGAGAAGACGCTGACGCACGACGGTGACAGCCGGCTCCAGCGTCACGTGCTCAACGCGCGCCGGCGTCCGAACAAGTACGGGGTGTCGGTCGGCAAGGAGGGCCGAGGCTCCCCGAAGAAGATCGACCTCGCCGTCTGCGCGATCGGTGCACGGATGGTCCGGCGGCTCGTCCTGGCGTCGCCGGATTGGGTGAAGCGGCAGAAGAAGCGGCAGCGGACGGGCCGTGTTCATGGGTTTGCGTAGGGAGGTGGGCGGCGCGTGGCGGTGATGGGTGCGGATGAGGCGGTGTCGACGGCGCGGCGTCTGCTGAAGCTTCGTGAGGCGGAACAGCCGCGGTTGAAGCGGATCGCGGACTACATGTGCGGCAATCACGCGAGCGTGTACGTCCCGAAGGGCGCGCGGGCCGAGTATCGGTGGCTGATCGAGCGGGCGAAGGTGAAGATTCTTCCGCTTGTGGTGACGGTGGTCAGCCAGAACATGTATGTCGACGGCTATCGGCCGAAGGGTTCCGACGACAATGCGGCCCCGTGGGCTGTGTGGCAGGCGAATCGTCTGGACGCACGCCAGCACGGTGTGCACCGGGCGGCTCTGACCTACGGTGCGTCGTATGTGGTGGTGATGCCGGGCAAGCCGGTGCCGGTGATTACCCCGTTTTCGCCGCGTCGGCTGACGGCCTTGTATGCGGATCCGGTGAACGATGAGTGGCCGATTTTCGCGATCGAGGACCGTCTGGAGAACACGGCGAAGGGGCAGCGCCGGGTGGTGCGGGTCTACGACGACCAGGCCCGGTACACGCTGACGGGCAAGCCTGACGGCACCGAGCTGCAGTTGGACGGCCCCGATGCGGTGATGCGGCACGATCTGGGCGTGTGCCCGGTGGTGCGGTTCGTCAACACCGACGACCTCGACGGCGACGGCGTCCTCGGCGAGGTCGAGCCGTTGATCGACGCTCAGGATCAGCTGAACATGACCACGTTCAATCTGCTGATGGCGCAGCAGTACGCGGCGTTCCGGCAGCGCTGGGTCACCGGCATGGCGCCTCCTCTCGACAACAACGGGAACCCGGTCGAGCCGTTCCGGTCCCGCGTGGACGGCCTCTTCGTGGCCGAGGACGCGGACACGAAGTTCGGGGAGTTCGGGCAGACCGACCTCAAGGGCTATCTGGACAGCCGAGAGGCGACGATCCGGCATATCTCGACGTTGTCGCAGGTGCCGCCCTATCACCTGCTCGGGCAGATGGTGAACCTGTCCGCCGAGGCTTTGGCGGCGGCCCGCGACGGCCTGGACCGCAAGATCGACGAGCGGGAGTCGCTGTTCGGCGAGGGTTGGGAGCAGGCTCTGCGCCTGGCCGGCCTCGCCGCGGGCGACAAGAAGGCGTGGGCGGACACAGCCGCGCAGGTGGTGTGGCGGGATACGTCGGCCCGCTCGCTGGCGCAGACCGTGGACGCCCTGGGCAAGCTCGTCACGATGCTGGGCGTTCCGCCGCAGGAGCTGTGGGAGCGCGTGCCGGGCGTGACGCAGACCGACGTCGGGCGCTGGAAGAAGGCGGCCGAGCAGGGCGATGCGCTGGGCCGGCTGAACGGCATCATCGAAAAGCAGATGGCCCCGGCCGTCGCCGCCCCGGCCGGTCCGGTGCCGGATGTGGCGGCCTGATGGCGGTCGATCCGGCGGCTCCGCAAAGGTATCGCCGTGTTCAGGCGTTGATGGCGGCACGCATGGCGCAGCAGGTCTTGCGCGTGTGGCGTGAGCTGATGAACCCGGCGAAGGTGGACGCCTCGTGGCTGGCGGTGCGTGCGGCGTTGATGCCGATCGTGCAGCAGGCGCGGGAGCAGTCGGCGGTTCTGGCCCGGGCCGCCTACACGGATGCCCGGCGCGATGCCGGCATCGACGGCGAGCTGGATCCGTCGGACCCTCTGCCGCTCGCATTGAAGCGTCTGGAGTCTGCGCTCGATGTGACGGGCCCGGTCGAGTTCAAGAAGGCGATCGCAGCGGGGAAAACGCCTCAGCAGGCGATGGATGCGGCCGCGGTCCGCATGGTGGGCTCCACCCAGTATCTGGCGCTGGAAGGCGGCCGTCAGGTCATGCAGCGGTCGGTGGAAGCGGATGAACGTGCCACCGGCTACGCCCGGGTGACCGATGCCGATCCGTGCGCCTGGTGCGCAATGCTCGCCTCGCGCGGGCCGGTGTACAAGTCGGCGAAGACCGCCGGCGATCCGCGCCAGGGCGGCAACCGCTACCACGACGCTTGCGCCTGCCAGGCGTGGCCGGCCTTCACGAATGACGAGCCGTTCATCGGCGTCGCCGAGGGGCTCTACGACGACTGGCTGCGGGAGACGCGCGGCCGCGGCGGCAAGCACGCGGTGAACGCGTTCCGCCGCTGGTGGGAGGCCGAAGGGCGAGCCCAATACAGGGCTCCCGGACAGCCCAACCCCTAGCCCATAGACCCGGATGCCGACCGGTATCCGCCCGCAAGAACCGCTTTCTGGCGCGCGCCGACATGGTGCGCGCCTTCTTCATGCCCGCACCGCGCCGGCCGACAGGCAGACGCGCATCCCGACATGGGAGATCCGCATGTCCACTCCGACCCCGGAAGGCGCCGGCGGCACGCCGGCCGTTCCGACCCCCGCCGATGCCGTCGCCGCCGGGCAGATCCCGGCACAGGCGCCTGCGACGCCCCCCGCTCCCCAGCCCGTGCAGCAGCCTGCTGCCGGCGCGCAGGGAGGCGGTCAGGGGAAGCCGGCCGAGCCGGCTGACCCGGAGGCTGAGCTCGCCAAGTGGAAGGCCCTGGCCAGGCAGCATGAGAACAAGCATCTCGCGGCTCTCGGCTTCAAGTCGAAGGACGAGATCGACCAGCTGCGGCAGGCCGCACAGAAGCACGCGGAGTTCGAGGACGCGCAGAAGTCCGAGCTCCAGCGCGCCAACGAGCGGGCTGCGAGCGTCGAGCAGCAGCTCGCCGACGTGCGCTCCACGAACGCCCGCCTCATGGCGGCGGCCACGCACGGCATCCCGCCGGACCTGATCGACCTTCTCGGCTCGGGCACCGCCGAGGAGATCAACGCGCGCGCGGAAGTGCTCGCGGAGCGGCTGAAGGCCGCCGCCCCTGCCCCGGCGCCGACGGCCAATCAGCGGCCGGTCGAGTCGCTCACCCCCGGCGCCGCCCCGGCTTCGACCTCGGGCGAGGTCACGCCGGACCAGTGGATCCGCCGCCTGTCCGGCCGAACCACCTGACCTGATCTACACGCAGCACCGGAATCTTCCTCGTCCACGGGGCCGGGCCCGCTGCATTTCCGAAAGGAGACCCCGTGGCCACGTACAACTCTCTGATCTCTCGGGACGCGAGCAATGACCCGCTCGTCCCGACGCCGGTTTCGGCTCAGATCATCCAGGAACTGCCCGCGCAGTCCGCGCTGCTCCAGCGGGCCGCGCAGGTGCCGATGTCGACGAAGACGCAGCGTCAGCCGGTCCTCGACGTCATGCCGATCGCCTACTTCGTGGGCGGCGACACGGGCCTGAAGCAGACGTCGGCGCAGGACTGGAAGAACGTCGACCTGATCGTGGAGGAGATCGCGGCGATCGTCCCGATCCCCGAGGCGTACCTCGACGACGCGCAGATGCCGATCTGGGACCAGGTGCGGCCCCGTCTCGTGGAGGCGATCGGCGCGAAGCTCGACGGCGCCGGCCTGTTCGGACTGGACAAGCCGTCGACCTGGCCGACGGCGATCTATCAGTCCGCGGTCGCGGCCGGAAACGTCACCATCAGCGGCACGGGCGACGACTTCGCCCAGGACGTGGCGGTGGTCGCGGAGAAGGTCGCTCAGGACGGGTTCGCCGTCAACGGGTTCATGTCCCGTCCGGGCCTGACGTGGAAGCTCAACGGGCTGCGGTCCACGGACGGCATCCCGATCTACCAGCCGAACCTGCAGGGCTCCCCCGGGGGCACCCTGTACGGCTACCCGATGTCGGAGCTCACCAACGGGGCCTGGGACACGTCCGAGGCCGAGCTGCTGATGGGTGACTGGCGCAAGGCCATCGTCGGCATGCGGCAGGACATCTCGTTCAAGATGTTCACCGAGGGCGTCATCTCCGACGACGACGGCAAGGTGATCCTCAACCTGATGCAGCAGGACTCCGTCGCGATGCGCGTGGTCATGCGCGTCGCGTTCGCCACGGCCAACCCGGCGACTCGCCTGAACACGAACTCGGCGACGAGGTCTCCGTTCGGTGTCGTTCAGGCGACCACGGCCGCGTCCTGACCGGTGGCGGCCGGCGGCCCGCACAGGGTTGCCGGCCGCCCGCAGATCGGAGTCTCTGTGCGGGTGCTGGCGATGTTCCACGCCTATCCTCCGGCGCACAACGCCGGGGCGGAGTGGGCGGCCCATAGTCTGCTGCGCGAGCTGGCGGCGCGGGGGCGCGAGGTGGACGTTCTCCTCTCCGACCCGCGGTCCGGGGACGCCGCCTACGAGATCGACGGTGTGAGCGTGCACCCGTACCGGAGCAAAGCGGATCCGTCCCGGTGGATGCGCGGCGACGACCGGGCGCAGGTGATCGTGACGCACCTGGAGAACACTGCGCGGGCGTCGGTGCTGGGCGAGATCAACCGGATTCCGGTGGTGCACCTGCTCCACAACACCTTCGAGAAGTCCAAGTCGTGGCTGGTCAAGGGGTCGCCGTCGCTGGTGGTCTACAACACGGCCTGGATGAAGGCGGACGCGGAGGCCTGGTGGCGGATCCACCGCGGCGACCGGCCGATGCCGTGGGGGATCACGGTTCATCCGCCTGTCGCCGTCGCCGACTACGAGGCGACGCCCGGCGACCGCATCACCCTGATCAATCTGACCGCGGAGAAGGGCGCCCGGGTCTTCTACGCTCTGGCGGAGCGGATGCCGCGCCGTAAGTTCCTGGGGGTGATCGGCGGCTACGGGGAGCAGATCCTTCGGGACGACATGCCCAACGTGGAGATCGTCCCGAATACGCCGGGCGACCGCATGGCCAAGGACGTGTACGCCCGCACCAGGTTCCTTCTGACTCCGTCGGCCTACGAGTCCTACGGCAGGGTCGCGGTGGAGGCCATGTGCTCGGGCATCCCCGTCCTGGCGCACCCCACCCCGGGTCTCATGGAGTCGTTGGGCGAGGCCGGGACCTTCTGTGACCGGGACGACCTAGACGCGTGGGAGTCGGCGATCAAGCAGTTGTCCGCTCCGGCCGCGTACAAGCGGGCGTCGAAGGCGTCGTCCGCCCGGGCTGCTTCGCTGAGTCCTGCCGCCGATCTCGACACGTGGTGTGCGGCGATGGAGGGGGTGGCCAAGCGTGGCGTCACTCGCTAGCCTCTCCGACCTCGAAACCCGACTCGGACGCCCGCTTCTGCCCGCCGAGACAGGGCGCGCCGAGGCTCTCCTCGCAGACGCGTCTGCGCTGGTCCGCAGCTTCACCGGCCGCAGCTTCTCCCGAACCGACGACGACACGGTCGTGCTGCGCGCCCAGCAGGGCGAGATCCGACTGCCCCAGACCCCGGTGATCGACGTGACGAGCGTCGTCGCCGTCGGCTCCGGGGGTGCCCCGGATCTGCCTGTCGTCGGCTGGTTCTGGGACGGGATCGACATCATCCGCACTGCCGCGGACAGTCCGGCGATCAACATGCCGGAGCTGTGGCTGGACGAGGACGTCGACTGCTATCCCGGCACGTTCCGCGTCGTCTACAGCCACGGGGACGCGCAGGTCCCGCCCGATGTGGTTGCCGTGGTGGCCCGCATGTCGCTTCGCACGTTCACGTCGCCGACGATGGCCGGCGGGGTGACGGGGGAGACGATCGGCCCGTACAGCTATCGCACGGACGGCTCCGGTGTCGGGACGGGCGTCACCATGACGGACGACGACCGGCGGGCGTTGGAGGATGCCGGCTACCGGCGCAAGTCCGGTATGACCATGGTGAGGTGGCGGTGACGAAGCCGCTGACGATCGTGGCCCGCGTCCACGCTTATCCGCCTGATCACAATGCGGGGGCGGAGTGGGCGCTGCACGAGATGCTGCGGGCCCTGGCCGTGCGCGGGCACGCCGTTTCGGTGTGGCTGTCCGAGCTCGCCGCGAGCCGTAAGCCGTATGACGTGGACGGCGTGCGCGTCATCCCGCATGCGGCAGGCGGCGACGCCCGCTTCGCGAAGACTGTCCCGCAGGCGCATGCCGTCGTCAGTCATCTGGAGAACGTCCCGAGGGCGGCGCCTCTTGCGCGCGGCTTCGGCAAGCCGCTGATCGTTGTGTGCCACAACACGTTCGACCTGACGTGGCAGCCCATGGTCGAGGGGTCGTCGTCGCTGGCGGTGCTCAACTCGCAGTGGATGCTCGCCGCGGCCGAGACTGCTTTCGGCGGGCGCCGTCATCGCCCGGACCGCACTCTCGTGGTGCGGCCGCCGGTGCACGCCGAGGAGTACCAGACGGCCCGCGGTGACTGCATCACCCTCGTCAACTGCACCGTCTCGAAAGGTGCTGCCGTTCTGGGGGAGTTGGCGGAGCGGATGCCGGGGCGCAAGTTTCTGGCGGTCCGCGGCGGCTACGGGGAGCAGGAGCCGCCCGATCTGCCGAACGTTCTGGTCTTGGACCACATGCCGGGCAGGCAGATGCGGGACGCGGTGTATGCGCGGACCAGGCTTCTGCTGATGCCGTCGGACTACGAGTCGTGGGGGCGCGCCGGTGTGGAGGCGATGGCGTCCGGGATTCCCGTCCTGGCTCACCCCACCGAGGGGCTCGTCGAGTCCCTCGGCAACGCCGGCGTGTTCTGTGACCGCGGGGACGCGGGCGCGTGGCAGGCGGCGATCGAGCGGCTGGACGGCCGGGACGCCTACCGTGCGGCCTCGCGCCGGGCGAAGGCCCGGTCCGTGCAGTTGGATCCGACTCGGGATCTCGCCGCGTGGTGTGCCGCCGTGGAGGAGGTGGCCGGTGCATGAGCTGCCTTTCGGCGAGGCCGTGACCATCGTCCGCCCCGGGCCTCCGACCGAAGACATTTACGGCAACGACGTGCCCGGAGCTCCTACCGAGATACCGGTTGCTGGCTGCGGCGTCGCGCCGCGGGACGGGACGGGCGCTGCGGCCAACGAGATCACGGACGCCCGCGACACCGTCATCGTCGGCCTGACGCTGTACGCGCCCTACGGCACCGACATCCGTGCGACGGACCGGGTGCGCGTAGGCGGTGTCTTGTACGAGGTGGACGGCCAGCCGGGCGCTTTTCGGTCTCCGTTCACCGGGTCGACCGGGCCGGTGGTCGTTGCCCTGGAACGCGTGACCGGGTGAGCCCGTGAGACGCAGGACGAGGGAGGGGCGATGGCGGCACGGTTCAAGATGAAGCGCAAGGGCGTCGGCGAGATGCTGCGCATGCCCGGCATGGAGGCGGAGATGCTGCGCCGCGCCGAAGTCATCAAGAGCGTCGCGGAAGCCATCTCGCCCGTGGACGCGGGCGGCCCGCACCCGGGGCACTACAAGGGATCGTGGGAGACGGACAGCACGCCGCGGGGCGGGCGCCGCCGCGACCGGGCCGTCGCCTACGTCCGTAACACGTCCCACTACGCCCGCTGGGTGGAGTACGGCAACGGCACCGAAGCCGCACGCGGCCAGCATGTGCTGCTGCGGGCCGCGCAGCTCGGCGGAGGCAACCAGTGAGCGGCGTCGGCGGCGTCGACGTCGAAGCCGAACTGGTCGCATGGCTGAAGGGCCAGCGCGATGAACGCATCGTGACCGACCTGCCGCCCAACCTCTTCGACGTGGCGCCGGTCGTTCAGATCAGCCGTGTCGGGGGCGACGACGACGGCATCCGACTCGACAGGGCGTTCGTCGACGTCGACGTGTACGACACGACTCGGCCGCTCGCCTCGCAGCTCATGGCTCAGGTGAGGACGCTGATCCTCACCTCGCTGAGGGGGACTGTCACCGATGTGGCCGTGTTCACGTCGGCCCGCACGATCACCGCGCCGGCTTGGCGCCCCTACGAGAACCCTTCTGTGCGCCGTTTCGGCACCACCTTCGAGATTTTCTGCCACCCGGTCTCTTGACCGTTCGGGCCCGCGCCGGTCCCCTTTTCCCGCCCGTGCGCGGGCTCTTCGATGCTGGAGGCATCTCATGGTCAACATCACCCGCGCCGCGGACCTGCTGGAGGTCGGTGCGAACGGCGCCGGCTGGACGGCTCCGCTGGGCACCGCCTCTCCGGGCGATCCGGCGGTCCAGCCGGTGGGCTCCTGGCTGCCGCTGGGCGCGATCTCGGAAGACGGTCTGGTCCAGGGTTTCGACGAGGACAGTCAGAGTTTCACGCCGTGGGGGTACACGGCTCCGATCCGTACCACGATCACGTCGTCGCTGCGGACGTTCGGGCTGACGGTGTGGGAGACGGGCCGCACCACGGTGCAGTCGCTGCAGTACCGGGTGGACGTCGCGGACCTGGCCCCGGTGTCGGGGCTGACGTCGTTCGCGGAGACCGCCTCCCCGGAGCCGGACCGCAGGGCGTTCTGGTTCGTCGTCCTGGACGGCGACTCCTTCCAGCGCGGCTTCTACCTGCCCGAGGCGGAGATCACCGAGCGCTCCGACGTCAGTCACAAGCAGGACGAGGTCGCTGGCTTCGAGTGGACGATCACCGCCTACCCGGACGCCGCCGGAAACACGGTCTACCACTTCGACCGGGTGCCGGCCACGGCCGCGTACACCGGCTCCTGAGACGGGTGGGCGGGCTGTACAGCCAGCCGGCGCGGGCCCGGCCCGCCCACCTCTAGTTGTGCCCGCGCCCTATCGAGAAGGAGGCCCGCGCCATGGCCGCAAACCCGCGTCCCGCCGCCCGTAAGACGGCGGCCCGCGCCCAGTCCCGCCCGCGCGTTCCCGAGCCCGACGTCACGGAGGCGGAGGCCCAGGAGATCGAGGCCGAGGGCCACTACGTAACCGTCGAACTGTGCGGCGAAGATCTGCGGATCATCCCTCCGGCGGCCTGGCGGCTGTCGTATCAGCGGCTGCTGAACGCCGGCCAGGTCGACGCGTTCATCGAGCGCGTCCTGCACCCGGACGACGTGGACCTGTTCGTGGAACTCGACTGCACTGGGGCGGAGTTTCAGCAGTTCATCGTCGACGCCGGGGAGCAGGGCGGGGAGAGCCTGGGAAAGTCGCCGGCACGATCGCGCTCTGGGAAGACCATGCGGAGGCGGTAGAGGCCGATCTGATGGATCGCCGCTACGACATCGCCGACGTGTTGACGGGGCGCCGGTCGTGGCGGTGGCTGCGGGTGTTTGTCGAGCATCTGCCGCCGGAGTCTCACACGATGACTGCGCTGCGGAACAGCCTCTCGGCCGAGGAGCTTGCGTCGCAGGCCGAGCGGGGCGAGCCGGAGAGGGCGCGCTGGTCGCAGGCAGAGCAGCTGCTGGCCGCGGTCTTGGACGCGACGCGGCGTGTGGAGTGGGTGCTGCTGTGCGCCAACATCGAGCAGAAGTCGAAACGCCCTGACCCACCAGAGCCGATGCGCCGTCCCGGCGCGGGCCCGAGGTCGGTGAAGCGGGCGCAGCTTACCGAGGCCAGTGCCGGAACCCTCTTCCAGTTGATCAACGGGGGCGCCGCTTAGGGGTGCCGGAAGGAGGCTTCCGGTGCCTGCTATCAGTGTCGGTTCGGTCGAGGTCGACGTTCTGCCGAATGCGACGGGTGTCCGTGCGCGGTTGCAGGCGCAGTTGCTGCCTGCGGCGAACTCGGTGGGCGACGAGGTGGGCCGTGTCATCGGCCGTTACATCACGTCGCATGTGGCGTCGGCGTTCGTGCAGGGCATCCAGACCGGCGGTCGTCAGGCTCAGCCTGCGGCGGCCCGGCAGGGGCAGGCGACGGGGTCGACGTTCGGCCGTATGTTCAAGGCTCGCCTTGAGGCTGCTTTGGCGACGCTGCCTGAGGTGCGGCTGCGCGCGGATTCCTCGGATGCCGAGCGGGAGATCTATCAGATCCGTGCTCAGATGCGGGCGTTGGCCGATGCCCGGATCGGGATCGATGTGTCGACGGCGACGGCGAACGCGGCGATTGCCCGCTTGCAGGAGCGTCTGGCGCGGCTGTCCGCCTCGGACGCGGATGTCGCGGTGCGGGTGGACGCAGGTGCGGCGTCTGCGCAGTTGGCGGCTTTCCAGTCCGAGGTGAACCGGCTGGACGGCCAGTCGGTGGACATCGACGTCGACACGCGGTCGGCGGCGGCGAGCTTCAATCTGCTGACGACGGCTGCGCTGGCGTTCGGTCCGGCGATCATTCCGGTCTTGCCGGTGGTGGCGGCCGGCCTGGGTGCGGTCGCTGCCGCGGGCGTGGCTGCCGCGGCGGGCATCGGCGCTATCGCGCTGGTGGCGATCCCCGCGTTCAAGGGAATCTCGTCGACTCTGCAGGCGCAGAAGGCTGCCCAGGAGGCAGCGACGAACGCCACCTTGCAGGGCGGGCAGGCGGCTTCGCAGGCGGCGTCTCGGGCGTTGCAGCAGGCGTCGGCGCAGCAGGCTTTGGCGTCGGCGGAGCGTAACGGGGCCCGTCAGATCGCGCAGGCGCAGCAGGCTGTGCGCCAGGCCCGGCAGCAGGCGGCAGACGCGATCGCGCAGGCGGCACGGAAGGTGCAGGACGCCGAGCGCTCCCTCGCGGACGCCCAGCGGGACGCAAGGCAGGCCCAGACCGATCTGACGGCAGCCCGCCGCACCGCGGCGCAGGAGCTTGAGGACATCAACAACCGGCTCGCCGACTCGGTCCTCAGCCAGCGTGACGCGGAGATCGCGTTGAAGGAGGCGACCGCGCAGCGCAACGCGGTCCTCGACAACGCGACCGCGACGGAGCTCGACAAGGCGAAGGCGCTCCTTCAGTACGACCAGGCGGTGCAGCGGCTCAAGGAGCAGACCACCGAGACGAAGCGCCTCAAGGTCGAGACGGCGTCCGCGAACAAGGCGGGCGTCGAGGGCTCGAAGACGGTCACGGACGCCCAGGACCGTCTGGGGGCGGCTCAGCGGAAGGTCGCCGATCAGCAGCAGGCGCTGCGGGACGCCCAGGTCGACACGGCCCGTCAGATCGCCGACGCCCAGCAGCGGGTGTCGGAGGCGACGGCGAACGTGGCAGTCGCACAGCAGTCTGCTGCGGATGCGGTGGCCTCGGCGCAGCGGCAGATCGAGTCGGCTTCCCTGTCGGCGGCCGGGAGCGTGGACCAGGCCGCGATCGCTCAGGCCAAGTACCAGGCTGAGTTGGCGAAGTTGACGCCGGCGGCCCGGGAGACGATGAAGGCGTACACGGGTCTGCGGGGAGCGTTCTCGGAATGGTCTAAGTCGCTGCAGCCTGCGGTGATGCCGATCTTCACGCGGGCGTTGAACGCGATGCGCCGGGCGCTGCCGGGGCTCACACCGCTGGTGAAGGGTGCGGCGGGCGCGATCGGCGAGCTGATGGACCGGGCGTCGGCCGACTTCAAGTCGCCTTTCTGGAAGCGGTTCAAGGACGACCTCGACAAGTCGGTGAGGCCGGCGATCGTCGGGCTGGGCGTGGCGTTCGGCAACGTGTTCAAGGGGATGGCCGGGATCATCGGCGGGTTCCTGCCGCACATGGACTCGATCTCGGAGACGATGCAGCGCGTCACGGGTCGGTTCGCGGATTGGGGCGCCGGCCTGCGGGGGAGCCCGGAGTTCGAGAGGTTCCTGGCGTATTCCGCGCGGATGGCCCCGATCATCTGGCAGTCGTTGAAGGACATTGCCGGCGCGGTCTTGTCTGTGGCGAAGGCGATGGCGCCGATCTCGACGATCGTTTTGAAGACGATCAGTCTGTTCGCGGACGGCATCGACTGGGTGGCGACGAAGGCTCCGTGGCTGGTGCAGACGATCTACGGGATCGTCGTGGCGATGACGGCCTGGAAGCTGGCTGTCGCGGCATGGGCGGTCGTCCAGCGTGTGGCGACTGCCGCCATGTTCGCGTTCAACCTGGTCGGCAGGGCCGGCCCGTGGGGTTGGATCGTTCTGGCGATCACGGCGGTCGTCGTCGCCGTGGTGGTGATGTACAACAAGTTCGACTGGTTCCGGGCTGCGGTCCAGGGCGTGTGGAGCGGCCTGAGGGGCGGCGCTCAGGCCACTGTCGACTGGTTCAAGGGCCCGTTCGTCGGCTTTTTCACGAAGACCCTCCCCGGGGCGTTCCAGACGGCCCTGAACTGGGTGAAGCGGAACTGGCCGTGGATCGTCGGCGCTTTGGGCGGTCCGATGGGGCTCGCCGTCGTCGCGGTGATCAAGCATTGGGATTCCATCAAGGGTGCGTTCTCTTCCGGCTGGGACTGGATCAAGCGGAATGTGTTCTCGCCGATCGGGACGTTCTTTACAAAGACCATTCCGGGCTGGGCGACGACGTTCCAGCAGAAGACGGTCGCCGCGTTCAACCTGGCGAAGACCGGCATCAAATCTGCCTGGGACGGCATCAAGAGCATCACTCGGGCCCCGGTCCAGTACGTGGTGGACGTCGTCTACAACACGGGCATCCGCGGCGTCTGGAACAAGATCGCCGGGGCTTTCGGTGCGACCAAGCTGCCCGAGTTCAAATTCGCCCGCGGCGGCGTCATGCCTGGCTATACGCCGGGGAAGGACGTCCACAAGTTCGTCTCTCCGACGGGCGGGGCGCTGGAGCTGTCGGGCGGCGAGGCAATCATGCGGCCTGAGTTCACGCGGGCTGTGGGCTCGGGGTTCGTGAACACGCTGAACGCGATCGCCCGCTCCCGGGGCGCGCAGGGCGTGAAGGCCGCGCTGGCTCCGGCGTTCGGCGGGAATCCGGCTGCTCCGACGGACCGCTCGCTGAAGTATGCGGGCGGCGGGATCACGCAGTCGTTTGCGGACGGCGGCATCTTCGACTGGATCAAGTCCGCGGGTTCCGCTGTGCTGGGTGCGGGCTCGGCGGCCTGGAACAAGATCAAGGAGGGTGCGTCCTGGCTGACGGACACCCTCCAGGCGTCCGCCCGGGCGGGCGTCAAGAACGTCGTCGACCCACTGCTCAAGTCCTTTCCCGGCATGGACACCGGGATCGGGCAGCTGATCCGCCACATCCCGACCAAGATCGTCGACGCCCTGTTCGGCTACTCGAAGAAAGCTGACGAGAAGGGCGCCGGAGGCATCGGCGGGCCCCGCATCCAGGCGGCGCTGAACTGGGCTAAGGCCCAGGCGGGCAAGCCGTATCTGTGGGGCGGCGTCGGCCCGGCCGGCTTCGACTGCTCCGGGTTCATGGGGGCGATCGAGAACGTCATCCGGGGGCTGAAGCCGAACTCGCGGCGCTGGGCTACCGGGGCGTTCTCCGGCAGCGTCGCGCCTCCCGGCTGGGTGAAGAACGGGGCCTCGGCGTTCCGCGTCGGCATCACGAACGCCGGCGTCGGCCACACGGCCGGCACCCTCGGGAAGACGAACGTCGAGTCGCGGGGCGGCGACGGTGTCGTCGTCGGGCCGCGCGCCCGCGGCTACAAGGACGGACTGTTCACGTCCTGGTACGGGTTCAAGCCGGGGTCCTACGACTCCGGCGGCTACCTGCAGCCCGGCCTCAACCTGGCCTACAACGGCACAGGGCGGCCAGAGCCGGTGTTCACCAGGCAGCAGGCGAACGCCTTGACCTCGGTGGCGGCGCGCAGCAGCGCGCCCGGGCCGGCGTCGTTCGAGGGCGACCTGTACCTCGACAGCGGTGAGTTCCTTGGCAAGGTCCGGGGCGAGGCGACCGCGGTCGTGCACCAGGAGCAGCAGAAGCTGATCTCCGTCTTCAACGCGAACTGAGGAGGCTCCCCGTATGGCGATTCCCGGGAACCTCCTCAGCGCGGCGACGGAGTCGATGGATCCGTCGATCTCCGGGTGGACGGCCAAGCTCAACTGCACGCTCAGCAAGGGCACAGGCGGCCGCAACGGCGACGGCGTCCTCACCGTCAAATCCGTGGCCAGCGGCGAGATGCAAGCGCGGACGGTGTCGTCGTATCCGATCGTCGAGGGGACGCTGTACCAGGCGTTCGCGGACGCGTCGGGTGCGACGGTGCCGGAGCGGATCGGCATCCGCTGGCTGACCGCGGCAGGCGTCGAAGTCAGCATCACGTGGTCGCCGGTCACCGCCGCGGCGTCGGCGACGTGGCATCGGATCAGCGTCGGTGGGACGGCGCCGGTGGGGGCGACGCAGGCGCAGGTGCTGCTGTCGTCCACCCCGGCCGCGGGCCTCGTCAACAGCTTCTACGAGAACGTCTACCTCGGCCTGCCCTACCGCTCGCCCGGCAACTTCCTCAGCTTCAACGCCGAGTCGACGGACGTGGACGCCACCCCGTGGACGTCGGAACTGAACTGCACCGTCTCCCGCACGGTCCCGGCGCTGGACTGGGGCGCGACCTGGTATTACGCCGGCGGCCCGATGGCCACGATGACGGTCACGGCGTCCTCGAACGCGGCGATGAGGCTGACGGAGCGGCCCGCGATCACGGCGGGCCTCGAGTACCTGGGCTACATCTACCTGAACCCACCGACGAGCGGGTCGACGGCCTGGGTCGAGCTGAGGTTTTACGACAGCGGCGGCACCCAGATCCAGGCCACCAAGTCCATCTTGGCGGCCCCGGGCACGGGTGCGTACCGGCAGATCGTGTCGGACTTCGCGCCGGCCGGTGCGGCGACGTGCTCGCTGGCGGTCGGCCTGGACAGCCCGACCGCAGCGCAGGTCCTGCGGGTGGACACTGCGGTCATACGGGCTATGACGCCGGTGATGGCCGGGACGGTCGTCCCCTACTCGTCCGGCAGCTTCGAGCAGTCGGCGGGCGGCTGGACGGTCGTCTCGGGTGTGGCGACTGCGGCCCGCTCCACGCCGTGGGGTGCGGCTGCTTATCTGGCGAGCTACTCGCTGGCGGTCGCTTCGGCCACGGCGACGACGTCGACGTGGCGCTCCCCGATCTTCACTCTGCCGTCCAATCCGGTCGGGCAGAACTTCCGGGCGCAGATCGCCTGCCGCCTGAACGCCGGATCGTGGACGACGATCACGGTGAAAATCCGCTGGTACACGGCCGCCAGCGCCGACCTGGGGGCCTCCACCGGCACCGCCTACGCGCTGCCCGGCGGCGGCGTGTTCTTCGCCATGCCGACGGACGCGGTCGCCCCCGCCACCACGGCGAAGGCCGCCATCGAGGTCGTCGGCATCGCCTCGGCGGTGTCGAGCAGCCTGTGGATGGACGGGGCCGCACTGTGGCCGGTCCTGCCGCTGACCGCGGTCACCGAGCACGACGACCGCGCCTACGTCACGCTGACACTGCGCGAGCTCCTCGTCGACTACCTCATCACCGTGTACCGGGTGACCCCTGACGGAACCCGCACCCCGGTCCGCGGGCCGGCAGGGCTGTACGACCGGGACGTCATCACCTCCGACCTGCTGATCGTCGAAGACCATGAGGCACCGCTCGAGGTGGCTGTCTACTACCGCGTCGAGGTCTACACGGCGGCTGGCGTGCTCACCTTCACCCGCTCTTCGGCGACCGCGACCCTCGACGTCGACGACGTCAACTACGCGTGGTTGAAGGACCCCGGCAACCCGCAGCGCAACCTTGAACTGCTGGTCAAACAGGCACCCGACTGGGGCGACCCGATCGAGCAGACCGTGCACCGGGTCCGAGGCCGGCAGAACGCGGTCGTACTCACCGACGTCCGCGGAGGCCAGGAAGGCACCCTCGCCGTCTGGACCCGCTCCGACGACGAACGCAAGGCTCTGCGCTGGCTCCTCAGCTCCGGGAACGTCCTGCTGTGGCAGTCCGCGCCAGGGATGGGCGAGGACGACGTGTACGTCAACGTCGGCCCCGTCGCCCGGCCGCGGGTCAGCCCGGTGGCGACGGAGCAGTGGCGGGAATGGACGCTGCCGCTCGTCGAGACCGACATGCCGGTCACCGTCGGCGTCAACGGCTCGGCCGACCGGACTTGGCAGGACGTCCTCAGCGGGTTCGCCACCTGGCAGGCCGTCCTCGATGCGTATCCGACGTGGGAAGACGTTCTCCTCGACCAACACAGGTAAGGGGGTGCGGTGTACCCCGTCTCCGATCGCTTCCTCGCCCGCCTCGCCGAGTCGCATCAGGTCGCCAGCGAGGTCAAGCTTTTCCTTACCGACGGGCGCGTGCTCGACCTGGAGCATGAGGGCGGGTCGGTGACGGTCGACCGGGCGCAGGCGATCCGCCGTACCTGCACGGTCACCGTCGCCGATCCGGCGCTGATCCCGCGGACGCCGACCGACCAGCTCGCCACCTACGGGGCGAGGCTACGGATCCGGCGCGGCGTCTACTTCGGCGACGGCACCAGCGAGCTGGTGCCGCTCGGGGTGTTCCGCCTGGATACCGTCGGCGGCGACGTCAACGAAGGCCCGGTCACCCTGTCCGGCAAAGACCTCGCCGCATTCGTTCAGGACGACAAATTCACCGCCCCGTGGAAGTCGACGGGCACGGTCATCGCCGCGATCACGGCGCTGGTCCAGCGGTCCCTGCCGGACGCGGACGTCGTCGCGACGATCGCCGACGCGGCCATCGGGCAGCGGACCTTCGACATCGAGGCCGACCCGTGGGCGGCCTGCCAGGAGATCGCCGCCGCCGCGGGCGCGGAGGTGTACCCGAACGCCGACGGCACGTTCACCATCTCCACCCTCCCCGACCTCCTCACCACTACCCCGGCGTGGGAGATCGCGGCCGGGAAAGGCGGGGCGTACATCCGAGCCAACCGCGGCATGACCAGCGACCAGGTGTACAACGGCGTGCTGGCCCGCGGCGAGAACACGGCCGACGCTGTCGCCCCCGTCTCCTACCTGGCCACGGACTCCGACACGAGCAGCCCCACCTACTGGGGAGGCCCGTTCGGGAGGCGCCCGCTGTTCTACTCGTCGCCGACGCTGACGACGCTCGGGGCGTGCACGGCGGCGGCAACGCTGAAGCTGGCGCAGGCGAAGGCCCCGAACGCGTCCGGCGACATCTCCAGCCTGCCGAACCCGGCGTTGGAGCCGGGCGACGTGCTCCGCCTCGTCCACCCTGATGGCTCCCGCGAGTTGCAGCAGGCTGCCTCGTTCGCCGTGCCGCTCGGCGTGGACGGCGACTTCCCCATCACGACGATCTCCGCAAAGGAGGACTCGTGACCGGAAGGCCGGGCGAGAGCGTCCGCCGGGATCTTGCCGCAGCCGTGCAGCGCGCGATGGTGCGGACCGGGCAGAGCACGCCAGCAGTCCGCGGGGCCGACTGGGAGACGGCCACCGTCACCGCCGTCAATGCGGACGGCACGGTCGACGCGGGCGGCATCGAGGACATCCGCCGCATGGCCGACTACCAGGCCCCCGCGGTCGGCGACCTCATCAAAGTCACCCAGTCGTCGGCCGGGAACTGGCTGGCCGAGGGCCGGATGGTTCCCGCGACGGGCGACGCCTGGACATCGCCGTCCTTGACGTCGCCGTGGATCAACTATCCGGGCGGCGGCAACTACCAGGGGGCCCGGTACAAGCGCATGGCCGACGGCATGGTCGTCATCGAAGGCCTCATCGCCTCCAACTCGGTGTCCGTGTCCGGCGTGAGCAACGTGTTCACGCTCCCGGCCGGCTACCGGCCCACCGCCACGTTGGTCTTCGGGACGCTCAACACCGGCAACGTGATCCGCCAGCTCGAGGTGGTCGAGACGGGCGTTGTCCGGTTCGCCGCCCTGCCCGCCGGGGCTGTCGGGTTCATCTCCATCAACTGCCAGTTCCTAGCCGCCACCACCTAGGAGGACACACGCCTCATGGCCGGACAGGACTCCTACTCGCAAGGCATCGTGGTCGCGACGCTGACAGACGCCCCGAATGCTGAAATTTTGGCCCGCAACCTCGCCGACGCCATCGCGCCGCGCACCGTGATGCGGTTCGCGTCTGCGTCCGCCCGCTCGGCGGCCCTGACCGGGGCGACTGCACCCGTCGAGGGCATGGTGTCCTGGCTGCAGGACACCAACTTGCTGTACGTGTACGACGGCTCCGCCTGGCAGGTGCAGTCGAGCTACGAGCTGATGGCGTGGACCGCGATCACGGCGCTGGGCTCTTTCGCGGGCGGCTTCTCCGCCTCGTCGCCGACGCCGCGCATGCGGAAGCTGTCGATCCTCGGGGTGGAGGTGTGGGAGTACGAGGGACGCATCACCGCCAGCAGCCTCGCCGCGGCCACCACGACGACGATGTTCACCTTCAACGTCGGGCACCGGCCGGCGAACGGCCACGGCTACATGACCTACAACTCCAGCCACTACGCGTCCCGGGTGACGATCTCCCAGACGGGCGTGGTGTCGGTGTCCGTGCCTGCGGAGGCGGGCGGCTCGGTGACGACGATCTATCTGGACGGCATCCGCATCACGAACCCGGCCCTGTGAGGAGCGACATGAAGCGCCGCTTCCTGGCCGTCCCCGCTCTTCTCGCCGCGCTGCTCCTGGCCCCGGCCGGTCCCGCCGCAGCCCCGGCGGCGTCCGCGACTGCAGCCTCCGATGTTCTCGTCACCGAGTCGGGCACCCGGCTCGCCCTGATCTCCTGTGCGCTCCGCAATACCGGATCGGGCTGGGCGGTGATCGCCGATGCCGGGCATCAGCCGTCCGGCTGCGAAGCCGTGGTCACCCACGCTGATCATCTCGAACTCCAGCACGACGTCGACGCGGCGAAAGTCTCGAGCCTTGCGGTCACCGTCGACGAGACCTACGCCAAGTCCGGGCTCCGTGTCGGTGCGTCCGTCGGCTTCGACCTCTCGAACATCTATCTCTACTCCGGCACGGCCGGATCTGCGGCCCTCAACCCAGCCAGCGTCTCAGCGACCAACGGCAACCTGTGGGTGCAGGGCTACCTGGTCCTCCCCGCCGCCTGACACCGCCCGCCACCCCGCACGCCCCGAGCCTCCCGGCCGGGGCTTCGTCATGTCTGGAGCACTCATGGCCGCCCCGTCCGCCCTGCCGCCGATCCTTCGGTACTTCGAGTTCACCCACCTCCCCGAGGACCTCCGCCGGGTCTCCATGCCGTTCTCTGACCTGGCCCACCGCCTGGCCGTCATCCTCCCGCCCGGGCCCGAGCTCGACGTCGCGCTCCGCAAGCTGCTGGAGAGCAAGGACGCGGCAGTGCGCGCCGCTCTCCCGCCGAGGACCGAGGAGGCTACGCGATGAAGCTGGTCACCAGAGCCGAACTCGGCTGGCCGGCATCGGCCGCGCCGACGCAGACGTCCACGAAGGGCGTCAAGGTCCACTACGAGGGCACCGCGGTGAGCACGAAGCTGCTCACCGACCACAACGCGTGCATCGCAGAGTGGAAGGCCATCCGCAAGTCCCACCTGGCGAACACGAAGGAGAACTACTCCGACGTCGCCTACAACTACGCGGCCTGCCCGCACGGCTATCTCCTCGAGGGCCGCGGCATCGGCAAGCGCACCGGCGCCAACGGCAACCAGGCGCTGAACCAGGCGCACTACGCGATCGTCGGACTCGTCGGCAGCGAGGGCCTCACCCAGCCGACGGACGCCATGCTCGGCGCGATCCGCGACGGCATCGAGCTCCTGCGCAAGCACGGCGCGGGGACCGAGATCAAGGGCCACAAGGACGGCTACGCCACCAGCTGCCCGGGCGGCCCGCTGTACGCGTGGGTGCAGAAGGGCGCGCCCCGCCCGGCGGGCACCGTGACGGAGACGACCCCGGCCAAGCCGAAGGTGTCCCTGGCGCGCGTCGTCGCGGCGGCCCGCAAGGACCCGGCCGCCGCGCAGGGCCACACCACCTATAAGGCCGAAGTCCTCCGCGTCGAGCAGGCGCTGAAGGCCGAGGGCATGCTCGACGCTGTCTACGTGGACGGCAGCTTCGGCACGAAGACCATCGACGCCTACGCGCGCTGGCAACGGTCCCCGGCCGGCGGCGCCTACACCGGTGCGGCCGCCGACGGCATCCCCGGCTCTGCCTCCCTCAAGCGCCTGGCCGCCCGGCACGGCTTCACCGTCACCGCCTGACCCACCGAAAGGAACGATCCACCATGTCTGAGATCGACTTCCCCGACGCGCAGACCGTCGTGAAGACCGCCGGGGCCTACGGGCGCGACCTGCTGGAGCGCGTCCTGACGACGTTCCTGCAATCGTTCATCGGCGGCATCGTCGTCACCCAGCCCCTCAACGGCAGCATGTGGTACGCCGCGGGCGCGGGCGGCGTCGGTGCCGCCCTCGCCCTCGGCAAGGGCCTGTTCGCGAGACTGCGGGGCATCACGAACTCCGCGTCGCTCGCCAAGGGTGTGTAAGTGGCCTGCCGTGCAGTCCGGCGGCTCCGCCGGGCACTCGGCCGGCGTGGGGCGTTTCTGCTGTCGTTCGGCACGGTGTGGGCGCTGATCGGGTACGGCCAGGTCACGTCCCCGCCACCGGATCAGCGCGGCCTGAAGCTACTGCTGGACAGGGTGCCGCTGGACGTGTGGGGCTGGCTGTGGATCACAGCCGGGCTCGTCGCGATCGTGTCGTCGTTCCTGCCACAGGGCTCTGACCGGTTCGGCTTCTTCGCCTTGGTCATGGTCGTGGCGCCGTGGATCATCTCCTATCTGTATGCCTGGTGGGACGGCGGCTTCCCCAGAGGGTGGATCGCGGCAGCCCTGTACGGCGGGCTCGCGATCGGAATCATGGTTGTGGCCGGATGGGGGGAGCCTCCGCGGCCCAAGAGAGAAGAGCCACCGTATGCCTGACGGGAATGCCATCGCCACGCTCCTCGGGACGATCGCGACCGGGGGACTGGCGGCGTGGGCCGCACGCTCGGCGAAGCGCACGAAGCGGCAGGAGAACCGCGATGACTTCACCGAGATCAAGAAGGCGCTGAACGAGCGGATCGACGACCTGAAAAACGATCTGACCGGCCAGCAGGAACAGATCACCGGGCAGGGTGCGGCGATCTCGTGGCTGGTCGTGGACCGCCGGAGCCTGGTGGCGACGATCCGTGGCGCGGGGTTGAAGCCGCCGGCCCCGCGCCCGATACCGGACCGGGCTCGCCCCTACCTTGATTCAATCGACGTGTGAGAACTGGAGTGCGATATGCCTACACGTGATCCGTATCCGGTTCAGCCACGCAGCCGGGAGGGCGGCGCCGACATCGGCAGCCTCGTCGCCATGGGCGTCGAGGAGCCCCCGCCGATCCCGGAACCGCCCGCCCCGCCGCCCGGCGTCGAAGAGGGCTGACCAGTGGCCGACGACGAAGACGAGCCGCCGTTCTGGCTGTCCCCGCGGCCGTTCCGCGAACCGAAGCTCCCGCCGCGCGACGAAGACGACTGAACGGGCCCCTCCTTCGGGAGGGGCCCGTCGCTGCATCCCGGGGCCGGTTGGGGGAGTTGTGCAAGTTGCTGGACAAGCAACACGACTTGCTGGTTCAGTAGTGCCACAACTTCATGCACCTCCCGGTGCGCAGGGCAACCTCGGCTACTTCCTTTGGCGAAACACGCCGAACCGCCCACCTTGATCTCGGGAGGCACAGCATCGGGGGTGCCCGGTGCGATGGATGTGCGGTTACTTCTCTGGAATGAAGCGCCTCGTGCGCGCGGGCTCGAAACTCGCAGGACCGCCGCCAACTTGATCTCGGGCACCCCACTGCTGAACCTCCCCTCCACGTGAGGGGCTTTTTCGTTCATGAGCCGTTTCAACACCCGCGCGACCCGCGCCGCCGTCCACTCGCCCGTGACCACCACCGGGCAGACGACACGCACCCACGAAGGCGCGACCGGACACCTCCGGGACGCACGCTCTGAGCTCTACCTACTCGCCGTCAGCAACATGGTCGGCACCAACACCTTCTACGAGACCGGCGGCGACCGCGACGACCGCTACACCCAACTCGTGCGGCAGCTCGCCGTCGAAGACCCCGAGTGGACGGTCGGCCTCCTCGGCTGGCTCCGCGGCGAGGGCAACATGCGGACCGCGGCGATCGTCGGCGCAGCCGAGTTCGTCAAGGGCCGCCTCGAAGCCGACAAGGGCGCGAGCCCCGCAGGCTGGAACCGCGAGACCGCGGCCGAAGCCACCGCCAACGGAGGCTGGAACCGCCGCGCCATCGCCGTCGTTCTCCAGCGGCCCGACGAGCCCGGCGAGCTGCTCGGCTACTGGACGTCCAAGTACGGCCGCCGCCTCCCCAAGCCGGTCAAGCGCGGCATCGCCGACGCCGTCCAGCGCCTCTACACCGAGCGGGCGCTCCTCAAGTACGACACCGACAGCAAGGGCTACCGCTTCGGCGACGTCCTCAACCTCGTCCACGCCGCACCCGCCGCCGACAAGCCCTGGCAGGGCGACCTGTTCAAGCACGCCCTCGACCGAAGGATGAAGCGAGACGAGCCGATCCCGGACAACCTGCCAGCACTCCAGGCAAGCCGGACACTGGCCGCACTCCCGGTCGAGGCTCGGCGCGCCTACGTCCTGGACCCGACGCTGGTCACATCGCCGGGTGGTCTCGGCGGGGCAGGGTTCACGTGGGAGCGACTGGCGGGCTGGCTGCAGGGCCCGATGGACAAGGCCGCGTGGGAAGCCATCATCCCGTCCATGGGGTACATGGCGCTGCTGCGGAACCTGCGCGGCTTCGACGAGGCCGGCGTCTCCGACGAGGTCGCCGAAACCGTCGCCCACAAGCTCGCCGACCCGGAGCAGGTCGCATGTTCCCGGCAGCTGCCGATGCGGTTCTACTCCGCGTTCAATGCCGCGCCGTCGCTGCGCTGGGGTCACGCCCTGGAGAAGGCGCTCACCGCCTCCCTCGCCAACATCCCGCAGCTCGGCGGCCGGACGCTGATCCTCGTGGACACGTCGTCCTCAATGAACGAGACGTTCTCCCGCGACGGCAGCCTCATGCGCTGGGACGCGGCCGCTCTCTTCGGCATCGCTCTCGGGCGGCGCTGCGCGAACGCGGACGTCGTCTCCTTCTCGTCCGCCCGCTACTACGTGCACGACGCGCCCGGCGCGAAGACGAAGGCGTTCCCCCTTGCCCGGGGCGGATCCGTTCTCGGCGACGTGCAGAAGTGGCGGGACGGCGGCTGGTTCCTCGGCGGTGGCACCGACACGGCGGCCGCACTGCAGCAGGAGTTCCTCGGCCACGATCGCGTCGTCATCGTCACCGACGAGCAGGCCGGCTGCGACCACGTCGAGGTGGACCGCGCCATCCCGCAGGCGACGCCGATGTACACCTGGAATCTCGCTGGCTACCAGGCCGGACACGCGCCCTCGGGGAGCGGGCAGCGCCACGCCTTCGGCGGACTGACCGATGCCGCGTTCCGGATGGTGCCGTTCCTCGAATCCGGGCGGGACGCGACCTGGCCGTGGGCCTCCACGGGAGCCTGAGCTGAACCCGGAAGCGCCCCGCCCCTCGACGTGAGGGGCGGGGCGCTTCGCCGTGCGGGGTCAGGAGACTTTCTTCCACTCCTTGCAGCCGGTCGTCTGGAACGCCCCGTCGCTTGCGGAGATGGTGACGGTCGTCGGCCCGGATGCGTTGTTGTTGGTGATGATGTCGTCGAAGTCGCCCGACGTGCTCTTCAGCCGCGCCCAATAGCAGTTTGGGATCACCGAGTCGGCGGGGCCGGCCGACTTGTACGTGCCGGCCTTGATGTCGGTGCCGACGACGAACGTGCCGTCGCCCGGGATGGTGGCGACCTTCGGCTCGGCCTTCTTCGTCGGCTTCGACGTGACCGTCTCCGTGACGGTGACTTCGGGGGCCGGCTCGTCAGCGGCGAGTTCGGCTGGCGTGGCGGTCACTGTGACGGTGGCCTTCGCCGTGGCCGTCTTACTGCTGCCGTCTTCGCCGCCTGCGGCGCCGATGCCGACGCCGACGAGGAGCAGGACGCCGGCGGCGGGGATGGCGATCCGCTTCCGTGCCCAGCCCGGGCGCGGCGGCACGGGCGGCTGCGGGGCCGGGGCCCACTGCGGTTGTGGCGGCGGCTGCTGACCGAATGACATGGGTCCCCCCAGGTTCGTGGAGAGATGACCGTAACGGGGCAGATAAAGGAGATGTGAGGGGCGTGTGCAAGTGGTGACGCATTTGTGACGTGGGGAAGTGGACGTCCGGCATGTGGAGCAGCGCGAGATGAGCGACCCGAACCGCGACGCCCCCGCCTCCTCGCCGCAATGGAGGGGGAGCGGGGGCGCAGTTCGTTCTAGCGGTCCTTGCGAATCGCCTCCGCCAGATCCTTGATCGCAGCACCGACTGCGAGCAGGGCATGGATCTGAGCCCTTGCGAGCAGCGCGGCTCGGTCTTCGGAGTCGGCGTCCCCGGAGTAAGTGTCGTCCAGGTTGTTGAGCGCCCGCGCCTGTAGCTGGTCGTACCTTCGCTCCGCCATGCCCACCCCTTCGTCGCCGATCAACGTCGTGAGTCTGCCCGAGGCGGAGTCGGGTGTCAGCAGGGTCTCCCGGATGCTGTCCGCAAACGAACGTCTGTGAGAGATGGTCGGCGAACTCGCCCGTCCTGCACTTCCGTTGTTACATATCCCGTGTCCGCTTCTATGTAACGATCACCCCGGTTCTCGTACACTGATCCCATGAGACTCGGCTATGGACGCGTGTCCACACGGGACCAGCACCCTGAAGCGCAGCACGATGCGCTCACCGAGGCCGGATGTGACCGGCTCTTCGTCGAGAAGAGGAGTGGCAAGCTCGCTTCCCGTCCTGAACTGGACCGGCTCCTCGAGCAGATGCGGGAGGGGGACACGGTCGTAGTGACCAAGCTCGACCGCCTCGGCCGCAGCCTCGCCAATCTGATCGACCTGGAAGCCAGGTTCCGCGCCGCCGGCGTGGCCCTCGTCGTCCTGAATCTCGGCGTCGACACGTCGACGGCGTCCGGGCGCATGGTCTTCAACATGGTCGGTGCTGTCGCCGAGTTCGAGGCCTCGCTGAACTCCGAGCGGACCCTCGACGGTCTCGCCGCAGCACGCGCCCGCGGCCGGACGGGCGGGCAGAAGCCGAAGCTCAAGACTCGCCAGATCAAACTGGCCCAGGAGATGTACGACGAGCTGGGTGCAGACGGCAAGCGCAAGTACACCGTCCAGCAGATCGCCGACGAGTTTGGTGTCAGCCGGCCCACCATCTATCGGCATCTGGAGCGCACGTGACTGCCGCCAAGCGCGTCTGCGGCAAGCTGACAAAGAAGGGGACGGCGTGTCGGCGCGAACTGCACTGGTGGACCGAAGGTTGCAAGGCCCGCTACGCAGACGGCTGCTGGAGGCACATGGGTGAAGCCTTCCAGGAAGCCTGCGCGGCTCGCAAAGAGGCGGAGGACAGGGAGTGGCTGGCGTTCCTGTACGCCGACCCGATCTGCTGGGGGTGGCCCATGCCCGACCTCCAGACTCTCACCGAAGTCTCCGAAGACAAGGCGACGGAGCTGCTATCTCTCTGGCAGAACGGGCGTTGTGCGATCTGTGGGCATCCCCACGACTCCATCGAAGACCATGACCACACCACCGGCATGGTGCGTGGCTACCTCTGCCGTGGCTGCAATATCCAAGAGGGCATCTACCGCGATCCGGACTGCCTCTTTGGGAAATATCGGGAGCAGCATCCGACGAAGATGCTCGGCTTCAGAGTCCGCTACTGGGGACCCTTCGCCGACGTGTACGGATCACAAATCAGCGAGGCGGCCGAAGCCGACAAGTGGGCCGACGCCGCCAGCAAGGATATCGGTCTGTAAACGCGCCGACGCCCCCGCAGCCGCCAGGCTGCGGGGGCGTCGGCGCTGTGCTGGCTAAGCCCCACCACGTGTCGCTCATCGCGCCTCCCCGGGACGTAGGTGCGGCCACCGAGCGCCCCGGAGGGCTCCACCCGGAGGTGGTTGCGAACTGCGGTGGCCGCCCCGACACGGTACGCGGAAGCCGTCCGTCCTGTCAGCCCTCGTGCCAGACTGCAGTCAGGCCCCGCCAGGCTCCCCCGTCTTGGCGGGGCTTCTGGCGCGCTCGGGTGTTCACCGGCGCCAGGGACGCTCACCGTCGCCGCTCTGCTGCCGGCTCGGCAATCTGACCCGTCTCCAGCACGCTGCGGCCCCGAGGCCGAGGAGCAGACTGATGGCGAGGTCGCCGACGGTGGATGGGGTGTCGGCGCCCTTGGTGGCGGACATCAGGCCGCCGATGGTCAGGCAGGTGAGCAGAATGGCCAGGAGTAGCCAGAGGATCCGCATGTCGCCCCCAAGGTGCTTGGTGAGGGCGACACCGTAGCGGGGTGTCGGGCTTGCTGGTTAGCCCTGCGGGTCGGGGAGTTCTCCGGGTTTGACGGCGACGATTTGGACGCTGATGCAGCCGGCGGCCTCGAGGGCGGTCTTCTGTTCTGCGGCGCTGGGCTTGTCGTAGGCGACGGTGGAGGCGCGGGGTGTGCCGTCGGGGGTTGTCCAGGTGAGTCCGTAGTTCTGCATGGTGGTCGTCATGGGCGCATTCTCGTTGGCGGCACTGACATCGCCTAGTTTCGGCCGCGTTCTATCCTGCTGGCTGGTTTGTGGTGCATGGTGTGTGCGGGTGATCCGGGACCCCCCAGGTGCGGAATCCCCCTTTCGGGCCCTGCCGTGCGTCGCTGTTCTGGCAGGGCCCGCCGCGCCTCCCGGCTCCCCACGGGAGGCCTCGCGGCTGTCCTACCCCGGCAACAGCCGGTTGATCGTGGACCGGGATACCCCGGTGGTCTGCTGCACCTGCGTCCGCGTCACCCCAGCATCCCGTACCGCCCACGTGATCAGCGGGTCGCGCAGATCACGAACGGCGGCCCACCCCGCCAGTAGCTCACGCGCCACCACCTGCGCGGTACTCACGCCAGTGACACCGAACAGGGGCGGCTGCTCCCACGCCGGATGGATCGGATGGACCGTCACGTCTGGAGCTGTCGCAAGCAGGCGGCGCTGGCGGGCCGTCAGCTCGTCCCGCCAGCGTGCCGCGATCAGCCGGGCGAGCGGCATGCCGGCCCACTCGTAGGCGTCGCTGGATTTGGCCTTCTCGATCTCCGCGGGCGTGGCGTAGCTGACGAGTTCGTCGCGCGCATAGTCCTCCAGGGGCCACATGTTGCGCTCAGCCTCGTCGGCCGCCACGATCAGCGGCACCAGCCGGGCCTGCCATGCGCGTGCTTCCGCCACGGCGGCCAGCGCCCGCAGCGTGAGCCCCCACGGCTCGATCTCCTCGGCAACAGCCTGGGCGCGCGCCTCGGCCCGAGACTGCGGTACCTCCAGTTTGCATACGGCGAGCCGGGCCGGCCCGTCCATGAGGTCGAGCCGGACGCCGTGTGCCTGCCAGGTGCCGTGGTCCTCGGCCCACTGCTGCATGCCGGTCTGCTGGATGACGTACAGGCCCGCCGCGCGAGGCTCGGTGGTGATGTCCATGGTGGCTGGTCTCTTCCTGGTCAGGCGGCGAGCTGGGCGCGGAGCTGGGCGGCGAGGTCGAGGACGTCGGCGACGGTGATGCGGGGTACGCCGCCGCGGTAGGTGGTGCGGAGCTGGCCGCCGTCGCGGGTCTGTGGGTCGTCGTCCCAGTCGGCGTCGTGCTGGTCGCTGATGACGATGTGGGCGCTGCGGAAGACGGTCAGTGCGGCTACGCGGTCGCCGTTGTCGGGGATGGCGTCGAAGCGGTCGGCGAAGAGCGGGGCGAGGTTGCTGATGGTGGTGATGGTCTCGCCGGTGGGGCGGGTGCGGGTTTTGACGGTGGGGGTGACGGTGGTGGGGGCGGTGTCTCCGGCGTGGGTGAAGGTGTAGGTGGCGGTGAGGTCGATGCTCACGGTGGCGGCCTTTCGGGTGCGGCGCTGGCCGATGGCGATGCGGTGGGCGAGGGAGGCGGTGTCGATGATCCAGCGGCCTGCCTGCTTGAGGGCGGCGACGGCACCCCGGCGGCACCAGGTGCGGATGGTGTCGGCGGTGACGTTGGCCTGGAGTGCGGCAGCGGTGGTGTTCATCAAGTCCCCCTCGATGTATCGAGTGATACGAGCATAGCGTATCGAACGATACGCAGACAGGGGGTTGCGGCGGGTTCGGCCATCTTCAGTCGTCAACTTGCCCCAGAATTCGAACACGTGCTCTAGTCGACGTATGGCACGACCCCGGACCGAACACCTCACCGACCTGCAGGAGCGCATCCTCGCCGTCATCCGCCAGAGCATCGCCGACCGCGGCGAGAGCCCGACGCTGCAGGAGATCGGTGCCGCCGTAGGCCTCGGTTCGCGCAGCGCCGTGCACTACCAGCTGGCGCAGATCGAACGGAAAGGCGCGATCGCCCGCACCCCCGGCCAGCACCGCGGACTCCGGCTCACGTGAACCCCGACCGATACCACCTCACCCTGACCGCCGGCGGCCGGCCCGTCATGCACGGATGGTGGGCGAGCGAGACCACGGCCCGCGCGCAGTTCACCACCTGGATCGGGTCATGGGGCGGCCTCCCGGGCGCACAGGTCACCCTGGTCGACGAGGAGGCGGGCGAGACGTTGACGACCTGGCCGGAGGAGAGCTGAGCGTCTGCCATGCTGGCGAGAACGCGAGGAGGCCCCATGTCGCACCGCCCGTACCCGAACCGCGAACGCGCCCTCCGGCAGTTGGGCCGGCACGTCGATCCCGCGCCTACGATCCCGGCACCCACCGCCCTGCTGCAGTTCGGAGAGAGCATGGCCCGCATGCGGGAGGGCGCGCGGAGAGTGCTGGCCGCACAGTTCCCCGTCGACCAGTACCAGCTGTCGACACGCCCCGGCGTTGTCGGTGGCGAGGCGTAACCTGAAGGTCCGGCAGTTGTCTTTCGAACAAGTCGGGTTGCTGTGGTTGCTGGTCGCTCCGTCCCGGCGTGATGCACCGGGACGGAGCGCGCTGCCAACCTGTCAGCGGTGTGCGGCACCATGAATCCATGACCCCGCACCTCACCGCCCATGACGGCGTCACCGCCGAAGAGATCCTGTACGTCCTCAACGGCCGCCAGACCGTGCCGCTGAACCGCCTTGGCTTCCTTGCAATCACCGGCACCTACACCCCGCACCGTCTCGAGCCGCAGGACTGGCCGTTCACACCGGGCGAGATCGTCGTCGTCCTGCACGGCCCGGAAGGAACTCGCGAGTTCCTCGGTCGGGGCCGTGACCCGTACACCGCGTGGGAGGACGCCGGCTGGTGCACCTACGAGTGCAGCAGTTTCCAGGCCGCGCTGGACGTCTCCGCTCTGGTGACGAGCGACCGGCCGCGCGGCTACTACGACTGGACCGACGACGGCCTCGCCTACATGGGCGACCAGGACGCGGCGTATCGGCAGTGGTCTGGGGCCCCGGACTGGTATGTGCGTGTCGCCAACCATGCGGGACGCGGCCACTACGCGGCGGCTCGAGAGCGCGGGCGGGCCGGAATCTAGGCGGCTTCGACGACTTCGCCTCGTTCGGCTGCGACGGCGAGTGTCCACTCCGCGACGAGTTCCTCGTACCGTCGCCGCGACTCCCCGTACAGCCATCCGCCGCGCGCGATGACCAGCGCGCGGATCTCGGCGTTCACCACAGCAGACGGGCGCACAGGCCTCCACAGTGACGAGGTGGGGAGCATGCCGTCAGTCTAGGTGCGGGGTCTGACAGCCAGCTACGAGCCGGGCGGCTGGGGCAGATCCGTGACGAACGTTCCGATACCCGGCTCCATGTACGCCAGGCCGGCGTTCCGCAGCTCCGTCAACACGCGCTTCGCGGTCACCTGGCTGATCCCGAACTCGTCGCAGATCGCCATCCCGGAGGGTAGCCGACCGCCAGGCGGGTAGGCGCCGTCCGCGATTCGCTCCTCCAGAACGGCGTACACCTGCCGCCATCGCGGCACTTCCGGCTCCCACTTCATGATCAGGACGCTAGGTGGGCCTACCTAGACACGCGAGACGAGACGGCCTATACGGCCTATACCGCCTATCCCGCAGGGGTAGCCTGCAATTGCACGCACAAGCCCCCGAGGCCGCGGCCCACGCAGCCCCGGGAGCAGCCGACGAACGGAGCGTCGACATGGCACACCATACGGAGCGCAGCGCCGCGCCACACCAGCGCTATGAGTCACTCATCGACGAGGCCGAGCATGCCACCGGCATCCTGCCCACCATCGACGACTGCCGGCGCCTCACCGACGGCCTCCGAGACGCAATCCGCGACCTCGCCGACCAGGTCCGCCGAAAGCAGGACCGGCTCCCCGCCGACGGTATCGACTGGAGCATCTGCGAGCAGGCCCTCCTCGGCGCGCAGGGTGCACTGTGCGGGGACCTCGGCCTCGGCCTGCGATCCGCGGCCCTGCACGTGGCCACGCTGGGTGCCGCCGCCCGCCGGCTCGTCGAGTGCATAGGCCGCGACTGACTCTGCCCGCCCGCGACCGCGGGCCGTTACCCGCAGGAACGTTTGGCCAATGGCTCGACCTGCGGTTACGGAAACGTTCTCACTGCACACATCCGGTCAGATATATGCGTCGATGACCTTGCGGTGATCCAGTCGGGCGTGTTGGGTGTTGACAGAAAGTCAACCCCGGAGGAGGTCGGTGACGTGCACCCTCAGCGCATTGGCGAGCAGCAGCAGGTCGGCGTAGCGGGGGTCCGTGACCGCATTCTCGTAGCGCTGAATTGTCCGCCGCTCGACCCCCATTCGGTCGGCTAACTGATCCTGGGACAGGTCGGCGGCGCGCCGCAGGTCTCCGATGCGGAGACCGAGGGCGATCTGTTTCTTGCGGACCCAGTCAGGGCGCGGGTGTCGGCGGGCTGGCACCCGGTAACGCTCTGACTGAGACGATCTTGCGTCAGTACCAAAACTGTCGCTTTGATCGGTGACCGACCACTTGGCCCTGCGGGCGACCTGGCATATGCCGCAGGGCTCGATGTAGTGTCCACGAATCGAACGCATGTTCACCTGAAGGGGTGAACCACCTCCGGCCGACGCATCCGGTTGAGCAACCCGGGAATCAGGGCAGCGTCCCCGCCGGCCACCGCAACGGGAGAGCAGAGATGGACCGACAGCAGATCCTCGACCTCTACGACTGGGCGCTAGGGGTCTGCTTCCGGCATCCATCCAAGGGCGAGGTGCCGACGGCGGTAGTCGGCGTCATCCACCCCCAGGCATGCGGCGAGCGCGAGGTTCGCGGCTGCGCTGACTGTGTCATCGCCATGGAGGACATAAGGCGCGAGGAAGCCGCCCGCGCGGGGAGCGAGTACCAGCCGGGACGGGTCGGGGAAGCGGCGGGATGACCTGTCCCGACCCTGCTCAGGGCGCCGACGGCTGGGGAGGATCTGGGGAGCGGCGACTGCTGGGGAGCAATGGGGGAGCGCCAGAACTTCAAGTCAAAGTAATTCGCATGAAGTCAAGGGAACTGAAAGGAAGCAGGTCAGCGGGCCGTTGAGGGTGAGCGGTCGCCGGATGCCTGGCCGCTCGGTTGGTGAGATAAGTTCTACCTCAACCGGTACCGGGCCGTCGTCTGGCTGTATCTCGCCGACGAGCTACGGCAGTTCGCCTCCGACAAGACCAACGCGTTCCTGCTCACCGGCCGGACCCCCGAGGTGTTGCGGAGCCAGCTGGCAGCGGGCGTCGACCTGCGGTCGAGGAACTGGCGGGGACGCCACCTGGGCTTCCTGCTCCGCCAGACCGACGGCCCCTGGCAGCGCGCCGGAGCTCTCGCCGGATTCCTCGACCCGCTCCAGGTCGCCGAGATCGTCAAGGACCCCTACGAGCGCGCCCATCTGAACAGGTTCCGGCCGGGACCGCCGGCCCACGGCGCCCCCGGAACGCCCGCCGCACGCCTCGTCGAGAAGATCATGACGGCCGATGACCCCGACGAGCTCGCCTGGCTCAGGTCCGACCTGGCAAACACCCTGGACGAGGCCCGCGCCGACCAGCCCGCACCGCGCCCGGCATCGAAGCCGGCCGTGTCGGGTCCCGCACCGCATCCCGTCCCGCCGCACAGGCCGAAGCAACCGACCGCGTCCGAAGTGCTGGACGCCCCCGGCGTGCTGGACGCACCCGAGGAGCCGGACCGGCCGGCGCGCGGTCTGCTCAGCTGGCTACGCCGTCGAAACGCGTGACGCACCGGACCTAGAGCGCCCGGAACAGCCCCTCCTGGACGACCGACACCAGCAGACGCCCCTCGATGTCGTAGATGCGCCCGCGGGCCAGACCGCGTCCGCCCGTGGCGATCGGCGACTCCTGGTCGTACAGGAACCACTCGTCCGCGCGGAACGGCCGATGGAACCACATCGCATGGTCCAAGGACGCCATGTCGAAGTTCCGCGGCCCCCACAAGGGCTCGACCGGCAGGCGGACGGCGTCCAGGAGGGTCATGTCGCTGGCGTAGGTGAGCGCGCAGGTGTGGACGAGCGGGTCGTCGCCGAGCGGACCGACCGCGCGCATCCACACGGCGCTGCGCGGCTCGGCTTCCTTGACGTCCTCGGCGCTCCAGCGCAGCCGGTCCGCATACCGGATGTCGAAGGGCTGACGGCGCGCCATGCGCTCCAACTGCTCCGGCAACGCGCCCAGATGCTCCCGGATCTCCTCCACCACCGTCGGCAGGGACTCCGGGTCCGGGACCTCGCGGGCCGGCGGCAGCTGGTGCTCGAAAGGACCTACCTCAGGCTTGTGAAAGGAGGCGGTGAGATTGAAGATCGTGCGCCCCTGCTGCACGGCGGTGACCCGGCGGGTCGTGAACGACCGCCCGTCCCGCACCCGTTCGACCTGGTACACGATCGGCACACCCGGCCGGCCCGGGCGAAGGAAGTACGCGTGCAGCGAGTGCACGGGCCGGTCGCCGTCGGTGGTCCGGCCGGCCGCGACCAACGCCTGGCCCGCCACCTGGCCGCCGAAGACGCGCTGCAGGGACTCCTGCGGGCTGCGGCCCCGGAAGATGTTGACCTCGATCTGCTCCAGGTCGAGCAGGTCGACGAGTCTCTCAGCCGGATTCGTCATCGGTGCGCTTCTCCTGTGCCTGCTTCGCTGTCTGTTCCTGTGCTGCCGGTTCCTGCGTTTCCTGCGTTCACAACTGGCCGACGGCCGTGACGCGGACGACCGCGCGGCCCTCGGCGTCGGAGGCCGTGAGGTCGACCTCCGCACTGATGCCCCAGTCGTGGTCGTCGTTGGGGTCGTCGAAGATCTGACGGACGCGCCACAGCGCGTTCTGCGGCTCCTCCTGGATGACGAGCAGCTTGGGTCCCCGGGCGTCCGGGCCGGTACCGAGGTCGTCGTACTCGTCCCAGTACTTGTCCATCGCCTCGCCCCACGCGTCGGCGTCCCAACCGGCCTCCGCGTCCAGCTCGCCGAGTTGGTCGACATGGTCGAGAGCGGCGAGCTCGACACGGCGGAACATCGCGTTGCGGACCAGGACCCGGAAGGCCCGCGCATTGGCTGTGACCGGCTTGACCTCGTCGGCCTTCTCCTGGGCCTCCTCGGCCGTCATCTCCGCCGGGTTGGCGAGCTGCTCCCACTCGTCCAGCAGGCTCGAGTCCACCTGCCGCACCATTTCGCCCAGCCACTGGACGAGGTCCTGCAGATCCTCGGACTTGAGGTCGTCCGGGACGGTGTGATCGAGGGCTTTGTAGGCGCTGGCGAGGTAGCGCAGCACGATGCCCTCGGTACGGGCCAGTTCGTAGTGGGAGACCAGTTCGGTGAAGGACATCGCCCGCTCGTACATGTCGCGGATGACGGACTTCGGCGACAACGGATGGTCACCGACCCACGGGTGGCTCTTGCGGTACGTGTTGTACGCGTGGAAGAGCAGCTCCTCCAGCGGCTTCGGGTACGAGACGTCCTGGAGACGCTCCATGCGCTCCTCGTACTCGACGCCGTCCGCCTTCATCGCGGCCACCGCCTCGCCGCGCGCCTTGTTCTGCTGGGCGGCCAGGATCTGGCGCGGGTCGTCCAGCGTGGACTCCACGACGGAGACCATGTCGAGAGCGTAGGAGGGCGACTCCGGGTCCAGCAGCTCGAACGCGGCCAGCGCGAAGGTGGACAGCGGCTGGTTCAGTGCGAAGTCCTGCTGCAGGTCCACGGTGAGGCGGACGATGCGGCCGGTGGCGTCCGGCTCGTCGAGCTTCTCGACGATGCCGCCGTCCAGCAGCGAGCGGTAGATCGCGATCGCCCGGCGGATGTGGCGCAGCTGCTGCTTGCGCGGCTCGTGGTTGTCCTCCAGCAGGTGCCGCATCGCCTCGAAGGCGTTTCCGGGGCGGGCGATCACCGACAGCAGCATCGTGTGCGTCACACGGAAGCGGGAGGTCAGCGGCTCCGGCTCGGACTCGATGAGCTTGTCGAAGGTGTTCTCCGTCCAGCCGACGAAGCCTTCCGGCGCCTTCTTGCGCACCACCTTGCGGCGCTTCTTCGGGTCGTCGCCCGCCTTGGAGAGGGCCTTCTCGTTCTCGATGACGTGCTCGGGGGCCTGCGCGACCACCAGGCCCGCCGTGTCGAAGCCGGCCCGGCCGGCCCGGCCCGCGATCTGGTGGAACTCACGGGCCCGCAGGGTGCGCACCCGGTTGCCGTCGTACTTGGTCAGCGCCGTGAACAGCACCGTGCGGATCGGCACGTTGACGCCGACGCCGAGCGTGTCCGTACCGCAGATCACCTTCAACAGGCCGGCCTGGGCGAGCTTCTCCACCAGGCGCCGGTACTTGGGCAGCATGCCGGCGTGGTGGACGCCGATGCCGTGCCGCACGTAGCGCGACAGGTTCTGGCCGAACTTCGTGGTGAAGCGGAAGTTGCCGATCAGGTCGGCGATGCGCTCCTTCTCCTCGCGCGAGCACATGTTGATGCTCATCAGCGCCTGCGCCCGCTCCACCGCCTGCGCCTGCGTGAAGTGCACGATGTAGACGGGCGCCTGCCTCGTGTCCAGCAGGTCGGTGAGGGTCTCCGTCATCGGGGTGTACCGGTACTCGTAGGACAGCGGCACGGGCCGGGTCGCCGAGCGGACCACCGCCGTGGGCCGGCCGGTGCGCCGAGTGAGGTCCTTCTCGAAGAAGGACACATCGCCGAGCGTCGCCGACATGAGCACGAACTGGGCCTGCGGCAGCTCCAGGATGGGGATCTGCCACGCCCAGCCGCGGTCGCCCTCCGCGTAGAAGTGGAACTCGTCCATGACGACCTGACCGACGTCCGCGTGCTTGCCGTCGCGCAACGCGATCGACGCGAGCACCTCGGCGGTGCAGCAGATGACCGGGGCGTCGGAGTTCACGGACGCGTCGCCGGTCAGCATGCCGACGTTCTCCGTGCCGAAGATCTTGCACAGCTCGAAGAACTTCTCCGACACCAGGGCCTTGATCGGAGCCGTGTAGAAGGTGACCTCGTCGCGGGCGAGAGCCGCCAGGTGGGCGGCCGCCGCGATCATGCTCTTGCCGGAACCGGTGGGCGTCGACACGATCACGTTCGCGCCGGAGACCACCTCGATCAGCGCCTCCTCCTGGTGGGGGTAGAGCGTCAGACCGCGCTCCTGCGCCCAGGACTCGAAGGCTTCGTACAGGGCGTCGGGATCTGCGGTCGGAGGCAGCTGATCGATGAGGGTCACGACCCCATCTTGCCTGCCCTCGCCCTTGATGGGGGAATCGGCTGCCGGCCCGAAGATCACGGCCGCTACGCTGTGTCGCCGACGGAGCGTCATCGCACCCGGTCAACTGGACAGCGGCACACGAGGAATAGGGCGGGCAACGGCCATGATGGGACCAGCACACTCACTGTCGGGGGCCGCCGCCTGGCTCGGCGTCGGTGCGGCGGCCGCCGCGGCCGGGCACACGATGCCCTGGCCGGTTCTGCTCGTCGGTGCGCTGATCTGCGCCGGGGCCGCGCTCGCCCCGGATCTCGATCACAAGGCCGCGACCATCTCCCGGGCCTTCGGCCCCCTCTCGCGCTGGCTGTGCGAGATCGTCGACAAGCTCTCCTACGCCGTCTACAAGGCCACGAAGAAGCAGGGCGACCCGCGCCGCTCCGGAGGGCACCGCACGCTCACCCACACCTGGCTGTGGGCGGTCATGATCGGCGGGGGCACCTCGGCGCTGGCGCTCACCGGTGGCCGCTGGGCGGTCCTCGTGATCCTCTTCGTGCACATGGTGCTGGCGATCGAGGGCCTGCTGTGGAGGGCGGCCCGGGGATCCAGCAGCGATGTGCTCGTGTGGCTGCTCGCCGCGACCAGCGCCTGGATCCTCGCCGGTGTCCTGGACAAGGCCGGCAACGGCTCGGACTGGCTGTTCACCCAGCCCGGCCAGGAGTACCTGTGGCTGGGGCTGCCCGTGGTGCTGGGCGCCCTGGTGCACGACATCGGGGACTCGCTGACCGTCTCGGGCTGCCCGGTCCTGTGGCCCATCCCGATCGGGCGCAAACGCTGGTACCCGATCGGTCCGCCCAAGGCGATGCGGTTCCGGGCGGGCAGCTGGGTCGAGCTCAAGGTGCTGATGCCCGTGTTCATGGTGCTCGGGGGAGTGGGCGGGGCGGCCGCCCTCAACTACATCTGACGGTCGGCGCGCACTGCGCCGGTTCAGGTCATGTCACCGCCGTCGCCGTAGCGCCGCTCGAAGCGGGCGACCCGGCCCTCCGTGTCCACGGTGCGCGCCTTGCCCGTGTAGAAGGGATGGCTCTCCGAGGAGATCTCCACGTCCACGACCGGGTAGGTCTCGCCGTCGTCCCACTCGATGGTCCGGTCGCTGGTAGCGGTGGACCGGGTCAGGAAGGCGTAACCGGCGGTGCGGTCGCGGAAGACGACCGGGTGGTAGTCGGGCTGCTTGTCCTGCTGCATGAGCACTCCTCGTGCGGTGGAGGTGGTGGCGACGGGCCGGGAGCGGTCGGGTCGGCCACCGGGGGGTCAACCGGACAGGGTGTCCTCGTCGACGATGTGCATCGCGGCCTCCTCGGCGGAGGCGGCCGCGCCGTCGATGCCCACGTCCGTGGCGATCAGCGCGCTCTCCTCGTCCTCGTGGACGCCCTCGTCAGGCGCCACGAGCCGGCCGGAGCGAGCGGCGCCGACCTCGTTGTCGAGGAGTTCCCCGTCGGTGCCGTCGCAGTCGCCGATGCCGTCGCCGTCGGGCACGTCCAGATCCGGTACCTCTTCGGCGAGCCGCTGGTCCAGGCTCTCCCCCTGGCGGCGCTCCGCGGCGGTCACACCGGCGTGTTCCACGGCCCAGGGGCGGTCCGGTGGGGACCAGCCGCGGTCGAGGGGGTCCCCGACGCCGTCGTTGTCCAGCGTGTCCTCCGCGTCGAGCAGTCCCGTGTCCTCCTGGATGTCGGACGAGTCGGGCTGGTAGACGTCGTCTCCCCATCCGTCGGCGCTGTTCACGGCTACCTCCAGTGGGTGACCGGCCGGTACTCCCCGCGGTCGGCGGTGGGGTGCCGCCGCACGGGGCACCGGTCGGGCGCGGCGTGTTCCGGATGGATTCCGACGGTCTCCCGCGCGGGTGCCGCTTTCCAGCGTTCCACCCCGCTTCGGTACCGCGCAACGCCAGAGGACGCACGGAGTCCGGTCCGGGCCGCCTCGCTCAGGGCGTCGGCGCAGCGACCTGGGGTGGCCCGCACCGCCCTCTGTGTCGCCCCGGCTGCGGGGAGCGGCGGGGACACGGGCGCCTGCTCGGCTCCCGGCACGTACTCCGCTGCCGACGGCGGTTCCGCCGAAGGCGCAGGCAGCAGGTCCCGTAGCCGCTCCGGTGCCGGCTGCGACACCTGCACCGGCACCGGTCGTGACACCGGCGCGGATGCAGGTGCCCGCACGCCTTTCACCGGCCCCGGCTCCCCGCGACGGCCGCTTCCCTCCTCACCCGTGCCACGACCGCCACAGCGCCGCGTACGCCCCGTCCGCCGCGACGAGCTCGGCGTGGCTGCCCAGCTCGCTGATGCGGCCGTTCTCGACGACGGCGATGACGTCGGCGTCATGAGCGGTGTGCAGCCGGTGCGCGATGGCGACGACGGTGCGGCCGTCCAGGACACGGGCGAGGGAGCGCTCGAGGTGGCGTGCGGCACGCGGGTCGAGCAGCGAGGTCGCCTCGTCCAGGACCAGCGTGTGCGGGTCGGCCAGCACCAGCCGGGCCAGCGCGATCTGCTGGGCCTGTGCCGGGGTGAGCGTGACGCCGCCGGAGCCGACCTCGGTGTCGAGGCCGTCGGCGAGCGCCTGCGCCCAGGCCTCCGCGTCGACCGCGCCCAGGGCCGCCCACAGCTCGGCGTCCTGCGCACCCGTGCGGGCGAGCCGGAGGTTGTCGCGCAGGGAGCCGACGAAGACGTGGTGCTCCTGGTTGACGAGCGCCACATGGGAGCGGACGCGTTCGGCGGTCATCCGCGACAGCTCGGCACCGCCGAGGGTGATCCGGCCGTCGCGTGGCGCGTAGATCCCTGCGAGCAGTCGTCCCAGCGTGGACTTGCCCGCGCCGGAGGGGCCGACGAGGGCCAGTCTGGTCCCGGGGGAGACCTCGAGCGACACCTTGCGCAGCACGTCGACGCCCTCGCGGTAGCCGAAGTGGACCTGGTCGGCAAGCACGTCGCGCCCGTCCGGCGCCAGCCCGGACTCCCCGCTGTCGGGCTCGATGTCGCGCACTCCGACGAGCCGGGCCAGCGACACCTGGGCCACCTGCAGCTCGTCGTACCAGCGCAGGATGAGGTTCACGGGGTCGACGAGCATCTGCGCCAGGAGCGCGCCCGTCGTCAGCTGACCGACGCCGATCCAGCCCTGCAGGACGAACGCCCCGCCGAGCATGAGCACGGAACCGAGCACCGTGACGTGCACCATGTTGATCACCGGGAAGAGCACCGAGCGCAGCCACAGCGTGTAGCGCTCCCAGGCGGTCCACTGCTGGATGCGCTCCTCCGAGATCGCGATGCGGCGCTCGCCCAGGCGGTGGGCCTCGACGGTGCGGCCGGCGTCGACGGTCTCGGCGAGGGCGGCGGCCACGGCGGCGTAGCCGGCGGCCTCCGAGCGGTAGCCGGCCGGCGCCCGCTTGAAGTACCAGCGGCAGCCGACCACCAGCAGCGGCACCGCGACGAGGACGGCCGGCGCCAGCGGCGGCGCCGTGACGACGAGCCCGCCGAGCAGCAGCAGGGCCCACATCACGCCGATCGTCAGCTGGGGCACTGCCTCCCGCATCGCGTTGGCCAGCCGGTCGATGTCCGTGGTGATGCGGGACAGCAGATCGCCCGTCCCGGCCCGCTCCAGCACGCCCGGCGGCAGCCGCACCGACCGTACGAGGAAGTCCTCGCGCAGGTCGGCCAGCATCCGCTCGCCGAGCATCGCGCCGCGCAGCCGCACCTGCCGTACGAACGCGGCCTGGACGACCAGGGCGACGACGAACAGCGTGGCGGTGAGTCCGAGGTGGAGCTCGCGCGCTCCGTCCGACAGCCGTTCCACGAGGTCGCCGAGCAGCCAGGGGCCCACCATCGAGGCGACCGTGGCGACCGTGTTGACGAGGAGGAGGAGCAGGAAGGCGCGGCGGTGCCGACGCAGGAGTTCGGCCACGTAGGCGCGTACGGTCGCCGGTGCGCCGACGGGCAGGGTGTTCGCCGTCTTCGGTGCCGCCGGGTCGTACGCGGGTGGCGCCACGCCGATCATGCCGTCTCCTCGATCTCTTCGCGCTCGATCTCTTCCATTCGCTTCTCTTCCAGGTCCTTCAACACACCGCTCAGAGAACGCTCTTCGGCCTCCTCCTCGGTCTCCCTGGTCACCACGGCCCGGTATCGGGGCTCGGAGTGCAGGAGTTCGCGGTGCGTGCCGACCGCCACGGCCTCGCCCTCGTGCACGAGCACGACCCGGTCGGCCCGGTCCAGCAGCAGTGGGGACGAGGTGAACACGACCGTCGTGCGCCCGTCCCTCAGTTCCCGCAGGCCCTCGGCGATCCGTGCCTCGGTGTGCGAGTCGACGGCCGAGGTGGGCTCGTCCAGCACGAGGACCTCGGGGTCCGTGTACAGGGAGCGGGCCAGCGCGAGCCGTTGCCGCTGGCCGCCGGACAGGGATCGGCCGCGTTCGGTGATGCGGGCGTCCATCGGGTCGTCGGCGTCCAACGAGCCCTGGACGAGCGCCTCGAGGACGTCCCCGCATCGGGCGGCGGCCAGTGCCGCATCCGCGTCGACCGCACCCGAGGCGGGCACGTCGAGCAGATCGCGCAGGGAACCGGAGAGCAGCACCGGGTCCTTGTCCTGGACGAGGACCGCCGCGCGAGCGGAGTCCAGCGGCAGTTCGTCCAGCGGGACGCCGTCGAGCAGGACCGACGGGCCGTCCTCCGGGGGGTGTCCGCCCAGCCGTTCCGCCAGCCGTCCGGCCGCGTCCGGGTCGCCGCACACCACGGCGGTCAGCCGGGCGGCCGGCGCGAGCAGGCCGGTGGCGGGGTCGTACAGGTCGCCCGAGGGAGCGTCGGCCGCGCGCGATCCGCCGATGTCGGTGGCGCGTTCCAGGGACAGCACGCCGGCGGCTCGTTTGGCCGAGGGGCGGGAGAAGGAGTAGGCCATCGCGATCTCCTCGAAATGCCTGAGGGGATAGGTCATGACCATGACGGAGCTGTAGACCGTGACCAGTTCGCCCACGGTGATGCGGCCCTCGCGGGCCAGATGGACGCCGTAGCAGACGACCACGATCAGCAGCAGGCCGGGCAGCAGCACCTGGATGGCGCTGATCAGGGACCACATGCGCGCGCTGCGTACGGCCGCGTGCCGGACCTCCTGCGAGGCGCTGCGGTAGCGGTCGAGGAACAGTTCCTCGCCGCCGATCCCGCGCAGCACCCGCAGGCCGGCCACGGTGTCGGAGGCGAGTTCGGTGGCGCGTCCGGCCTTCTCGCGCTGGAAGTCGGCCCGTCGCGTCGCCCGTGGCAGCAGGGGCAGCACCGACAGCGCGAGGGCGGGCAGGCCGAGGGCGACCACGACGCCGAGCGCCGGCTGGTAGACGACCAGGCCCACGCAGACCAGCACGATCGTGAGGGCCGCGGCGGTGAAGCGGGACACGGCCTCCACGAACCAGCCGATCTTCTCCACGTCTCCGGTGGAGACGGCCACGACCTCGCCGGCCGCGACCCGCCGGGTCAGTGCGGAGCCCAGCTGTGAGGCCTTGCGGGCGAGCAGTTGCTGGACCCGGGCGGCAGCGGTGATCCAGTTGGTGACGGCGGCCCGGTGCAGGAAGGTGTCCCCGATCGCGGTGGCGGCGCCGCACAGGGCCATCACGCCGCCGGTGAGGGCGAGCCGGGTACCGGAGCGGTCCACGACGGCCTCGATGGCGAAACCCACGCAGAACGGCTGCGCGGAGACGGCGACGAAGTGCAGCAGCCCCCAGGCCAGGGCCTTGAGCTGGCCGCCCAGCTGGTTGCGGCCGAGCCACCACAGGAAGTGGCGCCCTGAGCGTACGTCCGGCACACCCGGGTCGGGGTACGGAAGGTCTTGGATCTGCATGACGTCCCAGTGGCTCGAGTCAGGGGAGGGGGGAGAGGCGGGGGCAGGGGAGGGGTGGGGAGCGGCAACAAACCGTGCAAGGTTCGCTTCGCAGGGTGGTCAAAATCAACCGGTTTTCCATGGCGGCGACGAGATCCGGAAGCCACCCGATGTGACCTTGATGTCCGTAACATGCCGCAAACATCCGGAAAGTGATGCGAGCATGGCCCGATGCGAGACGGCGATGTGCGGCGAGCGGCAGCCTCCGTGGCGACCTGCGGCGTCCTGCTCGCGGCCCTGGCCGCGTGCGGTGGCGCGGGCGGGGAACGCGGGCGTGACGGCACCACGGGGGCGGGTTCCGAGGGCGGCAGAAGCTCGCCGAGAGCGGCCGCGGCGACCCGCGTCCCGGGGGTCGGGGATCGGCTGCAACGGCGGATTCCCGCCGCTTCGCGCCAGGTCCTGGCGGTGTACGGCGACGGAAAGGACTCCGCGGACGCCACCGTCGTGCTCTACGCCAAGCGTGGCGCGACCTGGGATCGGGTCCGCGGCTGGCGGGGACACAACGGCAAGAAGGGCTGGACCGCCGAGCATCACACCGGCGACAACCGCAGCCCCGTCGGAGTGTTCACCCTCACCGACGCGGGCGGCGTCCTGGCCGACCCCGGGACCAGGCTGCCGTACACGCGGTCCGCCGACCTCGCGGCGCCGCGCTGGTGGGCGAGGTCGCACTGGCACGACTTCGACTACGTCATCGCCATCGACTACAACCGGGTCCGGGGCACCCCGCCCGACGACCCCACACGGCCCGAGGGCGAGGAGAAGGGCGGCGGGATCTGGCTGCACATGGACCACGGCAGCGGTACATCGGCCTGCATCAGCCTGTCCAGGACGGCGATGGAGTACCTGCTGCGCACGCTCGATCCGGATCGGCGTCCGGTGGTGGTCATGGGGGACAGGGCCGCGCTGAAGCCCTAGTACTCCCGGCGGAGGCCTCATTGCGGGGAGGGGGCGACGCCCCGTAGAACACCGGCCATGAGAAGTCGGATCATCATGTCCATGCTCACCGGAGCGATCCTCCTGGCGGGCACCGTCCTCGGAAGCGGCGCGGCGCAGGCGGCTGCTTCCACCCCGGAGGTCCCCGCCGAATTCGGCGGGGACTGGCACGATCCCGTGACCGCGGCCCCGCCCGTGGACCGGCCTTCGGGGAAGTCCTGCGAAGTGACCGTCGCCGAGGCGCAGTTCCGGGACTTCACCCCCTACCGGGGCACGTACACCCCGCCGGACGGCTGCGGAGACCGCTGGAGCAAGGTGGTGCTGCGGCTCGACGGCAAGGTCAAGGGGCGGCAGTTCGACCGGCTCGGCTATCTGCACGTCGGCGGCGTCGAGATATTCCGCACCTCGACGCCGGAGCCGTCGCCCGACGGCATCGAGTGGTCCGTCGAGAAGGACGTCACGCGCTACACCGACACCTTCCGTCGTGGCCAGGACGTCGAGATGCTCATCGGGAACGTCGTCGACGACACGTACACGGGCGTGCTCGACGTCAAGGTCACGTTGACGTTCTACGCAGGGAAACCCGCCGGGAAACCCGCCGGGAATCCGGTCGGGAAACTCGTCGGGAAGCCGGCCGCGACCCCGGCTGCGATCCCGGACCGCGTCCTCACCCTCGGCGCGGACAACACCCTCACCACACCGCGCAACAGCGAGCGCATCCTCGCCGAGGTGTACGCCACCGGCTCGGGCGGCGGCTGCGAGGAGTACTGGTACCTCAGCGTGCCCGACTCCGCCCCGTACTCCTGCCAGGCCCACGACGGCCCCTACCGCGAGGTGCAGATCAAGGTCGACGGGCAGCTCGCCGGCATCGCCGCGCCGTTCCCGAACGTCTGGACCGGCGGCTGGTCCAACCCGTTCCTCTGGTACGTCGTCCCGGGCCCGCGCGCCTTCGACGTCAAGCCGATCGAATACGACCTGACCCCCTTCGCCGGGATCCTCAACGACGGCCGCCCGCACCGGATCGAGGTCTCCGTCGTCGGCGTCCCCGAGGGGCAGAGCGGCTGGAGCGCCCCCGTGAACGTCCTCGTCTGGCAGGACGCCCACCGCGCCCGGGTCACCGGGAAGCTGACCCGCCTCGAAGCCGGTGAGCTCGTCAACTCCTCCACGTACACACCCGGCACGGAACACCGCGTCGACACCGAGGGCGGGCACCGACTGGCCGTCGCCGGGTACGTCGACACCTCGCACGGCCGGGTCACGACCGCCGTCACCCGTACCCTCGCCACGACCTCGGCGCACCGCTGGACCGACGGCGAGAACACGGACGGCCTGGACGCCCGCTGGACGGACGACGAGACGGTCACCGTCGACGGCCGGGCCACCAGGGTCGACCGCGTCTACACGATGAACGGGACCACCACCGTCGGCGCGGACGACCGGCTGCGCACCGTCCTGACCCTCGGCGACCGGGCCGACGCCGTGACGACCCGGCACGGCCGACGGACGTCCTGGTCGACCCTCGACGACACCTACACGGGGGACGCCACCTTCACCCTCAACGTGCCCCGGGATCAGCGTCATGCCGTCGGCACGACGAGCGAGCGCTACCGGCTGTACGGCTCGGACGGCTGCCACGACCGCCGGCTGACCACGGTTCAGGGGGTGCTGACCGAGGACCACAGCGGCTGCTGAGCCCCGTATGCGTGCGATGCGTCACTCCGCCGGGGGATTTACACAGCGGAAACGCGGAAGTCTTGTGCGCGATCAACGACGCCTTCAAAGTGATCGCTACGGAAGCCGCTTTCCGTATCGCAGAAGTCCCGTCCCCGGTTTCTGTGTTCCACCGTCCCCCCAAGGAGTGCCCGTGCCGCCGTCCGTCCCGTCCCCGTCGCGACGCGTCGCACGCATACTGCGTACCTCACTCTTCGCGCAGGTCGCCTGCGCGCTCGTCCTCGGCATCCTGGTGGGAAAGCTGTGGCCCGACGTGGCCACGGACCTCCAGCCGCTCGGCGACGGCTTCACCCGGCTCATCAAGACGATCATCTCGCCGCTGGTGTTCTGCGTGGTCGTCGTCGGCATCGCCAAGGCCGGTGACCTGAAGGCCTTCGGCCGCATCGGGCTCAAGGCCCTGATCTGGTTCGAGGTCGCGAGCACGCTCGCCCTGCTCATCGGGCTCCTCGCCGCCAACATCGTCCAGCCCGGCTCCGGGATGAACGTCGACCCGGCCACGCTCGACACCTCGGCGGTCGACGCGAAGACGGGCGGCGGTTCGCTGCCCACGACGACCGAGTTCATCGTGAACGCGCTGCCCACCAGTTTCGTCGGCGCCTTCGCGGAGAACTCCCTGCTCCAGGTGCTCATCCTGGCCTGTCTGGTGGGCGCCGCGCTGCTGCATCTCGGCCACACCAAGGTGCCCAAGGTGCTGCCGGCCATCGAGCAGGCCCAGGAGATCATCTTCGCGATCGTCGGCTTCGTCATGCGACTGGCGCCCATCGCGGTGTTCGGCGCCATGGCCGTCCTGATCGGCAACTACGGCCTCGGCGTGATCGAGACCTACGGCAAGCTGATCGCCCTGTGCTACGCGGCCGCGGCCCTGTTCGTCGCGCTGCTCGGCATCGCCCTGCGACTGGTCACCGGGCTGAGCCTGTGGAAGTTCCTGCGCTACATCCGCGAGGAGATGCTGCTCGCGCTCGGCACCGCCTCCACCGAGTCCGTCATGCCGCGCGTGATGCTGAAGCTGCGCAGGGCCGGAGCCCGGGACGACGCCGTGGGCCTGGTGCTGCCCACGGGTTACTCCTTCAACCTCGACGGCGCCTCGCTCTACCTGTCCATCGGCACCCTGTTCATCGCCCAGGCCGTGGGCGTGGACCTCAGCCTCGGCCAGCAGATCACCGTGATCCTGGTGCTCATGCTCACCAGCAAGGGCATGGCCGGCATCCCCGGTTCGGCCTTCCTCGCCCTGTCCGCGACCGCCTCCTCGCTCGGGGCCATCCCCGCCGGCGCGGTGGCCCTGCTGCTGGGCGTGGACCGCATCATGGACTCGATGCGCGTCGTCACCAACCTCCTCGGCAACTGCGTGGCGGTCTTCGCCGTCTCCCGCTGGGAGGGCGCGCTGGACCTGGAGCGGGCCAGGAAGGTCCTGGACGGCGAGGCCGTCGCCGACGCGGAGGAGGAGCCGGAGGTCGCGGCCGCGGCCGGCGCCGAGGCTGCGGTTCCCGCTCAGCTCACCAAGGAAACCGCCTCTGACGCCGGCTGACGGCCGCCGTCGACACGACGGGCCGCGGCCGCCCCTCCCGCAGTGCGGAGGGGCGGCCGCGGCCCGTTCTCGCGTTCAGCAGGTCCGCCCCTGCTTCTGCTGCGGTTGCTGCTCACCCTCCGACGACCCGCCCACCAGCGCGTCCAGCAGCCCGCCGAGCACCTGGCGCTCCAGGTCCGTCAGCGGATCCAGGATCTCCTCCGCGGCGGACACCCGCGCGCCCCGCAGCTCCCGAAGAGCCGTGCGGCCGGCCTCGGTGAGCTCGATCCGTATCACCCGCCGGTTGGTGGGGTCCGGCATCCGCCGTACCTTGCCGCTCGCCTCCAGCCCGTCCACCAGGGTGGTCACGGCCCGGGGCACCACCTCCAGGCGCTCGGCGAGGTCGGCCATGCGCGGCGGCGACTCGCAGTGCGCCAGCGTGCGCAGCAACCGGGCCTGTGCCGGCGTGACGCCGAGCCCGCTCTGCTGCAGATGGCGCTTCTGGATGCGGTGCACCCGGCGCGTGAGCTGCAGCAGCTGCTCGGCGAGCAGGCTGTCGGAATCGGGGGTGGTCATGTGGGAACAATATCAGGATGCCATTCATTGTGAGTATAGGTAACAATGAGCTATGCTCCGTCAATCCTCACCGTCTCACACTCCGTAGGAGCCATGCCCCGCGACAACATCGACTGGACCCCCTCGCCCGGCACCTCGACCGACGAACCCCGGCAGGTGCGCCGCATCCTCACCCTCTTCAAGCCCTACCGCGCCCGGCTCGCGGTCGTCGGCCTGCTGGTCGCCGCCTCGTCCCTGGTCGCCGTGGCCACCCCGTTCCTGCTGAAGGAGACGCTGGACGTCGCCATCCCCGAGGGGCGCACCGGCCTGCTGAGCCTCCTCGCCCTCGGCATGATCCTCAGTGCCGTCCTCGGCGGCGTCTTCGGCGTCCTGCAGACCCTGATCTCCACCACGGTCGGCCAGCGCGTCATGCACGATCTGCGCACGGCCGTCTACGACCGCCTGCAGCGCATGTCCCTCGCCTTCTTCACGCGCACGCGTACCGGCGAGGTGCAGTCCCGCATCGCCAACGACATCGGCGGCATGCAGGCCACCGTCACCTCCACCGCCACCTCCCTGGTCTCCAACTTCACCAGCGTGGTCGCCACGATCATCGCGATGGTCGCCCTCGACTGGCGGCTCACGGTCGTCTCCCTGCTCCTGCTGCCGGTCTTCGTGTGGATCAGCCGCCGTGTCGGCAACGAGCGCAAGAAGATCACCACCCAGCGTCAGAAGCAGATGGCCGCGATGGCCGCCACGGTCACCGAGTCGCTGTCGGTCAGCGGCATCCTGCTCGGCCGCACCATGGGCCGCTCCGACTCCCTCACGCGGGCCTTCTCGGAGGAGTCCGAACAGCTGGTCGATCTCGAGGTGAGGTCGAACATGGCCGGCCGCTGGCGCATGGCCGTGATCGGGATCGTCATGTCCGCGATGCCGGCCTTCATCTACTGGACCGCGGGCGTGACCCTCCAGCTCGGCGGCCCCGATGTCTCCCTCGGCACGATCGTCGCGTTCGTCTCGCTCCAGCAGGGCCTGTTCCGTCCCGCCGTCAGCCTTCTGTCGACCGGGGTGCAGATCCAGACGTCGCTCGCGCTCTTCCAGCGCATCTTCGAGTACCTCGACCTCCCCATCGACATCACCGAGCGCGAGAACCCGGTCCACCTCGACCAGATCAAGGGCGAGGTCCGCTTCGAGGACGTCGACTTCCGGTACGAGGACAAGGGCGGGCCCGTTCTCGCCGGCATCGACGTCACCGTCCCCGCCGGCGGCAGTCTCGCCGTGGTCGGCCCGACCGGCGCCGGCAAGTCCACGCTGGGCTATCTGGTGCCGCGCCTGTACGACGTGACGGGCGGTCGGGTCACCCTCGACGGCGTCGACGTCCGCGATCTCGACTTCGACACCCTCGCGCGTGGGATCGGCGTCGTCTCGCAGGAGACGTATCTCTTCCACGCCACGGTCGCCGACAACCTGCGCTTCGCCAAGCCGGACGCCACCGACGAGGAGCTGTACACGGCCGCGCGAGCCGCGCAGATCCACGACCACATCGCCGCCCTGCCCGACGGTTACGACACGGTCGTCGGCGAGCGCGGGCACCGCTTCTCGGGCGGTGAGAAGCAGCGGCTGGCCATCGCCCGCACCATCCTGCGCGACCCGCCGGTGCTGATCCTCGACGAGGCGACCAGCGCTCTGGACACCCGTACGGAACGGGCGGTCCAGGAGGCCATCGACGCGCTCTCGGCCAACCGCACCACGCTCACCATCGCCCACCGCCTGTCCACCATTCGGGGGGCCGACCAGATCCTGGTGCTCGACTCCGGTCAGGTGGCCGAACGGGGCACGCACGAGGAGCTGTTGGAGCGGGACGGGCGGTATACGGCCCTGGTGCGACGAGACGCCCGCCTGGAGCCGACAAGATGAAAGTATGGCAAGTTATGCCGGGTTTGTGACGGTGTGAGGGTTACCGTGCCCGCATGCAGATGAACACTCCGCCACGGAGCACGATTCGACTGACGCGCCGGGGCCGTCTCGTCCTCATCGCGACCGGCGCCGTCGTGGCCGGCACCGCCGTGGCGGTGCCGCTGCTGAGCCTGGAGAGCCCGAAGAAGGAGCAGGCGAAGCCGACGTCCCTGGTCATCCCGGAGGGCTGGCGGGCGAGCCAGATCTACGCGGCTGTCGACAAGGCGCTCGCCCTGCCGCCCGGCACGACGCTCAACGCGTTGCCGACGGCCGGTCTGAAGCTGCCGAACGACGCCGACGGCAACCCGGAGGGCTACCTCTTCCCGGCGACGTACCCGCTGGAGAGGGCGACCCCGCGCACGTTGCTGTCGTACATGGTCGGCACGGCGAACAAGAAGTTCAACAAGGCGCCGGTCGCGGCGGGCGCCCAGCGCAACGCGATGAACGTCTATCAGGCGGTCACCATCGCCAGCCTCGTCCAGGCCGAGGCGGTCACCAAGGCGGACATGGGCAAGGTGGCCAGGGTGGTGTTCAACCGCCTGGAGCGCGGGATGCCGTTGCAGATGGACTCCACCATCAACTACGCGCTGAACCGATCCACGCTGATCACGACGGAGAGCGACACCCGCATCGAGAGCCCCTACAACACCTACCAGCGCATGGGCCTGCCGCCGACGCCGATCGACAACCCCGGCGAGGAGGCGATGCGCGCCGCCATCAGTCCCACCCCGGGCGACTGGCTGTACTTCGTCACGGTCAGGCCGGGCGACACGCGCTTCACGGCGAGCTACGCGGAGCACCGGCGCAACGTCGCCGAGTTCGACCGGAACCAGAAGGCGGCCTCCAGGAGCCCGAGCAGTTCGGCGGGCACGAAGGGCGCCAAGAGCACGTCGGCGTCGGCCGGCTGACTCGGCGGATGCGTCAGGCGACGGCTACGGTCTCCTCCGCGAGCAGCCGCCTGATGTCCCGTACGGCCGCGCGTCCGGCCCGGTTGGCCCCGATGGTGCTGGCCGACGGCCCGTAGCCGACGAGGTGGACGCGGGGATCGGCGACCGCACGCGTGCCCTCGACCCGGATCCCGCCGCCCGGCTCACGCAGCCGCAGCGGCGCGAGATGGTCGATGGCGGCCCGGAAGCCGGTCGCCCACAGGATGACGTCGGCGGCGAACCGCCGCCCGTCGTTCCACTCCACGCCGCCCTCGGTGATCCGGTCGAACATGGGCAGCCGGTCCAACACACCGTCGGTCAGCCCCTGCCGGATCGCGTCGTTGAGCGGCAGCCCCGTCACGGACACGACGCTCTTGGGCGGCAGCCCCTGTCGCACCCGCTCCTCCACGAGGGCGACCGCCGCCCGGCCCACCGCCTCGTCGAAGGGCCCCTCGCGGAAGACGGGAGGACGTCGCGTCACCCAGGCGGTGTCGGCCGCGTACGGCGCGATCTCCAGCAGATGCTGGGTGCCGGACGCCCCACCGCCCACCACGATCACCCGCAGCCCGGCGAACGCCTCGGGACCGGGGTACTGCGCGGTGTGCAGCTGCCGCCCGCGGAAGGTCTCCTGGCCGGGGTAGCGCGGCCAGAACGGCCGGTCCCAGGTGCCGGTGGCGTTGATCAGGGCGCGCGTGGACCACGTTCCGTCGGAGGTCTCCACGAGCAGCCGCCCACCGGCGCCCTCCCGGACGGCCGTCACCTCGACCGGCCGCCGCACCCGCAGGTCGAAGGCGCGTTCGTAGGCGTCGAAGTACTCGGCGATGACCTCTGACGACGGCCGTTCGGGATCCGCGCCCGTCAGCTCCATACCGGGCAGCGCGTGCATCCCGTGCACCTTGCCGTACGTCAGTGAGGGCCACCGGAACTGCCAGGCGCCCCCCGGGGCGGGAGCGTGGTCGAGCACCACGAAGTCGCGCTCCGGCTCGAAACCGGTGCGGCGCAGGTGATAGGCGCCGGCCAGACCCGCCTGACCGGCGCCTATGACGACCACCTCGACCTCACGCACGTTGTTCACGCTTCTACCAACGGAACGGTGGGCGTGGATCTTCCCGCGTCGGCTGTGACTACGAGGACACGCGCGCGGGAGTGGTGGAGGGCGGCAGCTCGCCGTTGTAGCGCGGGTCCACGAAGGCCGCGAAGTCCACCTTGCGCGGGATGAGCTTCAGCTCGGTGAACGTGTCGGCGATCCGCTGCTCGGAGGCGATCAGCGGCTTGTCGATCGCGACCGGGATCCGGGTGGAGTTCGTCCGCTTGACCGAGGCCAGCGCCACCTCGTACGGCAGCCCGGTCTCCTTCGCCCACACCTTGGCCCACTCCTCCTGGTGGTCGTACACCCAGGCCGTCGCGCGCCGCAGCCGCTCCAGGTAGTCCTCGATGGCGGCGGCCTTCTTCGTGTCCTCGAGCGCGGCCGGCGCGGCCACCTGGAAGGTGAGGCCGTTGGTGACACCGTCGCCGGTGGTCAGCACCCGCCCCTGCTTCGCCTGCAGCACCTGCGAGGTGTACGGGTCCCACACCGCCCACGCGTCGACCTTGCCGGAGGTGAACGCGGCGAGCGCGTCGGCCGGCTGGAGGTACTTGACCTTCACGTCGCTCAGGGTCAGTCCGGCCGCCTCGAGGGAGGCCACCAGCTGGTAGTGCGCGGAGGAGCCCTGCGCCACGGCGACGGACCTGCCCTTGAGCTGCTCGGGCTTCGTCAGCTCGGAATCGGCGGGTACGAGGACGGCGTCGCCCTTGGACGTGCCGTGGAAGGCTGACACCACCGTGATCTTCGAGTCGGCGCCGGCGGCGAAGACAGGCGGGGTGTTGCCGACGCCGCCGATGTCGACCGCCTTGGCGTTGACCGCCTCCAGAAGCGGCGGTCCGGAGGTGAACGTGGACCACTTGATCTTGTAGTCGAGGTTCTTCAGCTCTCCCGCGGCTCGCAGCACGGCCTCGGAACCGCCCTTCTGGTCTCCGACGTTGAGAGTGAGGGACCCCTTGCCGTCGGTGTCGCCGCCCGCGCCCGTGCCGGCGGACGCGTTCCCGCCGCAGGCGGTGAGCAGCAGGGCGAGCGGAAGGAGCAGGGCCGCGGGGAGGAGGCGTCGTCGCATGGGGGTCCGTTCGGAGGAGGGGAGTACCGGTTGAGGGGCGGAACGGGGCGGAACGGGGCGGAACGGGGCGGGGCGGGGTTGAGCGGCCGAGGCGGCGGCGGTCGGCGAAAGTGGCGGCGGTCGGCGGTCGGCGGAGGTGGCGGCGGCCGGCTGTCAGGCGGCTTCGGCGGCGGCCGGGTCCACGCCGAGGCGGCGCAGCAGTCCGGCGCGCAGTTCCGCGAAGCGGGGGTCGGCGATGTCGCGCGGGCGATCGAGGTCGATCTCCTGCTCGTGCGCGATGACACCGTCGTCCATCACCAGCACCCGGTCGGCGAGCAGCACGGCCTCCTCGACGTCGTGCGTGACGAGGAGCACGGCGCAGCCGCGGCGCTGCCACAACTCACCGACCAGACGCTGCGCGTTGATACGGGTGAGCGCGTCGAGCGCGCCGAACGGCTCGTCGAGCAGCAGCAGATCGGGTTCCCGCACCAGAGCCCTGGCCAGGGAGGCGCGCTGTGCCTCGCCGCCGGAGAGGGTCTTCGGCCAGGCGTCGGCGCGATGCCCGAGCCCCACTTCCGCCAGGGCCTGGTCGGCGACGGGGCGTTCGGGCCGGCCCGGCAGCCCGAGGAGCACATTGCGCCACACCTTCTTCCACGGCATCAGCCGCGGCGCCTGGAACGCGACGGCCTTGCGACGCGGCACCAGCACGGTGCCCTCGATGTCACGGTCGAGCCCGGCGAGGATGCGCAGCAGCGTGGACTTGCCGCAGCCACTGCGGCCCAGCAGGGCCACGAACTCGCCCGGCCGGATGTCGAGCCGGAGGTCGTCGATGACGGGACGCCCGTCGAAGGAGCGGGTCAGCCCCGCCACGCGGACCGCCTGCGGCGTCTGCGCCGCCCGGGGGCTCAACGGCCGGTGAACGTCGGTCGCCATTGCAGCAGCAGCCTTTCGAGAGTACGGACGACGAAGTCGGCGAGCAGGCCGAGGAAGGCGTAGACGATGAGGCAGACCACGATCACGTCGGTGCGCAGGAAGTCCCGCGCCTGCACCATCAGGAAGCCGATGCCGGAGTCGGCGTTGATCTGCTCGGCGAAGACCAGCGCGAGCCAGGCGATACCGAGCGAGTAGCGCAGGCCCGTCATCGCGCCGGGCAGCGCACCCGGCAGGACCACATGCCGCACGAGTCCCCGGCGCGACAGCCCGAGCGACTCCCCGGCCTCGATCAACTGCGCGTCCACGCCCCGGATCCCGGCGTAGACGTTGAGGTAGAGCGGGAAGGTCACCCCGAGCGTGATGATGGCGATCTTCGGGGTCTCGCCGATGCCGAACCAGATGATGAACAGCGGGATGAGTCCGACGAACGGCACGGTCCGCAACATCTGCACCGGGGCGTCGACGAGGTCCTCCCCGATTCGGAACAGCCCCGACACCAGGGCGAGTCCGGTGCCGATGACGGTGCCCAGGAGCAGCCCGGCGGCCACGCGCTGCAGCGAGGTGCCCATGGCCGAGGACAGGGAGCCGTCGGAGACGAGATCACCGGCGACCTGGGCGATCCGGCCCGGCGAGGCGAGGACGTCGGAGGCCAACACGCCCGTCGCGCTGAGGAGTTGCCACAGCAGAAGGAGCAGGACCGGTCCGGTGGTACGGCGCAGCCAGCGGGGGACGCGGGCGCGGCGGGAGGAGCGGGGGACGATGGGGGTGAGCGCGAGAGGACCCTCGGGTACGGATATAGGGGAAATATCCGCCTCGGAGGGCTCGGGTGGGGCGTGGCTGATGCTCATGGGGGCTCCACGGAACGGAACGGAGAGGACCGGCGGCCGGTGGCGGTGGGGGGCGGGGGCAGGGGCGCCTCAGCGCCGCCACGTCACGAGCGCCTCAAGCGCCTCAAGCGCCTCAATCAGCTCAATCGGCGAAGGTGAAGTGAGGCGAAGCGGGGCGAGGGAGGTGAGGTGGGGCGAAGTGAGGGGTGCAGCCAGAGGCTGGAAGACGTCAGCGGCCGCGACGACACGCGGCGGAGGCCACCCGCAGCAGGTCGATGTGACCGCGCGTGGTGAGCAGGGCTGAACGCAACATGCGGCTGAACGTAGTCAGCCTGCATGCCCACGGTCAACGGGCGTCTCGCAGATCGGACTCCGGAAGGTCAGGATGGGGGCATGTCAGCTGCGTTCACCACCCGAGTTCTGCACATCGCCTCCGGTTCCCGGGAGAGGGTCGTCGACATCACCGGCGACTGCGAGGCGTTCCTGCGCGAAGAGGCCGCCGGCCGCAACGGCCTCCTGAACGTCTTCGTCCCGCACGCCACGGCCGGCATCGCGGTCATCGAGACCGGCGCCGGCAGCGACGACGACCTTCTCGCCGCCCTGCACACGCTCCTGCCCGCCGACGACCGCTGGCAGCACCGCCACGGCAGCCCCGGCCACGGCCGCGACCACGTCCTCCCGGCCTTCGTGCCGCCCCACGCGACCCTGCCGGTCCTGGACGGAAGGCTGCAACTGGGCACCTGGCAGTCGGTGTGCCTGGTCGACACCAACATCTCCAATGTCAACCGTCAGGTTCGACTGAGCTTCCTGGGCTGAGCATGATCGTCCTGGGGGTGGCCGCGAATTCTCCGTACCTTGTGCGCTCGAGACGGAGAAGCCTTGCGCGGTACGGACCTGAACATGATCGAACGCCCCTACGACGGCTGCGGCAAGTGCTTGCTCGGCGTACGGCGGCTGTCGCGGATGAAGCTCGCCACGTCGTCTCCGGAGCGCCAGCGGGAGGACGTACTCACCTCAGTCGACGCTGTCGGGGGCCACATCATCGGCTGGGCCGACGACTGGGAGGTCTCGGGAGCCACCGACCCGATGACCCGTCCGAAGCTGGGTCCCTGGCTCCGTGATGAGAGGGGTCCGTACGACGGCCTGGTGGCCGCAGCCGTGGACCGCCTTGGGCGTAACGTCGTTGACTGCACGCTCGCGAGCCCTGTGTCTGATCGCGACGCAGATCGCGCCGAGAGAACCATGGCGAGGCTGAGGGTAAAACGAGTATGGCGGGTTACATCGAAGACCGGTGGCTCAAGAAGCGGCCGAACAAGGAGACGGGCAAGCGCGAACGCACTGCCCTGTGGGGTAAGTGCACGCGCTATCGCGTCAAGGGGATACCGGGGGTCCGCGACCGGTCATTCGACACGGTTGCGGACGCCAAGGCGTGGCTGGCTGAGACGCAGACCGACTCCCGGCGAGGAGACTTCGTCGACGCGCGCGATGGTGCGATCAGCCTTCGTGAGTACGTCGAGAAGCACTGGTGGCCCTCCCAGGTGCATCCCGCTCAGACGTTGGAAAGCATGAAGTACCGAATCTGGGGGCAAGTGCTGCCGCAGCTCGGGGAGCTGGCGCTCAAGGACATCGGCGTCGCGGAGCTGCGCAAGTGGTCGGCTGATGTGCAGCGTGCGGTGGCATCGAGCACGGCGTACATCGCATGGGTGTACCTGAAAGCGATCATGCAAGCCGCGGTCGAGGACAAGCGGCTGTACCGCAACCCGTGCAAGGGCAGCAGCTCGATCAAGCCGCCGAAGAAGCCGGAACGCAAGGCTCGTGCCTGGCAGCAGGATCGCGTTGACAGGGTACGGGAGGCGTTGGCCGATCGGTACCAGATCATGGTCGACCTCGGGGTCGGGTGCGGACTCCGGCAGGGTGAGGTGTTCGGCTTCAGCCCAGACGATGTCCGCGACGGCTTCGTGCAAGTGGAGCGGCAGATCCTCATGTACAAGTCGCAGCTGTACTTCGGTCCGCCCAAAGGCGGAAAGGAACGCGACGCGCCTCTGCCCCAGGCGCTCGCGAAGCGGATCCTCACGCATCAGGAGCACTTCGAACCGATCGAAGTGACGCAGCCGTGGCTGGATCCCGAGGAGCCCGACCTCGCACGCGAGGATCGGCGCAAGGTGACGGTCCGGCTGCTCGTCTACACAGGGCGGCGCGGCGCGATCAACCGCACCACGTGGAACACCAAGGCATGGAAGCCCGCGCTCGCCGACGTGGGGGTCATCCCGCCGCTGCCCAAGCGACAGTCGGGTGAGAAGCCGTCGCGTGTATGGGAGCCGAGCCGCGAGCACGGCTTCCACGTCTTGCGCCATACGTACGCATCGGTGATGCTCGAAGCCGGCGAGTCGATCGTGTCGCTCGCGAAGTGGCTGGGGCACTCCGACCCGGCGTTCACTCTTCGGACGTACACGCACTTCATGCCGCAGGCCGGCGCGCGTGGGCTGTCCGCGATTGAGGCGTGGTTCGCGGACTCGGCCGAAAGTCCCTGAGAAGTCCCAGAGGGCTGGACCAGCCGCCGGATTCCCGCAAACATGCAGGTCAGAGCATGATCGCTCTCTGGGCGGGGCAGAACCCGGCGTACAGCCCGACTCGTCTGCCGCCACCTGCGGATCTGCCTGGGAAAGGGCCTCCGATCTGCGTCGGAGGCCCTTTCTGATCGGCACGGACGTCGTGTGCCGGCCCCGGACTCCCGCCCGGTCAGGACCGCGGTCGGACCGCGGTGACCTTCATCGAGACCGGCACCGGTGCAGCGGTGTACGGCGTGTCGTGGACCAGACCGAGTGCGGCCGTGTAGCGGCCAGGGGTCCGGGTCTCGGGCAGCCTCGCGTCGAGAGTGAGCCGCAGGGTGACGGCGGAGTGTGGCGGGAGGGTGAGCGTGGTGGTCTCCTCGTCGAGCCAGGTGATGTCGTCGGCCTCCGTCTGTCCGTATCCGGGCAGGAGTTCGGTGGTGGTGACGGCGTTCCCGTTGCCCCAGCCGGTGCTGCCGCCGATCTTGTACAGGCCGGCCGCCGCGGCGCCGCGGTAGGTGGGGGTGGTGTTGTCCGGGAGCCGCTGCCAGGCGTCGGCGCCCGGGTCGTAGGCCCAGGTGGCCGCGGTGATGTCCGCCGTGGCCTGGGTGGCGACGGAGCCGCCGGTCAGCAGCAGCCGGCCGTTCGCGGTGGTGTAGGCCGCGCCCCACACGCCGGTGGGCAGCGAGGCGACCGGTGACCAGGTGTCGTCGACCGGGTCGTAGGAGTAGACGTCGTCGACGGCGCCCGTGCCGGGGGAGTTCCCGCCGGCGCACACGACGTGACCGTCCAGTCCGCCGCAGGCGGGATAGGCGATCGGCAGCGGGTACGGTGCCAGGCTCCGCCAGCTGTCGGTCGCCGGGTCGTAGGCCTGGACGGCCGTGACGCCGCAACTGGCGCCGCAGCCGCCGACCATGTACAGCCGGCCGCCGAGGACGGCGCTGCCGGCCACGGAGTACGCCTCGGGAGCGGCGGCACCGGTGGACCAGGTGTCGGTCGTCGGATCGTAGACGGCCACCGAGGTGACGGCCTGGCCGGCTTCGTTCTTGCCGCCGGCGACGTACCACTTGCCGTCGACGAAGCCGTGGACGGGACCGCGCCGTGCTTCCGGGGCGTCGGCGCGCCGGACCCAGGCGGCGGTGCCGTCCGCCTTGGTGTCGTAGGCCCACAAGCCGTTCTGAATGGTGTCGTCGCCCTCCATTCCGAAACCGGTGTACACCGTTCCCCGGTAGGTGTCCGCCGCGTTGTCGATGACTCCGTAGGCGATGTCGGGAGCGGGCTGCCACTCCTGTCCCTGCGGCGGTGTCGCGGTCGCGTCGGCGGACTCCTGGATCCGTACGGTGGCGGTGGCGCCGCCGGTGTTGCGGACGGTGACCGTGGCGCGGGCCGTGGTGCCCTGCCGCACCGAGGCGGCGACGGCGGACGGGGTGGCGGTGATCCGGCCGGCAGGCAGTGCCAGGTCCGTGGTCCGGACGCCGTTGCGTACGACGCTCGCGGTCACGGTGCGGTCCGCGTACAGGGACTTGGCCGCCTTCAGCTTCACCGTCCTGGTGCGTCCGTGGTCACCGGTCGGCGCGAACAGCCAGTACAGGCCGTCCGCGGTGGCCGGGTCGGTGGGCGTCGGGATGGACACGGCGGGCGACGTACCCGTGGCGCCGGCGGTGACCTCGGCGCCGTTGAGCGGCTCCCTGGTGTTGGCGTCCCGGGTGTGGCCGACGACCAGTCCGCCCGGGACCTTGTCGTAGGTGCGGTCGCCGACGAAAAGGTCGTCCACGGCCCACCACCAGCCGTAGCTGCCGGTGAAGTGGAAGCGCAGCTGGACCGCGGCGCGGCCCGCGTAGTCGGGCAGGGGGATCTCGACGTGGGCCGGGCCGTCCACCGAGTCCGTGGTATGCCGCCAGACGGTGGTCCAGGTGGTGCCGTGGTCGGTGCTGACGTCGACGGTCGCGCTCTGCCCGTCGGAGCCGCGGTAGGCGGTGTCGAAGGCGACCCGGGGGGTGGTGCGGTCGGTGAAGTCGTAGACGGGGCTGATGAGTTGGCTGTCCTGGGAGGCGCCGTCCCCGTAGTGGTCGCTGTCCACGACGGCGAACGCGCCCTTGCCGCCGGTGGTGTTGCCGCGCGCCCCGGGGTCGTCGAACGTCCAGCCGCCGGTGGACGGGCCGGTGTCGGCCACCCGCCAGCCGTCCGGTGCTGCTGTGGTCTCGGTGAACGGCTCGGTCAGGCCCGAGCGGTGCACCTCGTAGCCGGGGGCAAGCGCCGCTTCCTCGTTCACGGGTACGGCGACATCGGCCTTCACCGTACGCCCCGCGACCCTCACCTCCCGGGTCATCGCCCGGTATCCGGGGTAGGCCGTGGCGATGCGCAGCGTGTAGGTGCGACCGGTCGGCAGGGACACCGAGTACCGGCCGGTGGCGGGATCGGTCCACACCGGGTCCAGGGGCGTGCCGTCCACCGTGATCGCCGCGTAGAGCGGCCAGCCGTGTCCCGATCCGTCGGTGACGGTTCCGGAGACCGTCCGGCTCGGTACCGGAGTGATGGTCAGGTCGCGGGCGAGGTCGGAGCCGTCGTCGACGCGGACTTCGCCGGGTGTGGCGGTGGCGTAGCCGTAGGCGTCGATCGTCAGGTCGTACGTTCCTGTGGGCAGCGTCATGGCGTAGCGGCCCTGGGCGTCGGTGCCGGCGCGGTGGTCGTCGCCGGCGGAGACGGCGGCGCCCGGCACCGGTTCGCCGGTGCGGGCGTCGGTGACCGTGCCGGTGATCCGGCCGTGCGGGCCCATGCGGAAGGCGGTGAGTCCGTTCGGTGTGCCGAGTCCCGTGGGCCCGTCGTACCCGGTGGCCGCGGTGCACAGGTAGGCGGGATCGCAGGTGCCGTTGGAGCCGTCCGTGACGTCGTTGAGCGCTTCGTCGGGGGCGGCGTAGGGGTAGGCGTTGGGCTCCGTGTCCTCGGCGGCACGACCGGCGGCGGCGTAGACGCCCGCGACGAGGGGTGCCGAGGCGCTGGTGCCGCCGTAGACACCCCAGCCCGCCGAGCCGTAGCTGTCGTACACGGCCACACCGGTGTCCGGGTCCGCCACGGCCGACACGTCGGCCACGGTGCGGTGGTCGCAGCCAGGGTCGTGCTGGAACGCGGGCTTGGGCAGGTAGCGGGAGCAACCCGATCCGGTGCCGTAGCCGTCGTGCGACCACACCGACTCCGACCAGCCGCGTGCCGTGCCGGTCTCCCGGCGCAGACTGGTGCCGCCGACCGCGGTGACGTGAGGTGAGGCGGCCGGGAAGGACACGCCGGCGTCGTCGTCGCCGGACGAGGCGACGATCGCCACCCCCGGGTGGTCGTAGTAGGCGTCCCAGGCGGTCTCGGCCGGGTCCTCGTCGAAGAGGTCGTACCGTGTGCCGTAGGAGTTGGAGACGACGTCGGCGCCCAGGGTGACGGCCTGCTGCACGGCCGCGCCGAGGTTGTCGATGGTGGCGTCGTCCGCCTCCACGAGCAACAGGCGGGCGTTCGGGGCGGCGGCCGACACCATGTCGAGGTCGAGCGCGGCCTCACCGGCCCAGCCTGCCTCGGGCTCCGGATAGTCGGTGCCGCCGCGCTGGTCGACCTTGGTGAAGCAGCCGTCCGCGGTCGTACACGCCGGAAGGCCGAACTGGGCGCGGTAGACGGCCAGGTCCGCTTCCGCGGTGGGGGCGTCCTGGGCGACGACCACGGCGACGGTCAGGCCCTCCCCGCCGTCGTCGGGCAACGTGTAGGCGGCCCGCAGGTCGGCCGGGCCGAAGCCGGGGGGTGCCTGCGCGGCGACGGCGCCGGACCGCTTCGCGGACGGGCCGGTGCGCCGGATGGCGAAGCAGGTGGCCTCTCCGGGCGAGGGCGTGCCGCACAGCGACTCGGTGCCGTCGGCCTTGCCGGAAGAGGACGAAGCGGTGGAGGTGGAGGACGAAGCGGAGAGCGCTGTTCGATCGTCGCCGGCGGAGGCGTCCGCCGCACCGGCCATGGCCACGATCGCGGCGCTCAGGGCGACCGCCGCGATCCGGTTCCCGAGGCGCGGGCCGCTCGGGCCGGGACGTCCGAGGGGTGGTATGTGCACCGACATTCTTCTCTCTCTCACGAGCGCCCCTGTGCGAGATCGACGGCCAGGGGTGCGTCGGCATGCGTGGGCCGCCGCGCTGATGCGGGGTGACGGCGCGTCAACTCGGCCCACGGGATCGGATGGAGGGGCGGGCGGCCGGGTGCCGCCAGGCGGTCGTGCGGGAAACCGCCGGACGGCTTGGCGTCACGCCGAGGTCATCCGGCGATTCCCGCGGCACGTACGACGGTCTGCGTCACGGTGTTGCCGCGGCTGTCCCCGGCCTGGACGCGCAGGGTGAGGTACTGCGCCGAGGCGGGCGCGTGCAGACGCAGGCTGACCTTGCCGTTGCCCCTGCCGCTGAGACGTGCCGTCGTCCAGGTGGTGCCGTCGTCGTAGGACACCTCGACCTTGCGGGTGTTGAGCGCCGCGTTGGAGCCGCCTTGCAGGTGCAGTGGAGTGACGAGCAGGGAGGCGTCGGCGGCTGCCTTGCCGTCGTCGGACGTCGGCAGGGTGTAGTCCACCTGGACGAGCGGGAGTTGCTCGCGGTCGTCGGCGTTCCTGGGCGCCGCGGAGGTGAACGTCCACTCAGTGCGCGTGGCGGTCGAGTAGGGGAAGGCGGCCGTGGCGGTACGGGTCGCCGTGTGCACCAGACGGTAGGTGCCCTTCTTCGCCGGTACGGTCGCGCTCACCCCGGCGCCGCCCTCGCCGACCAGAGTGTCTCCCCGGTACAGCGAGGTCTCCTGGGTGGTGTCGGAGCTGCCGAAGGCGGCGTAGTTGGCGTGGCCGCCGCCGGAGTCGCCCCAGGACGGGATGATGACGTTCACCTCGTCGCCGGTGCGCACGGGCAGTTGGACGCTGTCGTTGATGCGGGGGCGCACCACGGGTCCGAACCACTCCACGTCCGTGGTGCTGCCCGCCGGATAGGTGACGGCTCCGGACGCGCTGTAGGCCAGAGACTGAAGCTCGCCCTCCTCGGTCCACGAGAACGTGTTGTCGGTGCTGACGTAGTCGGTGCGGTGTGCGCCGGCCGTGCTCAGCCGGTTGGTGCCGACCTGGTACCCGGTCCAGGGGTGGACGTCGTAGCGGTTCTCGTACACCTCACGGCCGGTGGGGTTGCGGAAGGAGGTCTCGACGCGGGCCAGTTGACCGGCCGTGGGCGCGTAGACGGTGTTGGCGGGGATGCGGCCCTTCCAGGTGCGGACCAGGTCGTACAGGTAGTCCGTGTCGGGGCGGGAGACGGCCCGCAGCGGCACGCTGCCCGTCGGGCTCGCGTCCACGCTCGCCATGAGCTTGTCGCCGTTCGTGCGGGACAGGCCCACCACCTCGATGGAGGACCTGATGATGGGCTCGCGCAGTCGGCCGTCGAGGTCGTTGACGAACAGCAGCAGCTTCACGCCCGCGGCCTGCGCGGCCCTGATCTGGTCGTCCGCCGTGTCCTCGTCGTCGGAGTCCCAACGCACCACGGCGGCCTTGCCTGCGGCGTCGACGCCTTTGTAGTCCTCTGTGAGGCCGTCGCCCGGGTGGATCACGTCGAGGGCGTAGTCGTCCTCGGGCAGCTTCGCCGAGCCGGGCATGATCCACAGGTCGTCGAACTCCTGCCCGCCGGCGGTCACCGACAGCAGCGGCTCCTGGTTGCGCCAGCGGGCGTTGAGGTACTGCTCACCGTCACTGGGCGCGGTCGTGGGCGCCGTCCAGACGCTGTCGTAGCCGTCGTCGATCAGCGAGTTGTCGGCGACCGAGGAGCCGTCCTCGAACTCGCGGTAGTAGTCCAGGCGCCGGGAGAAGTTCTCGGTCCTCTTCGGCGTGACGGCCTTGACCTCCTTGAGCTTCGTGCCGTCCAGTACGAGGTCGGTGGCGCCGGTCACCTTCACCTGCGGGATGACCATGCGGGCGTATCCGGCCGAGGCGGTGCCGTGCGTACCCTCCACCCTGAAGTCGGCGTAGACGGTGTAGAGGCCCGGCGGCAGCAGTTCATCGGACCGGCCGTCGCCGTAGAGGTAGGTGCCCGCGTACTCGTCGCCCTTGCGGTAGAAGGTGAGGACGCCGTCCGTGGCCTCGCCGGAGCGGCCGGTGACCTCGGTGCGGACGTGGAACAGCTGCTGGCGGGTGCTGACGCCGAGCAGCGTGCGGGTCAGCGCGGCGCCCTCGGCGGATGCCGTCAGCCGTCCGGTCCAGCGCCGGCCATCGCCCGCCTTGTCCAGGTCGGTGGTGACCGTGGCGGTCGCGGTGCCGTGCGCGGGGACCTCGACGCGGCCGGGGGAGACGGTGAAGACGCCGTCGGGAACGCCGGGGGCGTCCACGGCGAGGTCCACGGTGACGGCGTGGTCGCCGGTGTTGGTCCAGGTCGCGGTGGAGTGGACCGGGCCCTTCACCGTGCCCTTGTCCGTGCCGGGCGAGTGGATGCCGACGTCGATCTTGCCGGTGGCGGTGAGCGTCGCCGTGGCCGTCGCGGCGGCGTCCGCCCGGCCGTTGCCGCCGTCGTCCGCGCTGATGTCGGGGGTGGGCTTGACGGTGCTGACCAGGGCGTCCTTGATGCGGCTGCCGGTCCAGTCGGGATGCGCGGCGGCGACCAGCGCGGCCACGCCCGCCACGTGCGGGGTCGCCATGGACGTACCGCTGGCGCTCATGTAGTAGCCGGAGCCGTCGCCGGCGTACTGCGACCGGGCGGCCAGGATGCCGACGCCGGGTGCGGTGATCTCGGGCTTGAGGGCGTCGTCGCCGTAGCGGGGGCCACGGCTGGAGAAGTCGGCGATGGCGTCGGAGGAGTCGACCGCGCCGACGGTGAGGGCCGCGTCGGCGGTGCCGGGCGACCGGACCGTCTGGGCACCGGGACCGTCGTTGCCGGCGGCTATGGCGAACAGGGCGCCGGTCTCGGCACTCAGCTCGTTCACGGCCCGGGCGAGGACGGTCTCGCCGTCGGCGTTCTCGCTGCTGCCCAGGCTCATGCTGATGACCCGGGCGTGGACGTCGCGGGCGGCCCACTCCATGCCCGCCAGGATCCAGGAGTCGTAGCCGTAGCCCTCGTTGGAGAGGACCTTGCCGACGTGCAGGTCGACGCCGGGTGCGACGCCCTTCTCCTTGCCGTCGGAGGCGGCGCCGCTGCCGGCGATGGTGGACGCGACGTGCGTGCCGTGGCCGTGGCGGTCGGTGACGTCCTGACCGGGGACGAAGCTGGCGCTGTCCTCGACCGCGTCCTTCAGGTCGGGGTGGCCCGGGTCGTAGCCGGTATCGAGGACGGCCACGTCGACGCCGTCGCCGGTGTTGCCGCCCGCCCAGACCTCGGGGGCGCCGATCTGGGCGACCGAGTCGCTGAGGGTGGCCTCGGCCTTGCCGTCGAGCCAGACCTTGGCGATGCCGCCGTGGAAGACCGTGGCGGTGTCGGTGTCCGGTGCCTTCGCGGAGTCGGAGTCGGACTCGGACGTGGTGCCGGACTCGATGCCGGTGAGCGCGTTCCACAGGGCGTCGATGTGCTCGCGGTCCGCGGCGAGGGCCACCCCGTTGACGCTGGTGAGGGGGCGTACGTCCGTGACGTCGCCAGGCATGGCGACGGCACGCCCCCGCAAGGTGGAGGCGGACGCCTCCTTGCCGCCGTACGTGACGATGAGCGGCAGGTGCCCCAGCGCCGCGTCGTCGTAGCCGTCGGCCACGAGCCGGGAGACGTTGAAGAGTTGGTCGTCCAGGGCGCCGGACGCCAGGTAGCGGCGGGCGGAGTCGGGATAGACGTAGGTGTCGCCGCCCACGGTCAGCACGCGGGCGCCGGTGGGCTCACCGTCGGGCCCCTGAACGGTGAGCGTGCCGAGGCGGTCGCCCGCTCCGGGGCCCACGGTCACCTTGTCGCCGGTGATGAGGGTGACAACGGATAAGGCAACGTTGTCAGCGGTGCGGGTGGCGCCGGCCGGGCTGTTGGCCGGAGAGGTGTCAGCGGAGGAGGCCACGTGCGGGGTCGCCGCGATGACCAGGAGGGCGGCCGAGACCACGAGCAGGCGGCGCCGTCTTCCGGACGGGTGGTGTGTCAAAGGATTCCCTCGACTTGACTCGACTTGAAGGGCGTACTGGCGGATGAATGCGCAGGGCCAGTCGCGTCGTCGGGACTGGTGGGAGCGTGCCCACCTTGACGGTGTCACGCCATATGGGACAAGATCCGGCCGTCGCGGATTCGCGCAATTGCCCACATGCGCTTGCGTCCCGCGGATGGCGGCGCAGAGATACGGCAGCGATACGGCAGAGGCACGTTCGGCACCGATGCGCACTACAGCAGGAGTGTCAGGCTGCATGGATGTGACGTCGGACAACCCCTGGGCCGGAACCGGGCTGGACGCGCTCAGCGGCCGGGTCCTGGAGTACCTGGTGGGTCACGCCTCCGCCTCTTCCCTCACCGTGGCGGCCGCGGTCGGCGCGCCGCTCGAAGAGGTCGAGACGGCACTGCGGTCTCTGGAGGACGCGCTCCTGGTCATCCCCATCGCCGGCCGGCCCCGGCGGTGGAAGGCCGGCCCGCCACGTTCGTCCCTGGGCTCCCTGCTGGCCCGCAGGCGCGCCGAACTGGCCCAGGCCGAGCTGTACATGGAGCAGCTTCACGAGATCTACGACCTGGCGGCCCGCCCGCAGGCTCCGCACCTGGTGGAGGTCCTGGACGACAACGAGGAGGTCGCCGCACGCTATGCGCATCTCCTCAAGGGCAGCACCCGGGAAGTACTGCACCTGGCCAAGCCGCCCTACGTGACCGGACCCGCGGGTGCTGCCGGTCAGGGGGACGCGGCACGGTCCGATCATGGGGGCGCGGCACAGCCGGAGTTCCGCGAGGGATTACGGCTGCGGTCGGTCTACGACACCGAGGGCTTCACGGACACGGTGTCACTGGAGACGGCGCTGCGGGGCAGCGCCAGCGGCGGCGAGTTCCGGCTCAGCTCCCGACTCCCCGTCAAACTGGTCCTGTTCGACCGGACCGCCGCCCTCTTACCCCTGCACGACGACCGCCCCTCGGCAGGATCCCTGGAGGTCCGCTCACCTGCCCTCGTCGACGCCCTCGCCGCGCTCTTCGAGGCCATCTGGAAGCAGGCGGTGCCGGTGTCACTGGAGAGTCGGGCGGACTGGCCCGCCCCCCGCCAGACCCGGGAGCCGACGCGGATCGACGAACGAACCCAGGCGATCCTCGACCTCATGGCGACCGGAATGAAGGACGACGCCATCGCCCGGGTACTCGACATCAGCCGCCGCACCGTGCAGAAGCACGTGAGCGAGGCAGGCACCGCACTGGGCGCCAGAACACGCTTCCAGATCGCCCTCCGGGCAGCCGAACGAGGCTGGCTGCCGCTGGGAGCACCGAATTCGCCGAACTCACCGGACTCGGACGAGTAAGGGCCTCCCTGAATCAGCTTGATGCATTTCTCGCATTGACGTGGCTCTCAAAGGGAGACGAAAAGCGCCCACGTGAAGCGGACCAAGGAAATGCGAGCGAGCGATTTCATTCTGCTGCCCACTCGCCTTGTCCGGCAAGGGCGAACCGTGCGGCATATGTGATCCTGCACAAGTGAGAAGCCGGTCAGCGGACCCTCGTCCCGATCGGGTCGACGATGACAAGTGCGCGCCAGAATTCGGGGGTTGACAGGCCGTCAACCGGCATCGGCTAATTGATTGCCCGCACTTCATGCGTATTCGCTTTCCGTTGGCCCGTGTTGAGGGCCCAGCCATGATTGGTGACTTGTGTCGATATCCACTCGTGCGAGAGGCGCGTTCCCGGCTTTTCGCAGATTCCATCGCGGCGCGGTGATTCTCGGTGTCGCAACCATGGCGTTACTGGGCGTCCAGCCCCTCGCGCACGCCGCGCCGCCCACGTTCGCTCAGGCCATGACCAGTACGGCCCAGGACGCATCCGCATCCGCATCCGACGCCGAGCCCGACCTGGCACCCGTCTGCGGCACCCCGGCGAAGGGGCACGCGACGTGCTACGCCATGCGCGCCACGGACCAGCCGGCCACGATGAGGCTGGGTTCGTCCGAGGTTCCCGCAGGGCTGGGTCCGCAGGACATCCAGAGTGCCTACAACCTGCCTGCCAACGGCGGCGCCGGCCAGACCATCGCCATCGTCGACGCCTACGACAACCCCAACGCCGAGGCGGACCTGGCCGTCTACCGCAGCCAGTACGGCCTGCCGCCCTGCACCACCGCCAACGGCTGTTTCAGGAAGGTGGACCAGCGCGGCGGCACCAACTACCCGCGCTCCAGCGACGCATGGGCCGGAGAGATCGCCCTCGACCTGGACATGGTCTCCGCGGCGGCACCGGAAGCCGACATTCTGCTGGTGGAGACCGACAACGACGGTCTGGACAACCTCGCCGCCGGTGTGGACCAGGCCGTGGCTCTCGGCGCCAAGTACGTCTCCAACTCCTATGGCAGGACCGGCGACTACCCGACCGATCTGGCCACCTACGGCTCCTCCTACGACCACCCCGGCGTCGCCGTGGTCGCGGCCAGCGGCGACGACAACTACGGCGTCTCCTTCCCCGCGACCCTCCCGTCCGTGACCGCGGTCGGCGGCACCACTCTGACGGCCGACCCGGCCGGCGCCCGCGGCTGGTCGGAGACCGTCTGGTCCAGGGACTTCTACGGGCCGGGCTCCGGGTGCGCGTCCAACCAGACGAAGCCGGACTTCCAGCGGGACACCGGCTGCACGGGACGAAGCGTCGCCGACGTCTCAGCGGTCGCTGACAACGTTGCCGTCTACCTGACCTTCGGCTCACAGGGCAAGGGCTGGCAACGCTTCGGCGGCACCAGCGTCGCGACACCGCTGATCGCCTCCGTCTACGCGCTGGCCGGGCCCCCGCGCCCCGGCACCTCCCCCAACTCCTATCCCTACGCCGCGAACGGCGTCGGTCTCAACGACATCACCACGGGGTCGAACGGAACCTGCTCCGTGGCGTACCTGTGCAACGCCGGCACCGGCTACGACGGTCCGACCGGCCTGGGCACCCCGGCGGGCCTGGCCGCCTTCCGCAGCGGACCGCACGGCACCCTCTCCGGGACGGTCAAGGACTCGGCCACCGGCAAGCCGGTCGCCCGCGCGTCCGTCGGGTCCGGACTGGACATCACCACGACCGACACACAGGGGGCGTACACGCTCGACCTCCCCGCGGGCACGGTCAAGGACCTGACGGTGAAGGCCTTCGGCTACACGACGACCACGCCGGTCACACTCGACATCGCGGACGGCCAGACCCTCACCCGCGACTTCGGACTCTCCGCCATCCCCCGCGAGCGCGTCCGGGGCACCGTCAAAGACGGGTCAGGACACGGCTGGCCGCTCTACGCACGACTCACCGTGAACGGGTCCCCCGAAGCCCCGGTCTGGACCGACCCGGTCACCGGCGCATACGACATGGCCCTGCCGAAGGGGAGCGACTACACGCTGAACGTCACCGCCGCCCAGCCGGGCTACGAACCCCTGGCACGGAAGGTGACGGTGCGCGGCAGGTCCGTCACCGCGCATGTCGCTCTGACCGCCGATCCTGACGCGGCCACCGCCGTCGGCTACCGGCCCGAACTCGCCGACCACGCTGAAACGTTCGACTCCACCGCGACCGCGCCCCAGGGCTGGAGCGTGGTGAACGCGGCCGGTACCAACAACGGATGGGAGTTCGACGACCCGACCCAACGCGGCAACCTCACCGGCGGCGATGGCTCCTTCGCCGTCGTCGAGAGCGACAACGGGCCGATCGGACCGCATCAGGACAGCCAGCTCATCAGCCCTGAGTACGACCTGTCCGCCGCGCAGTCGGCGGAACTCACCTTCAGGACCGCGTACGTGTACAACCCCTACCAGCAGCACATGACCGTGGACGCCAGCACGGACGACGGCGCCACCTGGGAGAACGTCTGGACCGGGCCCAGGGTCAGCGACTCTGCGCAGCGCCTGACCGCGCACGTCCCGCTTCGGCAGTTCGCCGGGCACAAAGCGCTGCGGCTGCGCTTCCATTTCGTCGCCGACTGGGGCTACTTCTGGGCACTCGACGACGTGAACGTCCAGACCCGAGTCCTCGTGCCCACACCCGGCGGCCTGACCGTCGGCACGGTACGAGACGCCAGAAGCCGCGACGGCGTGGTCGGTGCCACGGTCAGGGATACCGCGGACCCGGACGAAATCGCCCTCACCACGGCCACGCCGGAGGACCCGGCCATCGGGGACGGCTTCTACACCTTGTTCTCGGCGAACCCGGGCCCGCACACCCTCCGGGTCACGGCGTCCGGTTACGCAGAGCTGACCCGGAGGACGACGGTTCACCGCGATCGGGTCAGCCGCAAGAATCTCACCCTCAGACCGGACGCATGACCACGACACCGGCCACCCGGCACGTCCACGCCCGCGGCTAGGGTCCCGCCTCGGAACGGTCCTGCCGGAGTATGAACGCCGTGAAAGGACCGCCACCTCGTAGGCGGCGGTCCTTTCGCACCGGATGGCGATACCGCAGAGCCCGGACGCCGACGTGGACCGCCTGATCCGCAACACCTACAAGGTTCTGCTGACCCGGGGCATGGTCGGCACGATCGTGTACTCGACAGACCCGGAGACGAGGGAGGAGCTGCGGGAGCTCGCGGGTGGGATGGCGCGGCAGACCGTACCGGGCTGACGGACGGGCAGGCACCATGCGCTCAGACGATGTCGCGAGCCCAGTGGGCAGAGGCTGCCGGACTCGCGCTGGAAGAAGGCGGCGAGTGTGTCTTTGGCGCCTCTGGCCCAGGCGGCACTCGCACAGAGTCGGAGCACGAGTGCCGAGCGGCGTACCTGAGCCGCTATTTCCTCGTCAGCGAGTTGAGCTCACACAGAGTTCGGTGGTAGCGCAGGTATGTCTCATCGATCTCATGGTCGACGTGCCGACGGAGACGGCCCAAGGAGTTGCCCTCGTGGGTCCGTCTGACGACGCCGTCGATATCGATGCAGATCTCGAGACCGTCGAAGAGAACGTGGTGGTTGGGGCAGAGACAGAGCAGGTTCGGCAGTTCGTCCGGACCGTCGTGCGGGGACCCGAGGCCACGGATGCGGGCGGCCTCGCTGTAGGGCCGGCGCCTGTACTGAAGGCGGGTCTCACAGATCTGGCAAGCACGGCCGTGCAGTTCCTTAGCCGACGTCGAGCACCCGCCCGGGCGTGAGTCCGGCGACCTCGGCCACGAGCGCACCGTTGGGCCGGCCGCTCCACAGCTGTTGTCGGTCGGCGTATCGGTTGTCCCACTCCGCCCGCACTGCGGGGTCTCCGACGTATCCGTCGGCAGGCAGGAGAGCGTCGGGTGCGGGCGGTCCCACTGGGATGTTGTCGGTTACGGGGCCACCGTCGCTCATCGTGTCCCGGTCACGCCACTGCTGTTGCCGGTCCGGCAAAACGGCGTCCACGGGGCGAGGAACAGCCTGGCGTAGCAGTCGCTCGACGGGGCGATCCGGTCCGCCCTGCCGATGGCTCAGGGGCCGGTGGCCCTTGTCTTGCCTGACATCGTTGTCGCGGGGTCGGACACGCCGCTGACGGCGATGCTCCGCGCGCAGGTCGCCGCCGATCAAGCATGGTTCGGCCTCCCGCAGGGCGAGGCGAATCAGGGTGCACGATTTCACGTACGCCGCCCGGGAGGCGTCGTCGACGGCGTCCAGCACGGTGGAGTACTGGTCGGGGAGGCTGGTGTTCGGTGTTTCCTTTCAGTTCTCTCGTTTCGATGGTGTGTTGGTCAGTGGGGATTGCGCTGTGGGTGTCGGGGACGGTGTGAAGGCGCCGTTGTAGCAATCGTGGCCGGTCGTGGGGGTGAAGATCACGTCCAGGAGGGTGGCGTCCGGACTCGACCAGGTGACCAGGACGTCGAGGCCGAGGTCACGGCCCAGCAGATGGAATTCATGCGGGTCAGGCGCGCCCGGCCATGCGGGGGCGGGGAGGCCGTCGGCCTGTCGCGCGATCGTGAGGTCGGCGAGGACGCGGGTGTGGGGAACTCCGGCGACGCGGACCGGCAGGAGGCGGTCCGGCGAGGTCAGCGCGGTCCTCAGGGTGTCGATGCCGGTGACGTCGGTGCCCCAGTGCAGTTCCGGTACGTGGGCGAGCTCGACGGGATGGGCCGGGGCGGTGGTCAGGACGACGTCGTAGCGGTAGCGGGTGAGTTCGTTGGCGGCGGTGCCTGGCTTGGCACGGATGTCGACGGCCGCGACCGTCTCCAGCCGGGCGGCGAGGGTCGTGAAGTATTCGGGTGCGACGAGGAGTTCGTTCTCCGCCGCGACCGCGGCGTCGATCAGGGCCCGGAGGGTGCCGGGGTCGGCGTCGGGCGAGCGGTGGGCCTGTACACCGGCCGTGAGGCAGCGCTGCAGGTGCAGGTTGCGTACGTCACCGACGTAGAGGCGTCCGCCGGGGGCGAGGAAGCCGAGGGCGGTGGTCAGGACGCGCGTGAGGTAGGCCTCGCCGGGGAAGTACTGCACGACCGAGTTGAGAACGACGGTGTCGAACGAACCGGGGGTGAGGGGACCGGTCTCGTGCGCGGGCTGAGCGATCAGTTCGGTCCGCTCGCGCAGTTGGGGGTGTGCCGTCACATGACGGCCGAGTGTGGCCACGGCCACCGGTGACAGGTCGGTGCCCACGTAACGCTCGCAGTGCGGTGCCACGCGGGTCAGCAGGGCGCCGCTGCCGACGCCGATCTCCAGCACCCGGCGCGGCCGGAACGCCAGAAGCCGGTCCACCACGGCGTTACGCCACTCGCGCATCTCGCCCACCGGGATGGGGGCGCCGTCGTAGCTGCTGTCCCAGCCCGAGAAGTCCTCGCCCATCGCGTCCCACGACCCGGTGTAGGAGGCGTCGTAGACACCGCGCCAGGTCTCCAGCCACTCGGATTCGGACTCGGACTCGGCGCGGTCAGCCGACGGGCCGGCCGGCCGCTGCCCGGCGGGGGAGCGCAGGCGTTCGTCGGCCCGTCGCTGTTCGGTGTCGCGATCCTCGATCTCGGGGTCGGGGACCGCGTCGGGCAGATGGTCCTCGACGAGCCGCAACGGCCGGTTGAACCAGGCCCGCAGCGTCCACAGGGTCAGCAGCACCCCGCTGACGACGATCACCAGGGCGAGGCCGCGTCCGGGACCCGTGCCGAAAACGGCACCGGCGGTCCCGGCCAGCGCACCGCCGGGCATGAGCGCGGGCCGGAAGACGTGGTCGCTGAGCGGGCCGATCACCAGCTGGGTGAGCGGCATGGCCAGCGTGACCATTGTGATGAACAGGGCCAGGACACGACCCTGCAGCTCCAGGCCCACCTTCCGCTGCAACAGCGCCACCCAGTGGCCGTCGATGAGCGACTCGGTGAACGCCATGGTGAACATGCCTACGACCAGCACCCACGGATGGTCGCCGAGGCCGACCACGAGCAGCCCGAGGTTGTTCACCCCCATGAACAGCAGCATCCCGTGGGTGCGTCGGCCGGTACCGCCCCAGACGCTCATTGTCAGCGCGCCGAGCAGCGCTCCCAGGCCGCCTGCGGACAGGACGACGCCGAGAGTGGCGGTGCCGTACTCGATGAGCACGAGCGGGGTGATCAGCGCGAAGCCGGCCGCGTACAGGAAGTGGTCGACGGCGAAGTAGCGGAGCATGGCGAGCAGTCCGGGACGCTTCGCGATGTACCTCCAGCCGTGGACGATCTCCGCGCGTACGGATTCCTCGCGCCGTCTGAACAGCCGGTCGGGGAAACGTACGAGGAGCAGGGTGGTCACGGCCACGAGGAAGGTGCCGATGTCGATGAGGAGGATGGTGGACAGAGGCGCGAGGGCGAGCAGCCACGCGCCGAGCATGGGGGCGAACAAGGCGCCCGCGCCGGTGCCGAGTTGGGCGATACCGTTGGCGTTGCCGAGGAACGGTTTGGGGACCAGCTGCGAGACCGCGGCCAGGTAGGCGGGGCGTTGGAAGGCGGTCGTCACCGAGGTGACGGCGCACAGCAGGTACACGGACGGCATGGACAGCCGGTCGGCCGAGATGAGGCCGATCATGCCCAGGGTGGCGAGGGCGCCGGTCGTGTCGCTGAGGATCATGACGGTACGGCGGTCGTAGCGGTCCGCGACGACGCCGGCGACCGGGCCGAGGAGCAGGCCGGGGAGAAGGCTGATCGCGGCGACGAAGGCGAACGAGGTGACGCTGCCGGTCTTGTCGAACACCCACAGGCTCATGACGAGTTGGCTGAGCGCGCTGCCCACCGTGGAGACGAACTGGCCCGCCGCGACGACGGCGAACCGCCGCAGCTCGTCGCGCGGTGTGTCGCGGCGGGACCGCTTGCCGGCCGGTGGTGGAAGTGGCGGCGGTGGGGCGTCAACCGTCTGCGCCGGAACCGGGGGCATGGTGTCCGGTGCGCCGGTGCGGTCGGCCCACGCGGTCAGTTCGCCGGCCAGCTCGGGTGCCTGGTGTTTGAGGAAGCCGTGGCCGGCCTTGGGGATGACGGCGAGGCCGACGCTGCCGGCGTAGTGCTCCCACTCGTGGTGGCGCTCGGTGTAGAGCTCGGTCACCCGGTCCTTGGAGCCGACGACGCTCAGCAGGGGCGCACGCAGAACGGGAGCGCCCTCGCGGCCGTAGGTGCGCGCGTAGTAGTCCTCGGAGCCGCGTTCGTCGTGGCGGACGGACCGCATCGCGAAGGCGTACTCGGCCGGGTCGGTGAAGTCGGCCATGCCACCGCCCAGGGCGCGGATCTCCTCCAGGATGGCGCGGTCCGACACGAGCCGGTCGACGGGCAGGGCGCGGTACAGCCAGTCGAAGAGACGCCCGGGGAGCCGGGCCATGGGGAACATCGCGCCGATGGCGACGCCGGCCAACGGCAGTCCCGCGGCCTCGGCGCGCAGACCGAGTTCGACGGTGAGGGCCGAGCCGTGGCAGTGCCCGTACAGGTGGAGAGGCCCGGACAGGTCGCGCATCTCCTCAAGACAGCGGTCGACGAGTTCATCGAAGGACGGCGCCTCCTCGTCGGGGCGGCTCCAGTCGCGGCCCGGGACCTGGAGGGCGTACACGTTCCAGTCGTCCGGCAGGGCCCGGGCCAGGGGTTCGAAGGAGAGCGCGTGGCCACCGGAGTACGGGATGCACACCAGCGTGGCCCGGCCGCCGCCGGGGCGGGCCGGGGTGAAGCGCTGCAGCAGTGCGCCGGGCCGGTCGTCGCCGGCCTCCGCAGACTCCTCGGCACCGGTGAGCCGGTCGAGGTGGGCCGCCAGGCGCCGCACGGTGGCGTGCCGGTACAGCTCCACCAGGGCGACGCGTACGCCGAAGCGCTGCTCGGTGAGCCGGACCAGCCGCAGCGCCGCGAAGGAGTCCCCGCCCAGTTCGAAGAAGCCGTCCTCGACGCCCACGTCCCGGTGGCCGAGCACGTCGGCCCACAGGGCCGCCAGTTCCTTCTCGGTGGTGCTGTGGGCCCGTGGTGACTCCTGTACGTCTGTGGCGGGCGGCGGATCGGGCAGGGCACGCCGGTCGGTCTTGCCGTTGGCGCCGACCGGCAGGGCGGGGAGAAGAACGGTCTGGGCCGGTACGGCGTAGTGCGGCAGGACGTCCTGCATACCCCGGCGCAGGTCACCGGTGGCGGGAGGCCGGTCCGGGTCGGACGCCACCGCGTAACCGACGAGGCGGGTCACGCCCCGGGGGTCGGTCCTGAGGGCGACGGCCGCCGACCGCACACCCGGCTGGGCGGCGAGCGCGGCCTCGACCTCGTCCAGTTCGATGCGGTGACCGTTGAGCTTGACCTGGTCGTCGAGGCGGCCGACGAACTCCACCACGCCGTCCGCGCGCAGCCGTGCCCCGTCGCCGGTGCGGTACATCCTGGCTCCGGGTACCGGCGAGAAGGGGTCGGGACGGAACCGCTCGGCCGTCAGCTCGTCCCGCTCGTGGTAGCCGACGGCCACGCCCGGACCGCCGATCCACAGCTCGCCCGTCACACCGAACGGCACGGGCTCGGCGTACCCGTCGAGGACGTAGAGGCGGTTGCCCGGATAGGGCCGGCCGATCGGCAGCGGAGCCGAGGCGGGAAGGGCTCCGACATCACCCTCGAAGTACGAGTTGTCGACCGTGGCCTCGGTGACGCCGTAGGAGTTCACCACCCGGCCGGCGGGGCCGACCAAGGACAGGGCGCGGCGGTACTCGTGGACGTACCACTTCTCGGCGCCACCGGCGAGGATGCGGACGGTTGGCAGGACGGGGGCGGTGTCGCCGGACTGTCGGCGGACCTGCTCCACGTGAGTGATCAGGCCGCGCAGGACGGTCGGCACCAGTTCGGCGACGTGTACCTCCTCGTCGCGAAGCAGGGCGAGCAGCGCCGGCGGGTCCAGCAGTGTCTCGTGCGGGCAGACGACCAGGCGTCCGCCGGTGGCCAGGGCCCTGACGGTCTCTCCGACGAAGACGTCGAAGGAGGAGTTCGCGGCCTGGAGGTGCGACCAGCCGGGTTCCAGCGCGTAGGCCTCCTGCCACATGGCGACGGCGTGCCGCAGGTTGGCGTGGGAGACCACGACCCCCTTGGGCAGGCCGGTGGTGCCCGAGGTGTACAGGACGTACGCGGGATCGGCGGCGGATGCCGAAGTCCCCGTCGGCGGCGACTCGTTGTGGTCCGGGGCGTCCGCGTCCTCGCGGGTGACGTCGACGACCGGTGTGCCGTCGTCCGGACGGAACGTCGTGGAGGGGGTGGTCAGCAGCAGTCGGCAGCCGCTGTCGGTGAACATGTGCCGCAGCCGCTCCGCGGGATGTTCCGGGTCGAGCGGTACGTAGGCGGCGCCCGCCTTCCACACGGCGAGTACCGCGGCCTGGGTGAGCGGTCCCCGCGGCAGGTGGATGCCGACCCGGCTGCCGCGGCCGACACCGGCCCGCCGCAGGCACCGGGTGATCCGCTCGGCCTCCTCGTTCAGGCGCTGATAGCTCCAGTGCTCTCCCAGGTGGGTGACGGCGGGCGCGCCGGGGGTGCGGCGCGCGTGTTCCTCGAAGAGCAGGTGGACTCCTCCGCTGCCGTCGGTCTCGGTGGCTCGCCCGGAATGAGGGTCCGGGGTCGCTCCCGCGGCCACGACCTGCGCGCGTTGCGCGGAGGTGAGTACCGGCAACCGGTCGACGGCCAGGCCGGGCCGGTCGGCGGCGGCCTCCACCACTGTCAGCAGCTGCTCCAGCAGCCGCCGGGCGGTCGCGGCGTCGAACAGCTCGCTCGCGTACTCGACACCGAGGGTCGGACCGGCGGCGGGAAAGTCGAAGGTGAAGGTGAGGTCGAGCTTGGTGGTCCCCGGATGGGTGTCCCCGAGGTGCTCGACGCGGACGGGGCCGCACTCGTACGTAGCCACCGGGGTGTTGACGACGATGAGCATCACCTGGGTCAGCGGGCCCCGGTCGGCGTGGGCGCGTACACCGAGGGCCCGCACCAGGGTGTCCAGCGGCTGGTCCTGGTGGCCGAGGGCATCGAGGACAGTCTCGTTCGCGCGGCGCAGGACGGTGGCGAAGTCGGCGGAGCCGGACAGGTCGGTGCGCAGCGGCAGCACACTGATGTAGGCGCCGACGCCGTGCTCGTCGCTCTGGTCCGCGCGGTGCGCGAACGGGGTCAGCACGGTGATGTCGGTGTGTCCGGTGAGCCGGGCGAGGAGCGTCTGCAACGCGGCCAGCAGGAACGTGTGCGGGGTGGTGCCGGCCGAGCGGGCCGCTCGTTCCACCCGGGCCATGAGTCGGGGGTCGATCCGCTGTTCGGTCTTCGCGCCGGCGAAGGACCGGACGGCGGGCCGCGGCCGGTCGGCGGGCACCTCGACCGTGGTGTCGACGCCGTCCATACGCGCGGTCCAGTGCGCCAGCAGCTCAGCGGTCGGGGCCGGTTCCTGGGTCCGGGCGTGGACGTCGTTCAGGTGCGCGGCGTAGTCGGACGGCGTCCGGAGTCGGCCGCCGCCGAGCGCCTGGGCGAGGTCGTCGGCGAGGACGGCGGCCGACCAGCCGTCGAAGACCAGGTGGTGGACGGCGACGACCAGTTCCCACTCCCGCTCTCCCAGGCGCGTGAGCGTGGCCGCCAGCGGCGGTCCCGCCGCCAGGTCGAGAACGGTCCTGCCGCGGGCCGCCGCCAGCTCGGCACGCCGCGATTCCCGCTCGGCGGGCGGCAGTCGCGTCAGGTCGTGCTCGTCGACGTGTATCGCGGGGGTATGGGCGCCCGACAGCATGACGGGTTCGTCGCCATCTCGGCGGAAGACGGCGCGCAGGGCGTCGTGCCGCTCGACGACCGACCGCAGTGCCGTCACCACCGCGGAGGAGTCCTCCGGACCTGTGACGCGGTAGCGCAGGCCGAGAGTGTGCATCGGGGTGCCCGGCTGGAACTGCTCGGCCAGCCAGGCGTCCCGCTGGAACGGGGTGAGGGGCAGCGGCCCTGTTGGCCGCGCGGGGCCCGGGTCCCGCTCGTCAGCGGGCCGGGAGATGTTCTGGGAGATGGGCGACGCACGTTCCACCAGACGGGCCAGGGCGGCGACGGTGGGGTTGGCGTGCGCGTCCGCCGGTGTCAGTCGCACGCGCAGGGCACGCTCGACGCGGGCCAGAACGCGCAGCACCGTAAGGGAGTTGGCCCCGAGCCCGACGAGGGTGTCGTCGGCGCCGACCGTCTCGACGCCCAGCACGTCGAGGATGATCTCCGCCAGGGCGTGCTGGGCGGGTGTGGTGAGCGGGGTGGCGGGCGCTGCTTCGGCGTCGTCGGACGGGAGAGGAAGGGCGGCCAGCGCCGCGGTGTCCACCTTGCCGCGCGAGGTCATCGGGAAGGTGTCGACCTGGAGCAGCCGGGACGGCACGGCGTGGTCCGGGAGCTGGGCGCGCAGGGCACCGGTCAGCGCGGCGAGGTCGAGGCGCGGGCCGGACCCGGCCGGCCGGACGTAGCCGACGAGCATGGCGCGCCGCTCGTCGTAGCGGACCACGGCGTCACGGACCGTGTCGTCGCGGAGGAGTGCCTGCTCGACCTCCTCGGGTTCGACGCGGAAGCCGCGGACCTTCAGCTGGCGGTCCGTGCGGCCCAGGTGGAGCAGGGTGCCGTCGGGCAGTTCGCGGACGAGGTCACCGGTGCGGTAGTACCGCGTGCCGTCGGAGGCGGTGGAGAAACGTTCGGCGGTCAGCTCGGGCAGCCCGACATAGCCGTTGCCCACGGTGGGTCCGCCGATGTGGAGTTCGCCCTCGCCGTCCGCGGCCGGGGTGCCGTCCGGTGCCACGAGGCGGACCCGCACGCCCGGCAGGGGCCGGCCGATGGTGGGCAGCGCCTCGTGGCGGTCGACGGCAAGGGGTCCGGCCAGGTCGTCCCAGGTGGCGACAACGGTGGTCTCGGTGGGCCCGTAGACGTTGACGAGCCGGACCGCCGTCCGCCCGTGCAGCCGCCGCCAGTCGTCGAGCCGGTCGCCGCGCATGGCCTCCCCGCCGACGCTGACGATGCGCACGGACGGCGGCAGCGGCACGTGGTCCTGCGCCATGGCGTCGACGACCTCGTGCCAGTAGGCCGTCGGCAGATGCAGCACGGTCAGCGACGACCGGTGGCACCAGTCGAGGAGGTCGCGAGGAGACGCCGGTTCCCCTTCGTCCCGTACGACGACGGTGGCCCCGGCCAGCAGGGGCGGGAAGATCTCCTCGACGCAGCCGTCGAAGGCTGTCGAGGAGAACTGCAGGACACGGTCGCCCGGGGCCAGTTCGTATCCGGCGGCGATCTCACGACTGAAGTGCTCCAGCGCCCGGCGCGGGATGCCGACGCCCTTGGGCAGGCCGGTGCTACCGGACGTGTGGATGATGTACGCGAGGGCGTCCGGAGTGACGGCTTCGGCCGCAGTGGACGTGTCCTCCGCCTCCTGACCGGTCGCAGCCACGCTCTCCTTCGCGCTGTCGCCGACCGGTACGGGAGGTACGGGCGGCGACAGCGGGCGCAATCCCGCCGCCAGGAACATCTCCCCCCAGCGCTCGTGGGTGACGACCCGTGTCACGCCGGCGCGTCCGGCGGTGTCGCGCAGTCGTGCGGCGGGCGTCGCCGGGTCCAGCGGGACGAACGCCGCGCCCTCGGCGAGCAGGGCGAGCATGGCCACGACGGTGTCGCGGCCACGACGGGCGCAGAGGGCGACCCTGTCGCCCGGCCGTATGCCTTCGCGGCGCAATAAGCGGGCGTAGGCGGCCGTCAGGACGTGCAACTCACGGTAGGTGAGCTGCGTACGGCCGTCGACGACCGCGACGGTGTCCGGGCGGGTGTCGGCGTGCCACGCCAGTGCGGCGAGCACCGGGGGAGTGGCGGCATGTACGGGACGCGGGCAGTCGGGCACGGTGGCGTCTTTCAGTGGGTTGGGCGGGAGAACCAGGTGTGGGTGCGTGCCGGGGCGAGTGCGGAACAGGGAGAGAGGCAGGGCAGGGGGCAGGAGGGAGCCAGGGCGAGGGCGCGGCCCTGGGGAGGGCGTGAGCGGGGCGCGCGGGGACGCCGGCCGTCGGCGTCGGGCGTTGACCGGTCGGCCGCGGCCGACCGGTCCGTCATGTCAGGCGTGACGAGGTGTGACGCGGCCTTGCCCCCGCCCTCGCGTCAGACGCTCTCGCCGCCGCTGCCCCTCAGCAGATAGCCGAGCTCCAGGCCGGTGGAGTCGACGCGCGGGTCGGGATGCGCGAACGCCTCGGTGCGCAGACCGGCGCGCTCGAACAACCCGTCCCAGAACTCCCGCTTCTCCAGCCGCTGTTCGGTGATGACATGCAGCAGGTAGTACGGGTTGTAGTAGGCGCGGCCGAGTGCGTGGGCCATGGTGGCCGGATCGTCGAAGCGGTTGTCGACCTCGATGACCAGCCAGTGCGCGTCGGGCCGGTGCGCCATCGTCTCGCGCAGCAGGTTCTCGACCGCGCCGGTCCCCTCCTGCTCCAGCATCTCCTGGAGGACGAAGGCGGTGAGGAAGCAGACCGGGCCGTCGTCCGGGAGCACGACCGTGCCGGCGTCGCCGGCACGGCCCCGATGGATGGTGATCCGGTCGGCGAGGCCTTCGGCTGCCACCCGCTCCGCAGCCAGCCGGCTCGAAACCTCGTCCGGTTCGACGCCGACGCCACGGAGTCCGGGACGGCTGCGGACGAGTTCGGTCAGGAAGGCGGCGTCGCCGCAGCCCAGGTCGACCACGGTGAGTCCGTCCCCGGGCAGGCCGTCGAGCAGTTGGTTGGCCAGGGGCAGAGCGTCGTACATGCTCATCCCGCACGATCCGGCGCCCACCTTGGCCCCGTCGCGCGTGGCCCACGGCGCGCCCTCGCGGAGTACCGCGCCGAGCTGCCCGAAGGTCTGGGCGTATCCACCGACGAGCAGGGTGTACCAGGGGCGGAAGGGCGCGAGGGCGCGTGCCTTGGCGGTGAGGTGCCAGCGGGGTTCGGCGTCCGGGACGTGCTGTGCCAGATAGCCCTCGTTCGCGAGGTATCGGCACAGTCCGCCCAGCCGCTCGGCGTCGAGACCGTGCCGCTTGGCGAGGTCGGCGGTGGTCAGGCCCGGTTCCCCGGCCAGAGTGTCGTAGACATCGTTGTCCATCACTGTGTACAAGGCGTGTGCCAGGGCGAGATGACGGATCGGCTCGATGGCCTCGACGAGCCGGTGCTCGAAGTCGGTGGGGACCGAGTGGGCCGGTATGGAGTCGGCCTGGTGCGAGTCGGCCGGTACGAGGTCGGGGGTGGTGCTCACGGGGTCGGTGCTCCAAGGGGTCGGGAGGTGAGGCGGGATAAGGGCACATGGGTGTGGACGCTGTCGAGCGCCGACAGGAGGCGGGTGAGGTCGTCGGCCGTACCGACGGAGATCCGCAGCCAGCCGGCCAGGCCCAGCGGAGCGCAGTCGCGCACCCACACATCGGCCTCGGCCAGCGCCCGTGTGACGTCGGCCGAGTCGCTTCCGGGGAGGCACCGGCACACGACGAAGTTGGCGTGAGTGTCGCGGACCTCGGCGAACAGCGGATGCCGACGCAGCGCACGGACGTACCGGGGCCGCAGCGTCAGCACCTGCTCCCGGATGCGGGCACGGTGTTCGGGGTCCTCCAGGGAACCGGCGAGTGCGTGGAGGGCGACCGAGTCGACCGAGTGGAACCTCTGACGGCGGCTCAGCTCCCGAATCAGCGACGGGGCGCCGATCAGAGCGCCCAGGCGGATGCCTGCCAGTCCGTGACTCTTGGAGAAGCTGCGGAAGTGCAGCAGCCGCGGATGCCGGCCGGCTGGGCGCGAGGCAGGTGCCCAGGCCGCGGGGTCGTCGGAGAAGTCGGCGTAGGTCGTGTCCAGGAAGACCAGGTCCGCCCCGTGCACGACGTCGTCGAGCCAATCGGCGCGGAACAGGCTGCCGGTGGGGTTGTGCGGCTGGGCGACGAAGACGGTACCGCGGCCCTTGAGCCGGTGTGCCGCGACGGTGGGTTGCCAGTCGGCGTCGAGGCCGATCCGGTTCATGGCCACGCCGCGGACGACGGCCCGGTCGGGGTATGAGTCGAACCCGGGCGACACGTACCAGGCGGTGTCCGTGAGGGCGAGGACCAGGTCGACGGCCTCGTCCACGCCGTTGGTGAGGAGCACGGCGTCACAGCTGACGTTCTCGTCGGCCGCCACCGCCGCCGTGACCTCGCCCAGGAGGCCCCGGGGATAGCGGTGCAGGGCGGTGGACGCCGCTCGTACCCGGGCGATGCCACGGGGCGAGGGACCCAGGGGGCATTCGTTCCAGTCCAACCGCGTGCCCGAGTAGTCACCGTGAGGGGTGCTCTCCATCCGGCCTCCGATCAAGTGTGTTCGACCGCCCAAGGCTGCGGCGCTGTCGGGACCGGGAGGTGAACATTGGGGAAATGCGAGATCACGCACTCCGGAAGTCCGACGGTCAGTCAAATCGGTGGTGACCCCAAAGGGATCGAGCGGGAGGTGTGTGCCATGCTCACGCTCTGCCAAGCCCGGCGAACGGTCATGATGGAGACCGCCCCGTCCGGCCGGGTACTGACCCCGGCCGCTCCACTTCACCGTCGCCCTGGCCACAGCTCGGTCGCAGGTTCCGATGCGGTGTGAGAGCTCGTCCGTTCGTTGTCGGAGGCCGTACGTGGCCACCGTGCCGACAGCCGCCCGGCCGCTGGGGTGACGACGGCGGGGTGACGACGTTGGACGACGCCTCGGAGGGCGCGGAGACGGGCCTGGCCGACACGGGACGAGTTACGTCCTGCACGGGACGAGTTACGGCCTGCCGCGGTTCGGCCACTACTCAGGGTGCGGGAGCCGGGGGAGTTGACGACCGCTCACGTGAAGCTGGTCGCCGGCTCGGTGGACGTTGAGTCTGCCGGATCCGCGTACAGCCTGCACGCCGCGACCGAGCCGGATGCGGGAGGCCTCGCCGCCAAGCCCACCCAGGTGTTCTTCCTCCTCGTCCAAGAGGCCCGCGCCCACGGGGGCGATGCCCGGATGATGGCGGCCGGGGTCGAGCTGGTGCGCCGGGCCGACCGTGCGGTGCTCCTGGAGGACGCGTTGAATCTGTGGATCTTCTACGGCCACAAGGACCCCGGCCTCATGCGCGGCCAGGACTCCGACCCGCGGGACCCGTCGGGCGTCGCTGTCACCGTCCCGGGCAGCGATCCCGACGAGCCCGGCCCGGGCACGGTGGTCAACGTCTCCGGCCTCGCCCATCCGGCCTCGACGCTGACCGGCTTCGGCCGCGTCGCCTCGGTCGCGCTGTTCACGCACTCCGAGACACTCGAGGCCGGCTACGACGACCTGCGCGAGCGCTGTGCCGGGCAGCCCCTCACCCCCGAGGGGCTGCCCGCGTGGGTGATGTCCGCGCAGCTTGCGGGCTTGGCCGGGCCGCACCACAGCACGCGTCCTTCGCTGTCCGCGACCACCATGGATTCGACGGCGTTCTGCTTGTTCTTTCCGGAGATGAACTTGTCCCGACCCTTGCGTCCTTGGGCCGGGCGGCGGACACGGATCTCGGTGCCGTCGATGATGCCTGTCTTCCCGGTTGCGCCGAGGTGGTCGATGACCTCGGCCAGGGTGCGCAGCCGTACGTCGGAGCTGATGGTGCAGCCCCGCTCGGCGAGCAGGGGCCGCACCTCGCCGACGGCCCGGGTGATGCGAGCGGTCCACGCCGAACCAGCAGGCCAGCACGTCGTGGGTGGCCACCCTGGTCCATCTCCGCCACGCGGCCCCGGCACGGAAGGCGTTCAGACCTGGCAGATCCAGGTCACGACCGGCGACGAGGCGGCGGTCGGCAGTCCGCGGGCCACACGCGGCGTGGACTACGGCCGTGGCCTGTACTGGCAGGCGGACAATCTGCGCTGGCGGATGGCCGACGGCCCAGGGTCCCCAGCTCGATCGAGTACGGCGGCTCGGCGCCATACCGGTTGGCGATGTCCAACGCGCCACTGGAGCAGGCGATGTCGAGAATCTGTGCACCGTCGTAGGTGACGATCAGCACGCGCCGTTTGCTGTCCATGCCCTGATACCACTACATTCCGCAACGCCACGAGCCTCACTGTTTGATGGGTAGGTTGGGAACGCTGAAAGCCGTTGGTGGCTGAAGAGCTAGGAAGCTCGGCCGGGTGACTGGCTGCTCTCTATCCGCTCGTGTGGTCGGTGGGGTTCGAACAGCAGGCTGGTTCGGGTGAGTTGAGCGGTGTTGAGGCATGAAGGAAGGGCCTCTTGGCAGCTCGCGGTTGTCGAATCCAGCGAGTTGCAAGAGGCCCTGGTGTTGCAGCGTTGCGTGGTGGTGGCGACGGGTCCAGTCGGTCCACCAGCTCAGGAACGATCCACTCGGTGAGCAACCCGGGTCGGATGTCATCGGATAACCCGATCCATGGATGCATGCCCGGTCAACGAACCAGCACCCCGGCGGTCACCGTGCCGGGGAGAGGAATTACGTGCACCTCTCAAGCAACGGCATTGCGACAACGGCATCAAGTGGCCATGCCTGCCGACTACCCGCCGTGGGACCGCGTCTGCGCGTTCTGTGCGCCGTGAGGCGCTTCTTTTATCCCCGACTCACTCGGGAGGAGCTCGAATCCCAATCTCCAGCGGCAAAAAGAGAAACTCACCGGAACGATTCCTGTGGTGTTGCCGGACGGGGCACTCGCCCAGCTACCGCTCCACGCTGCCGGTCAAGCTCTTCATCAGGCCTGCTCCTCTTATGCGCTGACGCTCGGCATGCTGCGCCGAGCGTCAGCGAACATCGCTGCGTCCCCAGCGCTGCGGCTCCTGGCCGTCGCCATGCCGGAAACGCCGGGTGCCGCACCCATCGAGGGTGCGGCGGCAGAAGCACGGCATCTCGCCGAGCGGTACGGCGCGCAGGTGCTGGCCGGCGAACAAGCCACCCACGACGCGGTATGTGCTGCACTTCCCGACCACGAACTGGTCCACTTCGCCTGTCACAGCGACGGCTCCGGGCTGCCGCTCCACGACCATCGCAACCTGAGTGTGTGCTACCCCGACAGTCCCAGCCTGTGGGCCGCGTTCGTGCACATCGGCCCATGAACCCGAGCCGCAAGTTCGGATCGTATCGCTGACCAGGAACGGCAACGGGCGAGGAAGGCCGCCCTCAACCAGGACTGCCTCGCCACAAGTTGGGACGCTGCGGGCGAACGTCGCGCGGACGAGCGGCCCCTGTTCGCCGTGTGGCGGGACGGCCCCCTTAGCTCTGGCCCGACATCAAGGACAGCCGCTCCTGGGAGGGCGCGATCAAGAACGAGAGCGACGAAGCTATCCGCGACCTCAGGGTGTTCTGAGGCCCGTGCAGTGCGAGTGCGGTATGACCCCGGAATCGGCCTGGTGTGCGCCGCCCTCCCGTTAGTCTGGGGTTGTCCTAACGGAGGTTGGTCGACACCAACAAGGACAACCCCGACCGCCAGGTACGGGTGAGTTTCCTGGGCTGACCCTGCGCCGCTTGCGGGTCGGCCTGCGCACGCAGCGGACCGCGGCCCCGGACACGGCTCGTCGACGGCGGCCGGAGATCGCCCCGAGCCGTGCCCCCGTAGTTCACCCCGGGCGGGGCCTGGGATAAGGTCCCCCCGGTTCCGGTCACCGAATGGGGAGGTGCCGGTACGGGGAGTGTCTGAGGGGCGGGCAGATTGATGGAATCCCAGGTGGGCGATGGCGGATCCGTGGACCTCGAGGGGGCGACGTTGGAGACGTTGTCCCCTGAACCGCTGCTGACCAGGGACTACGAGACTCGCCCTTCGCTCGTCTACGAGAGCCTGCGCCAGCGGTACGGCCCGGTCGCGCCGGTCGATCTGCTCGGCGTGCCCGCCTGGCTGGTCCTCGGCTACCGCGAGGCGCTCGAAGTCCTTCAGGACGACGCCGGGTGGCCGAAGGGGCTGGAGAACTGGCGGGCCCGCTCGGAGGGCCGGGTGCCCGCCGACTGGCCGCTCGGACCGTCCCTGGAGGTCAACCATGTGCTGATCCAGGGCGGCCCCGGTTACCGGCCGCTCAGGACGGCCTGGGACGCGGCTCTCAAACCGTTCCAGGACCCGCGTCACCCCCAGGCGAAGCGGCTGAAGACGGCGGTGACCGTCTACGCCGACGAACTCATCAGCCTGGTGGGGCAGGCGGGCGGCACGGGCCTGGCGGACCTGTCCGCCCAGTTCTCCCGTCCGCTGCCCCTGATGGTGGCCAGCCATCTGCTCGGCTTCCCCGGTTCGCAGGGCGACGATGCGCTGATGGACATGTGGCGGGTACTGGACGCGGGCCCGGACGCGGAGCCGGCACTGGAGAGGCTGCTGGGGGCCCTGGCGGAACTCGCGGCGGTGAAGCTGAAGACGCCGGGGGAGGACTTCCCCTCGTATCTGCTGGCGGCCCACCCCGAACTCTCCCTCGACGAACTGGCCCGTGAGCTGTTCATGCTGCTGGGCATGACCTCCGATCACGTCGGGATCCTCATCTCCAACACGGTGGTCGAAGTCATCTCGGGTGAGGGCGGCGTGCGCGCCAGCCTGTCCGCCGGGATGGTCAGGGAGAGCATGAACCGGGTGGTCATGCGCAAGCCGCCGCTGGTGAACTTCGTTCCGCGGTTCGCGGCCGAGGACACCAAGCTCGGGAACTACACCATCCGCGCGGGCGACCCGGTGTGGGTCTCCTCCGCGGCGGCCCACGCGGACCCGCTCTTCGCCGGCAACGTGTGTCCGAGCACCACGGTCAGTACCCGGGCGCACCTGTCATGGGGCGCGGGCCGGCGCCAGTGCCCGGCGCGCGAGCTCGCCTCGACGGTCGCGGCGGTCGGCGTGGGCCGGCTGTTCGAGCGGTTCACCCACCTGGACCTCGCGCTCCCCGTCGACCAACTGCCGTGGCGTTCCTCGCCGTTCATGCGAGGGCTGCGCTCGTTGCCCGTACGGTACGAGCTCGCCGCGATGCCGCAGCCGCCGTCGGTGCACGCCCCGACAGCGGAGTCGGAGTCGGAATCGGCCGAGACGGCGTTGCCGGACCCGGCCGTCCGGCAGCGCTCGTCGCTGTGGCGCTATCTGACGGGCCTGATCGGCGTCGGCCGCTGATCGGCCGCTGACAGGCCGTCCGCCGAAATCGCAGCCCGGCTCTCGGAGGAGCCGGGCTACGACTGGCGGACGACCCGGCCCAGTTCGATGCGGTCGATGTTCGGGGCCCAGGCGCTCGCGTTCCCGAAGGTCACTCTGTTGGCGCCCTTCTCCAGGTCGACGGGGACGCCCAGCGTCCAGTAGTCGTCCGAGCTCCAGGTGTTCTTGAAGGTGACCCTTCGCGGCGCTCCGGCGCCGACCGTGATGTCCGCCGTACGGGACGCGATGTCCGTGTTGTAGGCGTGGCCGTTGTCGCGGCGGTCGTTGTGCGCGTAGTGGACGACCAGCATGTGCCGGCCGGCGGTGGGCGCGTGCACGGTGAACTCGGCTGTGCTGGAAGGGCTGTTGCCGAGCTCGCCGATGCAGGAGCCCCCGAAGGCGTGGACGGAGTCGACGAGCCTCGCTCCTCCCGTGAGGACGGCGGACGCGGCCTGGTAGGAGAGGGTGCCGGTGGTCGAGCCTTCGCCCGAGACGTCGAGGGACCGGACCGCCGCGTGGCCGGCGGTCAGCGTGACACGGTTGTTGCCCGCGACCAGGTAGAGCCGCAGCGGCCGGCTCGGCGTCGCTGTCACCAGCTCGCCGTGCACGGTGAGCCGGACCGCCGCCGAGGTGCGCGGCACCACCGTGTAGTAGCCGTCGCGCGGGGCGTACACGTCGAAGACGGCCTTGTCGCCCTTGCGCAGAACGAGGGCGCCCGTGCCCACTCCGGCCGACGAGGAGTAGTCGTACGACGGGTTCCCGCCGATGTCCGCGAGCGTCGCCTCGTACGACGCCGACGGGGCGCCGGTGCGCGCGGTCAGGTCGATGCGGTCGAGGGTGACCTCGGCGTCGCCCTTGGCGAGCGTCAGCACATGGGAGCCGGCGGACAGCTCCACGCCGAGGTCCTTTCTGGCGCGGTAGTGCCAGTTCTGTGTGGAGGGATACGTCACCGTGACCGGTTCCGCGCCGTCGACCGACAGCTTCTGGGTGGCCGGGGCGCCGGACTGGTTGCCGTACAGGATCGCCAGGTCGTACATGCCGTCCACCGGTACGGCCACCGTGAAGTCGACCTTGCTGGAAGCGGTGTCGAGGGGGCCGACGTCCTTCGTGCCGGAGGCCGCATAGCCGTTGGGGTCGCTCACCGTTCCGTGGGTCTGGATCCGGCCGCCCGTGACGGCCGCGTCCTCGGCCTCGTACGACGCCGACCAGGGGACGGCGGCGGGGGCCGGGGTACCCGTGCCGCCCGGGGTGAGGACGAGCCGGTACGCCGACATCCGGCGCAGGCCGCGCAGCGGGACGGTCACCGAGCCGTCGTCCGCCACCTCGAGCTTCGTCCGCATGACGACGTGCGGAGCGGCGTGCCGCCCCTCGTAGCCCGACCAGGCGGCCTCGGCGACGGTCACGCCGACCGCACGGCCGAAGACGGACCGGGGGAGGTGGTGCACCACGACGTCCGCGTCGCCGTCCGAGCCGCCGAGCAGCACCTGGGCCTGGCGGCGTGAGATGTCGAGGGAGGCGAGACCCTGGAGGGTGTCGACGGTGTTCGGCTGCGGCGGGGTGACGCCGACCGTGTCGCCGGTGAGCCCCGCGTACCAACGGAACAGCCACCAGCCGCCGTTGGGGATGTTCGTCCGCACCACATTGCCGTCCAGGTTGCCGGCGGCGTCCCAGTAGGCCTGGTTGGCGTACACCTTGTTGCGCTCGAACATCGAGACCCACTGCACGAGTTGCCCCGGCACGGACAGGTCACGGCGGTTGGCGTACTCGTCGATGCTGATCCTCAGCGGTGGGATGCCCAACTCACCCTCGATGCAACGATAGTCGTCGTAGTGCTCCTGGAAGTCCCGCAGTGAGCCCGAGTCCAACTCGTGCCAGGTCAGCACCTGGGGCAGGACGTTCTCCCGCTTGGCGAAGGCGAGGAAGTCGGTCAACAGGCGGGCGTGGTAGGCGGCTTCGTTGGGGCCCGCGATCCTCGCGTCGGGGTCGACCGCACGGATGCGCTCGTACACGGTCTTCCAGTCCCGAAAGAAGCGGTCGCGGTTGGCCTCGTACTGCTTCTGGTCGGCGACGCCGAGGTCGTACCAGATCTGGTCGGGCTCGTTGAACGGGATGTAGACGAAGCGGTCGCCGCTCGGGTCGGCCGACACCTCCTTGACGATCTCGTCGACCTTGGGGAGGTAGTCGTCGATGCCGAGATCCTCGTACGGCCACTGGGCGTAGACGTCCTGCATCAGCACGTTGATCTCCCCGCCGCCGTTGCGGAAGAACGACCTGGAGACCGAGAGCGCGTCCCCGTTGGGATGCTGGGCGCCGCCCTCCGGCTTCTGCGAGACGCTGGTGATCTTCAACGGCTCCAGTACGGCGTCGCCGGGCACGCCGTCGTCGCTCAGCCCGTAGAGCGCGCCGTTCGCGCCGAGGAGCACCGGGCCCTCGGAGACGGCGAGGTCGACGGTGAGGCGCCTCGGCAGAGCCTCTATGTGACCGGTCACGTTCATGCGGGGATTGTGATCGGTCACATACGGGCCGTCAAGAGCGCCGGCGATCGTCGGGTCGTCGGACGGCCGACCGTCGAACTCCACGCCCGTCATCCGTTCGGCCCAACTGGAGCCGATGCACCGGCCATGTCATTGCGGGCCGGTGCCGGACGGTCGAGGGTGGACGTACGGCTCCGGGCGACGCCGGGCCGTGGCGAGGAGGACGGGCGATGACGGACGGCGACGGCGCGGCGGACGCCGAACGGCGGCGGCTGGCGGAGGCCGACGGGGGCGCGGCGCCCTGGCGGCGCTGGGGACCCTATCTGAGCGAGCGCCAGTGGGGGACGGTCCGCGAGGACTACAGCACCGACGGCGACGCCTGGTCGTACTTCACCCACGACCAGGCCCGCTCGCGCGCCTACCGCTGGGGCGAGGACGGCATCGCCGGCGTCAGCGACGACAAGCAGCGGCTCTGCTTCGCCCTGGCTCTGTGGAACGGCCGCGACCCGATCCTCAAGGAGCGGATGTTCGGGCTGACCAACAGCGAGGGCAACCACGGCGAGGACGTCAAGGAGTACTACTTCTACCTCGACAACACGCCCACGCACTCGTACATGAAGTACCTCTACAAGTACCCGCAGGGCGAGTTCCCCTACGCCGACCTCGTCGACGCCAACCGGGCGCGCGGCCGCCGCGACGTGGAGTACGAACTCCTCGACACCGGAGCCTTCGACGAGAACCGCTACTTCGATGTGTTCGTCGAGTACGCGAAGGCGGGACCCGAGGATCTGCTGATCGAGATCACGGCGCACAACCGCGGCCCCGACGACGCCGTGCTTCACCTGCTGCCGACCCTGTGGTTCCGGCACACCTGGTCCTGGGCGGGCGGCGAGGCCGTGCCCGGACTGCGCGCGACGGACGGGGGCATCCGCGCCGACCACGAGGAACTCGGCCCGCGCTGGCTCTACCACGACGGCACGGCGGAACTCCTGTTCACCGGCAACGAGACCGACAACGAGCGGATCTTCGGGAGCCCGAACGCCACCCCCTATGTGAAGGACGGCATCGGCCGCTACGTCGTCCACGGCGAGACCGCTGCCGTCGACCCCGCGCGCACCGGCACCAAGGCGGCCGTCCACCAGGCGCTCACCGTCCCCGGCGGCGGCAGCAGGACCCTCCGGCTGCGCCTGACCGACACCGAACTCGCCGACCCCTGGCGGGAGTTCGACGCGACCGTGGACCTGCGCCGGAGCGAGGCCGACGCCTTCTACGACGGCCTCACCCCGGACGGCATGGCCGAGGACGAACGACACCTCGTCCGGCAGGCGCTGGCCGGCATGCTGTGGAGCAAGCAGTACTACGGCCTGGACGTCGCGCGCTGGCTCGCCGAGCACGGCGCCGACCCGCTCGCCGCCGACCCCCGGATCCGCAACAGCGCCTGGTACCACATGGTCAACGACGAGATCATGTCGATGCCGGACACCTGGGAGTACCCGTGGTTCGCGGCCTGGGACCTCGCCTTCCACACCCTCGCCCTGGCCATGGTCGACATTGCCTTCGCCAAGGGGCAGTTGGAGCTGCTGCTGCGCCGCCTATATCTGCACCCCAACGGCCAGATCCCGGCGTACGAGTGGAACTTCGGCGATGTCAACCCGCCCGTGCACGCCTGGGCCACCCTCTTCGTCTACGAACTGGAGAAGCACCGCACCGGACGCGCCGACCGCGCCTTCCTGGAGAACGCCTTCCACAAGCTGATGAAGAACTTCTCCTGGTGGCTCAACCGCAAGGACGTCGACGGCAACAACGTCTTCCAGGGCGGCTTCCTCGGCCTCGACAACATCGGCGTCTTCGACCGCAGCGCCCCGCTGCCCACCGGCGGCCATCTCGACCAGGCCGACGGCACCGCCTGGATGGCGCTGTACTGCCAGAACCTCCTGGACATCGCGATCGAACTGGCCGTCGACAACCCGGTGTACGTCGAGCAGGCGCAGACCCTGTTCGAGCACTTCGCGTGGATCGCCGTCGCCATGAACCGCGTCGGCAAGGACAACGCCAGCCTCTGGGACGAGGAGGACGGCTTCTTCTACGACGTCCTGCGGCTGCCCGACGGCACCGCGACCCCGCTGAAGGTGCGCTCGCTGGTCGGCTTGATACCGCTGGCGGCGACCAGCGTGATCGGCGGCCGGGCGGACCAGCGATTCCCCCAACTGGTGCAGGGCGCAAAGGAGTTCATCGAACGACACCCGGCCGTCGAGGCCTTCGTCTCCCAGCACGTCACCGCGGACCCCAATGCCGACGGCCGTTATCTCTTCGCCCTGTTCGGCGAGGACCGGCTGCGCCGCGTCCTGGCCCGCATGCTCGACGAGGACGAGTTCCTCGGCCCGCACGGCATCCGTTCCCTCTCCCGCCACCACGCCGACCACCCGTACACCTTCGAGGTGCACGGCCGGACCTACGGCGTCGGCTATCTGCCGGCCGAGTCCGACTCGGGGATGTTCGGCGGCAACTCCAACTGGCGCGGACCCGTGTGGTTCCCGATCAACCTGCTCCTGATCCGGGCGCTGCTGAACCTGCACGGCTACCACGGCCCCGACTTCCGTGTGGAGTGCCCGACCGGCTCCGGACGCCTGATGAACCTCTACGAGGTCGCCCGCGAGATCTCCGACCGGCTCACCGCCACCTTCCTGCGGGACGCCGACGGCCACCGCCCGGTGCACGGCGCGCAGCCCCAGTTCGCCAAGGACCCGCACTGGAAGGACCTGATCCTGTTCTACGAGTACTTCCACGGCGACAACGGCGCGGGCCTCGGCGCCTCCCACCAGACCGGCTGGACCGGACTGGTGGCCGCCACCACCACGCTGTTCCACACCCTCACCGCCGACGAATGGCAGCGCGGCAGCCGGGAGTCCCTGCGGCCGAAGGGCGAGGGCAGCTCCGACGGCAACCGTGAGGAGCCGCTGTCATGACGGTGCTCTACGAGATCAACACCGTTGTCTGGCTGGGTGAGTTGAGCGTCCGACACGGTCGCCGCGTCACCCTCGGGGACGTGCCCGGCGAGGCCTGGGACGAGATCGCCGTGCCCGGTGTCGACACGGTCTGGCTGATGGGCGTCTGGCAGCGCAGCCCCGCCGGGCTGCGGATCGCACTGCGCGACGAGGGCCTGCTGACCTCGTTCCGCGAGGCCCTGCCCGATCTCACCGACGCCGACATCGTCGGCTCCCCCTACTGCGTACGGGACTACGTCGTCGACGCAGCCCTCGGCGGACCGGACGGACTGGCCGCCGCCCGGGTCCAACTGGCCCTACGCGGACTGCGGTTGATCCTCGACCACGTCCCCAACCATGTCGCCCCCGACCATCCCTGGCTCACCGCGCACCCCGACCGCCTGATCCAGGGCACCGCGGACGACCTGGCGCGGGCGCCGGGCGACTTCGTCGAGGCCGCCGACCGCGTCTACGCCCGCGGCCGGGACCCGTTCTTCCCGCCCTGGCCGGACGTCGTCCAGCTGAACGCCTTCAGCGACGGCCTGCGCGCGGCGACCGTGGACACGCTGGTGGCCATCGGCGACCAGGCGGACGGCGTGCGCTGCGACATGGCGATGCTGCTGATGAACGACGTCTTCGCGAAGACCTGGGGCGACCGGGCGGGACCGGTGCCCGCCGAGGACTTCTGGCCGTATGTCCTTCCGCGGGTCCGTGAGCGCCACCCCGACCTGCTCTTCGTCGCGGAGGCGTACTGGGACCTCGAGTGGTCCCTTCAGCAGCAGGGCTTCGACCACTGCTACGACAAACGGCTCCACGATCGTCTGGTCCACGAGGACGCCGACTCCGTGCGCGCCCATCTCCGGGCCGACCTCGCCTACCAGCGAGGCCTGGTCCGCTTCCTGGAGAACCACGACGAGCCACGGGCCGCCGCCACCCTGCCCGGTGCGCGCGGCCGGGCGGCCGCCGTCACCGTGGCGACCCTGCCCGGCGCGACCCTCTGGCACGAGGGCCAGTTCGAGGGGCGCCGGGTACGGCCGCCGGTGTTCCTCGCGCGCAGACCGCGGGAGCCCGTCGACGAGCCGGCGCGCGACTTCCACCGCCGTCTGCTGCCGGCCGCGGTCGCCGTCCGCCGGGGCGAATGGCGACCGCTCGCCCCGACGGGCTGGCCGGACAACGACACCTGCCGCAACCTGCTGGCCTGGACCTGGACCCACCCGGACGCCCGCCATCTGGTCGTCGTCAACCAATCCGACCGCCCGGCCCAGGCCCGACTGCCCCTGCCCTGGGGCGACCTGCGTGGACACGATCACCGCCTGACCGACCTGCTCACCTCGCAGTCGTACGACCGCGCCGGCGACGAACTGACCGACCCGGGCCTGTTCGTGGCCCTGGAGGCCTGGCAGGCGCACGTCTTCGAAGTCGGGTGATGGTCAGCCCATGCTCTTCGCGCCGTCGATGGCCTCACGGATGATGTCCGCGTGACCGGCGTGCTGCGCGGTCTCGCCGACGATGTGCATCAGGACCCGGCGGGCCGACTGCCGAGCGCCCGGCTCGTTCCACGGGGCCGCCGGCAGCTCGTGATCCGCGTCCAGATCGGGCAGCGACACGACCAGTTCATCGGTACGACGGGCCACCTCTTCGTACTCCTTCAGCACCCCGGCCAGCGTCTCGCCGGGCAGCATCCGGAACTCGGCGGCCCGCGCGGCCCAGTCGTCCTCCGTCATCTTGGTGAAGTCGGGCATCCCCGACGGGCCCTCCAGGATGAACTTCACCCAGTTGCGCTCCACGGAGGCGACGTGCTTGATCAGACCCCCGAGACACAGCTCGCTCACGGTGGACCGCTGCCCGGCCTGCTCGTCGGTGAGGTCGCGGGTGGTGAAGCGCAGGAAGTGCCGGTGCTCGGCGAGCGTCTCCAGCAGGTCGGCGCGCTCGCGGCTGACGGCCGGGGCTGCGGCGGTCTCTTCGAGGGGGGTGGGCTGGCTCATGACGGCCTCCGTGAGTGCTGTTCCGGGATCATCTGTCCCGCGGTCACTTTCTCCCGCGGTCACGAGCACCACGTTAGGACCGATAGAGGTCAGATCCTGACCTAGATGCGCACGCCTTCCGGTGAAGTCGTCACCCCTTGCCCGCTCGCTCCCCACGCCGCCGCGCACAGCGCCCGTTCGACCTCGGCGGTGTACACGGCCGAGGCCAGCCAGGCGCGGGCGAAGCGGTCGGCGTCGGCCGGGAGCAGACGGCCGAAGGCGTCGCGGGAGCGGTCCGCGGCGGCGGCCTGAAGTTCGTCGAGGAGGTCGGCGGCGGTGGCGAGACCGACCCGACGCAGCCGCCCTCCGTCGCCCGCCCCGCCGCCGGGGAAGGACAGCACCCGGCGGCCCCCCGACACGGTCTGCTGCACTCGACGACCGAGGAGGTGCAGCGGGGCCTCGTCCACGGGGGGAGCGGAGGCGGGCGAGGCCGCCGCCGCGGGCAGGTCCGCGCGTTGCAGACGGTCCAGCCCCAGGTCCACCCGGGCGTCGGCCCCGGCGGGGTGTTCGGCGGCCAGCAGCAGCGCGCGCGGCACCGGCCCCGGCGCGAGACGGGCGACGATCCGCAGCCGCTTGCCCCGGGCGGCGGCCAGCAGACGGAGATTGTCGCGGTACGGGAGCGCGGGGTCGTCGTGCGCCATGGCGAGCCGGAGCGCGAGGCCGTCGCAGTCGGCCAGCAGACAGTCGCCCGTCGCCTCACGGACCGTGCCCGCCAGGGTGACGTCGAGGAAGAGCAGGCCGTGGCCGTCACCGGGGCCGCCGCTCAGGGCCCGGGCGACCTGCTCGGCGGCGGGCACCGTCCACAGCCGGTCGAGCGGCGCCTCGCTCCAGGCGGCGCCGACCGCCCGCACCGCCCGCACCCCCGCCCCCGCGCCGAGCCGACCCGTCGGGGAGACGGTCGCACCGGAGACCGCGAGCCCCGCGCGCGACAGCTCACGGTGGGTCAGGGAGGCGTCGCCGATCCGCACGGCGCGGTCGGCGGCGCCGGTCGCCCGACCCGGACCGCCCGGGGCCACGTCGGAGACCGTGTAGAGGCGACCTTCGGTGTCGGCGGTCCAGGTGACCGCGCCCGCGTACCCGCTCGCCGTCAGGATCGGCTCGGAGAAGAGCCCGTACAGCCGCAGGGAGCCGTCCGGGGTGTACGGCTGCCGTACGGAGCCGCGCAGTTCGGCCAGGTCCCGCCCGGTCGCGAACGGCAGGCGGTGGGCCACGCCGAGGACGCTACGGAGGGCGTCGACGAGATCGGGCAGTCGGTACGCGGGATCGGCGGAGCGCGCCGCGCGTACCCCGGTGACGACGGAGACCGCCGAGGCGGCGGCCCGGGGGAGACCCGCGAGCCGTGCGCTGTGCGCGGCCCGCAGCAGCTCCGCCTGGAGCACGGCGCCGGAGCCGTCCGTACCGGCCGCGAGCACGGCGGCCGCCGCCTCGAACACGGCCCGCGCGGCGGCGAGTCGGTCGGGAGCGGCGGTCTCGACGGCCGACGGCTGCGAGGACTCTTCGCCCTCGGCCGTCTCCTTCTGCGAGTTCTGCGAGCTCTGCGAGGGCGCAGGCGACGCGTCGGCAGTGTCGTCGGCGACCGGTGCGGCCGAGGCCGCCGCCGCTCGGTGCAGACAGTCGGGCGCGAGCAGACAACCGCAGCGGATCGCGTCCGCGTCGGTCACCGTGCCGCCGGGGGCGTGCAGTTCGAGGTCGGTGTCGTCGTCCACGGCGATCCGCACGGTGTCGCCCTCGCGGACGACCGGACGGGCCGCCAGCTTGGCGATGCCCGCGTCCAGCCGCTTGCGCAGCCGGGGCGAGAGCGCCTCGACGAGTTCGGCGGTGACGGCCGGGGCGACCGGAGGCAACAGGTCCGGGCTCATGCGATCTTCTCCCCTACCCAGCGGGCCAGTTCGAGCGGACTGAGAGCGGCGACGGGCATGCCCGCGGCGACGAGCTGACCCGCGACGCCCGTGGAGTAGCGCGGCCGCCCCGTGTCGTCGAGGCTGGCGCAGCCCAGCACATGACAGCCCGCGCCGACCAGCGCCCGCACCTCGGCGAGCAGCCCGCCGAGCGGATAGCCCTCCTCGAAGTCGCTGACGACCACGACAAGGGTCCGCGACGGCACGGTGACGAGCTCGCGCGCGTGCCGCAGACCCGCCGCGATGTGCGTGCCGCCGCCCACGCTGACCTCCAGCAGCAGCGACAGCGGGTCCTCGACATGGCCGGTGAGGTCGATGACCTCCGTGGAGAAGGCCAGGAAGTGCGTGGACAGGGTCGGCACCCCGGCCAGCACCGAGGCGGTCAGCGCGGCCCACACCGTCGACGCCTCCATGGACCCCGACACGTCCGTGACCAGGATCAGCCGCCAGTCGGCCGCCCGCCGCGCCCGGGTACGGAACACCGGGCGCTCGGGGATGACCTGGACCGTGCCGTCCGGCCCGCGCCGGGCGGTCGCCAGGTTGGCGCGCAGCGTGCGGGGCAGATCGAGGCCGCCGCCCGGCCGCCGGCTCGGGCGCGGCAGCGCCGTACCGTGCAGGGCGGGCCGCAGCCGCGTGGCCAGCTGCCGGGTCAACGCCTCGACCAGCCGCCGTACGAGCGGTCGCAGCGCGGCCAGCCGGGCCTCGGGCAACCCGCCCGCATGCCGCAGCACCGTGCGCAGCAGATCGACCGAGGGGCGCACGCTGTCCGCGTCGAGTTCCGCGAGCACGTCCCTGCGGCCCGACGCGGCTGCCGCCGCCAGCACCTCCTCCCGGATGCCCGGGCCGAACAGCACGGCCAGCTCCTGCGCCCACTCCCGCACCCCGGGATACGGCGTCTCCCGGCCGCCCCCGGCCCCCGGGCCCGTCAGATCCCCTCTGCTGCCCTCGCCGCGCCCGCTGCCGTACAGTTCGTCCAGAGCGGTGGCCAACGAGCGGGCGGACGACGGGAGTTGATCGCGACGGCGGCCCAGCACGAGCCGCCAGCGGTCGGCGGGGGAGAGGAGCCGCTCCTCGGCCTCGGGCCCCTCGCCCCCCGAGGGCGCGACCTCTGCGGGGAGGTCCCGGTCGACGAGGTCTCGGCGGGTGTCGCCCGCTGTCGCCGGCAGCAGTCCCAGCGACCGCAGCATCGCGCGGGCCGCGAGGTCCGCGCCGGCCCATGCGGCGAGCGCGGCCGGATCCAGGCCCTCGGTGTCGGCCACGCGCCCGGCGCCGAGGCGTTCCTCGACGGACGCGAGGAGACGGTCGCGCGCCGCCGGGCTCAGCGTCTCGAACCCGCCCCGCAGCGCGGGGAGCCGGTCGAGGAACTCCCGGTCGGGCAACTCCGAGACCCGGCCCAGCAGGGGCTCCAGCGCGGGCGCCGCGGCCTCCAGCAGCGGACCCGCGGCGGTCAGCAGCCCGCTCAGCCGGGCGGTCAGGGCCGACCGCGAGTCGGGATCGACGGCGCCGTCCACCCAGGACGCGACCCGGTCGCCGAAGGCCCGGGCGTCCTCCTGCCCGAGCAGCACCCGGACGGCCCCGGCGGCGCCGCGCATCAGCGGTGAGCCCTCGGCGGCCAGCCGGGCCAGCGCCTCGGTGAGCCGGACGCCGCCCAACAGGTCGGCCCGGTGGGCGAGTTCGAGCAGGGCATGGGCGTCGGCCGGATCCTCGGCACCGGTCAGGCCGTCCACCTGCCGTACCGCGGCCGCGGTGAGCAGCTCGGCGACGGCGGCCGCCCGCGCCGCCCGGTCCTCGTCGGAGCCGAGCCCCGGCACATGACCGGCCCGCAGCCGGTCCGACAGCTCCAGGCCGGCGAGGAGTTCGGGCAGCGTGCCGGCCTGGGGCAGTACCTCGGCGACATCGTCGAGCCGCTCCTGCGTGAGCGCGGGCAGCCCGCACTCCGCGGCTTCCGCGAGTCCTTGCAGGACCTGCGCGGCCGTCGACCCGCCCGCGTCCCGCTCAGCGCGCCGCCGCTCCCGCAGCACTCCCTCGGCCGCCTGGGCAGCGGTGACCCCGCGCACGCCGGCCGCGGTCAGCATGGCCGCCGTCGCCGGCGTCCAACGCACCTCCCAGCGGGAGGTGAGGGCCTCGGCGCCGCCCGCGCCGACCACCTCCTTGGGCTCCCCGTACGGCACCCCGCACACCGTCAGCCGGCGCAGCAGCAGTTCACGGCGGCGGTCCAGGTCGGAGCGCAGCGGGTCGAGCCGTAGATCCCGGGTCGCACCCGAGGCGCTCTCCGGGCCCGGCAGGCCCAGCGTCCCGACCTCGGCCTCGACCGCCGGGGCGAGACCGCTGCGCGGCGCGGCCGGCGCCGGCCGTCCGGTGCGCGTGCCGACGAGCACCCGCTCCATCGCCCGCGCGACAGCCCGCCCCCGCCCGTACGGCTCACCCTGCGCGAGGACCGTCTGCACCGCCTCGACCAACTCGCCACGGCCCGCGGCGGGCAGCCCGCGCAGCCGGGCGAGGTCCGAGGCGAGCCGGGTGATCTCGCGCGCGTCGGCGGGCCCGGACGGATGCCCGAGACCCCGCAACTCCGCGCACACCCGCACGGCGGCCCGCGTCAGCGACTCCTCCAACGCCGCCGGATCCCCCGCCGCCCGGAACACCGTGTCCTGCCACTCCGGGTCCCGGATCCCGGCCGGATAACCGGACCGCTCGTCGAGCAGCGCATAGGCATACGGAATCAACGAGGTGACCCACGAAGTCCGTCCAGGAGCAACGGAGTCACCCCGCTCACCGCGCCCCGGCCCACCCGCTTCGCCGGGCCCCTCGACTGCCGCTCCTGCTCCCTCCGCCGTGGTCGCTGTCGTTCCGGTCAGCGCCGGGGCGTGGAAGGCCCCGACGATCACGGCGGCGCGTTCGCCGTGGGCCGTGGCCTCGGCGATCCGGCAGCGCATCCAGTGCTCGCGCCGCAGGTCCAGCTCCGGTACGCCGTCGGCGGCGACCGCGTCCTGGCGCAGCGCCCACCCCGTCAGCAGGGCCGCCCGGCGCAGGGCCTCGGGCGGGGAGCCCGGGGCGGTGGCCTCGACGAGCCGGTCCCACAGGTCGTCCCCGGGGCGGCCGGTGAGCCGGGCCCGCAGCGCGCCGGTGAGTCCGAGGGGCTCGCCCTGCGCCGAGCCCTCGCGTCCCTCGCCCCACGCCCGGTCCGCCAGGGGCAGATCGCAGGCGATCACCGGGACGCCGTGCCGGGCGGCCCAGCGCACGGCGGCCAGCTCGGGGGAGAAGTCGGCGAACGGATAGAACGCCGGCCCGCCGCCGCCCCGTCCGTCGGCGGGCGCCGCGGCGAGGGCGACCGGCGCCCGGGTCTCCTCGTGCCCGAGCCACGGCAGCCACTCCTGCAGCTCGGCCGGCAGCTCGACGAGCAGCACGTCCGGCTTCGCCTCGTCCAGCAGCGCGGGCATGGCGGCCGCCAGTGAGGGCGCGTGGTGCCGTACGCCGATCAGGTGGGGCGCGGCCGGGTCGGTGAGCGCGGCGAGGGCCTCGTCGAGGTGGGACAGGTGGGACACGGCCGTCAGCCCTCCAGCACGGTGCGCAGGTCCCACAGGGTGCGCCAGGTGGCGGAGCCCTGTTCGGCGCGGCGGCGGACGGGGCCGTCCCAGTAGCCGCGCAGCCGGGCCGCGTCGGCGGGGTCGTCCTTGCGGACCACGCCCAGCAGATGGCCCGGGAGCAGCCCCAGCACATCACGGTCGCCGGGGAAGTAGGCCGCCGCGAGCGCCAGCGCGCCCGCGACGGACACCGCCTCCGCGGTGCTCATCACCGTGGACGGCCGCTCCACCTCCCAGCCCTCCGCCGACCGCCCCTCGCGCAGGTCGCGGAAGGCGGTGACCAGTGCCTCCAGCACGGCGTCGTCGACCTGGAAGGGCGCCCCGGCCCGCTCCACCGAGGCCCGTGCCTGGCTGCGCACCAGTGCCGTCTCCGCGTCGAGGTCCGGGATCGGGCCGACGGTCTCGAAGTTGAAGCGGCGCTTGAGGGCCGCGGACATCTCCGAGACGCCCTTGTCCCGCAGGTTGGCGGTGGCGATCAGGTTGAAGCCCGGCGCGGCATGGGCCAACGCGTCGTCGCTGCCCGCCAGTTCGGGCACGGCGATGCGCCGCTCGGACAACAGCGAGACCAGGGAGTCCTGTACCTCGGGCAGACAGCGGGTGACCTCCTCGACCCGGGCGATGGCGCCCCGGGACATGGCGGTCAGCACCGGTGAGGGCACCAGCGCCTGTCGGCTCGGCCCCTGCGCCAGCAACAGGGCGTAGTTCCAGCCGTACTTGAGCTGATCCTCCGTGGTGCCGGCCGTGCCCTGCACGACCAGACCGCTGGTGCCGCACACGGCGGTGGACAGCAGCTCGGACAGCATCGACTTGGCGGTGCCTGGCTCGCCGACGAGCAGCAGACCGCGCTCACCCGCGAGCGTGACCACACACCGCTCCACCAGCGCCCGGTCGCCGACGAACTTGCCCTGCACGACCAGCCGGCGCGGCACCCCGTCCGCCGCCTCGGCGCCCTCGGGCAGCTTCAGGGCCCGGCCGTCGCTGCCCATCACGAACGTGACGACGGCACGCGGGGTGAGCCGCCAGGCGGGCGGGCGGGGCCCGTCGTCGTACGCGGCGAGGAAGGCCAGCTCGGCGGCGTACAGGTCCTCGGGCGGGACGATCTGCCGGACGGGGGCGGGGGACACGGTGGTGGTCATCGGTGCGCGCTCTTCCAGAGGGGGCGGGACGGTGGTCATCGGCGGCGGCCCTTGCGGGTGGCGCGGGTGGTGAGCTCCTCGTAGGCGGGGGCGTCGCCCGCGCGGACGCGGTCCCACGCGCGCGTGAACAGCTCGGGCACCGGCATCAGCGGCACCGCGCGGGTGTGGGCGCGCACCGGGTAGAGGCTTTCCTTCCAGATCTCCACCGGCAGCGCGGGGGACTTGAGGTCCAGCCAGCCGCAGGGCAGGAAGAGGGTGCGCCCCGCGCGAGGCCGCTTGGCCTCGACGACCAGGTCGGTCGCCGCGAGTTCGGCGCGGGCCTTCTTCGTCCGCGCGGGCTTCCAGCCGGTCCAGCGCACGCAGTTGCGGTCCGTGGGGTCCGGGAGGGCGAGCAGCTGGAGGTAGAGCGTCGCCGCGTCCGCACCGAGGCCGTGCTCGGCGGCCACCTCCGCGACCAGTTCGGGCACGCTGAGCGAAGGGTCCTGGGCGTATCCGGCGGCCCCTTCGGCCCCTTCGGCCCCTTCGGCCCTTTCGGCGCCGTCGAAGGGATCGGGGCCGGCGGCGAGCGCGCGGGCGAGTTCCGTGTCGAGGATCGTCCGCAGGGCCCACATGCCCCGGCCCCGCCCGGACCCCACGAGGCCCTCGACGAGCCCGAACGCCGGGTCGTCGGGGGCGCTGAGCCTGCCCGGGCGGACCAGGACGGTCTCCTGGTCGCCGTACCAGGGGCGCAGCACCAGAGCCTCGCCCACCTGCGTCAGCCCGTCGGCGTCGGCGCCCCCGGTGGCGGGCATCCCGTACGCCTTGCGCAGCTCGACGGCGGTCGAGGAGCCCTTGTCCGTCCATGCGACGTCCAGGTCGAGCAGCAGTCCCGGATCGGCGACCCGGCGGCGCAGCGCGGCGAGGCTCTCCGGCAGGACGGCCCGCAACGGGTGCCCGTACGGCAGGGAGTAGGCGAGCCCGGCCAGGGCGGCCACGGCACGCGTCAGGTGGTGCTGGCCGGGCAGCGCCGACGGGTCCTCCGCGACCAGGTTGCCGTTCTTGTCCGGCCGCTGGACCGTGGTGCGGCTGATCCAGGGGGTGAGCCCCGGGTTGAGGACCTCCTCCGCGGCGCCGGTGGGCAGGCCGCCGAGGGACAGCTCCCCGGCCAGGTCCTCGGGCAGCCGCACGACGTTGCCGAGCCGCTCGGCCCACACCCCGCCCGCGGCCTCGGTGTCCGGCCCGGCCGTCCACAGATCGCCGGGGCTCTCGGGCAGCAGCGCCCCGACGAGCGCCGCCCGGTCGGTGTTCCCGACCGTGGACAGCAGGGCGTCGCCGAGCTCCTTCTGACGCGGCTTCAGCCCGGTCGCCGCGATCACCTCGTCGGTGAGCTGCGCCGGCCGGCCCGCGAGCAGCAGGGCCGCCTGCAGGGGCCCCAGCCCGCCGCGCGTCGCGGCGGCGAGGACGGCGGGCGCCTCCGGCTGCCAGGGCGCCGGGCCCTTGTCCCGGACGAGTGAGGTGACGGCGGTCAGCGCGTCGGCGGGGAACACCGCCGGGTGCGCGGTCTCCCGGTCCAGGGTGAAGTGGGCGATCGCGCCGAACCGGCCGGTCGGGTCGTGGTCCAGGGCGAGCCAGTGCACCCGCCCGGCCTGCCGGTCGAGGTTCTGGCAGCCGAGGACGACGACGGTACGGCCGTCCCGGCGCAGCACCTGGCCCAGCCGCTCCTGCTTCTCGTGCGGCTCGCTCAGCACGATCTCGCGCAGGGCGCCCCCGGCCGCGGCCAGCGGTCCCTCCGTGATCGCCTCGAACAGCAGGAGCAGCGCCTCGCGGTGCGCCTCGGTCACCGTCGGGGAGGCGGCGCGGTACGCGAGGGGGCGCAGCACGTCCAGCACCGGAGTCCACACCAGGCCGATGCCGGGAACGGTGAACTCGTCGCTGTGCCACCCGTCGGCGGCCCCGGTCGACCGGGAGGCCTGGGCCAGGGCCTTGCCGTCGGCCGGCTTCCCGGCCAGCACATGGTTCACGGCGCGGATCTGCCGCAGCGAGCTCCAGTTCCGCTCGCCGCCCCACCAGCCGTGCACGTCGGCAAGGCCCTTGGTGGCCTCGCGCAGCGTCTCGTCGTCGCCGTGCTCGGGCTTGAGGTCGGCGAACATGCCGTCGGCGCGGCTGCGTTCCGCCTTCGGCCGCTCCACCGGAGGCGCCACGAACGACGCGGTGGACGTCGCGAACTGCAGCACCGCGCGTACGAGCGCGGCGACACCCGTGCCCAGCCTCGCCTCGCCGAGTTCGGGCAGCGCGCGGGTCACGACCTCCTGGAGCACCTCGTCGGCGGTCGGGACGACCTCCTTGCTCTCCGGAGTCCCGTCGACCGCCTTCGCCGCCGTCAGCTTCGCCTGCCGCTCCGCCAGCGCCTCGGCTCCGGCCCGCACCAGCTCGGCCGCCCGCTCGTCGGTCAGCGCGCGCAGCACGGCCGACGCCCGCTCGTCGCGAGGGCGCAGGGCGTGCCAGAAGTCGACCGGCGGGACGAACCGGGTGCCCGCGGCGAACTCGCCGCCCCGCTCCATCGGCGTCACCCGGCCCAGTTCCCCGGCGGCCGACGTGTCGTCGCCCGCGTACAGGGCGATCTGCCGGTGCAGGCCGACGGCGACGGGCTCGGCCCCGCCGGGCAGCCGCAGCGCGCCGAGCAGGTCGCCCGGCGCCCGGCCGTCGGCCCAGGGCAGGGTGACGGTCCGGCCGTCCGGCGTGCCGGCGACCGTACGGGTCTCGGCGCCCTCGCCCTCCGTGCGCACCCAGCGGCCGAGCACCGTGCCGTCCGTGCCGAACGGACTCTGCTCCAGCCCCGGTCGCAGGGGCAGCACCTGGCAGTCGCCCTGCAGCAGGCGCGCGTCCTCACGGATGCCGGACTGCACGAACGCGGGCAACGAGGCACGCCCGTGCGTGCCGGTGGCCGGGTCGTACTCGAGCCACACCTGCTGCCGGCCCTGCCTGCCCTGACGCCAGTACGAGGTGCCGTCGCCGAGGATGCGGCGGCTCGCCGGCACGACGGTGTCACCGGCGTGCAGTGTGCGTCCGCCGGTGGCGCGACCGCCCTCGGGCAGCGGGATCGACGGCTCGCCCGCGTCGCTGCTCCCGTACCAGTACGGGATCTGCTCACCGCCGAGCGGGAACACGTCGGCCGGGCGGGCGGACCAGTAGCCGAACTGCTTGCCCTCCTGCCGCCACATGACGAGCAGTTCACCGTCCGTGAAGCGGTACTGCGGGCGCTGCCAGCTGTCCAGGCCGTCGGGCAGCCGCAGGTCGTGCTCCAGCAGGATGTCCTCGGGGCCGACGACGATCACCTTGTGCGGACGGGCGAGGATCAGCGCGGGCCAGGCCTCGCTGACGTTCAGCGTGTCGTCACGGTTCCGCCTGGCCTCGGCGTCGAGCCTGCGCAGCGCCTCGTCGAGCGCGGGCCAGCCCAGTTCGTCCAGGATGCCCGCGCGCAGCGTGTGCCCGAGCAGCGGCGCGACGTCACGCGCGGCGGCCTGGGCGACGGCCGCCGGACTCACCCGGGCGGCCACCGTACGGAACGGGCGCAGCCGATCCAGCGCCGCCCGTGCGGCGGGCAGACCGACCGCCGAGGTCAGGTCCCCAGCCGCGTTCTCCAGCCACTCCCGCAGCACATCGCTGAGCACGGGGTGGGCGGCCAGGCCCGCCAGGACCTCGGCCCCGGGACGGACGCCGCTGAGGGCGCCGACGGCGGCGTACAGCAGACGCCGGAAGCGCGGGTCCGCCGCGGTCGCCGTCAGATCGCGCCGCCCGGCCGGGGGCTCGCGCAGCCAGCGGTCCAGGGACAGGTACACGACCTGGTCGGGGGCGGGCAGTGTCAGGGGCACGCCGTGGGCCACGCACAGGTCCAGCAGGTCGAGGTCGGCTCCGGCCTGCCAGCGGCCCGTGCACAGGTCGACCGGACGGCCCTCGGCGCGCAGCCGGGGAGCCATCCGCTCCACGAGGGCGAGGGTGGCCGGGGATCGATCGCTGAAACTGGCGCCGTGCTTGCGGTACAGCGCCCACCGGCCGAGCCAGTCCGCCGCGTCGACGTCGGATGCCGTCTCGCCCGTCAGGAGCTGATCCGCCTTGCAGTCCGCGAGCAGCGCCAGCCAGAACTCGTCGTCCTCGACGGAACGGGCCAGACCGGTCGGCATGATCTCCAACAGCCGCGCGCGCACCTCGGGTCGCTGCTCGGCGAGAACGGCGAGTGTCGTCCGGTAGGCGTTCCAGAAGGAGGCGGGGGCCCGGACCGCGGCGGGCGAGGCGAGCAGATCGGCGACCAGGGCGCACTCCTCGGCGACCCGGTCCAGACCGGCGGCCTTGATCAGCCCGCGCGCGTCCTGCGGCAAGGAGGCGTACGGAGGCATGCCGGCCGCACAGCGCTCCACGGTCAACTGCCGGAACTGCGCCCAGGCCTCGGCCGGGTCGAGACGCGTGGCGAGCGCCTTGACATGCTCCTTGAGCGCCTTGACCGTGAGCGCCCCCGCGAAGGCGAACTCCAGGAACACGGCCCGCTGCCGCTCCTCGTCCACCTTCAGCGCGTGCACCCGCTCGGCCTCGCGGGCCTTGCCGAAGAAGGCGGAGGCGTACGTGGTGTTCTCGTGCTGGAGGAAGACGCGGGCAGCCTGCTCGTAGAAGGTGGGCAGGAAGTGCGGCACGGCCCGGCCGAGCCGGGTGCCGAGCTCCTCGAAGCCGTCCTTGGCGGTGCCGGGGCGGGACTTGGCCTGCCGCGCGAGCCGCTCCACGTCCTTGACCAGCGCCAGCGCATGGTGGCCGTTCGCCGGGTCGTTGACCAGCGCCCAGGCGGGGAAGCCGAGCGTCTCCCGGCGCACCTGACCGACCTCGGGGATCTCCGGGTCCCGGGCCAGCCCGAGGAACTCCAGCGCCAGGTCCTCGGCCTCGCCGAGCGTGCCCGGCACCAGCCGCACGATCCGCCGGTCGTCCAGCGCGGGGTGACCGTAGGTGCGGACGGTGAGCGTGTCGGCGTCCTCGCGGGCGGTGCTGCCCGCAGGCAGGACGGCGCCCGCCTCGAGCAGCGCGGCCGCGGTGGTCTCGTCGTAGGTCGTCATGCCGCCCGCTCCTCGTCCTCGATGTCGCGCCCGGCATACAGCGCCGCCGCCATACGCATGCCCTCCGACCAGGCCACCGGCCCGACCTGACCGAGCTTCAGCGCCCGGCCGGCGGAGTCGGTGAACATCAGGGGACCGGTCTCGGCCTGCTCGTAGCCCTCGTAGTCGCCGACCCACACCCGGGCCTCGACCGTGCGGCCGTCCTCCAGGACGGCGCAGACGGCGTGGCCGCCGCGCACGCGGTAGCCGAGCTGGGTGACCCGGCCGTGCAGGAACCGCTGCTCCTTGAAGGCGCCGCCCGCGTACTCCTCGACCGAGGTGCCCTCCGCGTCGAGCGTGGCGGGCCGCCGCCACACCTCGCGGAAGAGCTGCTGGGCACGCTGTTCGACGCCGAGTTCGACGGCGAACTCCCGCAGTTCTTCGAGCTCGTCGAGAAGCACGGGGTGCGGGAGGCGGACGAGGTCGGGCGTGATGCGGACGGTGTCGCCGTCCAGGTCGACCAGGCCGAGGCCGCGTTCGGCGTCGGCGTCCCGCAGGAATCCGGCCACCTCGCCGTCGGCCCCGGTGACGACGAGGTCGCGCAGGGCGGACTGCCAGGCGGGGTCGGGCCACCCCCGCGCGATCACGGCGAACGGCACCGGCAGTGAGCGGACCATCCACCGCTCCACGGTGGCCAGGCACTCGCGTTCGTGCCTTTCCAGCCACTCCGTGAGCTGCCGCAGGCCCACCACCGCCGGCTCATCGGTGATCTTGGACGGTACGGACTTCAACCGCCGTCCGGCCGCGTTGCGGCACACCACCTTGCCGTCGTCGAGGGCGACTTCATAGTCGCCGGCCGACACCCACCCCATGTGTGCCTCCCGCACCCGCACTGATCAAGTGACGGGAACTGTAGAACAGGCCACTGACAACGGGCCCGGGAGGCGGGAACCAGGGTTTGCCGGTCGGGTCAGCCCTCCACCCAGCCGTGGTTCTTCGCGAACTGCGCGAGGCCGGCCCGCACCTGGACGATCTGCTCACCGGTCAGCGAGGGCGCCGCCGTCAGCAGCGCCTCGGTGACGTCCCGGGTGAACTCCTCCGTGTTGAGCACATCGCACAGGACGTCGTCGTCGGCGGCGAGGGGCTTGCCGTCCTCGCCCCGCGCGAGCCGGACCCCGGACGCCTTCGGGCCCCGCTCACCGTCCTCGATCTCAAACTCCACGACGATGCCCCGGCGCACCTGCGACTCCGGCATCAGCATGTCGTTGACGTGCAGGAAGACATCCTCCCCGCCGTCGTCGGGCGCAATGAACCCGTAGCCTCGCTGGCTGTCGAAGCGCACCACACGACCAGCAACCATCCCAACCCCCAGCAACCTCGAAACACCCACGTCGGTGAACCTGCCCAGATCGTAGTCAAAGCGACGGCTCCGGGCGACACCGGGACGTTCACTGCGCGCGATACAGCGTGGTGAGCAGTTCCAGCACGGCCTGCGTCGCGGGGTGCGGGTCGTCGCGCCACCACACCAGGCGCACGGCGACGGGCTCGGCGTCGCGCACCGGCCGGTAGACCACGCCGGGCCGCGGGTACTGGTTGTGCCCTGGTGTTCGGCACGATGAACCTGTCCCTCTACACCGCCATCGACCGCATCGGGCTCGGCCTCGCGGTGACCCTGGAGTTCCTCGGCCCGCCGACCATCGCCCTGGCCGCCGCGCGCCGCCGGGTCGACGCCTGCTGCGCCGCGGCCGTCTCCGCCGTGCTGTTCCTGCCGGTCGGCGTCGTCCTGGTGCTGCGCGAGCCGCCGACCGCCCAGGCTCTCGGCTACGCCGTCGCCGCCGGGGTGCTCTCCTCCGCGGTGCCCTGCCTGGCCGATCTCTTCACGCTGCGGCACGTGCCCGCTGCCGCGTTCGGCCTGTTCATGAGCGTCAACCCGGTCCTCGCCGCGCTCGTCGGGTGGATCGGGCTCGGGCAGGGCCTCGGGCTCGTCGACTGGTCGGCCATCACCGCAGTCGTCTGCGCCAACGCCCTCGGTATCCTCGTGCCGTGCCGCTGACCCGCGTCAGCCGACCGGGGGCAGCCGACCGGGGTCAGGACTGCTGCTCGCGCTCCGCGTTGCGCTTCTTGATGCGGACCGTCTCCTTGCGGACCTCGGCCTGTGTGGCGCGCTCCTTCTCCAGCCACTCCGGCTTCGCGTCCTTGACGGCCTCGATCTGCTCGGTGGTGAGCGCCTCGGTCACCCCGCCGCGGGCCAGACCCGCGATCGAGACGCCCAGCTTGGCCGCGATCACCGGACGCGGGTGCGGGCCGGTCTCGCGCAGCTTCCGCAGCCACTCGGGCGGGTTCGCCTGGAGCTCGGCCAGCTCGGCGCGCGAGACGACGCCCTCCTGGAACTCGGCGGGCGTGGCGGGGAGGTACACACCCAGCTTCTTCGCCGCGGTGGCGGGCTTCATCGTCTGGGTGCTCTGCTGCGACTTCATACACCCCAGGGTATCGGCCCCCGACGAGAGGTCCGACCACAGCCGGTAACCTGGCGGGATGACCGACTCGGCGGATTCCCCCTCGTTCCGGCTCGCGTACGTCCCCGGAGTGACGCCCGCCAAGTGGGTGCGGATCTGGGCGGAGCGCCTGCCCGACACCCCCCTCGCCCTTCTCCAGACGACCCCCGCCGAGGCCGCCGACGCCTTGCGCGAGGGCACCGCCGACGCGGCTCTCGTACGCCTTCCGGTCGACCGTACGGTGTTCAGCGCGATCCCCCTCTACACCGAGACGACCGTCGTCGTGGTCCCCAAGGACCATGTGATCACCGCGGCCGAGGAGATCACCTTGGAGGACCTCGCCGACGAGGTGGTCCTGCACCCCCTGGACGACGTCCTCGGCTGGGAGCGGCCGCCCGGCGAGGCCGCCTTCGAGCGCCCCGCGACCACCGAGGACGCGATCGAGCTGGTCGCGGCGAACATCGGCGTCCTGGTCGTGCCCCAGTCCCTGGCCCGGCTCCACCACCGCCGCGACCTCACCTATCGCACGGTCGTCGACGCTCCTCAGTCGGACATCGCCCTCTCCTGGCCGGAGGACGCGACGACCGACCTCGTCGAGGACTTCATCGGCATCGTCCGCGGCCGCACGGTCAACAGCACCCGCGGCCGCGCCCAGCAGCCCCCGGCGGCGGAGCGCAAGGGCGAGCGCGAGCGCGGAAAGCCGCAGTCCGGCGGCACCGCGCGCAAGACCACGGCCCGGGGCGCGCAGAAGAGCGGCGGCACGAAGAGCGGTGGCCACAGGAGCGGCGCCCCGAAGAGCGGTGGCACGAAGGGCGGCGGTCGGCGCGGAACCGGCGGCGGCAAGCCCCGCCGCCGGTCGTAGTCGCTCGCCGACTGCGGCCACCACCGCTGTCGGCCCGTTCAGGCCACGAAGGTCGCCGCGCTCGCGGTGCTCACCGCCTTCTCCCCGTCGGCCTGGGTGAGCAGCCCGGCCGCCACCCATGCGTTCACCACGGTCTGCACCCGTGCGACCAGCGCCGCCTTGGACGCGAACGGCGCCCCGGCCCACACCTCGTCGAGCAGCGTGGTCCCGTCCGCCTTCGCGGGGTCGGCCACGCCCGAGTCGCTGTTCCCGAAGACGATCCGGGGCTCCGCGCGCCGCCAGTACGCGTGCGTCGGATCCTCGGTCCCCTCGTGGAAGGGGGCGAACTCGGTGCCGTTCAGGATGTAGTGGAGCGGCTTGCCGCTCACGGCGGTCAGGGTGGGCAGCAGGTCGCCGGAGAGCGCCGCGTTGGCGTACAGCCCGAACTGCAGGTACGACGTCGAGGAGTTGCGGGCCACCAGGTTCACCGGGCCGTAGAAGAGAGTCTGCAACGACGGATCGTCCAGGGCCTTCTCGACCCGCAGCCGGAACGGGACGGCGATGCGCACGACGTCACCGGACTGCCAGGTGCGGGACACGGTGAAGTAGCTGCCGGCGACCGGAGTGCCGCTCACCGCACTGCCGTTGACCGTCACCCGGAAGCCGGCGGTCGCCCAGGACGGCACCCGCAGTTTCAGTGCGAAGGCGGCGCTGCTCCCGCCGAAGGTGAGGGTCGTGCCCTGCTCCACCGGGTAGCCGGTGGTTTGGGTGACCGTGACGCCCTTCTCCGCCCAGGTCAGCGTGGACGGGCTGTAGAGGTTGACGTACAGCGCGCTGCCGTCGGCGGCCTTGAAGTACACCGAGTCCTGGTACTTGGTGGCGCTCTCCATGCCGGTGCCCTCGCAGCAGGTCGTCCCCTGCTTGGGCGTGTAGTCGCGCACATGGCCGGGCGTGAGCCCGATGAAGTACGTGACCAGCGGTTTCTCCGCGTCGGCCTTGTCCTGCTTGGAGCCGAGCACCTGGTTGTACAGCGCCCGCTCGTAGTAGTCCATGTACTTCGGGTCCTGCTCGTGGAAGAACAGCATCCGGCTCAGCTTGAGCAGGTTGTACGCACAGCAGGTCTCGGCGTCGGTGTCGCTGATCGTCCCCGCGATCACCCCGCGCGCCTTCCAGAACTCGGCGGTGCTGGTGCCGCCGATCCCGTACATGCGCTGCGGGATCACCATGCCCCAGAAGTTCTTCGCGGCGGTCAGATAGCGCGTCTCACCCGTCGCGTCGTACAGCCGTACGTATCCGGTGAAGATCGGGATGTGCTGGTTGGCGTGCAGACCGTTGAGGATGTCGTTGTTCGCCGCGCACGCGTCGATGAGCGTGTCGAGGTCGAACAGCTTGGCCAGGGCGAGGTGATCGGCCTTGCCGGTGATCGTGTACAGGTCGGCGATGGTCTCGACGATGCCGCCGAACTCACCGCTGGAGAAGATCCCCCACATCCGCTGCAGGGTGGCGTCGGGCAGCTTGGACAGCCGGGAGTACATCCAGTCGCACATGCCCGACGCGAGGTCCAGCGCCCGGGCGTCGTCCGTCGCGAGATAGGCGTCCAGCAGCCCCTTCAGGATCTTGTGCGCCGTGTAGTAGGGCGCCCACACCTTCGTGTAGTCGCCGCTCGTCATCGACTCCAGGGCGATGAACTGCGTCTCCGGGTAGGCGGCGAGGAAGCCCGGGTGGCTCGGGCCGCCCCAGGTGCGGCGCAGGGTGGCGGTCAGTCCGCGTCCGGAGGAGTCGCCGAAGGTGCCGCCGGTGGTGGCGGAGAAGTAGTACGAGGCGAGGTTGCCGAGCCCCGCGGAGGAGTTCTTGGCCTCGTTGCTCTGGAGCGAGGTGATGTCGGCCGCGGTCAACGCCCGCGAGTAGACGTTGAACTCGTCGAAGGCACCCGAGTAGACGGGGTCGCCGGAGTAGTTCGAGCGGCCCAGCCAGTTGTTCGTCAGGGTGCCCAGGACGGACGGATTGAGCGTCATCGCGGTGTTCGTGGCGACGGCGGCGCCGTTGACGTAGAGGGTGCCCGTGGTGCCGGAGATGGTCACCGCGAGGTGGCTCCACTGGTTCAGCGGCAGCGCGGCGGTGCCGTTGAGGCCCTGTTCGCCGCCCGCGCCGTTGGTGGTGATGGCGAAGCGCGGCACCCCACTCGCGTTGCGGGAGGCGAGGTACATGTACCGGGTGGTGTTGTTGCCGAAGTCGAACACGCGCTGCCAGTTGGCGTCGTGCGTGGGCTTGACCCAGATCGACAGGGTGATCGCCGCGGCGCCGCCCGGTACGGCCGCCGGGAGGTCCACGTACTGGTAGGAGCCCCGGACGTTCTCGTGCGCGCCGCCCCACTTCCCGGTGACGGTGAGCATGCGCGGGTCGGTGCGCAGCGCCGCGCGGACGTCGGTCAGCGCGCCGACCATGGTCCCGATCCGGTCGGCGTAGGTCTGGTCGCCGGTGCTCGCGTAGGCCTGCGACAGCATGCTGAGGAAGTGGCCGGTGTAGTGGCCGCGCAGATTGCCGTTGGCCTCCCCGTCGAGGCCCTCCCAGCCGCCCGGAGCGACTGCGCCGCCGGTGGAGAGGCCGGCGTTGGCGCGGAAGACCTGCAGCAGCCGGTTCACGTCGTAGCCGCGGGCGTGGTCGAGCATCAACTGCCGCTTGGCGGCGAAGACTCCGGGGCCGAGGGCGACGTCCTTCGGTGCGAAGGGCTGAAGCGTCCAGGAGGCCGGAGGCGGAAGGGCGGCCGCCGAGGCCGCGGGAGCCAGGGCCGCGCCCGCTCCGGGGACGGCGGCGGCGAGGATCGCGCTCTGAAGAAGGGTCCGTCTGCTGAGGGGCGGTGCCATGTACTGCTCCTCTGGTCCACCGAGTATGTTCGATATAGCGAACGGTGTACGAATGGTCGACCAGACGCTAGAGGCGGGACGAGAGAGCGTCAACGGTCCTGACGGGACGGAAAGTTGCGGAGCGGAGGGGCTACTTCGCCACGGCCCGCCCGATCGACTCGACGAGCGGCAGCAACCGGTGCGGCACCCGCTCCCGCAGAGCGACCTCGGTGCGGGTGCGCACCACTCCGGGCAGGCTGATGAGCTTCTGGATCACGTCCTCCAGATGTGCGTTGTCGCGGGCCACGACCCGGGTGACGAGGTCGCCGCCGCCGGTGATGGAGAACGCCTCGACGATCTCCGGGACGGCGGCCAGCGCCTCGCCCACATCGTCGAGGTGACCCTGGGTGACCTCGATGTGCACGAACGCGAGCACCGGGTGGCCCAGCGCGGCGGGGGAGAGGGAGGGGGCCGCCCCGGTGATCACGCCGTCCCGCTCCAGCCGGTCGAGGCGGGCCTGCAGGGTGCCGCGCGCGACGCCGAGCAGCCGGGCGTACTCCCGCACGCTCGTGCGCGGCTGCTCCAGCAGCAGCCGCAGAATGCGGGTGTCCAACTCGTCCACGGCCATGCCGTCGGCCTTCCTCGCAGGTACCTGATCAGCGCCGACTGTACCGATGGCTCAGTGGAACCGGCATCCACCGAGCCATGCGGCCTACCTGCCGTGGGGGGGGGTGTCAGACGTCGAACTCGTGGTCGCGGGTCTCCGGCAGGGCCAGCAGGCACAGGAGGCTCAGCAGGCAGAGTCCGCCCGTGTAGAAGCCGAGGACGAGCGGTGACTCCCAGTGGCTGTTCAGCCAGGTGGCGACGAGCGGCGCGAAGCCGCCGCCGAAGGTGTTGGCGAGGATGAAGGCCGCCGAGGCGCCGGTGTAGCGCAGCCGGGCCGGGAACAGCTCGGGCAGGAAGGCCGCCACCGGCGAGAACATCAGCGCGAGCAGCATCAGCCCGACCGTGTAGGCCCCGGTGATCACCCATACGTCGCCGGAGCTCAGCGAGGCGTACATGGGCACCGCCCACAGGACACTGCCGACGGCCCCGGTCAGCATCACCGGGCGGCGGCCGATCCGGTCGGCCAGCCGGGCGGCCGGGAGGGTGAGGGCGATGCCGGCGGCCGAGCCGACGCTCGCGGCGATCAGCATCGTGTTCCGGTCGATGCCGAGTTCCTTCGGCCCGTACGACAGGCTGTAGACGATCGTCAGGTAGTAGACGGCCGAGCCGCCCAGTGCCGCGCCGATGCCGAGGAACAGCCGGCGGGGGTGCCGGGCGAGCAGCGTGCCGAGCGGGAAGCGGGACCCGGCGGCTGGAGTCTCGGCGAGCGCCCGGGGCGTGCGGTCGGGGGCCGACGCGAACACCGGTGACTCGGAGATCGTCGTACGCACCCACAGGCCCACCGCGACCAGCACCGTGCTGAGCAGGAACGGGATCCGCCAGGCCCAGTCGGTGAACGCGTCCCGGCCTGCGAGGTTGAGGGTGGGCAGGATGACGGCGGTGGACAGCAGGAAGCCGAGCGAGGGGCCGGCGTTCGGGACGGCCGCGTACAGCGCCCGGCGGCCGGGCGGCGCGTGCTCCGCGGCGAGCAGCACCGCCCCGCCCCATTCGCCGCCCATGCTCACGCCCTGCAGCAGCCGGAGCGTCACCAGCAGCACGGGGGCGAGGAGTCCGGCGGTCTCGTAGGTCGGGAGCAGTCCGACGCCGACCGTCGCCACGCCCATCAGCATGAGCGAGACGACCAGGGCCCGCCGTCGGCCGATCCGGTCGCCGATGGTCCCGAACAGCATGACGCCGACAGGGCGGGCGAGGAAGGCCGCGGCGAAGGTGAGGAACGCCGCCAGGGAGGAGACGGTGGCGTTGTCGGACGGGAAGAAGGCGGGGCCGAGGACCAGCGCGCTGGCGGTGCCGTACACCGCGAAGTCGTAGTACTCGATCGTCGTGCCGACCAGGCTCGCGGCGGCTACCCGCGACGCCTTGGTCCCGGCGGGCGAAACGGCCGGCGAGGGCGGCGGCGACGCGGACGGTCTCGGGTCGATCGGGGCGGAAACGGCGTTGGGGGCGGTATGGGACGGTAATTCAGGCATGGGGAGTCACTTCCGGTACGCCCGGTGCGTGGGGGCCGGGGCCGAATGGGGAGAGGGACGGCCTCGCATATAACACGAACCGGAGTGCCCTTGTCACCCCGATCTCGGAATTCAATTTCAGCCGGGAAGCCTTCTGGCCGAATTCTTCTCTCCGGTTCCCCGCGGTTCTCTTGGGTTCCCTGCGGTTCTCTCCGGAATAGCGGCCCAAATTACACGTGACACCGCTGTAAAGCCTCCGATGCGGCCATGGGTCCGGGCAGACCGGCCCAAGGTGCATAGAAAACACCCGAACAGCACTCGTGGGCCACGTCAACCCGTCCTACCTATCAGAACGCTGTCAAATAGTCATGCGGCGGAGGGCATGAATATTTGGGGTCGATTACGCCTTGCCAACGGCTGATCACTCACGGAATGCTGATCCGGGGGGAACTTGAAAGTTCTATGACCATCGTTTTTCGGACATGGCGACCGCATCAGACTGCATCGGTCCGACATTCCTGAATGCGGCCTCCAAGCTGGGAAGGCGCATTACCCATGCTGAAAACCGGCAAGTTATTACGCTTGAGAAGACTTTCGCTGGCGGGGGACGGCCGGCATCTCTTCGTGCCCCTCGACCACAGCGTTTCGGACGGTCCGATCGTCCCCGCCGACAAGTGGGACGACCTGTTGCGCGCGCTGGTGGACGGCGGGGCCGACGGGATCATCGTCCACAAGGGACGGGCCCGCTCCTTCGCGCCGGACATCCTCAAGCGCTGCGCGCTGGTGGTGCATCTGAGCGCCAGCACCGCCTGTTCCGCCGACGTCCACGCCAAGGTGCTGGTCGCCGACGTCGAGGAGGCGCTGCGGCTTGGCGCGGACGCGGTGAGCGTCCATGTGAACATCGGCTCGGACACCGAGTCCCGGCAGCTCGCCGATCTGGGCGCGGTGGCTCGTTCCTGCGAGGCCTGGGGCATGCCGCTGATCGCGATGGTCTACCCGCGCGGCCCCCGGATCGAGGACCCGCGCGACCCCGCCCTCCTCGCCCATCTGGCCAATGTCGCCGCCGACCTGGGCGCGGACATGGTGAAGACCTCCGTGGCGCTGCCGATCGAGCGGATGGCCGAAGTGGTGGCGGGCAGCCCCATCCCCGTTCTCGCAGCGGGCGGTCCGCCGGACGACTCCGACCTCGTCGAGTACGGCGCCGCGGTCATGGCCGCCGGCTGTCAGGGGCTGGCCGTCGGCCGCCGGATCTTCTCCTCGACCTCCCCGTACGCGCTGGTGTCCCGGCTCTCCGCGGTCGTGCACGGCGGCGACGGCATCCAGAGTGGCATGAGCATGACATCAACGAACGGCAACTACTCGACGATGGTGGCAGGTGTCGCATGAGGTTCGCGTGGATCGATCTCCGTGAAGTCCCCCGTCCGCAGCTCCAGGCCGTGGTCGACGCCGCCGTCCACGCCCGGATGGCCGGGGTGGTCTCCGCCGACGCGGAACTGCTCGGTACGTTGCCCCCGACCGTCACCCGGGTGCTGGTCACCGAGGGCCCCGCCCCGGCCGCGACGGTCGCCGCGAAGAAGCCCGGCGACAAGGACGGTAAGGAACCGAAGGACGCCAAGTCCGAGGCGAGCGCCCCGAGTTCCACTCCCGCCGCCGCCGGAATCGACCTCCTCCTGCGGAAGTTCGGCACCCAGGACGAGCTGGACGCCCTGGCCGCCGCCAACCGCGCCACCGCCACCGGCAGCGGTGCCCCCGTCGCCGGCTTCATCGGCGTACGCGACGACCGCACCCTGAGACTGTCCTGCTCCGGCGCCATGGCGCTGCCGTACACCGTCATCCACTTCGCCGACCCGACCAAGATCCCGCTGGAGATCGTCCTCGCCGCGGCCGAGTCCGCCGAGGGCAAACTGGTGACCGTCGTCGACGGACTGGAAGAGGCCGCGATCGTCTTCGACGTGCTCGAACGCGGCTCGGACGGCATCCTGTTCACGCCCCGCGGCGCCGACGACGTGTTCGCGCTGGCCCGGCTGCTGGAGGCCACCACACCCCAGCTGCAGCTGTCCACGCTCACCGTGGAGAGCATCCGGCACGTCGGCCTCGGCGACCGGGTCTGCGTGGACACCTGCTCGCACTTCGAGGAGGACGAGGGCATCCTCGTCGGCTCCTACTCCTCCGGGTTCGTTCTGTGCTGCTCCGAGACCCACCCGCTGCCGTACATGCCGACCAGGCCGTTCCGGGTCAACGCCGGCGCCCTGCACTCGTACACGCTCGGCCCCGACAACCGCACCAACTACCTCAGCGAGGTGGGCTCCGGCAGCGCCCTGCTGGCGGTCGGCGCCGACGGGCGGACCCGGCGGGTGGTGGTCGGCCGCGCCAAGCTGGAGTCCCGGCCGCTCCTGGAGATCCGCACCCACGCCGAGGACGGCCGACTCGTCAGCCTGACCGTGCAGGACGACTGGCACGTACGGGTCCTCGGCCCGGGCGGCAAGGTCCTCAACGTCACCGAACTGCAGGCGGGCGACGAACTGCTCGGCTACCTGGCCGCGGACAAGCGCCATGTGGGCCTGCCCATCGGCGAGTTCTGCAAGGAGGTCTGAGAGCCCATGGACGACTCCCTGGAGGAGGCGGTCCAGAGCCTCTTCGACGCACAGGACGACGACGGCCTCCCCTATCTGATCCACCGCCAGGAGACCGTCACCCGGGGCGAGTTACGCGAGCGGGTGGCCAAACAGGCCGCGGTCTTCGCCGGTTACGGCATCGGCCCCGCCAGCACCGTCGGTCTGCGGACGCCGCCCAGCTTCACCCAGGTCGAGGTGCTGCTCGCGCTGTGGCGGCTCGGCGCCCAGGTGCTGCTCTTCGACTTCCGGCTGAAACCGGCCGAGGTCGCCGGACTCCGCGCCTCCTGCCGGCCGCAGTTCATGGTCAGCGCGGGCGCCAACGTCCGGGCGACGTTCGGATTCCGGTCCGAGTACGAGGTCCTCACCGAACGCCAGGGCGGCGGCCGGCCGGCCGCCACCGACCACCGGCTGGTCCAGTTCAGCTCGGGCTCCACCGGGCGGCCGAAGGTGATCGGCAGGACGGCCCGGTCGCTCACCGAGGAGGTCGACCGGTTCGCCGGGGTCGCCGGCATGCCGGGCCGCGGCGACCGGCTGCTGCTGCTCAGCTCGACCGCGCACAGCTTCGGCCTGGTCGCCGGACTGCTGCACTCCCTGGCCGCCGGGGTCTGTGTCGTCTTCGCCCCTCGGATCTCCGCCCGCGACATCCTGCGGACCGCCGTCGACCACCGCGTCACCGCCCTGTTCGGAGTGCCGATGCACTACGAACTGCTCGCCGCCGCCGTCGACCCGCCCGCGCTGCCCGAACTGCGGGTCGCGGTGTCGGGCGGCGAGCTGATGCCCCCACCGGTCGCCGCCCGGTTCGCCGAACGCTACGGAGTGCGGGTCGGCGAGTCCTACGGGACCACCGAGTCCGGGGTGGTCGCCATGGACACGAGCGGCGCACTGCGGCCCGCGGTCGGCCGGGCCGCCCCGGGCGTGGTGCTGCGCGAGCACCACGGCGAACTGGACGTCGCGCTGGCGCAGTCGCCGTACCTCTTCGGCTCCGGCGGCGCGCAGTACGCCGACGGATGGCTGCACACCCGGGACCGGGCCACCGTGGACGCCTCCGGAGCGGTACGGGTGCACGGCCGCGCCGACTCCCTCGTGGTGATCGGCGGCCTCAAGGTCGACCTCGTCGAGGTCGAGAACGTGCTCCGGGAGCACCCGGCCGTCGAACAGGCCGTCCTGGTCCACGAGGACGTCACCGAGGCCTACGTCACGGTGACCGCCGGGGCCGGGCAGCCGTCCGCGGAGGAACTGCTGCGCTGGTGCCGGGAGCGGCTGGCCGACTACAAGCTGCCCCGGGTCGTACGGCTGCTGGAGACCCTGCCCCGCACGTCCAACGGGAAGCTGCTGCGCCAGGCGGCGGCGTTGCGCTCCGCGCGTTGAGCCCCCCGCGCGTTGAGCCCCCCGCGCCCCTGGGGTGCTGCACCTTCCCCGAAATCACTCACTGGAGACATTGATCATGAGTACGTCGACCCTGGAAGACGAGATCCGCGAGTTCGTCCTGACATCGGTCATCGACGAGATGAACATCCTGACCAGCCGCGACGGCATCACGGACGAGAGCCCGGTGACCGTCGGCGGGCTGGACGTGGACTCGCTGAGCCTGATCGAGCTCACCCTGCGGCTGGAGTCACGGTTCGCCGTGGAGATCCCGGACACCGACATCGAGCCACTGGCCTCCCTGACGCTCGGCGGGCTGGTCACCGAGGTCGTCCGACGCGGTGCGAAGGCATGAGGACGGACCCTTTCACCACCGCTTCCGTCCGGGAGCTGCTGGCGGACCGGAACGTCTTCCCGGGACTGCCGGACGACCTCGGCGACGACGCCGAACTCGTCCTGGACTCCCTCGGGTTGGTGTGGCTCCTGCATGTGGTGGAGGAGCGCTACGGCCTGGTCGTGGAACCCAGCGACGAGGACATCGCCCGACTCACCTCGCTGCGGCGGCTCACCGACTACCTGAGCGCCGCCGCGTCGGCCCCGGCCGCAGGGGGCGAGCGCGATGAGCGCTGAGGTCACGGTGACCGGATTCGGCGTCCGCACCGCGTTCGGCACCGGAGCCGAAGCCCTTCGGCGCGGGGTCTTTGCGGGAGTCCACTCGTTCGCCCCCACCACGAGGTTCGACACCGGCCCGTACCGTACGCCGATGGCGGCCGCCGCCCCCGACGGACCCGAAGCGGTCGAGGACCTGGCCCTGCGCCACGCGCTCGACCTGTGCGGCGTCCAGGCCCTCGACATGGCGGGCCTGCGCCCGGGCGCCGAGGCGGCGGTCCTGCTCGGCATCGCCGGCGACCACACCGCCGTCACCCGGTACTGGCGGGCGGAGGCGGGTTCCCCGACCGGCGGGAGGACGCCGCTGTCCGACGCCGTTCCCGCCCGGCTCACCGAGGCGCTGGCCGACGGCCTCGGACTCACCGGGCCGCGACTGACCTTCACCAACGCCTGTGTCGCCTCCGCCGCGGCGATCGTGCACGCCTGCCGGCTGATCTCCTCGGGCCGGACCGACGTGGCGGTCTGCGCGGGCGGGTACCTCGTGGAGGAGGAGACCTTCGGGAAGTTCGACTCCGGGCGGGCGCTGTCCCGGGACGGCACGGTGCGCCCGTTCAGCGCCGACCGCAGCGGACTGCTGCTCGGCGACGGGGTGGCGGTCGTCGTCCTGGAGTCCGCCGAGCACGCCCGGCGGCGCGGCGCCCGGCCGCTGGCGTCCGTGGTGGGCTGGGGCGCGGCGACGGACGCCCACCACATCGCCCAGCCGCACCCGGAGGGCGCCGGCCTCGCCCGCGCGGCCCGCCAGGCGACCCGGCTCGCCGGCGACCCGGACGGGGCGGCCCTCGGCTATGTCAACGCCCATGGCACCGGCACCAAGTACAACGACGGGGCCGAGACCCGCGGACTGCGGGCCGCCTTCCCCGAGCACGCCGAGTCGATACCGGTCAGCTCCACCAAGAGCACCACCGGCCACCTCCTGGAGGCGGCCGGCGCCGTGGAGTTCGTGATCACGCTGCTGGCCCTCACGGACGGCGTGCTGCCGCCGACCGCCGGATACACCGCCGCGGACCCGGAATGCGACCTCGACTACGTGCCGAACCGGCCGCGCCAGGCCGATCTGCGCCGGGCCCTCACCGTCAACGCCGCCTTCGGGGGCGCCAACACCGCACTCGTCCTGGAGCGGCCATGACGACCGAGCCCCTGCTGCGCTCCCCCCTCGGCGTCCTCGCCGCCGCCACCGCCACCCATGGCACCGGGGCGGACGACGACATCACGCTGCCGAAGCTGCCCGGCTTCGTGGAGTCCGCGTTCAGCCCACTGGCCTACGAGGTGAGCAGCCGGTGTCTGACCGAGCGCCCGGGCGACGGCGCACGCACCGCCGTCGCGCTGGCCGCCCTGACCGGTGACACCACCACCGCCGACCTGGCCAGCAGCCGCATGGTCTCCGGGAAGGTCCACAACCCGCTGCTGTTCATGCAGGCCACCCCCAACTCCGTGCTGGGCCACATCAGTCGGCAGTTCCAGATCACCGGGCAGATGTTCAGCGTCTCCACCCTCGACGACCCGGCGACCGAGCTGCTCGCCCTGGCGGACCTGCTCCTGGAGGACCCGGAGCTGGACCGTGTCCTGGTGCTGGGCGTGGAACTGGGCGGCGGCGCGCGGCTGGCCGCCGTGCACCGGGAACTCGCCGCCGACAGCGGCCGACCGGTCCCACGCCTCCCGGCGTCCGCGGGCCTCGCGGCCGCGCTGCTCCTCGGCCGTCCCGACGCCGGGACCCCGGTGACGGTCCGTTCGGCCGAGCCGGCCGACGACACCGCCCGCCCCGCGCACACCGCCGGGGAGCCCCGGCACCACGGAAGCATCGCGGGCCTGTTCGACCTGGCCGCCGCCCATCGCCGACTGCTGCGGGACGGCGGCAGCCGGCTCCTGGCGACGGAGCCCGGCGCACGGCGCGGCCCCGCCGAACTCATCCTCACCGCCGGCACGGACTCACCCGTGCGGGCCCCCGCCGGAAGGAACGAGACGAAGACCCATGCTCATCAGTAGACAGGAGCGGGCCCGGATCTGCTCCGACACCGAACTGGGCGCCGGCAACGTCCTGGAACGCCTGCGGGCGTACGGCCGTCCGCTCGACGAGCCCGTGCTGCGCACGGACGGCACCTGGCGGGCGCCGGACGGCAGCCGTCCCACGGCGCTGACGCTGAGCCGGCTGTGCGAGATCGTCGAGACGTACGCGGGCTGGTACACGGCCCGGGGCCTGCGCCCCCGCGACCCGGTCGCCGTCCACTCCTTCTCCAGCGTCGAGTTCGCCGTGAACTTCCTGGCGTTGACGTCCCTCGGCGCGATCCCGTCGTTCGTCAACGGCAATCTGGCCCCGGACACGGCACGCGCGTACGTGCGTCGACAGGGCGCCGTCGGCGCGTTCGCCGACCGGGCGCACCACGAGGTGCTGTCGGGATCGGACCCGGGCCTCGGCTTCTGCGTCACCGCCGACGACATCCTTCCGGAGCACCGCGAGTCGCTGCCGCAGGCGTACCCGTACCGGCACGACCCGAGCGACCCGGTGCTCATCTCGCACTCCTCCGGCACCACCGGCCTGCCCAAGGGCGTGCCGCACACCCACCGGACGCTGATGTACGCGCAGTTGCACCGGCTGCGCTACTCCACCGGCACCGACATGGAACGCACCCTTGTGGGCCTGCCGGGCGCCCACAACGCCATGGTGGCGACCCTGCTCTACTGCCTGCTGCTGCACACCGACATCAAGCTCCTCTCCAGCCAGCGCGGCGCCGAAGTGCTCGACGGCGTCGAGGAGTTCCGGCCGACCACGGTGCTGGCCTTCGCCGGCACGTTCGGCGAGATGGCCGCCGAGGACCTGTCGAAGCGCGACCTGTCGAGCGTGCAGGTGTGGTTCAACACCGGCGACGCGGCGCACGAGGCGCACATCCGGGCGCTCGTCCAGCACGGCAGCCACCTCGAGATCCGCCGGGACCTGAGCCGCGTACGGGTGGACGGCTCGGTCTTCGTGGACGGGCTCGGCTCCTCGGAGGCCGGCTACTCCGTCTTCCACAACCGCCACACCAAGGACACCGCCGCCTACGCGCGCTGCGTCGGCAAGCCGATCAGCTTCGCCGAGGCCGCCGTGCTCGCCGAGGACGGCACCCCGCTGCCGCCCGGCCAGGTCGGCCGTCTCGGCCTCAAGTCCCCGACCCTCACGCCCGGTTACTGGAACGACTCGCTGACCTGGAACCGGCTGCGGCTCGGCGGCTACTGGCTCACCGGGGACCTCGCCCACCGGGACGAGGACGGCAACTTCTACCACCTCGACCGGGTGCCGGACGCGGTCCGCACCCGCGCCGGCATCGTCTACAGCACCCGCACCGAGGAACTCCTGCTGGCCGCGACTCCCGAACTGGCGGACTGCACGGTCGTCGGCGTGGCCCCGGACGGCGTCCGCGCGGACTGGGACGGCGACGGAGAGGCCGAGGCGTACGTCCTCCTCCAACTCGCCGACGACCGACTCGACGAAGAGCAGGGCGAGAACGGCGGTGCGGACGACGAGGCGTGGACCGCGCGGGTCAACGCGGTGCTGACCGAGGCCGGATTCCCCCCGGTGCACCGCGCCCTGCGGATGAAACCCGACGACGTGGCCAAGGGCGCCACCGGCAAGGTTCTCAAACGAGTGATGCGCGACCGGTTCGCCGCCGTCGCCGCCGAGGAGCAGCACGCATGAGCACGAACACGGACGCCGACGGCGTCAACCACCGCGCGCGGGCGGGGGAGGCGTACCGGCTGTGGTGGCAGCACGACGCCCACTGGTACCAGGGCGTGGCCGCGCGCTTCGGACAGCAGGCCGCGAACGAGATCAACGCCGAGGCGCTGCGCAAGGTCGCCCTGCACGTCGGGCAGCGGGTGGCCCGGCTCTCCGGCGCGCTCCCCGACAGCGGGGACACCGGCAAGGACGTGGAGGAGCTGCGCCGCCGCTACGACGAGTGCGGCGACCGGATGTTCCCGCCGGAACTGCGCAACGCCTCCACCGAGGTCGAGGACGACGACCTGATCGTCCTCACCATGAAGCGGAACTTCGCCGTCACCATGGTCCGGATGGCCGGTTCGCTGGACGGCTACCGGTGCCCGTGCACCGACATCCACGCGGGCTGGTCCGAGGGGCTCGGCGTGACCCTGACCGAGAACCGGGCCGAGAGCTGTCTGCGGGACGGCGACAGGGCGTGCCGGCTGCTGATGCGGGTGGCCGGTCCGGTCGTGTCCAGGACGGAGGGCTGAGCCGTGCGGATACTCGTCGCAGGGGCCACCGGAGTGGTCGGACGTCCGCTGGTCGGCGCGCTGCGGGCCCGCGGCCACGAGGTGAGCGCGCTGGTGCGGGAGGAGTCGCGGGCCCCGGACGCGGACCGGGTCGTGGTCGCCGACGCCCTCGACCGCGAGGCGGTCGTGTCGGCGGTCTCGGCCGCCCGGCCGGAGGTGGTCGTCCACCAGCTGTCGGCGTTGCGGCTGCTGCGCGACGACCCTCCGGAGGCCTTCGCGCGGACGGCGCGGCTGCGCACCGAGGGCACCGCCCACCTGGTCGAGGCGGCCCGCGCGGCCGGCGCCCGGCGACTGGTCGCGCAGTCCATCGCCTTCGCCGCCGCCCCCGTCGGGCCCGCCGTCCTCGACGAGGACGCGCCGCTGTACGAGGACGCCCCGGATCCGGGCTGGGCCGCCACCGTGCGGGCCGTCGCCGAGCTGGAGCGGCTGGTGTCGAACAGCGAGGACCTGGGCGGCCTGGTGCTGCGGTACGGCACGCTGTACGGCCCCGGCACCGCGTACGCGCGGGACGGCGGGACCGGGCAGCGGGTGCTGGCCGGGAAGCTCCCGCTGCCCGAGGGCGGGGCCGGGATCACCTCGTTCCTGCACGTCGAGGACGCCGTGGGGGCGGCGGTCGCGGCCGTCGAGTCGGCGGCCACCGGCGTCTTCCACCTCGCGGACGACGAACCGGCCCCGGCCGCGCAGTGGCTGCCGCAGTACGCCCGTGCGCTCGGCGCCCCGCCCCCGCGCACGATCCCGGCGGCGATGGCGCCCCGGCTGCTCGGCTGGTTCATGGCCCACCAGCTCACCGCGGCACGCGGGGCGGCGGCCGACCGGGCCCGGTCGGCGCTGGGCTGGAAGCCGCTGCGGCCGAGCTGGCGTGACGGGCTGGGCCAGGAATGACCCACCCCGTCGGCGCCCTCTCGGTGTGCGTGATCGGGGCCGGTCCGCGCGGGTTGTCGGTCCTGGAACGGATCTGTGCCAACGCCGCGGGCACCGGCCGGCCGGTCGCGGTGCACCTCGTCGACCCCTACCCGCCCGGTCCGGGCGCGGTGTGGCGCACCGACCAGCCGGGCGAGCTGCTGATGAACACGGTCGCCTCCCAGGTGACCCTGTTCACCGACGACAGCGTGGCCTGCGCCGGGCCGTCCGTGCCGGGGCCCAGCCTCTACGAATGGGCGCGCACGATCGGGCAGCGCGTCGGCGACCACCCGGACCGGGTCCTGGACGAGGCGCGGCGGCTCGGCCCGGACACCTACCCGACCCGGGCCTTCCACGGCCACTACCTGGAGTGGGTCTTCCAGCACCTGTTACGCACCGCACCCGAGGAGGTGACGGTCCACCCGCACCGCTCGACGGCGGTCGCGCTGGACGACACGCCCGACGGACGGCAGACGGTCACCCTGGCGGACGGCGGCCGACTGACCGGGGCGGACGCCGTGGTGCTGGCCCTCGGCCACGGGGAGCTGACCCCCGACCAGGAAGAACTGGCACTGGCCGACTTCGCCGACCGGCACGGCGCGACCTATGTCGGTCCCGCCAATCCGGCCGACGCCCGGCTGAGCGGGATCGCGTCGGGCACGCCCGTCGCCCTGCGCGGCCTCGGGCTCAACTTCTTCGACCACCTGGCGCTGCTGACCGAGGGCCGCGGCGGCACGTTCAAGGAGAGCGAGACCGGCCTCGTCTACCTCCCGAGCGGCAACGAGCCGGTGCTGTACGCCGGTTCACGGCGCGGGGTGCCCTACCACGCCCGGGGCGAGAACGAGAAGGGCGCGCTCGGCCGCCACCACCCCCGCTTCCTCACGGCCGAAGTCATCGCCGGGCTGCGGCGACGGGCGGACGACGGGCGTCCCGTCGCCTTCCGCGACGCGCTCTGGCCGCTGATCGACCGTGAGGTGCGCACCGTCTACTACGAGGCGTGGATCCGCGCCGCCCACGGGACCTGGGCCGCCGAGGAGTTCGTCCGGTCCACGCTCGCCGGCCGGTGCCCGGAGGAGCTGCTGCTGGACCGGTACGCGGTGCCGGCCGGCGAGCGCTGGGACTGGCGGCGCATCGAGCGCCCCTACGGCGAGCGGACCTTCGCCGGCCGCGACGAGTTCCGGCACTGGCTGCTGGAGTATCTGCGGCGGGACCTCGCCGAGGCCCGGCTGGGCAATGTGAGCGGGCCGCTGAAGGCCGCCCTGGACGCCCTGCGGGACCTGCGCAACGAGATCAGGCTCGTCGTCGACCACGGCGGGGTCCCCGGCGACTCCTACCGCGCCGAACTCGACGGCTGGTACACGCCGTTGAACGCCTTCACCTCGATCGGCCCGCCCGCCTTCCGCATCGAGCAGCTGATCGCGCTGATCGAGGCCGGGACGCTCCACCTCCTCGGCCCGGGGATGCGGGTACGGCCGTCGGCGCGCGCGGGCGGGTTCCTCGTGGACGCGGAACTGGTCGCCGAGCCACCGGTGTTCGTCGGCACGCTGATCGAGGCCCGGCTGCCCGCCGTCGACGTACGGCGCAGCGCGAACCCCCTGCTGACCGGGCTGCTGGCGGCCGGCGCCTGCGGCCCCTACCGGCTGGGGGACCACGAGACGGGCGGACTGGCCGTGACCGGCGGCGCGGCCCGGCTGGTCGACGCGGCGGGCCGGGCCCACCCGCGCCGCTTCGCGTTCGGCGTGCCGACGGAAGGGGTGCGCTGGGTGACGGCGGTCGGCGTCAGACCCGGCGTCGGCTCGGTGACGCTGGAGGACTCGGACGCGATCGCACGGGCCGCGCTGCTGCTCCCGGAAGCATAAGTGCCCATGTTCAGCAAGGTTTTGACGAGACATCAGATACGAGACATCAGCTACGAGACGTAGGGAGTCGATGAGCGTGAACGTGCTGTCCGCGGGTACCGACGCGGGCCTGCTCGCCCCCACCTGGGCGGACACGCCGGTCGCGGCCGAGGTGACCGACGAGGCATGGCTGCAGGCCATGCTGGACGTCGAAGTGGCGCTCGCCCGGGCCCAGTTCGCCGTCGGGCTCACCCCGGCCGCCGCGGTGGAGACGATTCGCACGGCGGCCCGCGAGGACCGGCTGGACCCGGTCGCCCTGGCCCGGGCGGCACGGGCCACGGCCAACCCGGTGGTCGCACTCGTCGCCGCCTTCACCGAGGCGGTCGCCGCCCGGGACCCGGCCGCCGCCGAGTATGTGCACCGCGGCTCCACCAGCCAGGACATCCTCGACTCGGCGGCCATGCTGATCGCCCGCCGGGCGCTCGGCCTGATCGCCACCGACCTGGACCGCGTCCGCGCCGCCCTCGCCGCGCTGGCCGACACCCACCGCCACACCGTGCTGGCCGGACGCACCCTGACCCAGCACGCGGTGCCCACGACCTTCGGCCTCAAGGCGGCCGGCTGGCTCCACTCGGTCGGCGACGCCCTGGCCCGTGTACGGGCCGTCGCATCCACCCTCCCGGCCCAGCTCGGCGGCGCGGCGGGCACCCTCGCCGCATACGGCGAGTACGCGGTGCTGGACGGCGGCAGGGCCGAGAACGCGGTGGAGCTGCTGCGGCCGTTCGCGCAGGCGCTGGGGCTGGCCGAACCGGTGCTCCCGTGGCACACCGCGCGCACGCCCGTCGCTGACCTGGGCGCCGTGCTCCAACAGGTCACCGGGGCGCTCGGGAAGTTCGCGCTCGATGTGCAGACGCTGTCGCGCACCGAGATCGGCGAGCTGTCCGAGCCGGCGGCGGCCGGACGCGGGGGCTCGTCGGCGATGCCGCAGAAGCGCAACCCCGCGCTCGCCACACTGATCGTGTCGGCCGCCCGTCAGGTACCCGCCCACGCCCTCGTCCTGGCCCAGTGCATGCTCGCCGAGGACGAGCGGCCCGCCGGGGCCTGGCACGCCGAGTGGCAGCCGCTGCGGGAGGCGCTGCGGCTGGCGGGCGGGGCCGCGCACACCGCCGTGGAACTCGCCGAGGGGCTGGTCGTGCATCCGGAGCGGATGCTCGCCAACCTCGAACTGACCGGCGGTGCGATCGTCGCCGAACGGCTGACGGTGGCCCTGGCCCCCGCACTCGGCAAGGCACGGGCGAAGCAGGTGCTGACCGCCGCCACGGCCGGGGCGGACAGCAGCGGCCGCCCGCTCGCCGACGTGCTCTCGGGCCGTCCCGAACTGATCGCCCGCCTCACCCCGGACCGATTGACGGAACTCCTCGACCCGGCCCGGTACACGGGCGCGGCCGACGCGCTCGTCGAGCGCGCGCTGCGCACCTACGGGAACGCCGACGGCATCCGCCCGACAGCGGACGGGGGCACCCGATGAGCGCCGTGAGCCGCACCGAGGAGACCACGAAAGCGGCGGCGACTCCCCGGTCCTGGCCCGTCCTGGTGGTCGTCGTCTGCGCCCAGATGCTGATCTGGCTGGACACCTCGATCCTCAACGTGGCGGTCACCACGCTGGCCGACCCGGACCGGGGACTCGGCGCGACCCCCGCCGAGCTGGAGTGGGTCGCGAGCGCCTACACCCTGGTGTTCGCCGGCACCCTGTTCGCCGGCGGCGCGCTCGCCGACCGCTTCGGCCCGCGGGCCACCCTCTTCGCCGGACTCGCCCTGTTCGGCGTCGCCTCCGGGGTCGGCGCGTTCGCCGGGAGCGCGGGCCGGCTGATCGTGGCGCGCGCCTTCATGGGCGCGGGCAGTGCGCTGCTGATGCCCGCGACCCTGTCGGTCATCGTGCAGAGCACCCCGCCGGAGAGACGCACCCGGGCCATCGCGATCTGGAGCTCCTCCAGCGCCCTGGGCGTGGCCGTCGGCCCGGTCGCGGGCGGGGCCCTGCTCAGCCACTTCTGGTGGGGTTCGGTCTTCCTGGTCAACGTGCCGATCGTGGCCCTGTGCCTGGCCGGGGTGGTGGCCGTGGTGCCCGCGCTGAAGGGCCCGGTGCGCAGGGTGCTCGATCTGCCCGGCCTCGCGCTGTCGGTCCTCGGCCTCGGCGGTGTCGTCTACGGCATCATCGAGCTCGGCAACGGCCGCAGCTGGCACGGGGCACACGTCCTGCTGCCCCTCGTCCTGGGCGGTGCGCTGCTCACGGCCTTCGTCGCCGGCCAGCGCAGATCCCCGGCGCCCAGCCTGGACCTGCGGCTCTTCCGGCAGCCCGGGTTCACGGCCGGGAGCGTGGTGCTGCTGATCGCGTTCCTGGCCCTGGCCGGGCATCTGTTCTACGCGGCCTTCTACCTCCAGGGGCCCCGCGGGCTCTCCCCGGCCGACGCCGGAACCGTGATGATCTCCGCCGCGGTCGGCATCCTCCTGGGCAGCCAGGCCTCCCCGGCGCTGAGCAGACTGCTGTCGGCCCGCTGGACGGTCGCGGCCGGAGTCCTCGTCACGGCCGCCACGTACGTCGGCTATCTGTGGTTCGACGGACGGACCCCCATCCCGGTCGTCGTCGCGCTGCTGTGGGTCCAGGGCTTCGGCATGGGCCTGGTCGGCACACCGGTCACGGCCGTGATGATGAGCGCGGTGCCCGCACAGCTCGCGGGCGCCGGATCGGCCGTCAACAGCGTCACCCGGCAGGTCGGCGGGACGCTCGGGGTGGCCATGGCCGGCTCGATCCTCTCCGGGGTGTACCGGGAGCGCATGGCGGACGCCACGCTGCCCACGGCTGCACAGGGGCTGTCGCCCGGCGCCGCGGAACGGGCCCGGACCTCGGCCGAGGCGGCGCGCTCGCTGGCCGGTTCGCTGCGGCTGCCGGAGCTGGCCGCCACCGCCGACCGCGCCTTCCTCGACGCGATGTACGCGGCCACCTTCTGGATCGCGGTCCTGGCCTTCGTCGGGTTCGTCGTGGCCGCCGTGGGGCTGCGCCCACGCAAGACCGGCGGCGCAAGCGTCGACAGTGGCAGTGGCAGTGGCAGCGGAGAGCGGTGACATGGCGGGGACCAGGCAGGACAGGGCGGCCCGGTCGGTCTTCGTGACCGGCGGGAACCGGGGCATCGGGCTGGCCGTGGCCCGCCGCTTCGCGGCCGCGGGAGACCGGGTCACGGTCACCTGCCGCGGCGACGGGCCGCCCCCGGGCGAGGACCTCCTCGCCGTGCGGTGCGACGTGACGGACGGCCGGCAGGTGGACCAGGCCTTCAAGGAGGCCGAGGCCGCCCACGGTCCGGTCACGGTCCTGGTCGCCAACGCCGGCGTCACCGGCGACCGGCTGCTGGTACGGATGAGCGAGGAGGACTTCACCTCCGTGATCGACGCCAACCTCACCGGAGCCTTCCGGGTCGTCCGGCGCGCGATGCGCGGGATGCTCGGGCAGGGCCATGGCCGGATCGTGCTGATGTCCTCCACCGCGGCACTGCACGGGGCCGCCGGGCAGACCAACTACGCGGCGGCGAAGGCGGGGCTGGTCGGATTCGCCCGCTCACTGACCCATGAACTCGGCGCCCGGGACATCACCTGCAATGTGGTGGCCCCCGGACTGACCGAGACGGACATGAGCCGTGCGCTCACCGAGGAACAGCGCCGGAACCTGCTCGGCCGGACCCCGGCGGGCCGCCCGGCCCACCCGGACGAGGTCGCCGACGCGGTCGTGTTCCTGGCCGGCGCCGGTTATGTGCGCGGCGCCGTCATCCCGGTCGACGGAGGCGCCGGACTGGGTCACTGAACCGAGTGGGCCGTTGGTCGGCCGACGGCGAGGGAAGTCCCGCCCGGAGTGGGCCATTGGCCCAGTGCTTTCCTCGCCTGTTGAACCACCAGCCCTCCGGATGCTGAGATGTCCCCATCGATGGCGCTGCGGACTCCGCGGCGCCTTTCTCATGTCGTGCGGCATGCCAGGTCAGGTCATGCCAGGTCAGGGTGCGTCGTCGCGGCGCGCCGAGGTGGGGAAAGGGCGGGGCAGCTTGCTGAAGAGGGCGTTCGTCGCACCGGATCCAGGGCGCGCGCGGCTGCGGTTCGCCTCCCGGGCGGTGCTCGGCATCGGGCTCGCCGTCGCCCTGTGCGGGCTGGCCGGGCATTCGCTGACGGCCGCCGTCACCGGCGGTCTGGCCGCACTGCTCGCCCTGTTCACGGTGACCGACCCGACGGTGCGCGGGCAGGCCGTCACGACCGCGCTGCTCCCCGTCGTCGGGCTGCCGGTGCTCGCTCTCGCAGCTGTCCTGCACGACACGCCCGTCGCCCGTGACCTGGCCTTCCTCGCCGTCGTCGGGGCCGGGGCGTACGCGCGGCGCTGGGGGCCGCGCGGGCACTCGCTCGGCGTGTTCGCGTTCATGACCTTCTTCGCCGCCCAGTTCCTGCAGACCGTCCCCGCCCAGCTGCCGGAGCTGTACGCGGCGGTGCTGATGTCGCTGGGGGCGGCTTCGGCGGTGCGCTTCGGCCTGTGGTGCTACGAGCGCCGCTCGCCTGCGCCGGTGGCCGTCGCCGCGCCGACCGGCGGTACGGGCCTGGCGCGGATCACGACGCGGCAGGCGATGCAGGCGACCGTCGCGGCCGGGATCGCCCTCGTCGTCGGGCAGGCGCTGTCCGACCAGCGGTGGTACTGGGCGGTGGGCGCGACCTGGTGGGTGTTCGTGAACACCACCTCGCGCGGCGAGACGCTCGTCCGAGGGTTCCGGCGGTTCCTCGGGACCGTGATCGGGATTGTTCTGGGCCTGCTGGTGGCCGTCCCCCTGCACGGGGATCCGGTGGCGACCGCCGTGATCGTCGCGATCAGCGTCTTCGGGATCTTCTACTCCGCCGCCGTCTCCTACACGTGGATGATGCTCGCCGTCACGGTCATGGCCAGCGCCCTCTACGGCCTGCTCGGCCTGCTCGATCCGGCCCTGCTCGCCCTGCGGGTGACCGAGACCGCCGTCGGGGCGCTGGGAGCGGTGCCGGCGGTGCTGCTGGTGCTCCCGGTGACCACGCACTCCGTCACCGACGCCTGGGTGGAGCGGGCGCTGCGCTGTGTGCACGCCTGCACCGCCGAGGCCGCCGCCCGGCTCGCCGGCTCCCCGACGGCGGACCCGGCCCGGCGCGTGATCGAGCTGGAGCAGATCCTCGCCCGGGTCCGGCTGTCGCTGGCGCCGCTGGTGCATCCGCTGAGCCCGCTGCGGGCGCGCGGGGCCCGGGCCCGGCACGTGCTCGCGCTGCTCGACGACTGCGCCCGTGAGGTGCGCGCACTGGCCTCCGTAGCAGCGGACCCCGAGGCCTCGCACGACGCCCGCCTCGTCGCCGCCTGCCGACGGGTCGAGGCCGCGGTCGAGGCGCTCACCGCCCTACCGGCCGACGGACGGGCACGCCCCGCGCAGACCGCCGCCGAGCCCCCGCGCGCCGCTCCGGCCGAGCCGGCCCTGACCCATCCGCACGGTCTGACCCATCCTCACGGCCTGGCCCATCCGCCCGGTCTGGCCCCTCTGCATGGTCTGTCCCAGCCGCACGCCCTGTCCCATCTGCACGCCCTGGAACAGGCACTCCTCGAACTCGCCGTGCCCCTTCGTGGTTCCGTCCGGGTCCCGATGGGCGCCTGAGCGTCGCCTGCCGGTCGCCCGGGCGTCGCGAGCCCCGGCGGACGAGATCGCGTGCCTGGTCTAGACCGCTCGTGATCGACTGCTACCGTCACCCCGAGCAACAGCGTCAGCAGCGACAGCGGCGACCCGGGAGGGGACAGCGGTGGCAGACCTCGGCGGAAGGCGACGGCGGGCGTTCATCGGCTCGTTCACGGCGGCTGGAGGGCCCGGGATCGTGGCCGCCGCCGTGGACCCGGCCAATGGCGCACTGACCCCGTTGAGCAGCGTGAACGGCGTACCGGACCCCTCCTACCTGGCCCTGTCGGCCACCGGGGACACGCTGTACGCGGTCAGCGAGACGGCGGACGGCGCGGTGGCCGCCTACCGGGTCACGGGCGATGTGCCGGAACAGGCCGGACCGCCCGTGCCGGTGGACGGCAGCGGCCCCACCCACCTCGCCGTGTTCGACGGACACGTCCTCACCGCCAACTACGGCTCCGGCAGCGTCACCGCCGTCCCGGTCCTCGCCGACGGCACCCTCGCCCGCGTCGCCTCCGGCGTGCTGCGGCACACCGGCTCGGGCCCGCACACCCGGCGCCAGCAGGGCCCGCACGCCCACCAGGTGCAGCCCGACCCGAGCGCGCGCTGGGCGGTGAGCGTGGACCTGGGGACGGACTCCGTGCGGGTGTGCGCCCTGCGCGACGGCAGCCCCGTGCTGCACCGCGAGCACGCGCTGCGCCCCGGCTCGGGACCGCGCCACCTGGCCTTCCACCCGGGCGGCCGGTACGCCTACGTCGTCAACGAACTCACCCCGACGGTCACCGTCTGCCGCTGGGACGCCTCGGACGGCTCACTGAAGCCGCTGGCCGAGACCGCCGTCTTGCCCGGCGCACCGGCCGGGGACGCCTACCCCTCGGGCCTCGTCGTCTCGCCCGACGGCCGGTTCGCCTGGACGGCCACCCGCGGCGAGGACGTCCTGTCCGTGTTCGCCGTGGAGGACGGCGGGGAGACACTGCGGCTGGTCGGCACCGTGCCCTGCGCCGGGCACTGGCCGCGCGCCATCGCGGTCTCCGGGTCCGGCGACTTCCTCTACGTCGCGAACGAACGCTCCGGCGACGTCACCTGGTTCACCGTGGACCGGGCGACCGGACTGCCCCGCCGCGGCGGTTCGATCCCGGTCCCGGCGGCGTCCTGCGTGGTCCTCGGCTGAGCCCTGCCCACGCAGCGCGGCGGGCAGAGCCGACCACGCGAGGGGGCCCGCTCCTGATGGAGCGGGCCCCCTCGCGTGGTACGGCGTTGCGACGAACGCTTCAGCGGACCGGCGCGCCCTGCGGCTGCGGCGGGGCGATGCCGAGGGCGGTCGTGTACTTGGCCAGCGCGAGCTTGCCGATGGCCGGGTACGGGCCGAGCGCCTCGGCGGCGGCACAGCCGGCCTCCTTGGCGGCCTCGTGGACCAGCGTGGCGTCGATCTCCGGGCCGATCAGGTACGGCGCCAGCGCCAGCTGCTGCGAGCCCGACGACCGCAGCTGCTCGGCGACGGAGGCGATGGAGCCCTCCTGGTCGAGAGCCGCGGCCATCACCGGCACGGCGAGCCGCGCGGCGAGCAGCATGCCGGTGATCCCGGCGGCCTGCACGGCCTCCTCGCCGCCGACCGAGGCCAGGACGATGCCGTCCGCGGCCGTCGCCACGGTGAACAGCCGGGCGCGGTCCGCGCGGGCCAGACCGGCCTCGGACAGCCGCACGTGCAGCGCCTCGGCGAGCAGCGGGTGCGGGCCGAGCACATCGGTCAGCTCGGCCGCGATCCGGCTCTCCATGACGGCCTGGCGGACCTGGCGCAGCAGCGCGCCGTCGGGGCCGGCCAGCAGCGGCACGACGACGGCCACGGGGCCGTCGGGCTCCTTGACGTCCAGACCGGCGGCACGGGCCTGCTCGAAGCGGGCGGTGCGCTCTTCGGCGGCGTACGTGAGCACGGCCTGCAGGGTGGGGAACTCGGTGTCGTCCCCGTCGAGGTATCCGATGCGCGCGTCGAGGCCGGGAAGCTCGGAGCGGGCGATGCTCACGATCTCCTCGGCGAGGCCGCGCGTGGCGATGCTGGGCGTGCCCGGCACCGCGAGCACGAGCGCGGGCGCGCCCTCGGGAGCCGCCAAAGGCTCGGGTCGGCGGTGCCGCCCGGGCTGGCGAGGTCGCGGCATTCGTACTGGCAGGCCGGACGCGGGCCCAGTGGGGGAGCTCATGGCGACGCATGTTACTGGCTTCTTGGGCTCCCCTGTTCGGGGAGGGTGCACGTGAGCGGTATCCGTCCGGTTTTGTCTGATGAGTTACGTGCGGATCAGAAGTGATCAGAGTGTTTTCCGGGCGACTTGCCCTCGAAGGAGGTAATCCGAGGTAATCCCCCATTTGGACCATGACGTACGGCCCCTACGCGCGATGCATCACGATGCGTTACGCCTGCCGCACCACCGTCAGCAGCGAGTTCTCGCTCGGCAGCGTGAGCGTGTCCGTCGCCAGCGCGATGGCGATGCGCACGGCGCCGTCCAGCGGATCGCCCTCGGGCGGCACCCGCAGGGCATGCGGCAACCGTCTCGCGAGTTCCTCCTCCACGGGGTGGAGCAGTGGATCGCCGATGTGGAACAGGCCCCCGGTCAGTGCGATCCGGGACGCTCCGGCGGTCGGGCACACCGCGGCGGCCGACTCCGCGAGGTGCCGGGCCGCCGCGCGCAGGATGCCGGCGGCGACGGTGTCGTCCTGGGCGCACGCGGCCACCTGTGGCGCGAACGAGGCGAGGACGGCCGCCCGGTCCGGGCGGGGGTAGAGCTGACCGGGCAGCCCGGCCATCGGCCCGAACTGCTGTTCGGCGCTGACCAGGAGCGCAGCCGACCCGCCGGGACGCCCGTCGTGGGCGCGCAGCGCGGCTTCCAGCCCGGCCCGCCCGATCCACGCACCGCCCCCGCAGTCGCCCAGCAGATGGCCCCAGCCGTCCGCCCGCTGCCAAGCCGTCAGGTCGGTGCCGATGGCGATCAGGCCCGTGCCCGCCGCCACCACGGCACCAGGCCGGGACCCGAGCGCGCCCACGTAGGCGGTGACGGCGTCGGCCGCGAGCGCGGTCGTCCGGACGCCGAACTCCCGTGCCAGCGCGCCGGGAAGCTCGGCGCGCAGGGCCTCGCCCAGTGTGCCGAGCCCCGCCGCGCCCACGACGGCCGTGGTCGGCGGCGATGTTCCGGTCTCGGCCGTCAACGCCCTTACCAGAGGCGCCAGTTGTGCCATCAGCCGGTCCGGGTCGATGCCCCGCGCGCCGATGCCCACCGGCACCTGGGACGCACGCCGGGCGAGTGCGCCCCGCTCGACGGTTCCCAGCGCCACCCGCAGACCGGACCCGCCGGAGTCCACGGCGAGGATGCCGGAGCCGGGCTTGATCACTGGACGCGGCATCAGGCTCCCCTCCTGCCCGGTGACCGACTGCGCGCTCTGCCGGACCGGCTCGATGACCTCGATGAGGAGGAAGAGTAACGCCGAGGGCGGCGTCGGTGCGTGAGGGGCTTCCGCGTTGTGCGGGACCCCGGTGTGTGCCAGTAGGGTGACGCGCTGTGGCACCACGACCCTTGAATGAACTTGTCGAAGCCGGCTGGGCGAAGGCTCTTGAACCCGCGGGCGAACGTATCGCTGAGATGGGGCACTTCCTCCGGGCCGAGATAGCGGCCGGCCGGACCTACCTTCCGGCCGGGGAGAACGTCCTGCGGGCCTTCCAGCAGCCCTTCGACGACGTCCGCGTCCTGATCGTCGGCCAGGATCCCTACCCCACGCCGGGAATGGCCATCGGGTTGAGTTTCGCAGTCTCGCCCGAGGTGCGTTCCTTGCCGGGCAGTCTGGAGAACATCTTCCGGGAGATGCACTCCGACCTCGGACTGCCCAGGCCGTCCAACGGGGACCTCACGCCATGGACCGAGCAGGGTGTGCTGCTGCTCAACAGGGCGTTGACGACGGCCCCCCGCAAGCCTGCGGCCCACCGGGGCAAGGGATGGGAGGAGGTCACGGATCAGGCCATCCGGGCGCTGGCCGCGCGCGGCAAACCGCTGGTGTCCATCCTGTGGGGGCGTGACGCGCGCAATCTGCGGCCGCTGCTGGGGGAACTTCCGGCGATCGAGTCGGCCCATCCCTCGCCGATGTCGGCGGACCGCGGTTTCTTCGGCTCACGGCCGTTCAGCAGGGCCAACGACCTGCTTGTCCGGCAGGGCTCCCAGCCGGTGGACTGGCGACTGCCGTAGGCCGGGGTGCGCGTGACAGCGAGGACGGCCATGTCGTCGTCCTGAGGAGCGTCAGGCGGAGAGAGACGATGTCCTCGCTGTCCCATCAGGGACCGAGCAGGCTCCGCAGGAGGCGCTCGGGCTCCTCGGTGGCGTCACGTAGGAGCGTGGTGAAGGCCTTGCCCCATGCCTCGACGGTGAGTTGGGCGAACAGGTCCGTGGAGTACTCGAAGGTGACGGTGATGGCGTCGTCCCCCGGTGCCAGGACGGCGTACAGCTCGTTGCGTGCCACCCCCGGCGTGGAGAGACCGCGCACCGAGGCCGACACCGACCGCAGGTCCAGAGCGGGCGGCGGTGTGGTGACCACCGTGAACAGCACGGTGGGGAACAACGAGTCCCCGGTCCCGGGCGAGACCAGCTCGACCACGTCGGTCAGCGGCAGTTCCTGGTGGTCGAGCACGGTGAAGAGCGTCGATCCCAGCTGCGCCACGAGGTCGGCGAACGTCGCCGCCTCGCCGAGCCGGGCGCGCAGCAGGACCGCGTCCCCCAACAGTCCGACCACGTCGGACCGCTCGCGGCGGGTGCGGTTGGCGCTGGACGCGGCCAGCACCACATCGGCGGGACCGCCGCACAAGCCGGCCGTCCAGGTGGCGAACGCCGCGGCCAGCACGGTGTACGGCGTCGTGCCCAGGCGGGTTGCGGTGTCCCGGACCCGCCCGGGTGTGTCTCCGTCGATGACCCAGGTGTGCAGGGCGCCCCGGCCGGAGAGCGTCCTGGGCCGCGGTCGGTCGTACGGCAACGCCGGACGCAGGGGGACGCCGTCGAGTTCGGTGCGCCAGAACCGCTCGAGCTCCGCTCTGCGCTCGTTGCCCAGCCCGTGTTCCGCACGTGCGCAGTCGGTGAACTGCACGGCGGGCGGGGCCGGTCGGCCGCCGACGCCCTGATGCCGGGCGTTGTACAGTTCCTGCAGCTCACGCCAGATGACGCCCATGGACCAGCCGTCGCAGACCGCGTGGTGGAACACGGTCACCAGCACCCAGTGATCCGGGCCGAGCTGCGCCAACCGGAAGCGGAACAGCGGTGCGCGGTCCATCGCCAGTGCACGGGAGGCGTGTTCCCGGCACCACCGCTCGACGAACCCGGGGTCGTCGGCGTGCGCGGTGAGAATGTCGACCGGCAGGTCCACGGGCACGTCGGCCAGCACCTCCACGAGGTACCGCCCATCGCGTCGTACGGCCCTGCTGCGCAGTGCGTGATGGCGCCCCACCAGATCCTCGAGGGCACCCGCCAGGTGTGGGAGATCGAGGTCGCCGTACAGGTCGATGCGGTGCCCGACGTTGTAGACCCCGGGGTTGGCGTGCTCGTGGTGCCGGTGCCACAGCCTGCGCAGCGTGGCGGTCATCGGCACGGTGTCCACCGTCGGCTCGGCGGGTACGGGACGTTCGTCGCGCCCCGCGACGCCACGGATCGTGGAGTCGAGAAAGAACTCGGCCATGGAGAGTTCGATGTCCAGACGGTCGTCCATACGGTTCAGCAGCCTGATCGCGCTCAGGGAGTGGCCGCCGAGTTCGAAGAAGGACCGGTTCACGGGCACCTGGCGCGCGCCGAGTTCGTCGCACCACAGTTCGTGCAGAGCTTTTTCGAGCGGGGTGGCGGGTTGCGACTCCGTCTCCGGGGCCTCGTCGGCGGGCTCGGGCGCGGGGAGCCGGTCCCGGTCCAGCTTGCCCGAGGCGTTGACCGGGAGCCGTTCCAGGCGTACCCACCGGCGCGGCACCAGGTGGTCGGGGAGTTCCGCGGTGAGCGCGGCGCGCAGCCCGCGGAGGTCGTCCTGCGGTGTCGCGGGGACCACGTAGGCGACGAGTTCCGCGTCGCCGTGCCGGTCGCGGCGGGACACCACGGCCGCGTCGCGGACGCCGGGCAGGGCGCTCAGCGCCCCTTGGACCTCGGTGGGTTCCACCCGGTGGCCCCGGATCTTGACCTGCTCGTCCGTGCGGCCGCAGTACTGGAGCGATCCGTCCGTGCGCCAGCGTCCGAGGTCCCCCGTCCGGTAGAGCACGCGCCCCGAGCCGTCGTCGAGGAAGGCTCCGGCCGTCTCCGCCGGCCGGGCGTGGTAGCCGTGCGCGACCGGCGCGCCGCCCACATGGATCTCGCCGACGGCTCCCGTGGGCACCTCCTGCCCGGCGCCGTCCAGCAGCAGGATCCGTGCTCCCGACACCGGCGTGCCGATCGGCGGCCACTCCGCACCGCCGGGGTCGACACGGTGCGACGTGACGATGACGGAGGTCTCCGTGGGCCCGTACTGGTTGTACAGCGCGCACCGTGGGTGCGCGGCGAGGAAGCGACGGAACGCGGGGGTGAGCTGCAGTGCCTCCCCGGCCGAGAACAGCTCTTGCAGGGAAGGCAGTCGAGGATCGGTCTCGACCAGGTACCGCAACGGGGTGCAGGGCATGAACATCCGCTGCACCCCGTGGCGGCGCACCGCCTCCGCGACAGCCGTGGGGTCGTGTCGCACCTCGTCGTCGATCAGCACGAGCGCCGCCCCGGATCCCAGCGTGGTGAAGATCTCCTGCACGCTGACATCGAACGCGGGCGAAGTCCATTGCAGGGTGCGCAGCGCGGGATGCCGGTCCAGCTGCCCCCGCACGAGATTGGCCGGGCCGCGGTGCGGCACGACGACTCCCTTGGGACGGCCGGTCGAGCCCGAGGTGTAGATGCAGTACGCGGGGTCCTCGGACCGCGCTCCGTCGACCGGGGGAGCTGCCGCGAGGACCTCGTCGACTTCGCCGACCTCGTCCACGAGCTGCACCGGCAGCCCTGCCGCAAGCTGCGGACAGCGCGCGAGGACGGCGTCGGAGGTCACCAGCACAACGGGGGCGCCGTCGTCGAGGAGCATGGCAAGCCGCGGGGTGGGCATGGCGGGGTCGAGAGGCAGATACGCGGCCCCGCTCTTGAGCACCCCCAGCAGGGCGGTGATCAGTTCCGGACCGCGTGGCAGCAGGAGCGCCACACGCTCCCCGCGCGCGGCGCCCCGGGTGCGCAACTGCCGGGCGAGCATGTTCGCGCGGGTGTCCAGCTCCTGATAGCCGACGGTCTCCTCACCGCTCACCAGGGCGACGGCGTCCGGTGTCCGCCGCACCTGCTGCTCGAACAGCCCGTGCAGGGTGTCCTCGACGGTGGGAAACGGCTCGTCCAGGCGTCCCAGCCTTGCCGAGGTCGTACGGTCGGCGCCGGACAGGGCGGTCAGTTCGCTCAGCGCCGCGCCGGGGGAGTCGAGCGCGCGGTGCAGCACCTGCTCCACGTAGTGCACGAAGCGGCGCACGACGGTCTCGTCGAAGAGGACCGTGTCGTACTCGACCATGAACCGCACGCCGTCGCGGTGGTGGGTCAGATAGATGCTGAGGTCGAACGGAGCGCGTGCGCTCGGCACGTCGAGCAGTGTGGCCGCGAGCCGGGGCGGGTCGAAGGTCACCTCGCCCTCGTTCTCGTACTCCACCATGACTTGGAAGAGCGGGTTGCGCCCCGGGTCCCGTTGCGGGTTGAGCTCCTCGACCAGTTCGTCGAAGGGGACGTCACGGTGTTCGTACGCCGCTGCGCTGGTGGCCCGTACCCGGTGCAGCAGCGTCGGGAAGTCCGGGTCGCCGGTGAGATCCAGGCGCAGGGGCACGGTGTCGAGGAAGAGACCGACGTGGTGTTCGCCGCCGACGGGGCGGGCGGCGACCGCGGTGCCGAGGACCACGTCGTGCTGACCGCTGAACCGGCTGAGCGCTGCTGCCACGGCGCTGGTCAGCGCCATGAACGGAGTCGCCCGGTGCGCTGCGGCGAATGCCCGTATCCCGTCGACGAGTTCGGCGTCCAGGTCATGGGTGAGGCCGGCTCCCGCGCCGGATCTGACCGGGGGACGGGGCCGGTCGGTGGGCAGGGTGAGGTCCGGGACGCCGGCGAGCTGACGCCGCCAGAAGTCGAGGGACGCGGCGGGATCGGGCAGGCGGACCGGCTGCGCTTCGGGCAGGGGCGGCGGCTCAGGAGCGTCGTGCTGGACAGAGCGGTAGAAGGCGGCGAGGTCGTGGACAAGCACCGCTGTGGAGGAGGAGTCGAAGACGATGTGGTGGGCCAGCAGGAAAAGCAGATGCCGGTCCTCGGACAGGCGCAGCAGCCGGGCCGTCAGCAGCGGCCCGCTGCGCAGGTCGAGGATTCGGCGCCCCTCGGTCCCGAGCGCGGCGCGCAGCGCCTCTTCCTCCGTCGCCCCGGTGTGGTCGTCGACCGGGCACTCGAGCTGTATCCGGTCGAGTGTCTCCTGGTACGGAATTCCGTCGGTGTCGCGGAACACGGTGCGCAGCGCCGGATGCCGGTCGACCACCCGCTGCAGCGCCCACCGCAGCGCCGGAACGCTCAGCGGGCCGTCCAGACGGATCGCCTTGGGCTCGTGGTACATGCCGGTCCCCGGATGCAGCTGCTCCAGGAACCAGATACGGCGCTGCGCGGGCGACAGCGGCATCCGCTTCGGCACGGGCGTCGCCTGCCCCTGCGCGCCGGGCCGCTCGCGGCGGCGGAGCCGGTCGAGCACCGGCAGCGCCGAGAGGACCTGCTTCTCCGGCACGCCGAAGTCCACGAAGCAGGCGATCTCGTCCGCTCCGGCATCCACCAGACGGCGTACGGTCCTGGCGGCGGTGTCCTCGTCGCCGATCAGAGCGCGTGAGGCGCAGTAGCGGTCATAGGCGCGTTCGAGCAGGAACTCGATGTCGTCCTCGGGGGTGTTGTCGAGGTCGACGGTGAAGCCGAGGCTGTTGGTGACCTGGTCGAAGAGGGACAGCGACGAACGCAGGTACGTCACGAACGGCCGGTACGCCTCGGCCCGCGCGCGGTCCGCGTCGTCACCGAGGTACGTGTGCACCAGCACCACCACCCGGCCCGCGGCGGGATCGAGTCCGTGTTCGGCGCGGGTGCGCCGGTACAACGCGACGTTCTCCGCCAGTTGTTCGACGGTCTGCGTCATCAGGTTGGTGACCACACCGAGGCCCTCGGCGGCTGCGCGGCGGTAGCTGTCGGGGTTGCCCACCACGGCGACGTACATGGGCGGTTGCCGCTGGACGGGGCGCGGGTGCAGCCGTATCTCCACGGGCTGACCGTCGCCCGCGGTCGTCGTCAGAGGCTGCCCCGACCAGAGCTGCCGTACGGTCGCCAGCTGCTCGTACATCACGTCGCGGTGCCGGCCGAAGTGCTGCGGGGCGAGCAGGAAGTCGGTGGCGTGCCAGCCACTCGCGAAACAGAGTCCCGCCCTGCCGCCGGAGATGTTGTCGACGACGGACCACTCCTCGGCGACCCTGACCGGATGGTGCAGCGGCAGGACGACCGAACCCGCGTGCAGCCGGATGCGGTGGGTACTGGCCGCGAGCGCGCCGGCGAGCACGGAGGGGTTGGGAAAGAGCGCGCCGAACGAATTGAAGTGGCGTTCCGGGAGCCAGAGGGCGTGGAAACCGTGCTCGTCCGCGAACTTGGAAGCCTTCATGATCAGCGAGTATTTGTCGCGGTCGGTGTCGTCGTCGGCGTCGGTGTCGTCGGGGTAGTCGCCGAAGAAGTACAGGCTGAAGTCGCATCCGCCGGCGGGCGCCGACTCGGGCTCGGGACCCGCTGGTACGGAGCGCCGCACAGGGATCGGCGTCGGCGTCGGGGCGGTGGCAGGCGCAGTGATCGGGGCGATGGCAGGCGCAGGGGTCGCGGACGTGGCGGTGAGCAGGTCGAGCTGGCGGGATATCACCCCGGTCACCTGGTCGACGAGATGCTCCGCGAGCTTCAGTTGCTGCCCGAACAGCTCGTTGAGTCCCGGGGGTGACTCGAGCGCTGGTGCCGGTGCCGGTGCTGGTCGCTGCTGCTGCTCGTCCGGCTCCGGCCCCGGCTCCGGCTCCGGCCCCGGCTTCGGATGCGGCGCTGTGGGGCCGGCCTCGTCCTGCCGTAGCTGCGCCAGACGTTCGGCCAGCCCGCGTGGGGTGTCGGCCGAGGAGAACAGTTCCCGGACGGGGATGCGTACGCCGTACCGGTGCTCGAGCTCCGTCGTCATGCCCATCAGGGCGAGCGAGTCCGCGCCGAGCTCGAAGAACGAGCTGTCGGGCGCGACGTCCGCCACCTCGCTGCCGAGCTTCCGAGCGGTCAGCCGCCTCACCTCGGCGAGCAGTTCGTCGGGTGCGGCGGGCTTCTCCGGAACAGCCGAAGGTCGCGCCCGATCCTCCGGGGCCTGCGCCGTCGGCACGGCCCGGGGCTCCACCCGCTGTCTGCGCAGCGGATGCCCTGGCAGCGGCACCCTGCCACCGACGCCGTTGACCACGCGCCAATCCAGCTGCGCCCCCCTGCGGTACAGCGAGCCCAGCGAAGTCAGGAGCCCCCGCACCTGGTCGGCTCCGTGCGCGCTCGTACCCTGCCCGCTCAGCCAGCGGCTCTCCGGCGCGCAGTGCCGTCCGAGACCGGTGAGGGTGGACCGGGCACCCATCTCCAGGAAGTCACCGACGCCTTCCGCCGCCGCGGCGGCCATGGCCAGATCGAATCGGACCGGCTGCCGCGCCTGGCGGCAGAGGTAGTCGGCGTCGAGGATCCAGCCCACGGGACGCGGCCTACCGTCGGCCGTGGTCACCAGGGGTGTGTGCAGCGGGCCGTAGGCGATTCGCTCGGCGTGGGAGCGGAAGTCGCGCAGCGCCGGTTCGACCGAGGCGGAGTGGAACGCCCTGGAGACGGACAGCGCCCGCCACCGCAGGCCCTCCAGGTCGAGCAGGCGCACCGCCTCCTCGACGGCCTGCGGCGAACCGGAGATCACCTGGGCGCACGGGCCGTTGACCGCGGCCAGTTCGGCGCCGGCGGCCCGCGCGATCCGCTGCGCATGGGGCTGTTCGGCGCGGACCGCGAGCATGCCGCCCGGTGGACAGGCCCGGTGCATCAGCCGCCCCCGCCATGCCGTGAGCCGCAGCCCGTCGTCGAGGGTGAGGGCGCCGCCCGCGAACAGAGCCGCGTACTCGCCGACGCTGTGGCCGAACAGCAGCGCGGGGCGGACCCCGGTGGTACGCCACACCTCGGCGAGCGCCGACTGGTGTGCGAACAGGGCGGCTTGGGCCGTCTCGGTGGGCCAGACCTCGTCCTCGGCGGCGGACTCGTCCAGCAGAAGGGGGAGCAGGGTGCCGCCGAACTCGTCGGCGTAGATCTCCTCGCATCGGTCGAGTGTCCGTCGGGCGGCTGCATAGGCGGTGTAGAGGCCGCTCGCCATGCCACGGCGTTCGCTGCCCTGTCCGGGGAAGACGAAGGCGAGCGGACCGAGAGGACCGTGCGGGGCGGGCTGTTGCTCGTCCAGCGCATCGGCGAGTTCCTCGGCCGTCCCGCCGACAGCCGTGGTCCGTGCCGTCCGGTGGGGCCTGCCGAGTGCCATGGTGGCTGCCACGTCCGCAGCCGCCGGCCGCTGCTGCCGCAGCCGGTCGCGAAGTCGGCCGGTGAGGTCGCCCAGGGACTGTGCGTCCCGGGCCGACACCGGGACGAGTACGGGCAGCTCGGGGACGCCCGCCGGGGAAGCGGGCTGTGGCGGAGGCTCCTCCAGCAGAACGTGGGCGTTGGTCCCGCCGACGCCGAGCGCGCTGACCCCGGCCCGGCGCGGCACACCGTCCTCAGCCGGCCACGGTCGCAGCTCGGTACCCAGCGTCAACGGGCCGTCCGCCAGGCGGAGGTCGGGGTTGGGACGGGTCAGATGCAGCGTCGGCACCAACGTGCGGTGTCGCAGCATGAGAACCGTCTTGATCAGACCGGCCATTCCGGCGCAGCTGTCGAGGTGTCCGATGTTCGGCTTCACCGAGCCGACGGTGCACAACGCCGTGCGCCGCGTGCCCTCGCCGAGAGCCCTGCCCAGCGCCTCCAGTTCCACCGGATCACCGAGGCGGGTGCCCGTCCCGTGCGCCTCCACGTACGAGATCGTGTCCGCGGGGACGTTCGCCCTGCGCAGCGCCTGACGCACCACCTCGACCTGACCGGCGACGCCGGGTGCGCTGAAACCGACCTTGCTCGCTCCGTCGTTGTTGACCGCGGAGCCCAGGATCACCGCATGGACGGTGTCGCCGTCGGCCAGCGCGCGGTCGAGCCGCTTGAGCAGCACGGCGGCCACGCCGTTGCCGCCGACGGTGCCGTCGGCCTCCGCGTCGAAGGCCCGGCAGCGCCCGGTGGGCGACAGGATGGACCCGGGATGGCTGCGGTAGCCGGTCTCCTGGGGAAGATGCACGGCCGCGGCGCCCGCCAGCGCCAGGTCGGCCTCACCGCTCAGCAGCGCCTGGACCGCGAGGTGCACGGCGACCAGCGAGGTGGAGCAGGCCGTCTGCACTCCGATGGCGGGGCCGGTGAGCCCGAGCCGGTAGGCGACCCGGGAGGCGAGGAAGTCGGGCTGCTGCCCGACGGCGCTCTGCAGGGCGGTGGCGGGGTCCGCCGTCCCGACGGGCACGCCGGTCGCCGGCGCCTGTTGATGGTCGTAGAGGTGCATGCCCGCACCTGCGTACACCCCGACCCTGGTGCCCGGTTCGGTCGCCGCGTAGCCGCCGTCCTCGAGCGCCTCGTGGCAGCACTCGAGGAACAGCCGGTGCGCGGGATGCGTGAGACGGGCCTCCTTGGGGCTCATCCCGAAGAAGTCCGCGTCGAACGCGTCGACGCCGTCGAGGACGCCGGCGACCGGCACCAGGTCGGGCGCGCGCCGCTGCTCCGGGGACAGGCCCGCAGCCGCGAGTTCGGCGTCGTCGAAGATCCGGACGCTGTCCACTCCGTCGCGCAGATTGGCCCAGAACTGCTCCACCGAGTCCGCGCCCGGGAAACGCAGCGACAGGCCGACGACCGCGATGCGCTGATCGGCGGTGTGCCCGGCGGCGGCGCCCGTGGTCGCGGGCTCTGCCCGTTGCCCGCGGGCGGCAGCCAGATGAGAGGCGAGCGCGGCGGCCGTGGGGTGTTCGAAGAACGCGGTCTGGGCGATCGTCGTCGAGATCCGCTGTTCCAGGCGGGACCGCAGGCGGGTGAGGAGCACAGAGGTCAGCCCGAGTTCGTAGAACGGCACATGCACCTCCACCGCCTGCCCCAGCACGGCGGCGATCTCCTCCGCCACCACCTGTGTCAGGCGTGCGGAGGACATGGCGTCCTGCGGGGCGGAGACGGTCCGCAGACCACCGGCGATCAGACGGTTCCGAAGCTCGGCACGGCGCACCTTTCCGGCGGGGGTCCTCGGGAACTCGCCGGGCGGTACGGGCAGGACCTGGGAGACGGTCAGGCGGAGCCGGGCGAACAGCGTCGCCTTCACCTCCCGGGCGATACGTGCGTCCTCGTCGGCGCCGCGGCTCACGAAGAACACCGCCGGCTCCTCCGTGCCGCTGTCCGGGTGCGGAATGCCGCAGGCGGCCACGTCCCCCTGTCGGACGCCGACGACGGCGGTGGCCGATGCCTCGACCTCGTGGCAGTAGACGTTGTGCCCGTTGAGGATGATCAGGTCCTTGCGCCGTCCGGTGATCACGACCTGCCCACCGTCGAGAAAGGCCAGGTCACCGGTGTCCAGCCAGTCCCGTCCGGCGGGGAAGGCCTCGGCGTCCGCCTCCGGGTCGTTCACGTAGCCGGGGGTGAGACGGGCGGGCGTGTGCACCTGGAGTCTGCCGATCCTCCCCGCGGGCGTCGGCTCTCCGCCGTCGTCCACGATGCGCAGGGTGACGCCGTGTGCGGGCGATCCGGCTGCGACGAAGGAGACGCAGTCGTCCTCCGGGGTCTGTGCGTCGGCCCGCACCAGGTCGCCGCTCAGGCTGCTCTTGAGCAGGCGGTGCACGGTGCCCGGCCGCCCCAGCCGCCCGTAGGTGACAGCCGTGACCGTCTCCGCCATCCCCCACGCCGGCACGACGTGATCCTCCCGGACACCGGACGCGGCGGTGGCGTCGAGGAAGCGGCGCAACACCGGCAGCACGATCTGCTCGCCGCCGCAGAGCAGCGACTTGAGGCCGGCGAGGTCTCGGGGCTTCTCCGGCCGCTCGGCGAGCGCGTCCGCGACGAGCCCGTAGGCGAAGGTCGGCGCCCAGCTGTGCTGGGCCCCGTGCTCGTCGAGGAGGTCCAGCCAGCGCAGCGGCTCGGCCAGGACCCGTTCGGTCGGTGCGTGAACGTTGGTGCATCCCACGAAGACCGCCAGCAGGTGGTACAGCAGGAACGCGCCGCTGTGATCGACCGGGAGCCAGTTCACCGTGGTGTCTTCCGGGCGTACGTCCAGGATCCGCCTGGTGCTTGCGGCGAAGTCCGCCAGACCGGCGTGGGTGAGCTGCGCCGCCTTGGGTACACCGGTGCTGCCGGAGGACAGCATCAGCAAGGCGACGTCGGACCCGGTCGGCCGGATGAGGTCGTCCGCGGGCGGCGCGCCCGGACAGTCCTGCGCGACCACGACCCGTAGTGCGGGAGCTGCGGTGGCCAGGGCTTCGGCTCCGGTCGCGTCACTGAGCACCAACGGCCGGTCCAGCACCGCACAGGCATGCAGTAGTCGTTCCAGCGCCGGAGAGCCCGGCACGGCCCGCTCCGCGATGGCCGCAGGCCGGGCGCCGCCGAGCACACAGGCCCAGAAGGCGGGGAAGAACTCGGCCAACGGCAGCCCGCACAGCACTACCGCGTCACCGGCGCGCAAGCCGCGCTCCCGTAGCCCGGTGAGCAGTCGGCGGGCCTGTAACAGCAGTTCGCGATAGGGCCGGGTGGTCGTGGAACCGTCCGGGGCGACGGTGACGACGGCCGCGCCGGAGGCCGAGTCCGCGGCACGCAGCAGGGCGTCCACGGCGCTGTGCGGGTCACCTTCGGTGCGCTCCGGCTCAGGCCCCCGGCAGAGAGCGTGCCCCTGTACGCGTTCCATGCGTGTCCCCTTCATCTTCACTCGTGGGCGACGGCGGCCGGGCGGCACCAGGGCGGCCGGCGGCGAACAGCAGCAGAACCAGCGCTCCGCACACCGCCCACTCACTCACCGGACCGGGGCGGCGGCGCACCGATCGCAGATGCCGCGTCACGCATCTCCCGCAGGACCTCGGCCACGCGGCGAACGCCCTCGGTGAGCACCTTCTCCTCGGTGCTGAGGCTGATGCGGAAGCACCGGGTCGCGTGCTCGCCCGGAGCGGCGGAGGAGAGTGGCTCCACGAAGAAGTGCCGTCCTGGCACGATGAACACGCGCCTGTCCTTCAGCCTGTTGTAGAGAGCGATGTCGTCGAACCACCCGTGGTTCACCCACAGCCAGCAGAACATTCCGCCGGCGCCGGAGTGCATCCGCCAGTCCATGTCCGGCGGCATCACTTCCGACAGCAGGTCCGCGACGAACTGCTTCTTCTCCCGGTAGTAGGGAGCGATCGCGTGGTGCGTGACGTGATCCAGCCGTCCGTCCCGCAGCGTGCGGGCGAGGGCGGCCTGGGGCAGTTGCGGGGCGTGCAGGACGGAGTTGGACATGAACGCCGCCAGAGCGTCGATGTACTCGGGGGCGCCGATCGCGAACCCGAGCCGCTCTCCGGGCAGTCCGGCCTTGGAGACGGAGAAGCAGTTGACCACGTTGTCGTGCAGCACCGGCTCGGTGTGCACCTCGGCGATCCTGGGGAACGGGGAGCCGTAGGCGTGATCAAGGAACAGCGGAACCTCACGTTCCGTCGCCACGGCGATGAGCGCGTCCAGGTCCGCCCGGTCCAGGGCGCGACCGGTGGGATTGCCCGGACTGGAGACCAGCAGCACGCCGATGTCCGACTGCCGTCTCAGACCTTCGATGTCCAGGGCGTACCGGAAGCGGTGGTCGCCCTGCTGCTCGATCCGGGGCGGTACCCCCGCAATGCCCCGCTCGTGCATGCACAGCCCCTGGTAGCCGGTGTAGTCCGGCACCATGGGAAGGACGATCTTCCGGTCGCCTCGTGCTCCGGGGCCCGCGAAGAGGGCGGCCGCGGCGAAGCACACCATCTGACTGCCCGGCCCGACGACCACGTTCTCCGGGCCGAGCCGCCAGCCGTACGTCCGGCGGAAGTAGTCGACCACGGCCTCGATCAGCACCTGACTGCCGCGTGACGGACCATAGCGGCAGCTGGTCTGCCCGAAGTCGTCGGCGAGTGACTCCGCCAGGGCGGCCCGCCACATGTCGTGTGCCTCGGGGATGGGAGCCGGGTTGCCCACGCCGAGGTTGAGCCACTCGTCCGCCGACGCACCCGCCGTACTGGCGGCGACGTCCTCCATGATGCCGCGCAGCCCGGAGACGCCGGCCATTCTCGTGCCGCTCAGCGACAACTGCATGTTCTTCTCCTCATCCTGAGCTGCGCAGACAGCACGGTGGCCAGGGACGGACCACGGGTATGGCCTCATGGGTGGTGGACGACCAACGCGGTGGCCGGTGTGCGCCGGCGGCCGGGAAGCGGTCCGGGCGGCGTTCACGAGCGCCCGTCAGCTCCCGTCAGCGGTCGGCCAGGCCTCGGCCCCGCGCTGTGGCGGCCGTGGTAGCCGCAGCAGGGCACAGTGGTCCCGTGGTGATGTCGGGTTCCGAGTTCCGCTGTGCCGAAGGCCCGCAGGAACGTCGAGAGACTGCGGAGGGCCTTGCCGGGTGCGGTGATGTCCGGTGACTCTTCCGAACGCGCACACGGCGGGCAGCGTGCAGCCCATGCTCTTAGCGCACGACGGTTCTGTCAACGCGTGTGGAGCACCGCGGTGTCGAGGGGCGAGGGGCGTGCCGGACGGGTACGGCGTCGGCGATGCCCGTATCGCGGAGAACTGTCCGATGCCTAATTCGATGCCCCGACAAGTCGAATCCTTCCCGAAAAGTAGGGCGGCCGTACGCTTCGTCGGCAAACTGCGCGCTTGACAGGGGATCAACCCAGGTACTGGTCAAGAGATATGATCACCCCTTCCCTCATTCGGTCACACGCCATAGAGTGGGGAACGTCCTTCGGGACGCCTCGTGAATCTGTGGTGCGTCATTACCGGTGCATCGCTCGGATGAACGCGAGGCAGGCAGCGAACCTCTCGCCATTGGCTGTTGAAGAGGACGGGCGCTGCCGTGTTAGGCGCCGCTGGTCGGCGCGACGGGGGACAACGAAAGGGGTACGGGGGCGCTCCATCTGCCGTTGGATCGGCGTGTGGGCTGCCGTGTGCGCACGGCGTGCTGCTCGGGCGTGTTCAGCCCGGAATACCGCGGAACCAATGGGCCTTTCCTCGGCGTGAGGAAGGCGCGGAGGAGGCACGGCGGCCGACGCCGATCGTCGGGCTGCCCGGCTGAACTCGGGTTGTCGGCCAAGGATCTGCAGGCCAGGGATCTGCCGACCAAGGATGCGGTCGTGGGACGTGCGTCCCGCCGCTGACGAGCCCGCTCCGCGCTGTCGATGGCGCCGTGAGACTACATGTCCATGAACAAGTCCGTGCGGGATGCACGTATCGCTTCGGTGCTGGGGGAAGTGGAGTGGAATGCCCTACGCCTGTGTAGGTTTAGCCGACGGCGCACGCGAAGAAATGGCCAGAAGCCTCGGCCCTTCTTCGGAGTCGCTCGGTGAATCTTTCATAGACCTTTCAGCGAACTCGCTCGCCGTGCTGTGCCCGACGGCCGGGCGTGATAACCCGTTCGATATTCCTATGGATTTCATCAACGCTTCTGTCAACATTCCGAAAGCGGCTCCCCGCAGCCTGCACGGACACTTACTCCGGTCTCCCGGACCGCGGTGCGGCGTATGAAGACGATTCGAGAAGCCTTCGAGGCTCAGGCGGCGCGGACACCGGATGCGGTGGCCGTGCGGGCCACCCGGACCCACACCTACCGTGAGCTCTCGGCGAAGGCGGCCGCCCTCGGCGAGGAGATCCTCGCGCACACCCCGACAGGGTCGCTGGTCGCCCTCGACGCGGCCGGCCCCGCCAGCGGCGTGGTCGGCATCCTCGCCGCCGCGGGCAGCGCATGCGCGGTGCTCCCGCTGAACCGGGAGAGCCCCCCGGCCCATCGCGAGCGGATCCTCGCGAGCGCGCGGCCGTCCCTCGTCCTGCGCGAGACCGCCGAGTGCGCCTTCACCGTCGAGCCCGTTCCGGCCACCGGGGGGCCCTTCGTCCCCCGCGAGCCGGTCATGGCCGATGTCGCCTACGTCATGTACACCTCGGGGTCGACCGGACTCCCGAAGGGCGTCATGGTTTCCCACCAGGGGCTGCTCGACCGGCTGGCGGGCCTTGCGTCCACCCCCGGGCTGGCGGCGGGCGAGACGATGGTCGCCGCGACCGCCCTGTCCTTCGACATCTCGATGGCGGAGATACTGCTGCCGCTGACGGTCGGCGCCTCCTTCCTCGCCGTTCCGGACGACGTGCGCTTCGACCCCTACTCCTTCGAGGACTTCGTCAACAAGTACGCCCCCCAGGTCATCCAGGCCACCCCCAGCTTCTGGCGCATGCTCCTGGCCGCGGAGTGGCAGGGCGCCGAGGGCGCCAGGATCTGGTGCGGCGGAGAGGCGCTCACCCCGGAACTGGCGCGCCGCCTCCTGCCCCACGGCGCGGAGGTCTGGAACCTGTACGGCCCGACCGAGGCCACGATCTGGGCCACCGCCGCGCGCGTCGAATCGCCGGACGTGATCTCCCTGGGACGCCCTCTGGAAGGCAGCGGCCTCTACCTGGCAGCCGTGGACGGCAGCGGCACGACGCACCTGGACGAGACGGTCACGGAGCCCGGAACGGACGGGGAGATCGTGCTGTACGGCGCCGGCATCGCGCTCGGCTACCTGGACAGGGACGACCTGACCGCCGAGCGGTTCCCCGTCAGAGAGACCTCCGACGGCAGCGAACGGCTCTACCGCACAGGCGACCGCGCGAGATACCGGGCGAACGGCTCCCTGGAGTTCCTCGGGCGCGCCGACGGCCAGATCAAACTCCGCGGCCACCGCATCGAACTGGGCGAGATCGAGGCGGTGCTGGAAGAGCATCCGGCAGTGACCGCCGCGGTCGCCGTCCTGCGCGACGCCGACCGGCCGCAGCACGCGTCGATCACCGCCCATGTCGCGGCCCGCGGAGACGGCGCGTCCGACAAGGCCATCCGGAACTGGTTGCTCGAACGGCTCCCGGCCAGCCATTGCCCGAGCCGGATCGTCGTCCGGGAGACGCTTCCGCGCACCACCGCCGGAAAGGTCGACCGCGTGCTCCTGGCGAGCGAATAGGGCACGCGGCCCGAACGCCGGGAAGCCGCGGCCGCCCCCGAGCGGAGCTCACCGACGCCGCCCCGTGCGGTGGCGGCCCGTGGGCTGAGCGCCGTGCGACCGGCCGAGGCCCCAGGACATCAGCAAGCGTATGGAGGCAACGAGTTGAGCCAGGTGAAGACCGCTCCGATGACGTTCGGTCAGCTGTCGGTGCTGAGGGACCTCGACCTGTCCGGGCCCGACGAGCAGAGCGACGGCAATCTCCCCCTAGTCTTCGACGTCCCGTCCGGTACGGACGTGGACGAGGTCACCGCGGCCTGGTGGCGGCTGGTGGATCGGCACGAGGCGCTGCGGACCGTCTACGACCGGCGGGCCGCGCAGCCCACCCAGACGGTCCGGCCCTTCCGGAAGGGCGAGCTCGGCACGGTCGAACTGCCCGCCGCCACCCGGGAGGCGGCCCTGCGGGTCGCCGGGGAATGGGCGGAACACGAGATACGCATCGACGTCGAGCAGTCCTGGCGCGGCGCCGTCGCAGTCCACGAGGGTGTCGCCACCCACCTGGTGTGCGTGGTGCACCACCTGGCCGTCGACAGCGCCGCCTGCACCCTGCTGGAGAGCGAGTTCAACACGCTCGTCTCCGGGGGCACGCTCGCCCCCGACCCGCCGCAGCCCGTCGATCTCGCGCTGGACCAGCACGGCGACGAACAGCAGCGTCGGCAGACGATGGAGTTCTGGCTCGAGGAGTGGGAGGGATTCGTCGACGAGGACCGGCAGGGCGACGACACCAGCCGGAGGTTCCGGGCGGCGCTGTACTCGGAGCGCGCCCAGGACGCCGCGCGCACGGTCTCCGAACGCCTCGCCGTGTCCGTCCAGTCCGTGATCCTCGGCGCAGCCGCCCTCGCCCTGTTCGGCCTGAAGGGCCGTGACCGGGTCACGTTCGGCCTCCTCGCGGGCAACCGCATGGACAAGCGCTGGCAGACGCTCCTCAGCAGCATGAACCAGCTCGCCCCGATGACCGTCGCCGCCGACGGCGACGCCGACCCGGACGGGTTCCTGCGCACGCTCTACATGAACAGCCTGGAACGCCTTCTCTACGGCTCCTACAGCATCGACGAACTCCGGGCCCGGCTCACGGAGGCCGGCTGCCACAACCCCGACCCTCTGCAGTTCGACTGCTACTTCAACTACCTGGGGGAGATCGTCCGGCCCCCGGCGGCGCAGTCACCGGCGCGCGACGACGTCGAGTGGTTCGACGACGCCTGGCAGGGCGGGCCGCGCTTCAACCTCAGGGCTGCCACCGGCTCCGGCCTGCACCTGTCCCTGACCGCGAGCGACGACTACCTCGGCGCCGAGGCGACCGGCCGCTTCCTCGCCGCCGTCGAGGCCGCGCTGGTGAGCCTCGCCGACGGCGGGCCGGACACCGTGAGCGAGGTGGGCCTGGCCCCGCTGCGGAAGGTCAGCCCGCCGCCGTGTACGAAGGACGGGGACACCGTCCATGAGTGACACCCGGCAGGCGGCCGTGGACGCCGGCCCTCGTACGGGCCGATGTCCCTATCATGTGGCCGATCGCGCGCAGGCGGACCCGTGCATGGACTACCTCCATCTGCGGGACGACGAGCCGGTCCGGTGGGACGAGGACCTCGGCGTGTGGCTCGTCACCGGATTCCGCGAGGTGAGCGACCTCCTGCGCCACCCGTCCCTCTCGGCGGCCTGGCCGGAGCAGGGCAGGACCACGCTGCACACCCCGGACGCAGGGAAGGACGGCGACGGGAGCCGCACCGCCGAACTGGTGCGCAGGTGGTTCATGTTCATCGACAACCCGGCGCACGCCGACGCTCGGAAGATCGTCGCCCCGCTCTTCTCGACCGAACGCCTGGCAGCCGCACGCCCCTTCGTGGAGGGGCTCGTCGACGAACTCCTCGCGCCCGAGCGTGACGTGCTCGACGTCATGGACGATCTCGCCGTTCCGCTGTCGAGCCGGGTCATCTGCCACATCCTCGGACTGCCCGAGGACATCGCGCCCCGCCTCGCCGTGTGGGCCCCCGACATCGCGGCGTTGCTCGTCGCGGACTATCTCCCCCAGGTGATCACCCGGGGGTACCAGGCGCTGCACGAGGTGACCGCGGCCGTCGACGAGGCGCTCCGGGGCGAGGTGCCCGAGGAGTCGGGCCTGTGGCTGCTGCGCGAGGCGCACCGGCGCGGCGAGATCGAGCTCCAGGACGTGTGGGCCACGGCGAGCCTGCTCATCTACGCAGGCTTCGAGACGACCTCGACCTTCATCGGCAAAGCCGTACGGGCCGCCCTGCACGCCGGGGCCTGGGACGAGGTCCTGAGGGCCGAGCCGGCCGTCGCGGTGGAGGAACTGCTGCGCTTCGACACCTCGGTCCAGCAGGTCGCCCGCTTCGCGGCCGCGCCGGTCGAGGTGGCGGGGCGTCATATCGCGGCCGGTGACCTCGTGCTGCTCATGCTGGGGGCGGCCAACCGCGACGCGGCCGTCTTCGACGACCCCGAACACCTGCGGCCCGGCCGGGAGATCAAACGGCACCTCACGTTCGGATACGGCGTGCACTACTGCCTGGGAGCCGCACTGGCACGGCTGGAGGCCGAGGTCGCCCTGCAGCGGCTCGGCTCCCGGTGGGACACGATCGAGGAGGCCGCCGCCCCCGTGACCCGCTCGCACTACGGCCTCACCGTCCTGGAACACCTCACGGTCAGAGGGGGGACCCGCAATGGCGCGTGACGCCGAAACCGCCTCGTACCTTCATGGCGAGCTCATCCACGAAGCGGTGGCCCACCGGGCGCGCACACAGCCCGACGCCCTCGCCGTCGTACAGGGCGACGTCCGCCTGACGTACGCGGAACTGGACGCGGCGAGCGACGACTACGCCGCCGGACTGCGCGCCCTGGGCGTCGCCCCGGGACACCGGGTGCCCGTGCTCATGGGACGCTCGCCCCAGTACGTGGCCGTCGTGCTCGCCGTCCTCAAGTGCGGGGCGGCCTACGCGGCCCTGGACCTGCGGTGGCCCGAGGAGCGCCTGCGCGCCATCCTTCGGCGGCTCGAGCCGCCGCTCGCGGTCGTGGCGGAGCCCAGGGACCTCCAGGTGCCCGTCTGGTCCTCGGCCGAGCACCCCGTCGACGAGGCGGTGCGACGCGGGCGTCGGATTCCCGCCGCGGCGTGCGACGGCGGCAGCGAGGCCACCGTCTTCTTCACCTCGGGCAGCACCGGAGTCCCCAAAGGCGTGGTCACCCCGCACCGGGCCACCACCCGGCTCTTCCAGCCCGGTGGCTTCGGCGACTTCGGTCCGGGCCGCGTCATGCTCTCGGCGGCTGCGCTGCCCTGGGACGTCGCGAGCCTGGAGCTGTGGGGACCGCTGGTCAGCGGCGGCACGGTGGCCCTGGTGGAGGACGAGTACCTGCTGCCCTCGGGGCTCACCGCACTGATACGCGACCAGCGCGTCGACACGGCATGGCTCACCGCGTCCCTCTTCAACGCCTTCGTGGACGAGGACCCCTCCTGCTTCCTCGGCCTGCGGCACGTGATGACCGGCGGGGAGAGGCTGTCGCCGCACCACGTGGGCAGATTCCTCGCCGCCCACCCGACGGTGCGGCTGACCAACGGTTACGGGCCCGTCGAGTCCTGCGTCTTCACCACCACGCACGACGCGGTGCCGCAGGACACGCAACGCACGCACGGCATCCCCATCGGCAGGCCCGTGCCGCACACCACGGTCCATGTGATGCGGGACGGCCGGGTGTGTCCGCCGGGGGAGACCGGCGAGATCTGCATCGGCGGGGACGGCCTCGCAGACGAATACCTGGGCATGCCGAAGGACACGGCCGCGCGGTTCGTGGACACCCCCGTCGACGGCGGGACCGTCCGCCTCTACCGGACCGGAGACCTGGGGTTCACCACCCCCGACGGACTGCTCCACTACGTCGGACGGGCCGACCGGCAGGTGAAGATCCGAGGCCGACGGATCGAGCCGCTGGAGATCGAGAACGTCTGTCTCGCCCTGCCGCACGTCAAGCAGGCGGTCGCGGTGCCGGTGCCCGGCGCGGACGGCGCCTACACCGCGATGGTGCTCTTCTACGTCGTGGAGCCGGGCGCCGCCGCCGAGGAGGCCGTCACACCGTCGGCCGTACGTGCGCACCTGGTGGCCGGGCTGCCTCCCCACAGCGTTCCCGACGACCTGAGGCGAGTCGACGCCGTCCCGCTGTCGTCCACCGGGAAGACGGACACCGAGCGGCTGCTGTCGATGACCCGGCCGGCGCCCGCCGACACGCCGGGGGAGACGACCGCTCCTGCCGGATCCGCTGTGCCGGAAAGCCGGTGGACAGCGGTCGTCCTGGAGGAGTTCCGCACGCTCCTGGGCACCGAAGCCGCGCCCGACGTGCCGTTGGCGGTGCTGGGCGGAACGTCCCTCGACGCCATCCGGCTCTGCGCGCGGCTCTCCGACCGCACAGGCATCTCCGTGCCGGTCTCCGGCTTCCTGCGCAACCCCACGGTCAGCGGTCTGGCGGAACTCCTTCAGACCCGCTCCGGCCCCGCCCTGCCGGCGTCACCCGGCCGCACGGACCGGGTCCCGCTCGACGGCGTCCAGGCCCACTTCGGCCTGCTGCACGAGCTGGACCCGAGCGACTCCGCCGCCCTGTGCCACCTGCTGTGGGAGGTCACCGGCGCGCTGGACACGGCGGCCCTGGAGCAGTCTCTCAACGATGTGCAACGGCGTCACGAGGCCCTGCGGTCGGCCTATCGGCTCGATCCCGAGCCGGTGGCAGTCGCACCGGACGCCGTGGACGCCATCCGCGTCGAGACGCTTCGGGCGGGAGACGGGCCGCAGGAGGCGCGGGCTCGGGTGGAGAAGGCACTGAACCGCCCCCTGGCCATCGAGGACGCGCGGGTCTGGCGATGCGTGTACGCCCCGGTGGACGACCACACGGCGCTGCTGGGCGTCACCGTCCACCACATCGCCTTCGACGGCTGGTCGCAGGACCTCCTCGTCGCCGAGCTGACACACGCCTACGACGCCCGCAGCCGCGGGGCCGAGCCGCACTTCGAGAACACGGCGCCCACCCTGCGCCAGGTGGCCGACGAGGCCGCACGGTTCCGCGACCCCGAAGAGGCCGCCGCTCAACTGAAGTACTGGACGGAGCACCTCGCGCAGGTGCCGGAACTCACGCTGCCCGCACCCGGGCCGGAACCGGTACAGCCGTTCGCAAGTCTGGGATTCACCGTGGACGCGGTGGTCGCCGCCCGTCTGCGGGCCGAAGCCGGTCATCTCGGATCGACCGTGTTCCTGCCCCTCGTGGCCGGGTACGCGGCTGCACTCGCCGATGTGACCGGGCAGGACGACTTCGGCATCGGCGTACCCCTGATGCGTCGTTCCGGACCCGGCTGCATGGCAGCCGTGTCGTGCCTGGTGGACGTCCTGTGCCTGCGGCTGTCGGGCAGGGACGGCGGGCCGGTGCTCGCGGACCTGTCGAAGGTGGCTCGCTCCGCGGTCGAGGACGCCTTCGCCCGCCAGGACGTGGCGTTCGCCGAGGTGGTCCGTGCGGTCGGGCCGCCCCGGACCGGCCGTAATCCGCTGTACCAGACGATGTTCGCCGTGCAGAACGCCGTGCCCGAGGAGCTTGTGCTCGCCGGCTGCACGGTGCGGCGCCTGCCGATGGCGCCGCCGGCCGCCATGCACGAGATCGTCTGCGAGGTCTGGCCGACGGCCGAAGGCGGAATGCGGGTGGACATCAGCTTCCAGGCGGACCGCGTCGCGTCGCAGACCGCGCACCGTCTCGCCCACGCCTACGAGGAGTTGCTGGTCTCCGGCGAGCTGCCGGGCTCTCAGCGCTCGTGAACAGTCACCACTCGAAGGGACTCCACCTCTCCATGCAGGACAATTCAGAGGAACGGACGGTCGTCTGCCTGCTGCGGCGCTTCGTCGACGCGAACCCCGAGGCGACCGCGATCGAGTGCGGCAAGGACGTGCTGACGTACCGGCGTCTGTGGGACGAGGCCGGCGCCCTGGCGGCGCGGCTCCAGCGGACGGCACGGTTCGAACCGGGCGGTGTACTCGGCGTCCTCTTCGAGAGGGGCGTACCGGGGGTGGTCGCCCAGCTGGCGGCCTGGCGTGCCGGAGTCGCCTACCTGCCCCTGGATCCCGCCCTTCCGGACGGACGCATCGAGTCGGTCCTGAAGGACGCGCGGCCCTTCGCCGCCCTGGCCCAGCCCGACCTCCGGCACCGGGTGCCGCAGACGGTCCCCGTGTCGGAGGCCGGCTCCTGCGACCCCGCACAGGAGCCGCGGCCGGTCAGGTCGACGCTCGCCTACGTCATCTACACCTCCGGCTCCACCGGCACGCCGAAAGGGGTGGAGGTCGGTCACGCCAGCCTGGTGAACCTGCTGGACTGGCACCGCGAGACCTACGGGACAGGGCCCGGCGTGCGGGTGGCCGCCTTCGCGGGGCTGGGGTTCGACGCCTCGGTCTGGGAAGTCTGGGCGACGCTCGCAGGCGGCGCGACCCTCGTCCTTCCGGCCGAGCCCCTGGGCGCCGACGTCACCGCCATCTCGGACTTCCTCCAGGAGAACGCGATCGAGCAGTGCTTCCTGAGCACACCGCTCGCCGAGGAGCTGATCGGCTCGGACCGGCCTCCCGGCTCCCTGCGTGTCCTGCTCACCGGAGGCGACCGGCTGCGGGTGCGGCCCAGCGGCTCGTTCCCCGCCGCGGTCCACAACCACTACGGACCGACCGAGGCCACCGTCGTCACGACCGCCAGCCAGGACCTGCGCGGCACCGGCCGCCCCGACCGGCCACCGGTCATCGGCACCCCCATCACGGGCGCGCGCGTCCGGCTGGTCGATCCTCAGGGCTTCGACGTCGTCGGCCCCGGCGAGACCGGTGAACTCCTCATCGGCGGGGAGGTCCTGGCGACCGGCTACCGCAACGACCCCGCCCTCACCGAGGAGAAGTTCGTCGAGCGGAGGGCCGGCGCCGACGGCACGGCAGACCGGTGGTACGCCTCAGGGGACGTCTGCCGCTGGACCGACTCCGGCGACCTGGAGTTCGTCGAACGGCGCGATGCCCAGCTGAGCGTCCGCGGCAACCGGGTCGAACCGGCCGAGATCGAGCACACCGTGCTGACCGTGGCGGGGGTGAGCCAGTCGGCCGTCGTGCTGTGGGACGACGGCTCGGGCGGTTCCCTTGCCGCCTTCTACTGCGGTGCGGCCGCAGTGGAGGCGGTGCAGGAGGCGCTGGTCGCGCGGCTGCCCCGGTACATGGTCCCGTCCCGCGTCCAGCGGCTGGACGCCATGCCGCTGACGCCGAACGGCAAGATCGACCGCGATGCCCTGCTGGAGATTCCCGCCGGGCCGGCCCAGCGGCCCGAGGGCGCCCTCCGGCCCGGTTCCACCGAGGAGGGCATCGCCGAGATCTGGGCCGAGCTGACCGGCATCGCGCCCGACGTCCGCGACAACTTCTTCGACGTCGGCGGGCATTCCCTGCTGGCGGCGCGCATGATCGGCAAGGTCCGTGACCGGTTCGGCGTCAAGGTCGGGCTGCAGGCGGTGTTCGACCACCCGGTCCTGGCGGACCTGGCGGCAGAGGTCGACGCCGCGTCGAAGAACGGAGTCTGAGACAAGATGTCCGGCAACACGATCACCCACGACGACCGGCCGGTCGTCGTCCTCGAGTTCGGGAACGAGATCCCGGCACGGAGCTTCGACCGGATCCTTCCGCCGGAGCTGCACGCGCACCGCCTCAGGATCGATCCGCTGAGCTACCCCGGACTCGCCGAGGCGGTCCCCGACCTGGCGGCCCAGGCACGACACTGGGCGGCCGAGATCGGCACCGCCACGCGGCCGCGGGCCGTGCTCGCCTACTGCTCGGCCGCCGAGCTGGCGGCGCTGCTGGTCGACGCGCTGCCCGGGCCCGGCATACCGCTCCTCGTCCTCGACCCCGTGGCTCCCGGCCCGAGCACACCCCAGGAGCTGCTGCTGGATCTCGCCATGGGCATGGACGACACGCTGGAGCCCTCCGAGGTGCCCGACATCACCGGCCTCCCGGCGTCCGACGCCCTGCACCGGGCGAGTTCCTTCCTCCGCTCCCTCGTCACCCGGGCCGCACCCGACCTGGAGGACGACATCGCGGACGAGCTGACGGCGGGACAGCGGGCCTGGCTCGGCTTCACGCTGTCCGCCGCGGCCGACCGCATCGTCCCGCCGAAGCTGGGCCATGTCGTCCTCAGCGAGGACTGCGAGTGGCCGGACGCCGACGCGCGGTCGGTGCACCGCACCGGACTGACCATGACGGACCTGTTCGGGACGTCGGCGGTGACGCCGCTGGTGACCGAACTCCTCTCGGCCCCCGTGGCGGCCGGAGGCCCTCGAGGGAAGGAAGAACCGTGCAGTCGCACTTCGTAGAGCGGGACGCGACCGAGGCCGTCGTCGCGGCCCAGTGGTCGCGGGTGCTGGGCCGGCCGCCCGCGAGCCTGGACGCCGACTTCTTCGGATCCGGCGGCACCTCCCTGCTCGCCGCGAAACTGGTCTCCGCGCTGCGGGCCGCCCTCGGTGCCCGCGTTCCTCTGAAGACCCTGTTCGAGGCGCCGACGTTCGGCGGTCTCAGCGCTCGGATCAGGAACGACACCCCCGGGTCCGGCGGACGGCTGCTGACCCTCAACTCGTCCGGCACCGGGGCACCGCTCCTCCTGGTGCCGGCTGCGAGCGGCGGCGTCATCGGCCTCCACCGCTTCGGAGGCGATCCGATCGACCGTCCCGTGCTCGGGCTGCAGGCCCGCGGCCTCGATCCGGCGGAGGGCGAGCCCTGCAGGACGCTTCCGGAGATCGTCGACGATTTCATCGGCGTCCTGGAGAAGGCGGACGCGCCGCGCAGCCTGCACCTGGCCGGATACTGCGTGGGGGGCATTCTGGCCTACGAACTGGCCGCCGGGCTCCGGTCGCGGGGATGGGACGTGCGCTCCGTCATCCTGCTCAACACCTCGCTGTACTGCCCGCCGTTGGAGGTGAGCGACGCAGCCAGGGAGAAGCTCGTGTCCGTCGCCGAGGAGGCGGGCATCGCGATACCGCAGGGCCAGGAGGCGGACGCCGCGACGGTGTTCCACGCGGTGACCTCGCAGGGGCCGGACCCGATCGAGACCGACTTCGCCGAGTTCGAGGCCGGGTTGCAGGTCTTCGGATCCGTCGGGGCAGCGGTGTCGGGCTATGTGCCCGAGCCGGTCGACCATCCTGTGCGGCTGTTCTCGACGGACGACCGGGACAACCCGTCGGACGTCGAGGGCACCCTTCACCCGGTGACCGACTGGCCGGACCTCGGGCTCGGTGACTACAAGCAGTACTGGGTGCCAGTGGACCATTTCGAGATGATCGCGCACGAGCCGACCCTGCGGGCCGTCGAAGACGCCATGAAAGACATCGACGACGGCCGAAGACATCAGAGCGAAGTCTGACCGGGGCCGAGGAGACGCTTCGCCATTTCCGAGAGAAGCGGCTCCCGTGACGAATGCAGGAAAAAGTGATCCCCCGGCAGGACCACGGCGTCCAAATCTCCCTCGACCAACTCGGACCAGCGCTGGAGATGGTCCATCGATACGGCCGGGTCGCTCGCTCCGCCGAATACCGTCACCGGTATGCCCGGAGGCTTGCACGGCAGAAAGGAATAGCGTGAAAGCATTGCGTAGTCCGCCCGTACCGCAGGCAACAGCATTCGCATGAAGTCCATGCTGCTGAGAATCTCCTCCGGCGTTCCGTTCATGTTTCGGAGTTCCTCGATCAGTTCACCCTCGGGAAGCGTGTGCAGGTCCCGTCGGCCGTCGTGCACGGCCGGCAGCGCGCGGCATCCCGAGAGGAACACATGCACCGGTTCGATGTCGTGCTCCTCGCGCAGGACCCGGGCCGCCTCCCAGCAGACGATCGCCCCGAGACTGTGCCCGAACAGGGCGAACGGCTCTTTGGAGTACTCCAGCAACTCCGGGACGATGGCGTCCAGACTGTCCTGCAGGGTGTCGACCGGATCCTCGAACAACCGGTCCTCGCGGCCCGGCGGCTGAATGGCGTGGACATCGATCTCGGGGGGCAGCAGCTCGGCCCATCCGCGAAATGTGGAAGCGCCGCCGCCGGCATAAGGGAAGCAGAACAGCCGTATGCCCCCGGGTGGATTCGTACGCGACAGTCGATGGATCCAGGGTCGCGTGGGCGGGTTACCGTGCATGTGCGTCCTCTTCCGTTTTCCGGTTCTGCTCATCGGCCCGAACAGCGTGCCACAGAGCTGCCTCCGGGGCGAGTAAATGAAGTGGATATCGAGTACGTTCGTCGTCTATCGTGCACGTCACACCGAGCGCCATTGTGGCCTGTTGGCGCCTGAGTTAGTCTCGCTGCCGGTCGACATGAGACATGCGCACCGAGCGATATACCATCGAACGACATGGAATTTCTGCCCTCTTGATATAGAGCGCAGCCGTTGGGGGATCGAGTGCGGTACGGGGTGACAAACGTCGATGGGGTCGAGACCTCCCGGAAATACCGTCTGGAGTGTGTGCGGTGCGACTGGCGCGGTCCTTCCTCGCTGCTCTTCCGGTGTCCGGTCTGTGCCGGCGCCATCGAGACGAGAACCGACCTCGGCAGTGCCGAGATCGGTAAGGGGGACCAGCCGGAGGAGGCGTACGCGGACCTCTTGCCCATCGAGTCCATGGACCATCTGGTCCAGGGAATCTCCCGGGTCACCCCCTGCCGCCCGGCACCGGAACTGGGCAGGGTGGTGGGCGTCCCCCGCCTGTGGGTCAAGGACGAGTCGCAACAGCCCACCGGCAGCACCAAGGACAGGCTCGCGGCCGTCGTCCTCGCGGTCCTGCGGCAGTACGGCGTCAAGGAGTTCGTCACCTCCAGCACCGGCAACACCGCCGTCGCGCTGGCCCGCGCGGTCCGCAGGGACGGAGCGATCCAGGCCCACTTCTTCTGCGGGCGCGACTTCGCCGGGCGCCACGACGTCCGGACGGACGAGCACGTCACGGTCACCGTGGTCGACGGCAGCTTCGCGGACGCGACGGAGGCCGCCCGCTCGCACGCCGACCGCCACGGTCTCTTCTGGGAGGGCGGCTTCTTCAACTGGGCCCGCAGGGAGGGCCTGAAACTGGCCTACCTGGAGGCGTTCGACGCCATGGAGGCCGAGCCCGACGTCGTGGTGCAGGCCATCAGCAGCGGCATGGGCATCATGGCCGCTCACAAGGGAGCCGTGGAGTACCGGCACCTGGGCCGGCTTGCGCGGATCCCCCGATTCCTCATGGTGCAGCAGGACACCTGCGCGCCGATGGCCCGGGCCTGGCGTGAGAACCGGGCCGAGCTCACCGACGAGGACGTGATCGCCCACCCCGACGGCCTGGCCCGCGCCATCCTCCTCGGCGACGGCCGCGCCAGCTATCCGTACATGCGGGACATCGCCGCGGCCAGTGGCGGCGCCATCGTGGACGTCACCCAGGAGGAACTCGTCGAGGCGAGACGCCTGCTGTCCGACCTGGAGGGGCTGGACGTCTGCCATGCCTCGGCCGCCACGGTCGCCGCCGTACGCAACGAGGCGGCGGCGCACCGGATCGGCCCGGACGAGGTCGTGCTGGTGAACCTGACCGGCAGACAGCGACCGGCCTGAGGCGCGGTCGACCGCCGCGGCGGGAGCGCCCGGTCCACCACCGCGAAGACAGCAGACCGCAGGGGGCTGCGGCAGCACCGACGGACGCCGCACGACGGAGGGAACAGCGATGAGCGACACGAGCGACAGAGATCTCGACGAGCCGTCCGTGCCGGAAGGCATCGCGATCATCGGGATGTCCGGACGTTTCCCGGGCGCCCGGGACCTGTCCGAGTTCTGGGCGAACCTGCGCGACGGCGTCGAGTCGGTCGTGGAGTTCCGCGACGACGAGCTCCAGGCGGCCGGAGTGGACCCCGAAGTGTTCCGGCAACCGCACTACGTGAAGGCCGGACCCTCCTTCGAGGGCCTCGACCTCTTCGACGCGGAGTTCTTCGGCTACACCTCCCGGGAAGCCAAGATCATGGACCCGCAGCACCGGCTGTTCCTCGAAACCGCCTGGGCGGCGCTGGAGCACGCGGGCCACGACCCGGCCCGGTACGAGGGCACGGTCGGGGTCTTCGGAGGCGCGAGCAGCAGTGCCTACATCGCCAACGTCGTCAGCAACATGGACGACGGGGAGGAGATCCGCGGGGAGAACGTCGGCCTGGGCAATGAACTGGCCTTCCTGACCACCCGGGTCTCCTACAAACTCGACCTCAAGGGGCCGAGCTACCCCGTCCAGACGGCCTGCTCCAGCTCGTTGGTCGCCCTCCACGCCGCCTGCCAGAGCCTCCTCGCCTACGAGTGCGACATGGCGCTGTCCGGCGGAGTCTCCTACAAGGTGCAGGAGAAGGCCGGCTACCCCTATCAGGAGGGCGCGTTCCTCTCCCCGGACGGTCATGTCCGGCCCTTCGACGCCGCCGCCCGCGGCACGGTCTTCGCCAACGGCGTCGGCGTGGTGGCGCTGAAGCGACTGGCGGACGCCGTCGCCGACTCGGACACCGTCCACGCGGTGATCAGGGGCACGGCGGTCAACAACGACGGTGCGGTCAAGGCGAGTTTCTCCGCGCCGAGCGTCGTCGGTCAGGCCACGGTGATCGCGGAGGCCCTGGCGACGGCCGGGCTGGAGCCGGGGGACATCGACTACGTGGAGGCCCACGGCAGCGGCACCCTGATCGGCGACTCGATCGAAGTCCAGGCCCTGTCACGGGCCTTCAGCGGCGCGGCGGGCACATGGCGCATCGGCTCGGTGAAGTCCAACGTGGGGCACCTGGACGCGGCGGCAGGGATGGCCGGACTGCTGAAGACCGTGCTGGCCCTGCGGAACGAGGAACTGCCGCCGTCCCTCAACCACGTGGAGGGGAACGGCGACATCGACTTCACGGACGGGCCGTTCCGGGTGCAGACGGAGCTGAGCGCATGGCCGCGGTCGGAGCGGGTGCGCCGCGCCGGCGTGAGCGCGTTCGGCTTCGGCGGCACGAACGCGCACGTGGTGCTGGAGGAGGCTCCGTCCGCGCCCGAACTCTCCGCGAGCCCGCGGAAGTCCGAGCTCCTGGTGGTGTCGGCACGCTCCGAACAGGCCTTGGACCAGGCGTCGGACCGGCTGGCGGCCTTCCTGCGCCGGGAGCGGCCCGCGCCGGCCGACGCGGCCTTCACGCTGGCCCGGGGCCGGCGCGCCTTCCCCTACCGGCGCACCGTGTGCGGATCGGACATCGACGCGGTGGCCGCCGCGCTGGAGAGCCGGGACCCCGCGCACGTGACCAGCGGGCATGCCGAGCAGAGCTCGCCGCACGTCGCGTTCCTGTTCAGCGGCCAGGGGTCCCAGTACCCGGGCATGGGGCGCGGACTCTACGCGTCGGAGCCGGTCTTCCGGTCGGCCGTGGACACCTGCGCGGAGCTCCTGGAGCCCCTCCTGGACAAGGACGTGCGTGACGTCCTGTTCTCGGCGGACGCTGCCGACGCCACGCTCCTGGGACAGACCCGATGGGCCCAGCCAGCGCTGTTCGTCGTGGAGTACGCCCTGGTCACGCTCTGGCAGGCATGGGGAGTGGAGCCCTCGCACCTGCTCGGGCACAGCCTGGGGGAGTGGGTCGCGGCATGCGTCTCGGGCGTCTTCCGCCTCGAGGACGCGCTGCGACTGGTGGCGCTGCGCGGCGAGCTGATGCAGAACTGCGGGGCCGGGGCGATGCTCGGCGTGGTGGCGGAGCGGGACGCGGTGGAGGCGGCGCTGCCCGACGGCGTCTGCCTGGCGGCGCACAACGGCCTCCGCGACTGTGTGGTGTCGGGATCCGTCGACGCGGTCGAGAAGTTCGCCGTGACGGCCGATGAGCTCGGGTGGGCGACCCGGCCGCTGGAGGTGTCCCACGCGTTCCACTCGGAACTCATGGAGCCGGTCGTCGACGCGTTCGTCGCGGCGGTGGGGAAAGTGGACCGCGGGTCGCCGGGCATTCCCTTCGTCTCCAATGTGACGGGTGACTGGATCACACCGGAGCAGGCACGGGACCCGGAGTACTGGGGACGCCAGATACGTCAGTGTGTGGAGTTCGCCGCCGGTGTGCGCCGGCTGGCGGAGAGCGGCACTGCGGTGCTCCTGGAGGTCGGCCCCGGCCAGACCCTCGCGGGACTGGCACGGCGGACGCTCGCCGAGGCGGACACCGGGGGAGTGACGGTCACGGCCTCGCTGCCGCATCGCCGTGACCCCCGCGGCGCCGGTGAGACCATGCGCCGCACCCTGGGCCAGCTGTGGCTCCACGGGGTGGCGCCGGACTGGACCGGCTACTACGGTCAGGACGAGCGGCGCCGCATCCCCCTGCCCACGTATCCCTTCGAGCGCAAGCGCTACTGGCTCGAACCCGTGGCCCCCCGGACGCCCCGCGAACCCGGCCCCCACCCCCTGCTCGACCATGTGCTGCTCCGGTCCGCGGGACAGTCCGTCTTCCACACCGAGCTCTCCCTCGAACGCCACTGGGTGCTCGCCGAACACCGCATGCTAGGTGAGGCGATCGTCCCCGGGACCACGTACCTCGAGATGTGCCGGGCCGCCGCCACGGCCCATCTGGGGCGCCCCGTCACCGAGATCAAGGACGTCGACTTCCTGGTGCCGCTGCTCGTGCAGGAGCAGCAGCCCCGCACCGTGCACACCACCGTCAGGGAACTCGGCGACGACCTCGTGGAGTTCACGGTGGCCGGCCACGACCCGGCACGCGACGTGTGGACCGTCCACGTCCAGGGCACGGCCGGCGTCGCTCCCCTCGCCCCGCCGCCGCCCCAGGACCCGGCCGCCCTGCTCGCGAGGTGCGATCTGGAGACCGTGGACCTCGGCGTGGCCCAGGCCGAGCACAAGGTGATGGAGTTCGGCCGCCGCTGGACGGACAGCCTGCGCACCATGCACGTCGGCGTCCGGGCCGCGCTCGGCATCCTCGACATGCCCGAGCGCTACCGCGCCGAGTGCGAGGACCACGTCCTGCACCCGGCGCTGCTCGACCTCGCGACGGGGTTCAGCGGATTCGCCGTCCACGAGTCCCGGGAGGACGTACGAGAATACCGGGGCAGCCGCGCCTTCTTCCTGCCGGTCGGCTACGACTCCCTCCGCATCCACGCGCCGCTGCCGCCCGAGGGGTTCAGCCTCATCACTCCCCACCCGGAATCCAGGGCCGGCGTCGAGGTGCGCAAGGTCGACGTCACGATCTGCGACGCCTTGGGGAACACCGCGGTCGAGATCCTCGGCTTCACCGTCAAGCGCGTCCCCGACCCCCGGCACACGGTCGCCCGGATCCGTCCGCACACCCGTCACCACACCCTGCGCTGGGTACCCGCCCCGGCCGTCGCGGAGCAGCGCGAGGCGCCGGTCGCCGTGCTGCTCGTCACCGAAGGCGGCGTCCTGTCCCGGGACCTCGGCGGCTCGCTGCACTCCCGCGGGGTACGGGTGATCACGGCCGAGCTCGCCGAGGAGTGGAGCACGCGCGGCGACGACCACTACTGGGTGCCCCCCACCACCGAGGGGTACGAGCGGCTGCTCGACGCCCTGGGCGACGAGGTGCCCGGCGAGGCGGTGGTGGTCGCGGCCCCCGCCGCCGACGCCCAGCGTGGGGTCGGGGAACTCGACCGCAGGCTGCGCAGTGGGGTCGAATCCCTCTTCCACCTCATGCGGGCCCTGGCGGCACGGGACGCCGTCCCCGACCGGCTCACCGTGATAGCCCCCTGCGTGGCGCGGGTGACGGGCGACGAGCCGGCCACGGCCCCCGTGCACGCGACGCTGTTCGGCCTGGCCAAGGTCATCGGCCAGGAGAACGAGGGGACGGAGGTGCTCTGCCTCGACGTCGAGGAGGCCACCGATCCGGCCGCACTGTGCGCCGAACTCCTCGGCCCCTGGTCGCCGACCATGGTCGCGCTCCGGCAAGGCCGGCGCCATGTCACCGAGCTGGCGCCGGTGCATCTGCGTGAACAGTCACGCCAAGAGGACGAGCGCCCCGACGGCGTCTACCTCATCACCGGCGGCCTGGGCGGACTCGGGCTGGCCGTGGCCCGGCATCTGAGCCTCACGGTGCCGGGCGTCCGGCTGGCGCTCGTCGGCCGCAGCACCCCGGGTCCGCGCGAGGGCTGGGACGCGACGGCCGCCGAAGACCCGCGCCGCCACCGGCAGATCACCGCCCTGCGGGAACTGGAGGCCCAGGGCGCCGACGTGCGCTGCTACCGGGGAGACGTGGCCGGCGAGGCGGACATGGCGGACGTCGTCCGCGCCGTCCGCGCCGATCTCGGCCGCATCGAGTGCGTCATCCACGCGGCGGGCGTCGCGGGCGACGGCTTCCTCTTCCACAAGGACGCCGAGACGTTCCGGAGCACACTCGCCCCCAAGGTGGTCGGCGCGACCGTGCTGGACCTCGTCACGGCGGACGACCCGCCGCAGTTGATGCTCACCTTCGGCTCCACCACCTCGGTGTTCGGGGTGGCCGGCCAGGGCGACTACACCGCGGCCAACAACTACCTCCGACACTTCGCCGACCACCGCGCCGCCTTGGGGCGCAGGACGGTCACCATCGACTGGACCGACTGGCTGGACACCGGCATGGCCTTCGACCACGGTGTCCAGCGGGACCAGGGCTTCTTCCGGTCGATCAGCGTGGAGGACGGGCTCGCCAGCTTCGACGAGATCCTTCTCGCGCCCCGTTCGCCCGTGATCGTCGGTGAGATCAACCACCGCATGCTGGGCGCCGTGGACCCCGACCGCCTGGCTGCGCAACTGCGCAGAGCCCCGCTGGTCCTGGAGGAGTCGGTCCGCCGGCGGGTCGCGGCGGCCGGCGGGGAACCCCGCCGGGGATCACCGGCGCAGGCGTCCACCGGGCCCGGAGCCGACGAAGACGTCACGCTCTTCGGCCGGGACGACGGCGGGTACAGCGAGACGGAGCACCGGCTCGCCCGGATCTGGGCCAGGGAACTCGGCCTGGACCGACTGAACATCCATGAGAGCTCCTTCTCGCTGGGCGGAGACTCCCTCATCGCCCTGCGGATAGCGCAGAGCATCCAGAAGACCATGGGCGTCAGGGTGTCGATGGTCGACCTGTTCCGGTATGTCACGGTCGCCGACCTGGCGGCGCATCTCGACAGCAGGAAATCCCGTGGCTGAAACGGCAGTTCCGTTCGGCTGCCCCCTACCAACCATCTGAGGCGATATCACCATGAACATCCGTACAGTGGGTGTGATCGGCGCGGGCACCATAGGCCGTGGCGTGGCACAGTCCCTGGCCCAGTCCGCGTTCGACGTGTTGCTGATCGACGTGTCCGAGGAGCAACTGGCCTCCGCCGAGGCACAGATCGAGAGCGACCTGCTGCTGCAGGGCATGTTCCGCACGGAGCGCCTGAAGGACGACCCGGCCACCATCCTCGGACGCATCACCACCGGCACCGACCTGTCGGCCCTGAGCGCCGCGGACTTCGTCGTGGAGAACGTCACCGAGAACTGGGACATCAAGCGTGACGTGTACGAGCAGATCGACAAGATCTGCCCTCCGGACGTGATCTTCGGCGTCAACACCTCCGCGGTGCCCATCACCCGCGTCGGCTCGGTCACCGCACGTCCCGAGCGCATTCTCGGGCTGCACTTCATGAACCCCGTCCCGCTGATGGACACGGTCGAGGTGGTCCAGGGCCACTTCACCTCGGAGTCGACCATGGACACCGCGCTGGGGCTCCTGCGCGACCTCGGCAAGGAGGGCATCGTCGTTCAGGACGCGCCGGGCTTCGTCACCAATCGCGTACTGATGCTGACGATCAACGAGGCGATCTTCTGTGTCCAGGACCAGGTCGCCACGGCCGATCAGGTCGACCGGATGTTCAAGGGGTGCTTCGGCCACAAGATGGGGCCGCTGGAGACCGGCGACCTCATCGGCCTGGACACGATCCTGAACTCCATCACCGTCATGTACGAGAGCTTCCGGGACAGCAAGTACCGCCCCGCGCCGCTGCTCCAGAAGATGGTCGACGCCGGACTGCTGGGCCGCAAGACCGGCCGCGGCTTCTACAGCTACTGAAAACCCCACCCCACACTGGAGGTAGTAACCATGCAGGACGACGTGCGCACCCGGGTCAGGGAGTTCCTCACGCCGCAGCTCAACGGCCGGGCCCTGGACGACAGCGACGACATCTTCGCGCTGGGATACGTCAACTCGCTCTTCGCCATGCAGCTGGCGCTCTTCGTGGAGCAGGAGTTCTCGATCAAGCTCACCCCGGACGACATGGAATTCGACAACTTCCGCACGGTGGACGGACTCGTCCGTCTCGTGACGTCGAAGACCGTGCCGGCGGCGTGACCCCGCGGACGCCCCGCGCGGCGATCGGGAACGGCCGCGCGGGGCGTCCGTCCAGTGACGGGCGTGACAGAAAGGCGTACGACATGACGACGCGGACCGAGGGCGCCGTGCCGGGCCCCGGCGCGGACGGCACGGCCGTCGTCCCTCTGCTGCTGCGGCTGCGGGCCTCGAACGTCCGGGTGTGGACGTCCGGCGGTCGGCTGCACCACGAGACGTCGTCCGGCGAACTCGACGAGGCGCTGCGTGTGCTGCTGGAGGAGCGGTCGGCGGACCTGGTGGCCTATCTCGAAGCCGTGGACGGCGTCGAGTCCTCCACCCACTACGTGACGATGCGCGACGGTGTCCGGATCGCCGTGGACGTGTTCCGTCCCAAGCGGGACGGCCGGCTGGTCGAGGAGCCGCTGCCGGCCCTCTGGTGCCACGACCGCTACCACCGCTCGGACCTGGTGGACGGGCTGACCTGGACCAAGCTCGACAGCCGCCCCTGGCTCCGGAAGATCCTCGACGACGGCTATGCGATCGCTGCCGCGGACGCCCGTGGAACGGGCGCCTCCAGCGGTGTGCGAGGCACGGAGTTCGGACCCGAGGAGACCCGGGACGCGTACGAGATCACGGAATGGCTCGCCGCGCAGGACTGGTGCGACGGAAACATCGGCATGTACGGGGAGTCCTATCTCGGCATCACCCAGTTCCTCGCCGCCGGCGCCGCCCCGCCCAGCCTGAGGGCGATCTTCCCGCAGGTGGCTCTCTTCGACCTCTACTCGTTCCTCCGTCCCGGGGGCGCGTTCCGGCACGACTTCATCCGGAACTGGGGGGCGATGGTGCGACGGCTGGACACGGAGACCGAGGCCGCGCCCGTGCGGGACGACCTCTCGTCGGCCGGCGCCGCGATCGAGGAGCACCGGGCCAACACCGATGTCTTCGCGAGGGCCGCCGGGCTGCCCTGCCGGGACAGCAGGGACGACGGCGACGACGGGCTGCCCTACGCGCAGCAGAGCCCCTCCAGCCGGGTCGGGGCGATCGCCGACGCGGGCGTGCCCGTCTACCAGCTCACCGGCTGGCACGACATGTGGGTGCGCGACGCGTTCCTGTGGCACGCCAACCTCACCGGACCGCGCAAGCTGCTCGTGGGCGACTGGTCACACAACGGCAGGGACGGCGCCGACCTGGCGGCCGAGCACCTGCGCTGGTTCGACCACTGGCTCAAGGGCGTCGACACCGGGGTCATGGACGAGCCCGCCATCCGCTACCACCGGCGCAACGCACCCCGTGGCCAGGAGTGGGGCACCACGCATCGATGGCCGCCCCCCGGGGTCCGTACGACGCGGATGTACTTCGGCGCGGGGCCGGCCGCGCCCGCGTACTCCGTCAACGACGGTTCCCTGGTGGCCGAGGCGCCCTCGCGGCTCGGCGGCATCGACGACTTCGTCGTCGACTTCACGGCCACCTCCGGTACGGCGACCCGCTGGACCGACGGCTACGGCGGACCGTTCGGCTACGGGCCGATGACCGGCAACGACCTGTCGGCCCTCACCTACACGACAGCCCCCTTGGAGCGGGAGCTGGAGGTGACCGGGCACCCGGTCGCCGAACTGTGGGTGACGTCGACGCACCCGGACGGCGACTTCTTCGTCTACCTGGAGGACGTCGACGGCCAAGGGGTCTCCCACTATGTGACCGAGGGCGTGATCCGCGCTTCCCATCGGGCGCTGGGCGCCGCTCCCTACGACAACCTCGCGCTGCCGTACCACCCGTGCTCGCAGCGGACCCGATCGCCGTTGCCCGAGGAGGCGGTGGCGCTGACCTTCGACCTGCATCCCATCAGCCATGTGTTCGCCCCGGGGCACCGGCTCCGGATCGCCGTCACCTGCTGCGACAGGGACAACGCCGAGACCTCGGTGCACTACCCGCCACCTGTCGTCCAGATCCACCGGAGAGGCGCGCAGGCCTCCTTCGTCGACCTCCCTGTTCTCCCAGCCGCCCAGGAGCAAGCGACATGACAGACACCACCCGACGGGACACCGCGACGACGGACGCCGGGACCGAGGAGTTCCGCACACATGTCGAGCTGCACACCCCGGTGGCCGGCGAACTCGCCTCCGAGATAGAGCGTCGTCTCCTCTTCGTGTCGTCGGAGATCACGGGATACGAACTGGACACGGCCGATGGCGAGGTGCGAGGGGTGATCCTGCGCACCGCCACCCCGCTCGGCGCGGACGAGCTCGCCGACAAGGTGAACCGGGTCGTCGACAGCGACGTCCGCCAGCAGCGCACGACGCGGGTCAAGTCGGTGTGGACGTCCCCGCACGAGCGCGTGGTCGAGGAGGGGACGTTCGAACTGCTCGCCCTGGCGGGCGCGGTGACCGAGGCGGGTGAAGGACAGGTCGCCGTCGGCGAACCCCTGCTCTCGCTGCTCGCGTACTTCGACCAGGCGGTGAAGCAGCTCCTGGGGCAGGACTTCGCCCCGCGGGAGTACCGCTACCCCACGCTGATCAGCACCGGCGCCCTCGCGACGGCCGGCTACTTCGCCTCGTTCCCCCAGCACCTGATGTTCGTGACCCGGCTGCACAACGACATCGACGTGTACCAGGGGTTCCAGAAGTCCTACGCCGAGACGGGGCTCGACTCCACCGTGCTCGCCGCCTGCCGCAACGTGGACTACTGCCTCCCGCCGACCATGTGCTACCACACGTTCCATCAGTATCGCGGCCGGACGCTGGACACGGACGGGGTGCACGTCGTCACGGCCAAGGGCAAGTCCTTCCGGTTCGAGGCGGCGTACGCCACGACGATGGAACGGCTCTGGGACTTCACCATCCGGGAGATCGTCTTCATGGGTTCGCGTGAGGACGTGCTGGCCTCGCGCGAGCTCTTCATGCGGAAGATCTTCGCCTTCATGGAGGAGCTCGGTCTGAGCGGCTTCTGCGAGGTGGGCAACGACCCGTTCTTCGGCGGCGGCGACACCTCCGCGCGGATCTGGTCGCAGCGGCTGCTGGAGCTCAAGTACGAACTCCGCCTCACCGTCGCGCCCGGACGGACCATTGCTGTGGGCTCCTTCAACTTCCACGACGACCTGTTCGGCCACAGCTTCGGCATCGACTACGGCACGGAGGGCGCCGTTCGCAGCGGGTGCGTGGGATTCGGGCTGGAGCGGCTCGTCTACGCCTTCCTGTGTCAGTACGGTCTCGATTCCGACGGCTGGCCCGCCGCCGTACGCGAGGGAGTCGGCGCCCTGGGCGGGGCGGCCTGACGCGGATATGCGTTGTATTCGGAGAAGGGTTTTTGAGCTGCACGAAAACTCTGGCGCTAATTTCGTTCATGCCTCCTTAAAAAACTTGCCGGTGTCCCGTCGGCTGACGTAGCGTGAATCGGGACAGGTCCTGAATTCTGTTCAACGGGGGAACGTGCGGACAATGTCGGCGTCGCACTGTTGCGCGCGCAGCAGTCGGTGCTCGAATTCCCCTCTCTCTATCGGGAGTCGATGTGTCCAACGGTGTACGACAAGATGAGCGATGTCCCAGTTGTGGGCATGATATGACCCGGATGCGACCGGCCGGGCTGCGCGTGTGCACAAGCTGTTTCGATGAATTCAAGCGGAATCTGACTTCTTTTCCGCGACTTTATCGCCAGTGCGAGGAAATGCTGACGGTGTCGCCCCAGAAGGGTGAGAAGGTATCCCGTCAGCTGGGTCGTGGTATTTCACTCAATTCCAGTGCCGTGGACGCCCGTGATGTACTCCGGGCGCGTCTGCTGGCCTGGTCCGATCTGGTCGCCGCGGAGCAGTCCTGCGCAGCCCCTGATCGGTCGGTCGACGCGATGGCGGCTTTTCTTCACCGCCATGCCCATTGGCTCTGTGCACATGCCGCGGCCGGTGACATCGTCGCTGAGATCGCCGAGACGACGGCCAAGGCGAAACGGGCCGCCTATCCCCACCGGACGCGTAAGTTCAGGGTCGGCGGGTGTGTCGAGCCGCAGTGCGACGGCTCCCTGGTCGCCGTGATCCAGCCCCATGAGCAGCTCCTGCCGAGCGAGGTGCGCTGCGACATCGACCCCGAGCACTCCTGGCCCGCACACCGCTGGCGTGAACTGGACCGACGAGTGGGCCGGCAGAACGCCACGGGCGGCGACCGGTGGCTCACCGTCGTGGAGGTCTCCAAGCTCTGGGGCCTGTCCACCAGCAACGTCTACCGGCTCGCGTCGGTCAACAGCTGGCGCCGGCGCGCGAACGGCCGCCGGGTCTACTACTACGAGGCCGATGTGCTCCAGTCGGTGGGATGACGCCGTGCGCCACGGTGACGCCTTGCCCGACGGTGACGCCGTGCCCAACGGGGGCCGTGTGCAGGCTGGTTGACCCTTGACTTCCGGTCTGGCGACTAAGAGTATGAAAACCAGACTGCACACGTGTATGTGCAGGTCGCCCCCCGAGCCGGCCTCCGAGCCCGGCGGGAGCGCGATCCCGGCGGCGACGCCGAATCCGGCGTGCGGCCCCACTCGGCATCGTTCCGGCGGCCGGCGACTCACCTCACTCTCTCTCACCCTCCCACGGGCGTCCTTGCGACCGATGACGCCCGGCTCGCGCGCGTTCACCGCGGCGCGGCAGCCAACTCCTCCGCTCGTGACACAAGGTGGTGCTTGTTTGTGATCGTCCAGTTGTCTCCGGAACAGCGGGCGGCCTGGAGCCAGTTCAAGGTGTTCGCCGAGAAGGAGATCCTTCCGCACGCCGCCGCGTTCGACGCCGACCAACGCATCTCCACGGACGTGGTCCGCGCGCTGGCCCAGGAAGGCTGCCTCGCGGCCACCGTGTCGGCGCACGGCGGTGGCGGCGGCATGGACTGGGTGACCTACGGACTGCTGAGCGAGGAACTCGGCCGCGCCTGCCAGAACATCCGCAACTTCGTCGCCGTCGAGGACATGGTGGCGCAGGCCGTCGACCGCTGGGGCACCGCCGAACAGCGAGACCGCTGGATCGGCCCCATCCGCCGTGGCGAGACGCTCGCGGCCTTCGCCCTCACCGAACCCGGCATCGGCTCCGACGCGGCCTCCATCGAGATGGAGGCCGAGCCGGTCGCCACCCCGGACGGCGACGACGGGTTCGTACTGCGGGGAAGCAAGAAGTGGATCAGCTTCGGGCAGATCGCCGACCTGTTCCTGGCCTTCGCCAAACTGGACGGCAAGCACACCGGATTCCTGGTCGAGCGGGACACCCCCGGCCTCACCGTCAACCCCCTCAACGGCCTGCTGGGACTACGGGGTTCCATGCTCGGCGAGCTCGTCTTCGACGACTGCCGCATCCCCGCCCGGGCACTCGTGGGCCGGCCGGGCATGGGTCTGACCTTCATCGCCTCCTCCTCCCTCGACCTGGGCCGCTACAGCACCGCGTGGGGATCGGTGGGACTGGCCCGGGCGTGCATGGAGGCCTCGGTCCGCCATGCCGACGCACGCCACCAGTACGGCAGCCCGATCAGCGATCACCAGCTGGTACGACGGATGCTCGCCGACATGGTCACCGACATCACCGCGGCCAGGTTGCTGTGCCACCAGGCCGGAGTGAGCAAGGACCAGGGCGAGGCGGACGCGGTCAACCTCACCCTCATGGCCAAGTACCGGGCCTCGCTGCTGGCCAACCAGGCGGCCGCCGACGCCGTGCAGATCCACGGAGCCCAGGGCATCGGCACGCCCGGCCAGGTGGAACGGCACTTCAGGGACGCGAAGGTCATGGAGATCATCGAGGGCACCACCCAGATCCAGCAGTCCATGCTCGGCCAGTACGCCAGGCAGGTCGTCGGCCGCGGCTGACCACCGACCGGAACGTCGTCCAGGCCGCAGATCCGGCCACCGCAGACAACACCTCGATCACGGGGGAAGGACCAGCCTCGATGAACAGTGGACGGCCTGCGAGCCGCGTCGCCGACTCGCTCACCGATCTGTTGCTGCGCCGCTCCGCGGACCGCCCCGACTCCGTCGCCTACACGTTCCTGGAGCGCGACCACGAGGTCTCCTGGAGCTACGGCGAACTCGACCTCAGGGCGCGAGAGATCGGCGCGACGCTGCGAAGGACCTGCGTTCCGGGCGATCGCGTGGTGCTCATCCTGCCGCCCGGCCTCGACTACGTCGCCTCGTTCTTCGCATGTCTGTACGCCGGGGTCGTCGCCGTACCCGTGTACCCGCCGCACGGGTCCAGTGCGGTCCGCAGCCTGTCCCGGCTGGAGGCGATCGTCGCCGACGCCCGACCGTCCGCGGCACTGACCCTCGGAGCCATCGCGCAGCAGCGCGACGCCTTCGTGGAGTCCAACCCGATCCTCGGCACGCTGCGCTGGATCGGGGTGGACACCGACGTGGCCCCGGAGACCGACTGGCAGCCGTCGCCGGCGTCCCGTGACGCGCTCGCCTTCCTCCAGTACACCTCCGGCTCCACGGGCACCCCCAAAGGGGTGATGGTCAGCCACGGGAACCTGCTGCACAACGGCGCGGACATCGAGCGGTTCTTCGATCTCACGCCCGACAGCAAGACCGTGATCTGGCTGCCTCCATACCACGACATGGGCCTCATCGGCGGAATCCTGCAGCCGCTGTACACCGGATACCCGACCGTGCTGATGCCGCCGATGAGGTTCGCGGCGGAGCCCCTGCGCTGGCTGCAGACCATCGCCGAGCATCGGGCCACGACGAGCGGCGGGCCGAACTTCGGCTACGAACTGTGCCTTCGCAGGATCGCCCCCGAGCAGTTGGAGGGGCTGGACCTCAGCTGCTGGCAGGTCGCTTTCAACGGCGCCGAGCCCATCCGCGCCGATGTGATGGACGCCTTCGCGGAATTCCTGGCGCCCACCGGTTTCCGTCGCGAGGCGTTCTACCCGTGCTACGGACTGGCCGAGGGCACTCTCATCGTCACCGGCGGTTCGCCCGAGGCGGCGCCGGTGGTGCGAGAGATCGAGGGCTCCGACCCCATGGTGGGCTGCGGACAGCCGTCCCCGGAACAGGAACTGGCCATCGTCGACCCCGAGACACGTCGGCGGCGCGCGGACGGCGAGGTCGGCGAGATCTGGGTGAGCGGCCCGAGCGTCGCCCAGGGCTACTGGGAGCGCCCCGAGACCAGCGCCGAGGTCTTCGGCGCCCGCATCGAGGGCTCGGCAGAAGGCCCGTTCCTGCGCACCGGCGACCTTGGATACGTCGCCGACGGCGAACTCTTCGTCTCCGGCCGCATCAAGGACCTGATCATCCTGCGCGGAGTGAACCACTACCCGCAGGACCTCGAGAACACCGCCTTCCGGTCCCACCCGGCACTCCAGCACAACGGCGGAGCCTGCTTCACCGTCCCCGTCGACGGCCGGGAGGCGCTGGTCGTCACGCACGAAGCCGAGCGGGTGTCCCGTGACGCCGACGTACGGGAAGTCGCGGCGGCGGTGCGGGCCGCGATCGGTGAGAACCACCTCATCGCCCCGTACGCGTTCGCGCTGGTGCGGCCCGGACGGCTGCCCCGCACGTCGAGCGGCAAGATCCAGCGGTTCGCGGCCCGGGAGCAGTACCTGGCCGGCACGCTCGCCGTGCTAGGCGTCCACGAGTTCGGTCAGGACGACGATGCCGACACGACCGCCGCCACGGCCGCCGCCGGACCGGACGGGGCGCGGACACCGGAGGCGGTCGAGTCCTGCCTGCGGGCACACGTCGCGCTGCGCGCCGGCGGCGACCCCGACGCCCTGGACCTCAGCAGGTCCGGGCCCGCCCTCGGCCTCGACTCCCTCGACCTCCTGGAGATCCAGCACGAGGTCGAGAAGACGTTCGGCGTCGAACTCGGACACGAGGCCATGCACGGGGCCCCGCTCCTGGACGTCCTGGCGGCGGTGGTGGCCGGCATCGAAGCGGCCGGGGACACCGCCGGACCGCAGACCTCGACCGGGGCCACGGCGCCGGGCGGGCCGCCCGGCCCGTCGGCCGACGAGCTCGGCCACGGAGAGCGCGGCCTGTGGTTCCTCGACCGCGTCACCGGCTGTGGCGCCGCCTACAACGTCGCCGGGGCGGTACGTCTCCCGGAGGACGTGGACCCGGAGGCCCTGCAGTGGGCGCTCGACCAGGTGGTGGAGCGGCACGCCGCACTGCGCACCTCCTACGCCGCCCGCGACGGGCAGCCGGTGCGCACTGTCACCGCCGAGGGGAAGGTCGTTCTCGACCGTACGGCCGTGGCGGACGCCGCGCCGGGTTCCCTGGAGGACCTGCTGGCCGAGGCCGCCGCCGAGCCCTTCGACCTGGCGGAGGGACCCCTGGTGCGAGCCCGGCTGTGCGGACGCGCCGACGGCTCTCCGGTACTGCTGCTCGTCATGCACCACATCGTGGCCGACTTCTGGTCGATGTCCCTGGTCGTCGACGAACTGGCGCGCTGCTACCGGGCGGCGGCGACCGGCACGGGACCGCAACTGCCGCCGGCCGGCGACTACACGGACTTCGTCGCGGCGCAGCACCGGTACGCGACGAGCGACGAGGGCGAGGCCGCCGCCGCGTTCTGGCGGGAGCGGCTCGGTGGCGAACTGCCCGTGCTGGAGCTCCCCACCGACCGGCCGCGGCCCCCCGTCCAGACCTACCGCGGCGACACCCACGACTTCACCCTGGACGGGGAACTGCTCGCCGGACTCACCGCCCTGGCCCGGCAGTCCGGGACGACGCTGTACACCGCGCTCCTGTGCGCGTTCGAGGTCCTGCTGCACCGCTACAGCGGCCAGTCCGACATCCTGGTCGGCTCGCCGGTGTCCGGCCGCGGCCGTGCCGCGTACGCGGACACCGTCGGCTACTTCGTCAATCCCGTGGTCATGCGCGGCGACCTGAGCGGCGATCCGGTCTTCCGCGAGCTGCTGGGCCGGTTCTCCCGGACCGTCTCCGAGTCGCTGGCCCACCAGAACTACCCGTTCAGCCTGCTGGCCGAGCAGCTCCAGGCCGGCCGGGACCCGGCGCGGTCCCCGGTCTTCCAGGCCATGTTCATCCACCATCAGGCGCCGTCCCGGTTCCCCGGCGACCTCGCTGCCGTCGCCACCGGGCACGGGACGCGGCCGTTCACCGTGGCGGGGCTCGATCTGCTCCCCGTCCATGTCCCGCAGCGCACCGCGCAGTTCGACCTCACCGTGATCGTCGCGGAACACGGGGACGGCCTCGTCGGGCGCGTCCAGTTCAACGCCGACCTGTTCGACCGCTCCACCGTCGCCGACCTCGCCGACAACTTTCGCACCCTGCTCGGGGGAATCGTCGTCGACCCCGACCGGACCCTTTCCACGCTGCCGCTGCTGAGCGCTCAGAAATCCCGGCGCATGCTGTTCGACTGGAACGACACCGCCCTGGACCTGCCCGGCGAGCTCTGCGTCCACGAGGAGTTCGAGGCCGCGGCCGCCCGCACGCCCGACTCCGTCGCCGTGGTCTTCCGGTCGGCACGGCTCACCTTCAAGGAGCTCTCCGAGGCATCGGACCGGCTGGCCCGAGAACTCGTGGCGCGGGGCGTCGGCGCGGAGTCCCGCGTCGGTATCTGCCTGGATCGCTCACCGGAGCTGATCGTCGCGATGCTGGGCATTCTCAAGGCCGGCGGAGCCTATGTGCCGCTCGATCCGGACTACCCGCGCGACCGGCTGGACGTGGTGGTCTCGGACGGCCGGCTCGACCTGCTGGTGACCCGCCGTCGAGTGGCGCACCGGGTCGCGGACACCGCCGTGCCCCTGCTCGACGTCGACGACGTCCTCGCCGCACCGGACGGCCGTACCGGCGGCCCGGCCGGCCGGGCCGCCGCGGACAACGCCGCCTACCTCCTCTACACCTCGGGCTCGACCGGCGTCCCCAAGGGAGTGGTGGTCAGTCACCGCAACGTCGGCAACTTCTTCGCCGCCATGGACGGGCGAGTGGGCTGCGGCGCCGACGACACCATGCTCGCGGTGACCAACGCCGGTTTCGACATCTCCGTCCTGGAACTGCTGTGGACGCTCACCCGCGGCGCCAAGGTGGTACTCGCGGAAGACGCGTTCTCCCGGCAGACCCCGTCGACGGCCCCGGTCGGACCCGTCGACTTCAGCCTGTTCTTCTTCGCCAGCGACGCCCGGTCCGGCACGGACGAGGCCGGCCGGCGCTACGACCTCGTCTTCGACAGCGCCCGCTTCGCCGACGAGCACGGCTTCACCGCGGTGTGGACCCCCGAGCGGCACTTCCACGAGTTCGGCGGCCTCTACCCCAACCCCTCTGTGCTCAGCGCCGCCATCGCCGCTGTGACCCGCAACGTGGCCGTCCGGGCGGGCAGCGTCGTCCTGCCGCTGCACTCGCCGGTGCGGGTGGCGGAGGAGTGGTCCCTCGTGGACAACATCTCCCATGGACGGGCCGGTGTCGCGTTCGCCTCCGGCTGGCACGCCGACGACTTCGTCTTCTTCCCGGAACGGTACGAGGACCGCAAGGAACAGATGTTCCGGGACATCGACACCGTGCAGCGGCTGTGGCGGGGCGAGACGGTCACCCTGCCCGGCGGCACCGGCAAGCCGGTGGACATCGGCATCCGCCCCGCTCCCCTCCAGCCCGCCCTGCCCACCTGGATCACCGCCGCCGGCAGCCCCGACACCTTCACCAGGGCGGGAGCCATCGGCGCGAACGTCCTCACGCACCTCCTCGGCCAGACCGTCGAGCAGGTCGCCGAGAACGTGCGCCGCTACCGTGAGGCCCGGCTCCGGCACGGCCACGACCCGGACGCCGGAGTGGTGACCCTGATGCTGCACACCTTCCTCGGCGACGACGTCGAAGAGGTGAAGGAACAGGTCCGCGAGCCGTTCACCGCCTACCTGCGGTCATCGGTCGGACTGATCGAGAACCTGGTGCGCACGCTGCGCCTGCCGGTCGATCTCGCGGGCATGAGCAAGGCCGACCTGGACGATCTGCTGGAGTTCGCGTTCAACCGCTACTTCGACACCGGCGCGCTGTTCGGGACCCCCGAGTCCGTGCGCCCGCTGATCGAGCGGTGCGCCGAGGCCGGGGTCGACGAGATCGCCTGCCTGGTGGACTTCGGGCTGCCCGTCCGGACGGTCCTGGACGGACTGCCGGCCCTCGACCTGGTGCGCGAGCAGAGCGCGCGCGGCGCCACCCCCGCCGAGGCCGAGGCCGACCCGACCGGGACCGAGGACCGGTCCCTCGCCGGTCAGGTCGCCGCCTGGCAGCCGACCCTGCTGCAGGCGACCCCCTCGGCGATGCAGCTGATGGCGCTCGACAAGGGCGCACTCGGCGGCCTGACGTCGTTGCGGGCGCTGTTGCTGGGCGGCGAGGCACTGCCACCCGCTCTCGCCCGGGAACTGCGGGACTGCCTGCCCGCCCGGCTGATCAACATGTACGGCCCCACCGAGACCACGATCTGGTCGGCCACCCACGAAGTGACGACCGTGGAGGAGACGGTGCCGCTCGGCGGCCCCATCGCCAACACCCAGATCCACATCGTGGACGAGGGACTGCGACCGGTCCCGGTCGGCGTGGCCGGCGAACTGGTGATCGGCGGCGCCGGGCTGGCCCGCGGCTACTGGGGCCGCCCGGACGCGACCGCCGACAAGTTCGTGCCGAACCCGTTCACACGGACGCCCGGAGCGCGCCTGTACCGCACGGGCGACCTCGCCCGCTACCGCCCCGACGGCCGCATCGAGTTCCTCGGGCGGATCGACCGGCAGGTCAAGGTACGCGGTCACCGCATCGAACTCGGCGACATCGAAGCGGCCCTGGGGGCCCGCGAGGACGTCCGCGAGGCCGTCGTGCTCGCCCGGCGGGAGGCGTCCGCCGACACCCGGCTGGTCGCCTACGTGGTGGCGTCCGACGGCGCGGCCCCGTCGAGCCGGGACCTCCAGCGCGGTCTGCGCGAGCGGCTGCCGCAGTCCATGATCCCCACCGGCTTCGTCCTCCTGCCCGACCTGCCGCGCACCGCCCACGGAAAGGTCGACGTCAAGGCTCTGGCGGCCCTGGAATGGTCGGGCGCCGGGCACGGCGCCCAGGCGGCGCCGGTGACGGAGCTGGAACGGTCGATCGCCGAGATCTGGAGCGAGGTGCTCAAGGTCGACTCGGTCGGGCTCTACGACAACTTCTTCGACCTCGGCGGGCACTCCATGCTCATGGTCCAGGTCCACAACCGGCTGCAGCGCGCCACGGGAGTGGAGCTGCCCCTGATCAAACTCCTGGAGCACCCCACGGTCAGCGCACTGGCCACCCATCTCGGCGCCGGCGGCGCCGAGACGAACCAGCAGGTGTTCTCCGAGAGCCAGGAACGAGCGCGCCGGCAACGCGACAGCAGGCGAAGGGCCCGCGGGCTCGGTGGAAGGGGCAGGGCGTGATGAGCGAGCTCAACGAGCCGGCGGAGGACCCCGGATCGGACATCGCCGTCATCGGCATGGCCTGCCGGTTCCCGGGCGCTCCCGACGTCGAGACGTTCTGGGCGAACCTGCGTGACGGCGTCGAGTCCATCCGGCACTTCACCCCGGAGGAACTGGCCGAACTGGGCGTACCGCCGGAGGTCTCCGGCCGACCCGGCTTCGTCCCCGCGGGCGCTCCGATCGAAGACCCCGAGGGCTTCGACCACCGCTTCTGGGGGTACTCACCGCGCGAGGCCGCGCTGCTCGACCCCCAGCAGAGGCTCTTCCTGGAGACCGCCTGGGCTGCTCTCGAGCACGCCGGTCACACCTCGTCGGACCAGGCCGGCACCATAGGGGTCTACGCCGGCATGGGCCTGAGCACCTATCTGCTGTACAACCTGCTCGATCACCCGGACATCGGCGACTCGGACACCCAGTTGGCCATGCTCGGCAACGACAAGGACTTCCTGAGCAGCCGGGTCTCGTACCACCTCGATCTGCGCGGCCCCAGCATGACGGTCCAGACCGGCTGCTCGACCTCGCTCGTCGCCACCCACCTCGCCTGCGACAGCCTGCTCAGCTACCAGTGCGACCTGGCACTGGTCGGCGGCAGCACGGTGGTGCTGCCCGAGCGCACGGGCTATGTGCACGTCCCCGGCGGCACGGCGTCCTCCGACGGGCGGTGTCGGGCCTTCGACGCCGCCGGCGACGGCACCGTCTTCGGCAGCGGGGCGGGCGTCCTCGCCCTCAAGCGGCTGAGCGACGCCCTGGAGGACGGCGACACCGTGTACGCCGTCATCAAGGCGTCCGCGGTCAACAGCGACGGCGCCAACCGGGTCGGCTTCACCGCGCCCAGCCTGGACGGACAGGCCGAGGTCGTCCTGCGCGCGCAGAAGATCGCCGACGTCGATCCGTCGACCGTCTCCTACATCGAGACGCACGGCACTGCGACGAAGCTCGGCGACCCGGTGGAGGTCGCCGCTCTGACCAAGGTCTTCCGGCAGAGCACGGACGCGACCGGATACTGCGCCATCGGCTCGGTCAAGACCAACATCGGGCACCTGGACGCCGCGGCGGGCGTGGCCGGCCTGATCAAGACGACTCTGGCCCTGCACCACGGGAAGATCCCGCCGTCGCTGAACTTCGCCGAGCCCAACCCTCAGATCGACTTCGCCGCGAGCCCCTTCTACGTCAACACGGAACTCGCCGACTGGCCCGACCGGGAGGGCCCGCGGCGGGCCGGCGTCAGCGCCTTCGGTTTCGGCGGCACGAACGCCCACGTCGTTCTGGAGCAGGCGCCCGCCGACCCGCCGACCCCGGACGACGCGGGGCCCCAGCTGCTCGTGCTGTCGGCCAGGACACCCGCCGCGCTGGAGGAGATGACCGCAAGGCTCGCCCGTCACCTCGAGGACCGGCCCGGCCTGAGGACAGCGGACGTCGCGCACACCCTGAGGCAGGGCCGTGTCCCGTTCGAGCACCGCAGGGCGCTGGTGTGCCGGGACCGCGAGGACGCCCTCGCCGTGCTGGCCGGCGGCGACCCCGCCCGTCTGCACGAAGGCACCGCGCCCCGCCAGGACCGTCCCGTCGCCTTCATGTTCGCCGGACTCGGGGATCAGTACCGGGGGATGGGCCGGGACCTGTACCAGGACGTGCCGGAGTTCCGGACGGCCGTCGACGAGTGCTGCGAGCTGCTCCGGCCGCTGCTCGGCCGCGACCTCCGGGACGAACTGGGGTTGCGGGGCCCGGCGGTCGAGACGACTGCGAGCGGCGGGTTCGACCTGCGGCGCATCATGTTCGGCGGACGCGGCGAGGAGAACGACCCGCTGCAGCGCACCGGGCTCGCACATCCGGCGTTGTTCGTCGTCGAGTACGCGCTGGCCCGGTTGTGGCAGTCGCTCGGCGTGCTGCCCACCGCGCTGATCGGGCACAGCCTGGGCGAGTACGTCGCCGCCACCGTCGCGGGCGTCTTCACCCTGGAGGACGCCCTGACCGTGGTCGTCGCCCGTGCCGAGCTGTTCGACGGGATGCCGGAAGGCGCCATGCTGGCCGTGCCGCTCGGCGCGGAGGAGACCGCCCGTCACCTCGACGGGTCCCTGACCGTCGCGCTCGTCAACGGGCCCGCCCTGACCGCGGTGTCGGGGCCGGTCGACGAGATCGAGGCGCTGGAGCGGCGCCTCGCCGACCGGCGGATCGCCGCCCGGCGGATGCGCGCCGAACGCGGCTTCCACTCACCCATGGTCGCCGGCATGGCCGCGCCCCTCGCCGAGCTCATGGCAGGGATTGCGCTCTCCCCGCCCCGCATCCCGCTCGTGTCGAACGTGACCGGCACCTGGATGACCCCGGAACAGGCCACCGACCCCGCGTACTGGGCCCGGCACAGCGTGAGCACCGTCCGGTTCGCCGACGGGCTGGCGACGCTGTGCGCCGAACGCGACCGCTCCCTGATCGAGGTGGGCCCCGGACAGTCGCTGAGCGCGCTGGCGGCGGAGCACCTGGCCGGGGCGGACCCGCAGGCCCGCCCTGTCGTGCTGCCCTCGCTACGGGCCGTCTACGACCGCCGCCGTCCCGATGACATCAGCCATCTCCTGGACGCCGTGGCCCGGTTGTGGACCACGGGCACGGCCGTGGACTGGCGCCCCCTGTCCGACCCCGCCGGGCGTCGGAGGGTCGGGCTGCCCACCTATCCCTTCGAGCGCACGCGCTGCCGCTTCGACCGGGCCGACGACGGTCCCCGGCGCCGTCCCGCCGCGACCCGGCAGGACGACCCCGAATCCTGGCTGCTCGCCCCCGCCTGGCAGTCGGCGCCCATGCCGCCCCCCGCGCCGCCCTCTCCTGCCGGGGAGCACTGGCTGCTCCTCGCCCCCGTCGGGCAGGACGGCCTGCCGCACCCGCTCGCCCGGGACGTCAAGGACCGTGCCACGGCGGCCGGACACCGGGTGACCGTCGTCGTGCCCGGCACCCGGGTGCCCGCCGACGGCCTACGGGACGCCGCCGACCACCAGGTCGACCCGGACGAGGCGGCGGCCTACGCCGAACTGCTCGCCGGGTTCGACGGCGACCGGTGGCCCACGAAGGTGCTCCACCTGTGGAGCATCGGCGAGGACCCGGACGACGGCGACCGGACGCACGGCATGGACAGCCTGCTGTGGCTCTCCAGGGCACTGTCGGCCCGCAGCGCCTCCACACCCGTCGACCTGTGGATCGTCTCCCACGGGCTCGCCCGCGTCGAGCGGGCGGACCGGCCGAGGCCGGAGGTCGCCACGCTGCTCGGCGCCGCCAAGTGCGTACCGCAGGAGTACGAGGGCATCAGCGTGCGCTGCGTCGACGTCGCCCCGGACGACACCGTCGGCCCCGGCGTCGGCGAACTCGCCGGCCGACTCCTCGACGTCATCGCCGAAGCGCCCGACGAACGCCTGATCGTCTACCGCGGGCGTACCCGGTGGACGCAGACCTTCCAGCCGCTGAGGCTCGGTGCGGCCCGCAGCCCGCTGCGCGCCGAAGGCGTGTACGTGATCACGGGCGGGCTCGGCGCGGTCGGCCTCGAACTCGCCGACCACCTGGCCGACCTGTCCGCGTCCATCGTGCTGATCGGGCGTTCCGCCTTCCCCGAAGAGGAGGAGTGGGACAGCTGGTCGGCCCGCCACGGCGAGGCCGACCCCACCAGCCGCAGGATCCGGCGACTGCGCGCGATGCGTGAACGCGGTGCACGGATCCTCGTGTGCCGGGCGGACGTCACCGACGAGCAGGAGATGAGGCAGGCCCTCGCGGAGACGGAGCGGCGGCTGGGACCCGTCGCCGGCGTGTTCCACGCCGCCGGAGTCGTCGGCGAGAGTGCCTTCGCGCCCATCGACGCCCTCGACCGGCAGTGGCTCGACGGCGTGATGCGCGCCAAGGTCGACGGCACCCGCGTACTGGAGAGGACCCTGGCCGGGCGGGAGCCCGAGTTCGTGCTGCTCTTCTCCTCGAACGCGGCTCTGCTCGGCGGGCTCGGCACGTCCGGCTACACCTCGGCCTGTGTGTTCCTCGACGCGTTCGCCCGGGCCAGGGCCGAGCGGCCGGGGACACGGTGGATCAGCGTCAACATGGAGGACTGGATCCCCGACGACGGTCTCGGCCGCCCGATGACCAGCGTCACCCGGTACGGCGTCGGCGTCGCGGACGGCGTCCGGCTGCTGAGCCGGATCGCCGAGAGCGCCGAGGCCGGGGTGACCACCATCGTCACCGCCGACCTGGAGGAGCGGCTGGACCGGTGGGTCCGCCATCCGGAGGTCGCCAGGCGCGGACGCGTACCCGTCGGCGGGGCCCGCCAGCCGCGGCCGGAGCTGAGCACCGGCTACGCGCAGCCCTGCGATGCCACGGAGTCGGTCATCGCCGAGATCTGGGCCGAGATGCTCGGTGTCGACCAGGTCGGGCGCGACGACGACTTCTACGAACTGGGCGGGCACTCCCTGCTCGCGACACAGATCGTCTCCCGGGCCCGCGCGGCGCTGGGCGTCGAGCTGTCGCTGCTCGACCTGCTGCGCCGGCCGACCGTGGCCGGGCTCGCCGACCACGTGCGCGGCGACGACAGCGAGGCGGCGGCCCAGGGACCCATCCCGGTCGTGCCGCGGGACGGAGCACTGGCCCTCTCGTACGGGCAGCAGCGGTTCTGGATCATCGACCAGCTCACCCCGGGCAACTCCGTCTACAACATCCCCGACGTCGTGCGTATCGAGGGACCCCTGGACGCCGAGGTGCTGAGGTCCTCCCTCGACGACATCGTGGCCCGGCACGAGGCCCTGCGGACCTGCTTCGTACTCGACGACGGCGAGCGGCCCACCCAGCGCATCTCGACGGACGTCCGCGTTCCGCTGCCCGTCACCGATCTCGGGGACCTTCCGGAGGACGTGCGGCGACAGCGCTGGGAGGAGCTCGCTCTCGCCGAGTCACGGCGGCCGTTCGACCTGACCCGGGTGCCGCTGCTGCGGGCCGTGCTCCTGCGGGTGGGCGAGGAGGAGCACATCCTGCTGCTCACGATGCACCACAGCGTGTCCGACGCGTGGTCCACCGGCGTGTTCGTACGGGAACTCGGCATCCACTACGTCGGCCGCCTCGGTGGGTCCGCCGAGGCACTGCCACCGCTGCCGATCCAGTACGCCGACTACTCCGCCTGGCAGCGGCAGCAGCTCGACGGCGCCAAACGCGTCGAACTGGTGGAGTACTGGCGCGCGCAACTCGCCGGCGCGCCCCAGCTCGTGGAGTTCCCGCCGGACCACCCCCGCCCGGCGGCCCAGAGCTTCGCCGGTGCGACGGTCCCGCTCACGCTGCCCGGCCCCCTGGTCAAGGGGCTCCAGCAGCTCGGCGGCAGCCAGGGCGCCACCCTCTTCATGACCCTGTTGGCGGCGTTCACGTTTGTGCTGCACCGATTCTCGGGCGAGCGGGACGTGGTCGTCGGCTCGCCGATCGCCGGACGCACCCACCCCGACGTGGAGAACCTGATCGGTGTCTTCGTCAACATGCTCGCCCTGCGCACCGACGTCGATCCCGGCCTCTCGTTCAACGCCCTGCTGGCGCAGGTCAAGGAGATGACGCTGGCCGCCTACGCCCACCAGGAGCTGCCGTTCGAGCTGGTCGTGGAGGCGGTCGCACCCGAACGCAGCCTCGGCCACGGCCAGTTGTTCCAGAACGTCCTGGTCCTGCAGAACGCCCCGCTGCCTCCTCTGGACCTCGGCGGACTGCACCTCGAACAGGTGCCGATGCCCGCCGTCAACGCCAAGTTCGACCTCATGATCATGCTGCGGGAGACGGGCGACGACGCCGTCGGCATCGTCGAGTACGCGACGGACCTGTTCACCGAGGAGACGGCGGGCCGGATCGGCGCGCACTTCGTCACCCTCCTGAACAAGGTCGTGGCGGACCCCGACCGCCCGCTCGCCCAGCTCGACCTCCTGTCGGAGACGGAGCGGGCGAAGGTGACCGGAGAGTGGGCGCACGGACCCGACAGTCACGTCGGCCCGCGCTCCCTCCCGGAGATGTTCCGGGAGCGCGCCGTGGCCACACCGGACGCGATCGCGATCCGCAGCGCGCTGGACCCTGTCGCCGCACTGACGTTCGAGGCGGTCGAGGCCAGGTCCAATCAACTCGCTCGGGAACTGCGGCAACGGGGCGTCGGCGCCGAGTCACGCGTCGCCGTCTGCTCCGAGCGGTCCCCGGAGACGATCGTCCTGCTGCTGGGCATCATGAAGGCCGGCGCCGCCTATGTGCCGCTGGACCCGGCCTACCCGCGGGAGCGACTCCGGTTCATGCTGGCCGACGCCGAGGCCGACCTGGTGCTGGTCGCCGGCGACCACCGGAAACGCCTGGGCGAGGGCCCGCACACCGCACGGACGGTGGACGTCGCCACGCTGTGGCGGGCGTCCGCCGAACAGGCCACGACACCCCTCGACGTGCGCATCGACTCCGCCCAGCCCGCCTACGTCCTCTACACCTCCGGCTCGACCGGCGTCCCCAAGGGCGTCGTCGGCCTGCACGGGGGCATGGTCAACCGACTGGAGTGGATGTGGCGGGAGTTCCCCTTCCGGCCCGACGACGTCCTCTGCCAGAAGACCTCGCTGAACTTCCTGGACTCGTTCTGGGAGATCTTCGGGCCGCTCTGTCAGGGCATACCGATCGTGGTGCTGCCGCAGTCCCTGCTCATGGACCCGCCCGCGCTGGTGGCGGTGCTCGCCGAGCACCGGGTCACCCGTATCGTGCTCGTCCCGTCACTGCTGCGGACCCTCCTCGACACCGTGCCCGGCATCGCCGGCGAACTGCCCGGCCTGCGCGTGTGGGTGAGCAGCGGCGAGGCCCTCCCCGCCGACCTCGCGGGCCGCTTTCTGATCACCCTGCCGGGCCGAGTGCTGCTCAATCTGTACGGGGCCTCCGAGATCTCCGCCGATGTCACCTGGCATGTGCTGACCGAAGCCGACGTGGCGGCGGGCACGGTGCCCCTGGGCAGGCCCATCGCGGGAACCAGCGCGTACCTGCTCGACGACCTGATGCAGCCGGTCCCCGTGGGAGTGGCGGGAGATCTGTACATCGGGGGACCCGCCCTCGGCCGCGGCTATGCCGGCCGACCGGACCTCACGGCCGAGCGCTTCGTGCCGAGCCCCTTCCCCGACCGGACCGGGGGACTGCTCTACCGCACCGGTGACCGGGCGCGATTCCGGTCCGACGGGGTGATCGAGTACGTCGGCCGGAGCGACCTGCAGATCAAGGTCCGCGGGTTCCGGGTCGAACCCGCCGAGGTCGAACAGGCCCTGGGCGCGCACCCCTCGCTGGAACAGGTCGTCGTGACGGCCGAGGGCGAGGTCCTGGTCGCCTACTGTGTCGCGGCCGAAGGCCGGCAGGCCGACGGGGAGGCGCTGCGCCGGCACCTGCACGGGCGGCTGCCGAGCTACATGATTCCGACGCTGTTCGTGCCCTGCCCCGAGCTGCCCCTGACACCGAGCGGCAAGGTCGACCGTCGTGCGCTCAGCAGCCTCGCCCGGGCCGAGTCGTCGGCCGCGACCGTGTCCTCGGTCGCACCGCGCGACGACGCCGAACGGGCGGTCGCCCTGCTCTGGCAGGAGACGCTCGGCACCACCGGACCGGTGGGCGTCCACGACGACTACTGGGCCTCGGGCGGCTACTCCCTGCTCGCGACCAGGTTCGCCGTCCGCGTCCGGGAGACCTTCGGCGCGGCGTTCCCGCTGGACAGGTTCTTCGCGGACGCCACCATCGCCGGCGTCGTCCGGACACTGCGGGCCGACCCCGACGCCGGCCCCGAGGTCGACGAGCGGGCGGCGCTGCTGCTGCAGATCACGGAGCTGTCCGACAGCGAGCTCGATCGACTGCTGACCCAGGAGGACCTGTGAGCACCGGCGGCGACATCGCCGACAAGCGGCGGGAGGCGATGCGCCGACTGCTCGCGCAGCGCGGACTGAACACGAGGTCCGAGGCGCCGATCACCGCCCACCCGGAACGCGGCAGCGCCCCGCTGTCGTACCCGCAACGCCAACTGTGGCTGTTCGAGCAGATGTTCCCCGACACCGGGGCCTACAACGTGCCCGCGGCGGTACGGCTGACCGGCACGCTCGACGTCCCGGCCCTCCAGGCCGCACTGGACGCCTCGATCGCCCGGCACTCCGTCGTGCGTGCGACCTTCGGACTGGCCGACTCCGAACCCCGGCAGCGCTTCGCACCCGCCCCGGACCAGGTGGTGATCCAGCGGCACGACCTGACCGGTCAGCCGTCCCCGGACCGGGAGCAGCGCGCCCGTGAGCTGGCCAGGTCCATCGCGGCCCGCCCGTTCGACCTGACCGGCGGCCCGTCCGTGGCCGTTCATCTGATCACCACGGCCACGGACGAACACGTCCTGGTGCTCACCATGCACCACCTCGTGGGCGACGCCTGGAGCTGGGGCGTGCTCCTGCGCGAGGTCGCCGCCGGCTATGACGCCGTCCTGCGCGGCGAACACCCCGCCGCCGGGCCCCTGCCCGTCCACTACGGCGACTTCGCACGCTGGCACCGGGACAGACTGGACGGCGCCGCGTACGACGACCAACTCGCCTTCTGGCAGAAGACGCTTGCCGACCCGCCGCCCGTCCTCGAGCTCCCGGCCGACCGGCCCCGTCCGCTCACTCCGGCGTTCCGCGGCGACGTGGTGGACTTCGACCTGGACGCCGCCGCCGTCGCCGGGCTCAGGGAGCTGGGACGACAGGAGGGCGCGACGCTGTTCATGACCGCCATGGCGGCGCTCGACGTCCTGCTCTACCGCTACACCGGCCGGACCGACTTCCTGGTCGCGACCTCGGTGGCCAACCGCGGCCACTCCCAGGTCGAACCGATGATCGGTCTCTTCGTCAACACGCTGCTGCTGCGGGCCCGGATCGACGGGGACCGGACCTTCCGCGAGGTGGTGCGACACGTCCGTGAGGTGGCCGGCGAGGCACTGGTCCACCAGGAGGTCCCGTTCGAGAAGGTCGTGGAGCGGCTGCGCCCCGACCGCACCGCAGGGGCCGTCCCGTACTTCCAGGTGATGTGCACGCTGCGCTCCGCACCGGCGTTCCCCGCGATGGCCGGACTGAGGCTGAGCGACTTCCCCCTCCACAACGGGACCAGCAAGCGCGACCTCACCCTGAACCTCGTCGAGGACGGAAGCGCTGTCCGGGGGCAGTTCGAGTACGACACGGAGCTCTTCGACCGTGAGACCGTGACCCGCCTGGCCGCGCACCTGCGGCAGTTGGTCACGGGTGCGCTCGCGGCGCCGGACACCCCGGTCGGCGCACTGTCCATGCTCACCGACACCGACCACGCCCCGCCGGCCGAGCCGGCCGTCTACCCGGAGGCGGCCTCGTGCGTGCACGAGCTCTTCGCCGAGCAGGCCGCCCGTACCCCGGACGCCGTGGCCGTGCGAGGCGAGGACACCGAGCTCACCTTCGCCGAACTCGACCGGCTCGCCAACCAGTTGGCCCATCTGCTGCGTGCAGCGGGCGTGGTCCCGGAACGCCCGGTCGGGCTGTGTCTGGAGCGCTCCCCGGCCATGGCCGTGGCCGTGCTCGGCGTGCTCAAGGCAGGCGGAGCCTATGTGCCGGTGGACCCCGCCGACCCGGCGGCCCGCCGGGCGGCGATCCTCCGCGACTCGGGCGCCGCCGTCCTCGTCCACACGGGTGCCGCGGACCCCGGCGCCCCGATCCGGACGGTGGAACTCGACCCGGCCTGGACCGCTCTGCGCGACCTGCCCGCCGACTGTCCGCAGAGCGGGGCGGCGCCCGGGAACATCGCGTACATCCTCTACACCTCCGGCTCCACCGGCGCACCGAAGGGCGTCGCCGTCGAGCACCGCCAGATCGTCAACTACACCTTCGCGGTCCTGGACCGGCTGGGCATCGACGAGCCGCTGAGCTACGCGATGCTGCAGCCGCTCACCGTCGACTCGTGCCTGACCATGCTGGTGCCGCCCCTGGTGACCGGGGGGATGCTGCACCTGATCACCCGCGAGCGTGCCCTCGACGCGGAGGCCCTCGCCGACTACCTGGCGGAACACCGGGTCGACTGCCTGAAGATCGCCCCCTCCCATCTGAAGGCTCTGATGCGTTCGGGACGGGGCAAGGACCTGCTGCCCCGGCGCCGTCTCGTGGTCGGAGGCGAGTCGTCCGCCTGGCCGTGGCTGCGCTCCGTCGCCCGCACCGCCGCACCCGACTGCCAGGTGTACAACCACTACGGTCCCACCGAGACCACCGTGGGCGTGCTGACCTGGCGCGTTCCCCGCGACGCGGAGCCCGAGGCGGTGACCGCGCCGCTGGGACGGCCACTGCCCAACACCACGGCGTACGTGCTCGACCGCGACGGCCGTGAGGTCCCGGTCGGCGTCCCCGGCGAGCTCTGCATCGCCGGCGCCAACGTGGCCCGGGGCTATGTGGGCAGACCTGACCTGACCGCGGCCGCCTTCGTGCCCGACCGTCTCGGCACTCCCGGGCAGGACGGCGCGGGAGACCTCCCCGGTGGGGAGGGCGGGCCCCGGATGTACCGGACCGGTGACCTGGTGCGGCTGCGCCGGGACGGCGCCCTCGAATTCCTGGGGCGCGGCGACGACCAGGTGAAGATCCGCGGGTTCCGGGTCGAACTCGGCGAGATCGAGGCGGCCCTGACCGACTGCCCACTCGTACGGGAAGGGATCGTCGTCGTCCGGCGCGAGGGGCAGGACGAGCCCCGGATCGTCGGATACCTCGTCGCCGCGCAGGACGCCGGGGGCGCCGACACCGACGCCGTGCTGGCGTACCTGCGGGAACGGCTGCCCCGCCACATGGTTCCCGCCGCGCTCGTGGTGCTGCCCGCCCTGCCCCTGTCCGCGCACGGAAAGGTCGACCGGAGGGCCCTGCCGGCGCCGACGCGGACCGAAGCGCCTGCGCTGGCCCCCCGCAACGAGCTGGAGCGGGCCGTCGCCGACGTGTGGCGTGCCCTCCTGGGCCTGGAGGAGATCGGCCTCGACCAGAACTTCTTCGATCTCGGCGGACATTCGCTGCTGCTCATCGAGCTGCACCAGCGGCTCTGGGCGGAGGTGGGCATCCGTACCGAGCTGATGGAGCTGTTCCGCTCGACCACCGTCCGCGCCCAGGCCGCCCTCGCCGGCCACGAGAGAGCCCCGGCCGACTCCATCGGCCTGGACAGCGCCAAGGAACGCGGCAGACGTCAGCATCAGCAGCTGAGGCGCAGACAGGCCGCCCGGCCGCAACGGCCGTCTCCATGAGGCCACTTGACACCGGGAAGTGCGGCTAAGAGTATGTTCGGGACGCTGCCGCGATGTCTCTTCATCCCCGCAGCCCGACCGACAGAACTCGGCTCCCGGCCCTCTCGCGGGATCTCTGCCGACCGGTCACCTCCCTCTCACCCCCGCCCGGGCCGTGCCGTCGTGCGCGCGGCCTGCCCGGTCGGGGCCGGCTCCCGAAGCTTCGACGGACACCGCCGGGTGCCCGTCGCCGCCGCGGGCGAGCGCGCGCAGGCAGTCTCAGTCAGAACGAAGGCGTCCGTACGAATTGGGTGAGTACGTGGAAGAGTCCGACGACTCGCAGGAGCTGGGCCCCGACATCGCCGTCATCGGAATGGCCGGCCGTTTCCCGGGAGCGCCCGACCTGGACCGGTTCTGGTCGAACATCCGGGACGGCGTCGAGTCCGTGGCCTTCTTCGACGATGCCGAGCTGCTCGCCGCCGGTGTCCCCGAGGAGGAGTTCTCCCGCCCCGGGTACGTGAAGGCCGGGGCGCGGGCGGAGGGCGTCGACCTCTTCGACGCGGAGTTCTTCGGATACACCCCGCGCGAAGCGACCATCATGGATCCACAGCACCGGATCTTCCTCGAACTGGCCTGGGAGGCCGTGGAGCACTCCGGCTACGACCCCGGCCGGATCGAGGAGAGCGTCGGCGTCTTCGGCGGCGCCGGGACCAGCGCCTACCTTCCTCACGTCTTCGCCAATCTGGAGAGCGGCGCCTCCATCGGGGCCTCCAACGTGGGGCTCGGCAACGAACTCGGCTTCCTCACCACACGCGTCTCCTACAAGCTCGACCTGCACGGCCCGAGCGTTCCGGTGCACACCGCCTGCTCCAGCTCCCTGGTCGCGGTCCACCTCGCCTGCCAGAGCCTGCTGAACCACGAATGCGGCATGGCGATCGCCGGCGGAGTGGCGTTCAAGGTCCCCCCGGGCAAGGGATACCAGTACCAGGAGAGCGGGATCCTGTCCCCCGACGGGCACTGCCGCCCCTTCGCCGCCGACAGCCGGGGCACCGTCTTCAACAACGGGGCGGGCGTCGTCGTCCTCAAGCGTCTCGACGACGCACTGCGGGCCAACGACACGGTGTACGCGGTCGTCAAGGGAACCGCCGTCAACAACGACGGGTCCGCGAAGGCGAGTTTCACCGCGCCGGGTGTGGCCGGCCAGGCCGCCGTCGTGCTGGAGGCACTGGAGATCGCCGGTGTCGGCGCCGAAGACATCAGCTACGTCGAGGCACACGGCAGCGGCACCCGGATCGGTGACTCGATCGAGGTCGAGGCGCTGACCAGGGCCTTCGGCGCAAGCTCGGACCGCACCGGATTCTGCGCGATCGGCTCGGTGAAATCGAACGTCGGACACCTCGACGCCGCCGCCGGGATCGCCGGACTCCTCAAGACCACGCTCGCCCTGCGGCATCGCACGCTGCCGCCCACCGTGCACTTCCGCCACGCCAACCCGGCCATCGACTTCCCCCGGACGCCGTTCCGCGTCCAGGACGCGACTGCCCCCTGGGACGCCCCGGACGGCGCCCCCAGACGAGCCGGGGTGAGCGCATTCGGATTCGGCGGCACCAACGCCCACGTCGTCCTCGAGCAGGCGCCCGAACCCGGGCCGCCCGCCCCCGCCCGGCCCTCCCAGGTACTCGTCCTGTCGGCCCGCACGCCGCAGGCGCTGGAACAGGCCACCGACCGGCTGGCCGGGCAGCTGCGGCGCGCGGACCGGTCGCTCGCCGACGTCGCCTTCACCCTGGCGCAGGGCCGGAAGGGGTTCCGCCACCGCCGTGTCGTCGTCGCCCCGGATCCGCAGAGCGCGGCGCACGCCCTGGAGACCCGCGACACCGGGAGCGTGACGACCGGTGTCGCGGATGCCGCCTCGCCCTCCGTCGCGTTCCTCTTCACCGGACAGGGCTCCTCGTACCCGGGGATGGCAGCCGGGCTCTACACGGACCAAAGGGTGTTCCGCGACGCCGTCGACCGATGCGCCGAACTGCTGCGCCCGGAGATCGACACGGACATCCGCGATCTGCTGCTCGCCGGGCAGGACGACGAGGAGGCCCGCCGCACGCTCGGCGCCACGCGGTTCGCCCAGCCGGCCCTCCTGACCCTGGAGTACGCGCTGGCCGAGCTGTGGAGCTCCTGGGGCGTCACACCGTCCGCCATGATCGGGCACAGCCTCGGCGAATACACGGCCGCCTGCCGCGCCGGAGTCTTCGAACTCGCCGACGCGCTCCGGCTGGTCGCACTGCGCGGCCGGCTGATGCAACAGCAGACGGGCGGCGCGATGCTCAGCGTCGGCGCGGAGCGGGCCACCGTGGAGCGACTGCTGCCCGAGGAGCTGTCCCTGGCGGCGCACAACGGCCCGGCCGACTGTGTCGTGTCGGGCCCGGACGACGCGGTCACCGCCTTTGCCGCCCTTGCCGAGCGGCAGGGCATCGTGACCCGCCCGGTCGCCACCTCCCACGCCTTCCACTCGGCCCTGATGGCCCCTGTGGTCGAGGAGTTCACCCGGGCCGTCGCCCAGGTGCCCCGGCACGAGCCGACGGTGCCGTTCCTCTCCAATGTGAGCGGCGACTGGATCACCGCGCAGGAGGCCACCGACCCCGCCTACTGGGGCCGCCACATCCTGGCCACGGTCGAGTTCGCCCGGGGGATCGAGGTGCTGGCGGCCGACCCGGACCTGGCCTTCCTGGAGGTCGGCCCGGGCCAGACGCTGCGCAGCCTGGCCGCACGGACACTCGCCGGCGGACAGCCCCGCCCGGTGGCCGCCACACTGCCGCACCGGCAGGACGGCCGCGGGCCGCTGGAGACCGCCCAGCGGGCCCTGGGCCTGCTCTGGCTCCACGGCATCAGCCCGGACTGGGCCGGCTATCACGCCGACGAGCGGCCCCGCCGTGTGGCGCTGCCGACGTACCCCTTCGAGCGCACGCGCCACTGGCTGGAGCCCGCTCCGGCACGGCAGACACCGGTGACGCCCGGCCCCCACCCGCTGCTGGACGAGTTGCTGGTCCGGACGGTGGACGAGGTGGTGTTCCGTACGTCGTTCGACCTGGAGCGCCACTGGGTCCTCAGCGAGCACCGGATGCTCTCCGAGGCCATCGTGCCCGGTACCACCTACCTGGAGATGGCGCGCGCGGCGGGGACGGAGTTCCTCGACGAGCACGTCTCCGTCGTCTCCGACGTCGAGTTCCAGGTTCCCCTCCTGGTCACGGCGGAGCAGCCGCGCGTCGTTCACACCATCGTGCGCTCCGACGGCGGTGACGGCGCCGAGTTCAAGGTCGTCAGCCAGGATCCGACGACGCCCGCCGGACGGCGCTGGACCCTCCATGTGCGCGGCAGGCTCTCGGCAGCGTCGCGGACGCCGCGCCGCGCCGACCTGGCCGCCCTCGCCGCCCGCTGCGAACTGGCCACGGTGGACGTCGGCGCCCTGCAGGCAGAGCACCGGGTGATGGACTTCGGCAGCCGCTGGCAGGACAGCCTGCGCACGGTCGACGTCGGCGTGCGGGCCGCGCTCGGACGGCTGAACCTGCCGGAGCGCTACCAGGAGGAGACCGACGCCTTCACGCTCCATCCCGCGCTGCTCGACCTGGCGACCGGATTCCACCGTTGGGCGATGCTCCGGGGCGACGACGCCCCCGACGCGTCCGGTCACGACTTCTACCTGCCGTTGGCCTACGACCGCCTCACGGTCCACGGGCCGATGCCCGCCCGGTGCGTCAGCTTCATCCAGCCCGCCCCGGACTTCCCGCAGACCGACGAGATCCGCAAGGTCGACGTCCTGGTCTGCGCACCCGACGGCGCCGTCGTCCTCGACATCAAGGGGTTCACGGCCAAGCGCGTCAACGACCCCCGGCGAACGATCCGGAACGCCCGAGCGGTCTCCGCGCACCACACCCTGCGCTGGGCGCCCGCGGACTCCACCGACGGGACCGGGGCCGCCGCGCGCCCGGTCGACCGTGCCCTGGTCGTCGGCGCCGAGTCGCCCAGGCTCGCGACCGTCGTCGCCGAACTGCGGGACGCCGGGGTGAGCGTCGAGGTCGCCGCAGCCGACACCGACTGGTCCGCCCGGACGGAGCCGCTGCCGACGGAGACGGTGTTCGTGGCGAGCGAGGACGAGACGGGGAGCCCCGGCCGGCAAGCTCAGGAACACCTCCTGGAGCACGGCGTCATGGCACTGCTGCGACTGGCCCACGCCCTCGGCAGGCAGGAGGCGGGCCCCCGTCGGCTCACCGTGGTCGCCGGCCACGTGGACGGCGTCACCGGCGACGAGCCCTACCTCGTGCCCGCCCACTCCGCGCTGTTCGGGCTGGCGAAGGTCATCGGCCAGGAGCACCTCGACATCGGCTGCCGGTGCGTCGACACCGCCGCGGACGTCCCGCCCGGCGCGCTCGTCCGGGAGATCCTCGGCACGGACCCGACGGGGCAGGTCGCCCTGCGCGCCGGTGGTCGCCATGTCCTCGAACTCGTGGAGGCGGACCTGGTCGCCGAGCCGGAGGCCGGGACGGCCGTACCGGACGGGGTCCACCTGATCACCGGTGGCCTCGGCGGACTCGGCATGGAGGTCGCCCGGTCCATCGGCGCGGCCCGGCCCGGGGCGCGCATCGCCCTCGTCGGCAGGCGCGGGCTGCCGCCCCGCGAACAGTGGCCCGACGTGCTGCGGGACGGGCCGGCCGCGCAGGCCGAGCGGATCCGGCTCATCGAGGAGATGGAGGCCCATGGCGCGCGCGTCCTGATCTGTCCGGGCGACGTCTCGAACCACGAGGACATGGCCCGTGTCGTCGAATCCGTCCGCCGCGAACTCGGCCGCGTCACCTGCCTGATCCACGCGGCCGGCACCGCCGGTGACGGCTTCCTCATGAACAAGACGCCCGACGTCTACCGGGCCACCCTGGCTCCCAAGGTCACGGGCGCGATGGTGCTGGACGACGTCACCGCCGACGACCCGCCCGAGCTGATGGTGATGTTCAGCTCGACCACCGCCCTGTTCGGCTCCCCGGGCCAGGGCGACTACACGGCCGCCAACCTCTACCTCGACGCGTTCGCGGCCTGGCGCGGCAAGCGAGGGCTGCGCACGATCACCATGAACTGGACCGACTGGCTGGGCACCGGCATGGCCGCCGACCACGGCGTCCAGCGCGACCAGGGCTTCTTCCGGTCCATCGAGATCGAGGACGCGCTGGCCGCCTTCCAGGCGGCCGTCCGGTCGGACCATGTGCGGGTCATCGTGGGGGAGATCAACCACGATGCGCTGGCCGCGCTGGACCCGGCCGTGCTGCGGGCCCGCATGGCCGCCTCACCCGTCCGCCTCGGCGAAACGATCCGGCGGGCCGTGGCCGCCCGGTCGGCGAAGCCCGCCGCCCGGCCCGCCGCCGGGTCCCCGGCACCCGCCCCGGAAGCGACACTGCTGGGGCGGTCCGACGGCGCCTACAGCCCGCTGGAGGACACCATCGGCAGGCTGTGGGCGGCCGAGTTCGGCATCGACGAGATCGATGTGTTCGCCACCCTCTTCGACCTCGGAGGCGACTCGCTGCTGGCCCTGCGGCTGTCGAACACCGTGCAGCAGGCCCTCGACGTGAAGATGTCGATCGCCGATCTGTTCGCCCACCCGACGGTCGCCGACCTCGCCCGGCACCTGGCCGCCGAGGACGAGGCGGCGGACGTGCCGGACCCGGCCGGCGCCCCGGACGCCGTCTCCGCGGCCGCTCCGCCCGGCTCGGGCCGGCCTGCCGGGGACGAGAGCGACCCGGCCTGGTTCGGGCTCTGGAACGCCCAGCGGGGGATGTGGATCCAGCACCAGATGGGGGAGGGCCGGGCCGAACTCAACCTGCCGGTGTGGCAGCACGTGCACCGGGCCGTGGACCCGGAGGTCTTCGGCAGGGCCATCGCGTTCCTGATCGACCGTCATCAGGCGCTCCGGCTGGTGTTCCGGGACACCGAGGACGGGCCCCGCCAGCGGGTCCTGCCGGCCTTCGGCCTCGACGTCCCGCTGGTCGACCTGACCGCGCACCCCGATCCGCAGGCCGAGGCCGAGCGGCTGATCCGGGCCGACAGCGCCCTCGCCTTCGACAACCTGAGCATCCCGCCGGTGCGCGTCGCCCTGTACCGGCTCGGACCCGAACACCACTGCGTGTACTACAACCTGCACCACCTCATCTCCGACGGCACCGGCATCGGGATCTTCCTGCGGGAACTGCTGGAGACGTACGAAGCGTTCGCCAAGGGCGAGGAGCCCTCGCTGGAGCCGCTCGACACGGCCTACGAGGAGCTGATCCGCGGCCGGTTCGCGTGGCTGTCCGGCCCGGAGCGCCCGCCCGCCGAGGCCTACTGGCTCGACGAGCTGGCCGAACCCCTGCCCCGGCTGCACATCGGCGACCACGAGGCGCCGGGTACCGACGTGTCCAACGAGACCATGGACTTCACGGTCGACCCGGACCTCTCCGACGCCGTGGGCGTACTCGCCAAGAAGTGGGACGTCACCGTGCACGTCCTGCTGCTCAGCGCGTACGCCGTGGCTCTGCGCGGCATCGGATCGGACGACGACATGGTGATCTGCGTGCCGTTCTCCGGGCGTGACACCCAGGGCATGGGCGGCCTGCTGGGCATGTTCGTCAACCCGCTGGCCGTACGCATCGCGCTCTCCGACACCGACACCTTCGACGAACTGGTCCGGCGTACCCAGCGCAAGAGCGTCGGCGCCTACGCCCACAGCCGCTATCCGTTCACGCTGATCGCCGAACGGGTGGCGCCCGCCGACGGCACGCCCCTGGCAGGGCGGAATCCGGTCTTCTCGACCGCGTTCCAGTTCACCGACTTCCTGCCGCCCGCGAATCAGACGTCGCAGCTCGACATCTGCCTGTACGGCAAACCGGGCGAGGACGGTCTGAGCATGCGGCTCAGCTACAACTCGCTGCGGCTGGCCGAGTCGGAGGCCGTAGAGGTCCGGGCGGCGTTCCTCGCCGCACTGCGCGAGGTGACGGACGACCCGGGCACGACACTGGCGGCACTCTCCGAACCCATGCGACGGGCCCGCCGGGCGAGCGTCGTCGCACCCAAGGGGCGCCGCCGCCTGGGATCCCCGCGGCCCTCGCGGGGCCCCGGCGCGTAACCGGCACGGCCGACAACCGAGTTCGGCATCCGAGTCGGCAACCGGGTCGACAACCGGCGGACTCGGTCATTCGAGAAGGAATCGAGAAGGAAGAGGTCCATGGACGAGCGGCAGGAAGAAGCGCAGTTCGCGGTGGTGGTCAACCACGAGGAGCAGTACTCGATCTGGCCGTCGGGCCGTGAGATGCCCGAAGGCTGGAAGCACGCCGGACACCAGGGCCCGAAGGACGCCTGCCTCGCCCACATCAAGGAGGTGTGGACCGACATGCGTCCGCTGAGCCTCCGCCTGAAGATGGAGAACGAGAACACCCGATGACGACGCTCGTCCGGCCGCTCGTCCACAGGCCCCACGCGACCATGAGGCTGCTGTGCCTGCCCTACGCCGGAGGCGGAGCCTCGGCGTACCGCGGGTGGGCCGCCGAACTGCCCGCCGACATCGAGCTGTGGGCGGTCCAACCGCCCGGCCGGGAGGACCGGGTCCTGACCCCGCCGATCGACCGCATGGACGACCTGCTCAACGCCCTGGTCCCCGCCGTCGTCCCGCATCTGGACCGACCCTTCGCCCTGTTCGGACACAGCATGGGGGCCGTCGTGGCGTGGGAGCTGGCCCGGGCACTGCAACAGCTCGAAGCCGGTTCGCCGGTGCGGCTGTTCGTCTCGGGGTGCGTGCCGCCGCAGATCAGGGACGTACCGGAACCGCCGCTGCACACGCTCTCCGACGCGGAACTCGGCGACCGGCTCAGGGAGTGGGGCGCGACCCCGGAGGCCGTGCTCGCCGATCCGGAGCTGATGGCGCTGTTCCTCCCGGTCATACGAGCGGACCTCGCCGTGGTCGAGAACCATGTGTACCGCGCCGCACCCCTGCTCACCTGCCCCGTCTCGGCGTTCGGAGGCGTCGACGACGGTGATGTCGGCGACGCCGTACTGGCGCGGTGGAGCGAGACGACGACCGGGCCGTCGGACTGCCGCATGTTCCCCGGAGACCACTTCTTCCTGCACTCGGCACGCACGGCTGTCCTCGAGGACATCACCGACCGGCTCGGTGCGGTCTCGTCCTATGGAAAGGGTGGAACGGCATGACCCCGCAGCACGGGACCGTCCCGCAGAGCGACACGCACACCCCTTCGGTGACGGACGTCGTCACTTCCGTGTGGGCATCCGTGTTGCGCATCGAGACGCCGGATCCGGACGCGAACTTCTTCGCTCTCGGGGGCAATTCCCTGCAGGGTGCACGGATGGTCGGCCGACTGCGCGAGGAACTGGGCATCCGCATACCGCTCAGCGCCCTTTTCGAGAGCCAGACGGCCGCCGAACTGGCCGCCAGGATCGAGGATCTGCGCGAGGACGCGCCGCGGACCGGCACCACGGTCCCACCGTTCGCGGAGCGGACGGGAGAGACCTTCCACGCACCGGCCTCCTTCGCCCAGCAGCGCCTGTGGGTCGAGGAGCACATCCTGGGACCCAGTTCCCGGTACAACGTGCCCGCCGCGGTCGAGATCGAGGGCGACCTCGACGTCGCCGCCCTGCGCCTGGCCCTCCAGACGCTGGTCGACCGGCACGAGGTGTTCCGCACCTCCGTCCGTGCCGTCGGCGGCGTACCCCAGCAGGTCGTCGAGGCCGCCCTGGAGCTGCCGCTGACGATCGTCGACCTCCGGGACGAGGCGGAGGAGCAGCGGGAGCACATCCTCGTCGACCGCCTCGGCGCGTCGGCGCGGCGGCCGTTCGACGTCGAGCGGGGGCCGCTGCTGAGGGCCGAGCTCTACCGACTGGACGACCAGTGGCACGTCCTGCTCGTCACCATGCACCACGCCATCACCGACATCCACTCCTTCGAGCTCGCCGTGTCGGAGCTGCTGGAGCTGTACTCGGCGGCCGCCAAGGGCACGGTGCCGCCGGCCGACCCGCCGGCCCTGCAGTACGCCGACTTCGCCGCCTGGCAGCGGCGCACCGTCGGCGACGCCGCGTTCGACGCGCAACTCGCATACTGGAAGGAGCGTCTGCGCGGCCCCCTCCCGGTGCTCGACCTGCCCACGGACCTGACGCCGCAGGCTTCCCCGAGCGGCCGGGGCGCGACCGTCGCCCTGGAGCTGCCGCGGGCCGTCTCACGCCGTATCCGCGAACTGGCCCGGCAGAACGACGCCACGCCCTTCATGACCGTGATGACCTTCGTCGCGGCACTGCTGCACCGCTACAGCGGCCAGACGGACATCGTGGTGGGCACCCCCAGCGCCAACCGGGACCTGCCCGAGCTCGAAGGCATGCTCGGCTACTTCCTGAACACACTCGCCGTGCGCTGCGACCTGTCGGGCGACCCCACGGTGCTCGATCTGCTCGGTGACGTGCGCGAGCGATCGCTGGGCGCCTACGCGCACCAGGACGTTCCGTTCGAGCGGGTGGTCAACGCCGTGGCCACCGACCGCTCCGGGCTGCAGTCGCTGTTCCGGGTCATGCTCGCCTTCCAGCAGGAACTGCCGTCCGTGCAGCTGCCCGGCCTCACGGTCACCGACGTCGACCTGGACCGCAACGCCGCCAAGTTCGACCTGGTGTTCTCGGTGACCGAGACCGAGTTCACCTACCGGGTGGCGCTGGAGTACAACACCGACCTCTTCGTCGAGGACACGGCGTGGCGGATCCTCGACCACTTCCGCTCGCTCGCCGCCGACGCGGTCGCCGCGCCCACGAAGCGGGTCTCCGACCTGCGGATCCTCCCGGACGACGAGCGCCGGCAGATCGAGTCGTGGTCGGCGGCCCGCTGCGGGCCGTACCCGACGGACACGTTCCTCCACCACATGTTCGAGGAGCAGGTGCGCAGGACTCCCGACGCGGTGGCGATCGAGAGCGGGGACGACCGGATCGCCTACCGCGAGCTCGACCGGCGCGCGGACCTGCTGGCCGCCGCGCTCACGGCCCGCGGCGTCACCACGGACCACCTCGTGGGGCTGTGCTGCGAGCCCTCGGCGGACCTCCTGGTCGGCATCCTCGGCATCCTCAAGGCCGGGGCGGCCTATGTGCCGATCGACCCCCTCGCCCCCGTGGACCGCATGAGCCACCTGGTCGAGGACAGCGGACTGCGGGTGCTGGTGACGACCGCGGGACTGCACCCCCAACTGCCCGGGGCCGCGCTCACGGGCGTCGACGTGGTGCACGCCGAGGCCGTGGACCCGCTCGGCGGGTACGACGACATCGCACCGGCCGCCGAGGACCGGCGCCCCGGCCGGGCGCTGGACCCCGCCCAGCTCGTCTACCTCATGTACACCTCCGGAACCACGGGCAGGCCCAAGGGCGTCGGACTGCCGCACACGGCCGTCACCCCCTGGATGCGGTGGGCGCAGGACATCCGCCCCATCGGCGAGGGCACCCGGGTCGTGCACAACCTCTCGTACCACTTCGACTGGTCCGTCGAGCAGATGTTCCACGCGCTGACCAGCGGTGCCTGCCTGGTCATGCTGCCCCTGGACGTGCGGGCCGACCCCGAGGCCACAGCCCGGTTCATCAACGAGCACGCGATCGGCATGCTCTACCTCACCCCCACACAGATGCGGGCGCTCGCCGGCGTGGGCGTCACCATGCCGACCCTGCGGCACGTCTCCCTGGGCGGCGAGAACCTCAGCGGCGACCTGGTCGCCCGTACCCGCGAGGTCGTGCCCCCCGAGTGTCTGATCTGGAACGAGTACGGCCCCACGGAGACCGCGGGCGTGGCGCTCGCCGGTCGCATGGGCCACGAGTCGGAGGACCGCGCCTCCATGCCGCTCGGCGAACTCGTCTCCAACGCCTCCTGCGCCGTCGTCGACCGCTGGGGCAACCAGCAGCCGATCGGCGTCCCCGGCGAGCTCCTGGTCGGCGGGGACGGGGTGGCTCGCGGCTACCGCAACCGGCCCGACCTGACCGCCGAGCGCTTCGCCCCGGACCCCTCCGGGCACGGGCGTCGGCTCTACCGGACGGGGGACATGGTCCGCTGGCTGCCCGGCGGTGAGATGGAGTTCCTCGGCCGGACCGACCACCAGGTCAAGATCCGCGGCGTGCGGGTCGAACTGGAGGAGATCGAATCCGTGCTGCGCGGCCACCCCGGCGTGGCGAACGCGGTGGTGGTCCTGGAGCCCGGCGAGCGGCTCGTCGCCCACCTCGTGCCGACCCCGGACGGCGGTCCGGACGACGCGGACCTGCGCACCTATCTGGCGCCGAAGCTGCCTGCGGTCATGCAGCCCGCCGTGTTCGTCCGGCTGGACTCCATGCCGACCTCGGCCACGGGAAAGGTGGACCGGGCCCGGCTGCCCCGGCCCACCGACCAGCCCCCGGCCGAAGTCGTGGCGGTGCCGCCGAGCACCGAGACGGAGCATGTCGTCGCCGCCGTCTGGAGCGAGGTGTTGAAGCGCGAGGTCGTCGACGTGCACACGACGTTCTTCGAACTGGGCGGTGACTCGCTCACCCTGCTGTCCGTCGTCGAACGGCTGCGTCAGTCCCAGGACCTGGAGATCCCCGTGCGCGCGATCGTCGACACGCCGACGATCGCCGGTCTCGCCGCACGGATCGACACGCTGCGGTGGACCCTGCGGTCCCGCGAGACGGCCGTCGACACCACCGGTGAGCGCGAGCTGGGTGAGCTGTGACCCCGCAGCCTTCCGAAAGCGTCGTCGATCTCCTGCTCTCCCTGCGCTCGGACGGCATCGCCCTCTGGGCCGAGCGCGGGAGACTGCGGTTCGACGCCCCGGCCGGCGCCATGACCCCCGCCCTGCGCGAGAAGCTCGTCGCGCGCCGGACGGAGATCGTGGCGTTCCTGGCCGAGGCCGACCTCGCCGAGCGCAGCACCGTCCGCATCACCATGACCGACGGAGTGGAACTGGCCGCCGACGTCCACCGCCCCAAGCGCGAGGGCGTGGTGGTCGAGGAACCCCTGCCGGTGGTCTGGTGCCATGAACGCTACCGCCGGGCCGAGTTCGTCAGCGGCGGCGTGCTGACCAAGCTGGACAGCCAGCCCTGGCTCAAGGATCTCCTGCGCCACGGCTATGTGGTCGCCGTGGTGGACGTACGGGGTGGCGGCGCCTCGGGGGGCACCCGGCCCGTCGAGTTCGACCACCAGGAGGCCCGGGACGCCCACACGGTCACCGAATGGCTCGCCGAGCAGCCCTGGTCCACCGGACGCATCGGCATGTTCGGCATGTCGTACTCCGGGATCAACCAGCTGCTCGCCGCCGGCACCGCGCCGCCGCATCTGGCGGCGATCGTCCCCCAGATGGCGATGTTCGATCTCTACGCGTTCCTGCGTCCCGGCGGCGTCTTCCGGGACGACTTCGCACGCAGGTGGGGCGAGACCGTCCGTCGGCTCGACACGGAGGCGGGCGTGGCCCACTCGGACGACGCGGACGTCGCCGGCGCCCTGGCCGGACACCGGCTCAACGCCCAGGTGTTCGACCAGGCCGCGGCGCTGCCCTTCCGCGACAGCAAGGACGAGACGACGGGCCTCGCACCCTACGAGGACGTCAACCCGGCCGCCGCGCTGGCCGACATCAGCGCCTCCGGCGTCCCCGTCTGCCATCTCACCGGCTGGTACGACATCTGGGTACGCGACACGACGCTCTGGTACCGCAACCTGACCAATCCCCAGCGGATGGTCATCGGACCGTGGAGCCACAACAAGTGGTCCGACGAGGACATCGCCCGTGAACACCTGAGCTGGTACGACCGCTGGCTCAAGGGCGTCGACAACGGAGTCATGGACGAACGGCCGGTCAGGTACTTCACCATGAGCGCTCCGGCGGGCACCGAGTGGCGCACCGCGAACCAGTGGCCGCCGGCCCATGTGCGACCCCGGCCGTTCCACTTCCACGCAGGGCCGTCCGGCACCGTCTCCTCCGTCAACGACGGTCTGCTGCTGGCCGCGGAGGCCGGGCCCGCCCCCACCGACGGCGCCGACGCCTACGAGGTCGACCACTCCGCGACGACCGGGACGACCTCCCGCTGGTCCGACGGATACGGGGGCGGCTTCCGCTACGACCTCACGGCGAACGACCGCAGGGCCCTGACGTACACCTCGCCGGTGCTCACCCAGGACCTCGAGGTCACCGGCCACCCCCTGGTGCACCTGTGGGTCACCTCCAGCCACCCGGACGGCGAGTTCTTCGTCTACCTGGAGGAGGTGGACGAGAAGGGCGACTCCCACTACGTGAGCGAGGCGGTGCTCCGCGCCTCGCACCGCCGTCTGGGCACACCGCCGTACGACACCATGGGCCTGCCCTACCACCCGGGGACGGCGGACTCGGTCGTACCGCTGCCCGGCGAACCGGTGGAGCTGGTCGCCGACATGCACCCGACGTCGAACGTCTTCGTCGCCGGGCGCCGACTGCGGATCAGCATCACCTGCTGCGACCGCGACAACGCCCAGGTTCCCGAGCGGGACCCCGTGCCCGTCGTGCGGATCCACCGCGGCCCCGGCCACCCCTCGCGGGTGATCCTGCCGGTGGCGCCGCAGCTGTGACGGGCGGACCCCCAGCCCGTGCCGGCGAACCGGGCCTCAGCGGAGGCCCGATCGAGTCCCCCGTAGCGGAAAGTGCCGTCATGAACACGGAATTCGAAGCACGCCGAGAGGCCGTCGTGCGGGCGTGGCGAGAGACGCTGGAGTCCGAACCCGCCTCGGACGACGAGGACTTCTTCGAGGCCGGAGGCAATTCCATCCTCGCGGTGGAACTCCAGCGCCGGCTGACCGCGGCCCTGGGCCAGCGGGTGCCCCTGCGCCGACTCCACGACCACCCCACCGTCCGCGGCATCCTCGGACTGCACCCGCCGCGGCAGTCCCGGGCCGCGGAGGCCGAAGCCGCCGGCCCACCCGCCCTGACCCTGTACTGCCTGCCCTATGCCGGCAGCTCCGCCCGGATCTACGAACCGTGGAAGACCGGGCTGCCGTCCTCGGTGGCCGTCACACCACTGGAGCTGCCGGGCCGCGGAGCCCGCTGGCCCGAGCGCCCCAAGACCGAGCTGGAGCCCCTCCTCGACGACCTCGCCGAGGCGATGGACGAGGCGCGCCACACCCCGTACGCCGTCTTCGGCCACAGCTTCGGAGGCATCCTCGCCTTCGAACTCGTCCGCCATCTGCGCAGCCTGGGATTCCCACCGCCCCGGCGCCTGCTGGTCTCCGGCTGTCCGGCACCGCATCTGGCCACGCCTGCCGAGACCACGTACGACCTCTCGGACGAGGAGTTCACCGAGCGGCTGCGGCAGCTGCGCGGCACCCCCGAGGAACTCCTCGACAACGAGGAGCTGTTGGAGCTCTACATCCCGATCATCCGGGCCGACTACACCATCCTCGACCACTACAAGGCGCCCGAGTCCGAACCTCTCGACTGCCCCGTCTCGGTGTTCTACGGACGCGGGGACGACGACGCGGGACGGGACGTCACGGAGCCGTGGAGCGCGTACGGCAGCGAGCCCGCGACGATCGAGGAAATCGCCGGAGACCACTTCTTCCTCCGCGACGCCGAGGAAGAACTGCTGACGAAGATGGCACGGCATCTCGGGGCCCCGGCGCCCGGCAACCCGTGACCGGCACACACGAACGGCGATTCCGAAGAGAGAAGCTCATGTCCAACCCCCCCTACGCCCCGCGGCCCGTCCGCATCGGCGTACAGATCCAGCCGCAGTACTGCTCCTACGCCGAAATCCGCCGCGCCGCCGCCCAGTACGAGGAACTCGGCGTGGACGTGCTGTTCAACTGGGACCACTTCTTCCCCGTCTACGGAGCCGCCGACGGCCAGCACTACGAGTGCTGGACCATGCTCGGCGCCTGGGCCGAGGCGACCTCCAGCGTCGAGATCGGGCCGCTGGTGAGCTGCAACTCCTACCGGAACCCCGATCTGCTCGCCGACATGGCGCGCACCGTCGACCACATCAGCGACGGCCGCCTCGTCCTCGGCATCGGCGCCGGCTGGAACGAGAAGGACTACCAGGAGTACGGCTACGAGTTCGGGACACCGAAGACCAGGCTCGCGGCCCTGGCCGAGGGACTGGAGCGGATCGAACGACGCTGGCAGCGGCTCAACCCCGCGCCCACCCGGAAGATCCCCGTCCTCGTCGGCGGCAACGGTGAGCAGAAGACCCTTCGGCTGGCCGCGCGGTACGCCGACATCTGGCACGGCTTCGGCGACGCCAAGGAACTGGCGCACAAACACAGCGTCCTCGACGCCTGGTGCAGGGAGATCGGCCGCGACCCGGACGAGATCGAGCGATCGACACGGGTGTTCCGGCGCACCCCGGACGAAGTCGGCCAGGACCTCATGGAGGTGGGCACGCGCTTCATCCAACTCGTCGCCCAGGCACCGCACTTCGACCCGGCTCCCGTCAAGGACTGGCTGGACTTCCGGGACGACATGAACAAGGGCCTCGTCGCGTCCTGAACCAAGATCACGATCTCTTGACACGCCGGGGCGGCTCTAAGAGTATGGCCAGCACGCTGCGGTGGTGTGCGTACGAAGTCCCGCCCGACAGCAGCGTTTTCGGCCGTGTGAGGGTGTCCCTCCCCCCGCAGCGCCCCCCACGCAAAGCCCCCACCGTGACTGCGCGCTCCGCGGCGGTCCACGGCGGTCCGCGGCCAAAGGCCCACCCACGTAGATGAATCACCCCGTATGAGGACGGCCGAGATGACCGAAGGATCCGACCTGCCCACCCACGAGCGCCGGGTTCCCTACACCGACCCCGGGACGCCGGACGTCCGCAGCCCGGCCCGCTATCTGTGGTGGCTGGTCGTGATGCAGCGCGGCCGGATCCTGCTCGGCTCCCTGTGGGGTTCCCTGTGGATGTGCGCGCTGATGCTGCCGCCCTACTTCATGGCCCGAGCCATCGACGACGGCCTCAAACAGCGGGACACGGACACGCTGCTCCTCTGGGTCGTGGCCATCCTGGTGGCCGGCGCGGCCATCGCCTGTCTCGGAATCCTGCGGCACCGCACCATGACCCTCATCCGCACGGACGCGGCCTACCGGACGGCCCAGGTCGTCGTCCGCCAGGTCACCCGGCTCGGCGCCACGCTGCCGAAACGGGTCTCCGTCGGCGAACTCACCCACCTCCAGGCCGGCGACATGGGCCGGATCGCCCAGACGCTCACCATCACCGGCCCCGGAGTCGGCGCGGCCATCGCCTACTCGGCCACCGCCGTCCTGTTGTTCACCATCTCGGCCGTCCTCGCCGGCGTCGTCCTGCTGGGCGTCCCGCTGCTCGCCCTCGCGGTCGGCCCCCTCCTCGAGAAGCTGCACGGCGCCGAGGGCACCTACCGGGAACGGCAGGGCGAGCTGACGGCCCGCGCCGGCGACATCGTCTCCGGACTCGGCGTGCTGTGCGGCATCGGCGGCAAGGCCGTCTTCGGCAAGCGGTACCGGGAACGGTCGCAGGCGCTGCTGACCGACGGCTACCGGGTCGCCTCGTTCACCAGCTGGGTCCAGGCGATCGGCGCGTGCCTGCCGGTGATCTTCCTCGCGGCAGTCACCTGGATCAGCGCCAGGATGGCGGCCGCCGGCACGATCACAGTGGGCGAGATGGTCGCCGTGTACGGCTACGTCGCCGCACTCCTCGTACCCGTGACGTTCTTCATCGAAGGCGCGGACGACCTGCCCCGCGGGCTCGTCGCCGCCCGACGGGTGATCGACATCCTGGCCCTCGACCCGGAGGTCGAGGACGGGGCGAGCCCGATGGCGGCCCCGGCCGGCCCGGCCGCCCTGCACGATCCGCACTCCGGACTGACGCTGGAACCCGGCCGGATGTCCGCCCTCGTCTCAGCCCGCCTCGACGAGGCACGGGCGGTCGTCGACCGGCTCGGCCGCTACACCGACTCCGACGCCACCTGGGGCGGCACTCGGCTCTCCGACCTCGAACTGACCGAGGTGCGGCGCCGCATCCTGGTCGCCGACAACGACGCCTACCTCTTCGCCGGCGCGGTCCGCTCGGTCGTCTCCGTCCGCGACGACCACACGGCCGACGAACTCGACAGGGTCCTGCGCACCGCCGTGGCCGAGGACATCGTCGAGGCCCTGCCCGACGGCCTCGACTCCCGGATCGACGCCCAGGCCCGCAACGTCTCCGGGGGACAGCGCCAGCGCCTGCGCCTGGTCCGGGCCGTACTCGCCGACCCCGACGTGCTGCTGCTCGTCGAACCGACCTCGGCGCTCGACGCGCACACCGAGGCCACCGTCGCCCAACGCGTCCTCACCGCCCGGCAGGGCCGCACCACGCTGATGGTCAGCACCTCACCCCTCATCCTCGACCGGGCAGCCCAGGTCTCGTACCTGGTGGACGGCGAGGTGGTCGCCGTCGGCACCCACGGCGAACTGCTCGTCTCCCATCCGGGCTACCGGGACCTCGTGCTCCGGGGCGCCGCCGAGAGCGAACCGTCCGCGCACGCGACGGCCCTTCAGGAAGGAACCAGCCGATGAGCCGCCCGAACGAGCCATGGCGGCTCCCGGTCGCGGACCGTGCGACCGTACGCCGGGCCGGCCTGGCACTGATCAAGGCCGACTGGCGGTCCATGGTCGTCGTCGTCCTGCTCGCCGGCCTCGCCGCCGTGGCCGGCCTCGCGGGGCCGTGGCTGCTCGGCAGGATCGTCAACCGGGTCGAGGCCGGCCACGCCTCCACGTCCGCCATCGACCAGCTGGCCCTCGGCGTACTGGCCTGCGCGGTCGCCCAGCTGGTGCTCACCCGATTCGCCCTCAACCACTCCCACCGGTTCGGCGAGCGCGCGCTGGCACGACTTCGGGAGGAGGTCGTGGACCGGGCGCTCGCCCTGCCGGCCCGGGTCGTCGAACAGGCCGGCACCGGCGAGCTGATGACCCGTGCGTCGATGGACGTCGGCACCGTCGCCGGCACACTGCGCACCGCCATCCCGGACGTGTTCATCGCCGCGATGCAGTTGCTGTTCGTCTTCGTCGCCGTCTTCGTGCTGCACCCGCTGCTGGGGCTGTGGGCCCTGGTCGGCATGCCCCTCGTCTGGTGGGCCGCCCACTGGTACCTCGCCCGGGCCAGGACCGCCTACCTCGCCGAGGGCGAGGCCGCGTCCTCGGTGGCCGAGATCGTCGCCACCACTGCCGAGGGCGCCCGCACGGTCGAGGTCTTCGGCCTGCGCCGACGCCGTGTCCGGGACGCCGACGAGGCCATCGGGCAGGCGTACGGCGCCGCCCGCCGCACCCTGTTCCTGCGGACCGTGCTGTTCCCCGTCACGGAGTTCGCGCACTCCCTGCCCGTCGCCGTGACGCTGCTGGTCGGCGGGTACGCCTACCTCGACGGCTCGATCAGCCTCGGCGTGGTCGTCGCCGGCAGCCTCTACATGTGGCAGCTCGTCGACCCGCTCGACCGCGTGCTGATGTGGATGGAGCAACTGCAGCGCAGCGGCGCGGCGTTCGCCCGGATCAAGGGGATCGGCATGGTTGCCGCCGAGCGGCGGAGCGGCGTGCCCGCACCCGCCGACGACCGCATCGAGGTACGCGCGGTCCACTACTCCTACGTGGACGGCCACGACGTGCTCAAGGACGTGGACCTCACCGTCCGCCCGGGGGAGCGGCTGGCTCTGGTCGGCGCGTCCGGTGCGGGCAAGACCACCCTCGGAAAGCTCCTGTCCGGCGCGGACACCCCGCGCACGGGCAGCGTCGTGGTCGGCGGCGTGCCGGTCGCCGACCTCGCCGCCGCCGACGAACTCGGCAACCGCGTCGTGCTCGTCACCCAGGAACACCACGTCTTCATCGGCAGCCTCCGCGACAACCTGACCATGGCGGCTCCCGAGGCCGACGACGAAAGGCTGCTGGAGGCGCTCGCCGTGGTCGGGGCCGACTGGGTCAAGGATCTGCCCGACGGCCTCGACACCCAGGTCGGCTCCGGTGGGGAGGAACTGGACGCCGCGCAGGCCCAGCAACTCTCCCTGGCCCGGGTGGAGCTGGCCGACCCGCACACACTGATCCTCGACGAGGCCACCTCGCTGCTGGATCCCGCGACCGCACGGCACGCCGAACGGGCGATGGCCGCCGTACGGGCCGATCGGACCGTGATCGCCATCGCCCACCGCCTGCAGACCGCGCGCGACGCCGACCGCGTCGCCGTCGTGGAGGACGGCCGGATCGTCGAACTCGGCTCGCACGACGAGCTGGTCGCGGCCGGCGGACCGTACGCGGCGCTGTGGTGCTCCTGGCACGGCAGGGGCGCCACCGTCGACGAGGGGCGCGCGGGTTGATCCCGGCCCGTCCTTCCCGCACGACACGTATCGCATCCGGATCCACGAGATCGAGGGGGACGACGCAGTGCCTCAGGACGAGAAGAGCCAGGGCGGCGCAGGGGGCACGTACGCACTCGCCTGTATGCGCTGTGACGTCGAACTCGAACCGGCACTGGTGTACCGGTGCCCGGACTGCTCCGGGGCCCTGGAGCCGCGCTACCCCCTCCAGGGCGCGGCGCGGCGCGACGACGAGGTCCCCGAGCGGGCGTACTTCGACTTCCTTCCGCTGAGCTCACCGGACTTCCTGGACGACGGCATCACGCGCCGTACGCCCTGCCGTCCGGCACCGAGGCTGGGCGCCGCCATCGGAGTGCCCGGACTGTGGACGAAGGACGAGTCGCGGCAGCCCACCGGCACCACCAAGGACCGGCTGGCATCGGTCGTCCTGGCCGTGTTCCGTCAGTTCGGGGTCAAGGAGTTCGTGGGGTCGAGCACGGGCAACAGCTCCACCGCGCTGGCCCGCGCGGTGCTGCGGGACTCCGCGATACGCGCCCACTTCTTCTGCGGCGAGGACTTCGTCTCCAACCACGAGGTGCCGGACCACGCCAGAACCACGCTCACCGTGGTCCCGGGCACCTATGTGGGCGCCTCGGCAGCGGCCCGCCGCTTCGCGGCCGAACGGGGGCTGCACCTGGACGCCGGATTCTTCAACTGGGCACGCCGTGAAGGGCTCAAGCTGGCCTACCTGGAGGCCGTCGACGAGATGGACCGCACGCCCGACGTGATCGTCCAGGGCATCAGCAGCGGAATGGGTCTGGTGGCAGCCCACAAGGGCATGCGCGAGTACCGGCTGACCGGCGCGATCGAGCGGATGCCACGGTTCCTCATGGTCCAGGAGGAGTCCTGCGCGCCCGCCGCCACCGCCTGGCGGGAGGGCCGCCGCGAACTGACCGACACCGACCGGATCGACCGGCCCCAGGGGCTGGCCACGGCGATTCTGCTCGGTGACGGCGCCCCGTACTACCCCTATCTGTACGACATCGCGTCGCAGACCGGGGGAGCCATCGTCTCGGTCTCACGCCAGGAGCTGATCGAGGCCCGGACGATGCTGCGGGAACTGGAGGGCCTCGACGTCTGCTACGCCTCGGCCGCGACGATCGCGGCGGTGCGCAACGAGGCTGCCGCGGGGCGGATCGACGAGGACGCGATCGTCCTCGTCAATCTGACCGGGCGCAGCCGGACGGACGCACCCGTCTGACCGGGGCGCCGAGAACGGCCGAGAGACACATGCTCGCTGCGGGGACGGGAGACCGATGACAGACCAACAGCTCGACGAGTACACGGACAGCCTGGACATAGCGGTGATCGGCATGGAAGGCCGGTTCCCGGGGGCTCCGGACGTCGACGCCTACTGGCGCAACATACGTGACGGGAAGTGCTCGGTCACCTTCCTGTCCGAGGAAGAGCTCCTGCGGCGCGGGGTCGACCCGGCGCTGGCCCGCGACCCGCTGTACGTGCCCGCGACCAACGAGCTGGCGGACATCGACAGCTTCGACGCGGAGTTCTTCGGCTACTCGCCACGGGAAGCCGAACTGATGGACCCCCAGCACCGGGTGCTCCTCGAATGCGCCTGGGGCGCGCTGGAGAAGGCCGGTCACGACCCGGCCCGCTACGACGGGCTGATCGGCGTCTACGCCGGCGCCGGCACCAACACCTACCTGCTGTTCAACGTGGCGGCGAACCGCCGGGCCGCCGACATGCTGGGCGGCAGCCAGGTCATGATCGGCAACAGCGGTGACTTCCTCGCCTCGAGGGTGTCGTACAAGCTCGGCCTCGAAGGCCCCAGCGTCAACGTCCAGTCGGCCTGCTCGACCTCACTGGTCTCGGTCGTCCTGGCCTGCCAGGCACTCCTCTCCTTCCAGTGCGACATGGCACTCGCCGGCGGTGTCGCCGTCGACGAGTCGAAGCACAAGGGCTACCTGTACGCCGAGGACGGCATCTTCTCGCCGGACGGCCACTGCCGTTCCTTCGACGCGGACGCCCGGGGAACCGTCGGCGGCAACGGCGTCGGCATGGTCGTGCTGAAACGGCTCGGCGACGCGATCGCCGACGGGGACCACATCCACGCCGTCGTCAAGGGCGCCGCCCTCAACAACGACGGTGACCGGCGCGTCGGTTTCACCGCGCCCAGCGCCGACTCCCAGGCATCGGTCATCACCACCGCCCTTGCGAACGCCGACGTGGAACCCGAGACCGTCGGATACGTCGAGACGCACGGCACCGCCACGATCCTCGGGGACCCGATCGAGTTCGCCGCGCTCACGGCGGCGTTCGGCGCGGGTGCCGACAGGCGCAGCTTCTGCGCACTCGGAGCCGTGAAGACCAACATCGGCCACCTCGACGCGGCCTCCGGCATCGCGGGGCTCATCAAGGCCGTCAGCGCCGTCGAGCACGGGCAGATCCCGCCCACCCTGCACTTCAAGCAGCCCAACCCGCGCATCGCCCTGGACGACAGTCCGTTCTTCGTCAACACCGAGCTAGTGCCCTGGCCCGTCGCCGACGGCCCGCGCCGCGCCGGAGTGAGCTCGTTCGGCCTGGGCGGCACCAACGCGCACGTCGTGCTGGAACAGGCCCCGGACCGTCCCGCGCCGGGCTCCTCGGGCTCCTCGGGCCCCTCGGGCCAGGAGCAGCTCATCGTGCTCTCGGCCCGCAGCGACACCGCGCTCGACGCCATGTCCGACCGGCTCGCCGACCACCTGCGCGAACACCCGGACACACCCCTGGACGACCTGGCGTTCACCCTCCAGATGGGCCGCAAGTCCTTCAACCACCGCCGGGTGCTCGTCGCGTCCGACCCGGCGGACGCCCTCGACGCCCTCGATGTCCGCGACGACGGGCGCATCCTCAGCGCCGGCCGTGCCGGAGACGGACACCGCCCGGTCGCCTTCATGTTCAGCGGCTTCGGCGAGCAGTACCCGATGATGGCGGAGCGCCTCTACGAGACCGAACCCGCTTTCCGCGAGGCGCTCGACGAGTGCGCCCTGATCCTCGACCCGCTGCTCGGCCGGGACATCCGCGAGGTCGTCCTCGACCGGACCGCCGCGCGCCGCACCGAGGGCGACGGGAAGCCGGACCTCCGGCGCATGCTGATGGGCGCCCGGATCAGCGACCACCCGCTGGACCAGCCCACGCTCGGCTACCCGGCCGTCTTCGCCGTCGAGTACGCGCTGGTCCGACTGTGGCGCTCCTGGGGAGTCGTCCCCGAGGCGATGATCGGCCACAGCCTCGGCGAGTACGTGGCCGCGTGCGTCGCCGGCGTCTTCTCCCTCCAGGACGCCCTGCGGCTGGTCGTGGAACGCGCCCGGCTGATCTCCGACTGCGGCGAGGGCGCCATGGTGGCCGTGCCCCTCACCGAGGAGGAGGTCGGGCGACACCTCACCGACGAGGTGTCCGTGGCCGCCCTCAACGACCCGCGCACCTGCGTGCTGGCCGGCCCGCCCGAGGCGATCGACCGGGTGAGCGCCGCTCTGGAGGCGGCCGGGGTGGTCTCGCGACGGCTCAACACCCGCTTCGCGTTCCACTCCCCGATGATGGACCCGGTGGTAGAGCCGTACGCCGAGGTCGTGCGCCAGGTGCGGCTGAACCCGCCCGCCATCCCCTTCGTCTCCAACGTCAGCGGCACCTGGATCACCGAACAGGAGGCGACGGACCCCGACTACTGGGCCCGGCACGTACGGCTCCCGGTCCGCTTCGCCGACGGCATGCGCACTCTGTGGGGCGTGGACGACGTCGTCCTCGTCGAGGTGGGCCCCGGCCGGGCGCTGACCTCGGCGGCGATGCAGCATCCGGCGAGCGCGGAGGTCGCCGACCGGGTCGTCGTGCCGTCGCTCCCCGACGCGTTCACCGCGGAGTCCGACCGGGCGACCGCGCTCAGGGCCCTCGGCCGGCTGTGGCTCGCCGGAGTCACGCCCGAGTGGGAGGGCCTGCACGCGCACGCCACGCGCCATCGGGTGCCCCTGCCCCCCTACCCGTTCGCCCGCTCCCGGTACTGGCTCGACGCCGACCGGCGCGACCGGAGCGCGGCCGCGGCCGAGGAACGGGCCCGGATGGACGACTGGTTCTACGACACCTCCTGGCAGCGGATGGGACCCGTGGAGGACACCCTCGCGGCGGCCGATCACCGCTGGCTCGTGTTCGCCGACGACGGCGGCCTCGGCGGCGACATCGCCGCCCGGCTGTCCGCGCTGGGCGCCCCCGTGGTGACCGTCACCGCGGGACCGACCTGGCAGGACGACGGATCCGGCCACGTCGTCATGGATCCCGCGCAACCCGACCACTACGGGAGACTGGCCGAAAGCCTGCGCGCCCGGGAATCCTTCCCCGACCGGGTCGTGCACTGCTGGGCCGCGGACCCGGCCCCCGAGACGGACGACCGTGCGGCGGCCGAGGACATCCTGCGACGCGGTTTCCACAGCCTCGTGCGGTGGGCCCGTGCGTGCGAGCCCGAGCTGATGGTGGGCGAGCAGCACTGGACCGTGGTGTCCAGCGAGACGTACCCGGTACTCGGCGACGAGCCGATCAGCCCTGTCAAGGCCACCGTCCAGGGTGTCTGCAAGGTCGCCCCGCAGGAGTACCCCTCCCTGCGCTGCACCCAGATCGACGTGCCCGTTCCGGCCGGCCGGACCGGCCTCGCCGACCGGGTGCTCGCGGAACTCGCGGGGGAGACCGGCAGCGGAGTCGTCGCCCTGCGCGGCACATCGCGCTGGCGCCAGGTCCTCGTACCGGCGCCGCTCACGGCGAACGCCGGGTCCGGGCTGCGGCCCGGCGGCGTCTATCTGATCACCGGCGGGCTGGGCAAGATCGGGCTGGTCCTCGCCCGGAGCATCGCCGCCGGCGCCCCCGGTGCGCAGCTGATCCTGATGGGACGTACGGGACTGCCCGACCGCGGCGGTTGGGACGGCGAGCACGACGCCGCCACCACCGCGACCATCGCAGCCGTCCGCGAGCTGGAGGCCATGGGCGCCACGGTCGTGATCTCCGCCACCGATGTGGAGGACCCCGACGCGGTCGCCGCCGCGGTGGACAAGGCCGTACAGGAATGCGGTCCCGTCAACGGAGTCGTCCACGCCGCCGGCACCACCGGCCCCGCCGCCCACCAGGTGCTCGCCGAGCTGACCGACGCCGACTGCTCCCGCCACTTCGGGCCGAAGCTGCACGGCGTACACGTACTCGACCGGGCGCTCGCGGGCCAGCCCCTCGATTTCGCGGTGCTCTGCTCCTCCGTCGCGGCCCTTCTCGGCGGACTCGGATTCACCGCGTACTCCGCCGCCAACGCCTTCCTCGATTCCTTCGCCCGGCGGGAGCCGTCGCCCGACCGGATCCGGTGGACATCGCTGAACTGGGAGGCATGGCACTTCCCCGGCGCCGACACCGCGCAAGCCGGCATCGGCGCCGCCGTCCACCAGGTCGCGATGAGCCCGGACGAGGGGCGCACGGTCTTCGAGTGCCTCCTCGGCGCGAGGTGCCGCCCCCAGGTCATCGTCTCCACGACCGACCTGGACGAGCGGGTCCGGCAGTGGTCCGCCCCCGTCCAGGACATCGCCGCGGTGGAGCAGCGCCACGCCCGCCCCAGCCTGCGCAATCCCTACGTGGCTCCGGCGACCGACCTGGAGCGTCAACTCGCCGGCATCTGGGAGGAACTGCTCGGGATCCAGGCGGTGGGGGTGCAGGACAACTTCTTCGAACTCGGAGGCAGCTCGTTGCTCGGCCTGCAGGTGGTGCACAGACTGCGCAGCGGCCTCGGGATCGCGGTCCCGCTGACCGTGGTGTACGAGGGCCCCACCATCCGCTCGCTGGCCGGCCTGATCGGTGAACTCGCATGAGCCGGGACCGGGACATCGCGATCGTCGGCATGGCGGGACGCTTCCCCGGCGCCCGAGACCTCGACGAGTTCTGGGCGAACATACGGGACGGTGTGGAGAGCGTCTCCTTCTTCACCGACGAACAACTCCTCGCCGCAGGCGCCCCGCCGGACCACCTCGACCAGCCGAACTTCGTACGCGCCGGCGCCTGTCTGTCCGGCATCGACACGTTCGACGCCGAGTTCTTCGGCTACACGGCCCGCGAGGCGGAGATCATGGACCCGCAGCACCGGGTCTTCCTGGAGACGGCGTGGCAGGCGCTGGAGCACTCCGGGTACGACCCGGCCCGGGTGGGCGGAGACATCGGCGTGTTCGCCGGGGCCGGCAGCAACGGCTACCTGGCCCACGTCTACTCCCACCCCGAGATCGTCGAGACCACCGGCGGCACGCAGATCCTGCTCGGCAACGAGCTGGGCTTCCTGTCCACCCGGGTCTCCTACAAGCTCGACCTGCGCGGCCCCAGCGTCTCGCTGCGCACCGCGTGCTCCACGTCGCTGGTCGCCGTGCACCTGGCCTGCCGCTCGCTGCGCGAGCGGGAGTGCGACATGGCGCTCTCCGGCGGTGTCTTCCTCAACCTGGAACAGGAGCGGGGCTACCTCCACCAGGAGGGGTCGTTCGTCTCCCCGGACGGACACTGCCGCCCCTTCGACGCCCGTGCCGCCGGCACCCTGTTCGGCAGCGGCGCGGGCGCGGTGGCGCTCAAGCGCCTCGACGACGCCCTCGCCGACGGCGACACCGTCTACGCCGTGGTCAAGGGCTCGGCGGTCAACAACGACGGAGCGGTCAAGGTCGGCTTCACCGCGCCGACCGTGGCCGGGCAGGCGCGGGTGATCACCGACGCACTGCGCGACGCCGGCACGGACCCGGGCGCCATCGGCTACGTCGAGGCGCACGGCACCGGCACATCGCTCGGCGACCCGATCGAGATCCGCGCCCTGACCCGGGCCTACGCGGGCGTGCCGTCCGAGACGGTCGCTCTCGGATCGCTCAAGTCGAACTTCGGCCACCTGGACGCGGCCGCGGGTATCGCGGGACTGATCAAGACGGTCCTGTCCCTGTGGCACGAGACGCTGCCGGGCACCCTGCACTTCGAATCCCCCAACCCGGACATCGACTTCGCCGCCGGGCCCTTCGCCGTCCAGCGGGACACCACCCCGTGGCCGCGCTCCGAGTCACCCCGGCTGGCCGGTGTCAGCGCCTTCGGCTTCGGTGGCACCAACGCCCATGTCATCCTCCAGGAAGGTCCTCCCGAGGGCCGGCCCGGCGTCGGGCCGGAGGGTGAACCCGCGCGCGCCTCGCACCTCCTGGTGCTGTCCGCGCGCGACCGTGCGGCGCTGGACGAGCTCAGCGACGCGATGGCCGGGCAGCTGCGCCGAGGGCAGGCACGGCTCGCCGACGTCGCGTACACCGCGGCCGTGGGCAGACACCGGTTCCCGGTGCGCCGGACCGTCACCGGACCCGACGCCCCGTCCGTCGCCGCCGCTCTGGAGGCGCGGGACGCGGCACGGGTGACGACCGGCGAGTGCGGCGGGGCGGTTCCGCGGGTCGCGTTCCTCCTCAGCGGGCAGGGCGGCCAGTACCCCGGCATGGCCGGGGAGCTCTACGCGCACGAGCCGGTCTTCCGCGACGCCATCGACCTCTGCCTGAAGGAACTGGCGTGCGGCGGCACCGACGCCCGCCTCCCGGAGCTCCTGCTCGACGCGGTGGACGCCGAGGCCGCCTCCGCCGAACTCAGCCGGACCGCGCTCGCCCAGCCGGCTCTCTTCGTACTCGAATTCGCCCTGGCACGGCTCTGGGAATCCTGGGGCGTCGAACCCGCCGCCCTGCTCGGACACAGTCTCGGCGAGCTCGTCGCGGCCTGCCTCGCGGGAGTCTTCACACCGCAGGACGCCCTCCGACTGGTGGCGCTGCGCGGAGAGCTGATGCAGGAGCAGCCGACCGGAGCGATGCTCAGCATCGTCGCCGACCGCACGACGGTCGAGTCCCTGCTGCCCGCCGAGATCTCCCTGGCCGCCCACAACGGCCCCAAGGACTGCGTCGTCTCCGGGGACCACGCCGCGATGGCGGCGTTCGCCGCGCTGCTCGCGGAGCGGGGTGTCGCGAGCCGGCCCGTCAGCACCTCGCACGCCTTCCACTCGCCGATGATGCGGCCCATGGTGGAACGGTTCGTCGCCGCCGTCGCGGCCGTACCGAGGCAGGCGCCCCGCACCAGGTTCGTGTCCAATGTGACGGGCACCTGGATCACGGACGAGGAGGCGCAGGACCCGGCGTACTGGGGCCGACACGTACTGGCCCCCGTGGAGTTCGACGCCGCCGTGCGCACCCTGGCGGAGGAACCCGACCTCGTGTTCCTGGAGATCGGCCCCGGCCAGACCCTCACCAGCCTCGCCCGGCGCATCGTCACGGGCGGAGCCCCCCGCCTGGTCACCTCCTCACTGCCGCACCGGCAGGACAGGAGACGCCCGGTGGAGGCCGCGCAGCGCGCCCTCGGACAGCTGTGGCTCGCCGGCGTCCTACCCGACTGGGCCGCCTTCCACGGCCACCCGCACCAGGGTGGGCCGCGCCGTCGGGTCGCCCTGCCCACCTACCCGTTCCAGCGGCAGAGGTACTGGCTGGACCGGCGGGCCGAGCCGGCCGCGAGCGCCCCGGCGACCCGGCGCGTCGAGGTCACGGACTGGATACAGGCCCCGTCCTGGGAACGCACTGTGCTGCCCCAGGCCCCTGCCTCCTGGACCGACCGGCACTGGCTCGTCTTCGAGGACCGGCAGGGACTGGCCGAGGGGTTGACAGCCCGACTGCGCCGGGACGGAGCCCAGGTGACCACGGTCGCCGCGGGAGACCAGTGGTCGCAGGAAGCCGGTCGCTTCACGATCGACCCCGTCGACGGGGACCACTACACGCGGCTGTTGCGGGCACTGAACGAGCAGGACCGTCTGCCCACCCGTATCGCGCACTGCTGGAACGTCACCGACGTCACCGACGTCACCCACGCCGCCGCCGAGTCGCAGAGCACCGACGCCGACCCCGCCGCCCGATTCGCCGTCGCCCGCCGCGCCTTCGACGAGCTGCTGCTCCTCGCCCAGGCACTCAACGGCCACCCCGACCACCCGGACTGCCACATCTGGGTGATCAGCAACGGGCTGCACCAGGTCATCGGCACCGAGCAGCTCATGCCGCTCAAGTCCACCCTGCTCGGCCCGGCCCGAGTCATACCGCGCGAACACTTCGGGCTCGGCTGCCGCACCGTCGACATCGTGCTCGACGGCGAGCGGATCGAGCGCACCGTCGACCAACTGGTCCGCGAGTTCTCCGTGCCGCCCGCGCACGCCTGCGTCGCCTACCGGGGAGCGCACCGCTGGTCCCAGACCTATGTCCCGGCGCCGCTCCCACCCGCGGACCGCACACCGTCCGCCCTGCGCGACGACGGCGTCTACCTGATCACCGGCGGAACCGGCGGGCTCGGACTCGCCCTGGCGGAGCATCTGGCCCGCCCGGGCCGCCGACTGGCCCTGCTCGCCCGCACTCCCGTCCCGCCGGAGGAGGAGTGGGACCGCCGACTCGCCCAGCCCGGCGGCGGCAGGGTCGCCGAAGTCATCGAGAACGTGCGCCGCATCCGGCAGCGGGGCGCCGAGGTACTGCTCCTGACGGCCGACGTCTGCGAACGAGACCAGGTCGAGGCGGCGGTCGCTGCCGTGGTGGCCCGGTGGGGAAGCGTCCACGGCGTCTTCCACGCCGCGGGCCTGGCCGGCGGTGGCCTGATCCAGCTCCGCACACCCGAGGACGCCGCCCAGGTCATGGGTCCGAAGGTGCTCGGGACGCTCCACCTCGACCACGCACTGGCCGCGCAGCAGCTCGACTTCCTGTTCCTCTTCGGCTCCAACGCCGCCCACGTGGGCGACTTCGGCCTGGCCGACTACGTGGCGGCCAACAGCTTCCTCGACGCGTTCGCCCATGCCCACGCGGCCGAACGCCGGGTGCTCACCGTCGACTGGGGCCCGTGGAAGGACGCGGGCATGGCCGTCACGACGGACCTCCCGGACGCGCTGGCGGAGATCCGCGGCAAGGATGTCGCGGAACGCGGCATGGCCTCGGCGCAGGCCCTGGAAGTGCTGGAACGAGTCCTCTCCTCATCCCCCGAACCGCAGCTGATCGTGTCGCCCGTGGACGTCAAGGCCCTGATCGAGCGGGCCTTCACGCTGGGCGCGGACGCCGGCGGCGACGAACGGCTGGCCGGGCTCGGCACACCGCAGACCCTCCATCCACGCCCGGAGATCCCCAGCGCCTACGCCCCACCCGACGGGGAGACCCAGCGACAGCTGTGCAAGGCGTGGCAGGACATGCTCGGCATCGACCAGGTCGGCGTGCACGACAGCTTCTTCGACCTCGGCGGCAGCTCCCTGATCGCCATCCAGCTCGTGTCGACCGTCAACAAGTCCCTGGGCGCCGCGCTCACGGTGGCGCAGTTGTACGAGGTGCTCACCGTCGCCGGGCTGGCACGGCTGGTCGACGGCGTCGACGCCGAACAGGCCGAGGCGGCCGGACACGCGATCGAACAGGTCAAGAGCCGGGCCAACGCGCGTCGGCAGCACCAGCAGAACCGGATGGCCAGGGCCCGCGCCCGCCGGACCTGAGCCCGAGACCGACACCGGCCGCACCACGCACGAGCCGGCGTACACCCCCAGAAGAGAACGCCACCACCCACCGACCGGTGGCAGCGGCCGGTGGCGTCCGGTGCTCCCAGAAGGAGCGCCGAGCGCCGCACGAAAGGACTCAAGATGCTCGCCCCCTCCTCCCGGGGAATGCGACTGAACGGCCTTGTCAGCGAGATCCGCGACGCGCTGCACGCCCCGGCCCCCGGCCGGCCCGAGCAGACCGGCCGACGGGTCGCGGACGTCGTCGCCGGCCATCTGCACCACGACGACCTGCTGACCGACGACCAGTTGACCGCCGATCCGGCCCGCTACAAGCAGCACGTCCTGCACATCGAGCCGGACGGCACGTTCTCCGTCGTCGCGCTGGTGTGGCTGCCGGGCCAGCGCACCCCGATCCACGACCACGTCTCCTGGTGCGTGATCGGCACCTACAGGGGAGCCGAGGAGGAGATCCGCTACCGCCGCGTCGAGGAGGACGGCTCACCGCACCTCGTCCCCGTCGACATCACCGTCAACCACGTCGGAACCGTGGCCTTCCTTGCCCCGCCGGGGGACATCCACGAGGTCCGCAGCGCGACCGACGGTCTCACCGTGTCCCTGCACGTGTACGGGGCCGACATCGGCGCGCTCGGCACCAGTATCCGGCGACGTTACGACCTGCCGGTGCGGTCGCCGCGCGCCGCCCTCGGGCGAGCGCAGCGGTCCGCCAGGCGGTAAGGGGAACGACATCATGGGGGACAGCTTGCGCAATCCGCCGAGTACCCTGCCCGAGCTGTTCTCCGCGCAGGTGGCCCGAACGCCCGAGGCGGTCGCGCTCGTCGCCGACGGCACCGTACTGACCTACGCCGAACTGGACGCCCGGGCCGAGCGGCTGGCCCGTGCGCTGGCGGCCCGCGGCGCCGGGCCGGAGACCGTCGTCGCGGTGAGCGTGCCGCGTTCCGTGGAACTCGTCCTGGCTCTGTACGCGGTGCACAAGACGGGAGCGGCCTATCTGCCGGTCGACCCGGGGCACCCGGCCGAACGGGTCGCGCTCATGATCGAGGACGCACGGCCCCTGACGGTGCTGACGGCCGACGACATCCGGGACCTGTCGGCGCGGGAGGGGACGCAGGACACCCCGCTGCCCCCGCCGCCGCACCCGCTCACCACCGCGTACGTGATCTACACGTCGGGGTCGACCGGACGACCGAAAGGCGTCGCCGTACCCCACCGCGCGATCGTCAACAGGCTGAACTGGATGCAGGCCCGGTACCCGCTCGCCGCCGACGACCGGGTGCTGCAGAAGACCCCGGCCGACTTCGACGTGTCGGTATGGGAGTTCTTCTGGCCGCTGAGCGTCGGGGCCTGCCTCGTCGTGGCCGAGCCCGGCGGCCATCGGGACCCGCGCCACCTCGCCGAACTCATCCGGTCCCAACGGGTGACCACCGTCCACTTCGTCCCTTCGATGCTCAGACTGTTCCTCGACGAACCCACAGCGGCGGCGTGCACCGGGCTGCGCCGGGTCTTCGCCAGCGGAGAAGCCCTCTCCGGCGAGCTGCGCGACCGGTTCTTCCCCGTCCTCGGCGGCGCCGAACTGCACAACCTGTACGGCCCCACCGAGGCCGCCGTCGACGTCTCCCACTGGCAGTGCCGGGCGGACGAACCGCCGGGGCCGGTCCCGATCGGGCGACCCGTGTGGAACACCGGGCTGCACGTCCTCGACGCCGATCTGCGGCCGGTGGATCCCGGCGCCACCGGCGAGCTCTACATCACCGGCGTCCAGCTGGCACGGGGATACGTCAACCGGCCGGACCTCACCGCGGACCGGTTCCTCCCCGACCCGCACGGGCCGCCCGGCAGCCGTATGTACCGCACCGGTGACCTGGCCCGCCTGCGCCCGGACGGCGCCCTCGACTACGCCGGCCGAACGGACCACCAGGTCAAGGTACGGGGCATGCGCGTCGAGCTCGGTGAGGTGGAGGCCGTACTGGCGAGGCGGCCCGGAGTGGCGGCCGCCGCGGTCGTGGCCCGGCCGGACGGGACGGGCGGCGCGCAACTCGCCTGCTACCTCGTCCCGGACGCCCGTGAGGCGGGTGCCCTGCTCCAGGTGTGCCGACTCGAACGACAAGGTCTGCTGAGTGCCGACGAGCGCTACGCACTGCCCAACGGCATGGTCGTCGCATCGGCCAATCACACCGAGACGGACTTCGTCTACCAGGAGATATACGAAGGCCGCGAGTATCTGCGCAACGGCATCACCCTGCCGGACGGGGCGTGCGTGTTCGACGTCGGGGCGCACATCGGGCTGTTCACGCTCGCGGTCGCCCGGTCCCGCCCGGACGCAGTCGTCCACGCGTTTGAGCCCATCCCCGCTCTGTTCCGCCTGCTGGAGCTCAACACCCGCATCCACGGCGCCGACGTCAGGCTGTTCCCGTGCGGGATCGGTGAGAAGGAGGGCACGGCGACGTTCACCTACTACCCCGGTCTCTCCATCATGTCCGGGCGGTTCGGCGACACGGCACAGGAACGCGGTGTCGTGGAGGCGTACGTACGCAACGACCTCTCCGCGACGGGCGTCGACGACCCCGCAGCCGAGGCCGACCTCGACGCGCTGCTCACCGATCGGCTGAGGCACGAGGAGGTCGTCTGCGAGCTGCGGACCCTCTCCGACGTCATCCGCGAGACCGGAGTGGACCGCATCGACCTGCTGAAGATCGACGCGGAGAAAAGCGAACTCGAGGTCCTCAACGGCATCGACGACGTGCACTGGCCCCTCATCCGCCAGCTGGCGATCGAGGCACACGACGTGGGCGACCGGGTGGCCCGCATCAAGGACCGGCTCCTGGCTTTCGGCTACACCGTCGAGGTCGAAACGGCGCCCCTGCTCACGGGCACGGGACTGGTCACGATGTACGCCGTCCGCCCCGGCCACGCGACGGACGTCCCGGCCCCGCCCGTGGCCCAGCCGCGCTCCGGGCGGGCACTCCCGTCCGACCCGGACCTCTTCGTCGAAGAGGTCCGCCGCGACGCGGCCCGGCGCCTTCCCGAGCACATGATCCCGTCGTCGTTCACACTGCTCGACGCGTTCCCGCTGACACCCAACGGCAAGCTCGACCGCACAGCGCTTCCGGACCCGATCCCGCGCACCGCCGGCTCCGGCACAGCCCCGCGCAACCCGCAGGAGGAACTGCTGCGCGCCCTGTTCGCCGAGGTGCTCGACCTCCCCGGGATCGGGATCGACGACGACTTCTTCCGCCTGGGCGGGCATTCCCTGCTGGGCATCCGGCTGACCGAGCGGATCCGCTCGGTCTTCGGCGCCGACCTGAGCATCCGGTCCCTCTTCGAGGCGCCGACCGTGGCCGGACTGGCCCGACTGCTGGCGGACCGGGAAGGACTCGACGCGCTGGACTGATTTTCCATGATCCCGCCGATCCCGCCGATCCCGGCGATCCCGGCGAACTTGCCGGTCGCTTTCGCGTCATCCGACCACCGCGGCCCGTACGCACAGCACGTCCGGCAGATGCGCGGCCAACTGCCGCCAGCTGTCGCCGTCGTCGGCGGAGGCGAACACCTCGCCGTTGCGGTTGCCGAAGTACACCCCGGCCGGATCCGCGTCGTCCGTGCGGAGCGCGTCGCGCAGGACCGTGCCGTAGTGGTCCTCCTGCGGCAGCCCGACGGTGAGCGGCTCCCAGCTGCTCCCCGCGTCCGAGGTACGGAAGACGCGGCAGCGGTGGTCGGCGGGGACCCGGTCCGCGTCGGCGTTGATCGGGAACACGTACGCCGTGTCCCCGCGGCTCGGGTGCGTGGCGACGGCGAAGCCGAACGTGGAGGGCAGACCCGCGCCGATGTCGGTCCACCGCCCGCCCGCGTCGTCGCTCCGGTAGACGCCCCAGTGGTTCTGGAGGTAGAGGCGGTCCGGGTTCGCCGCGTCCCTCGCGACCTTGTGCACGCACTGGCCGAACTCCGGGTTCGGATCCGGCAGGAACACCGCGGAGACGCCGGAGTTGGAGGGCGCCCAGCTCGCGCCGCCGTCGGTCGTGCGGAAGACGCCCGCGGTCGACACGGCCACGGTCACGGACTTCGGGTCACGCTCGTCGGTGAGGACCGTGTGCAGGCCCTCCCCGCCACCGCCCGGCACCCACTGGGAGCGGGTGGGGTGCTCCCACAGCGGGCGGACCAACTCGAAGCTCTCGCCGCGGTCCTCCGAGCGGTACAGCGCGGCCGGTTCCGTGCCCGCGTACACCACGTCCGGCTCGGCGGCAGACGGGTGCAGCTGCCAGACCCGCTCCAGCGAGGCCTCCGTGTCCTGCGGGAACCTGACGGCCTGTCTGGCCGGTTCGGTCCAGGTCCGGCCGAGGTCGTCGGAGTGGAACACCGACGGGCCCCAGTGCGCGCTGTCTCCGCCGGCCAGCAGCCGCGGGCGGTCGCCGCGGGTGTCGACGGCGACGGAGTAGATCGCCTGTGCGTTGAAGTAGGGGCTTTCGTCGAACTCCCAGGTGCCACCGCGCCGGCGCCCGATGAACAGGCCCTTGCGCGTGCCCACGGCGAGCAGTACCTCGGTCATGCCGATCACCTCCGCTGTGTCTTCGACGTCTTTGTCCCGGACACCGGCCAGTCTGCACCCCGCCACTGACAGTCACCTCTGGAAACACCGTCGCCGCAGGTCACAGCGGTCACGGTGGGCTGCGACCGCCCGAGATCGGCCACTTTCGCGGGGACGCCTGCGCGGTCGCCGGGGCGCGTGGGACCGTCGGGACGAGGCGATCGCTGAGCATCGGGCCCGCCCGCCGCGTATGGGAGGGCAGCCGGGATGTTCATGTGTTCATGAGGAGGAAGCCTTCGATGGCGTTCCGTGGTCCGAAGGTGTGGCTGTGGCGCTGGCGGCGCAATCCGCTCAAGCGTCGCGCCGACACGGTGGAGTCCTGGGTCGTGCTCGGCGTGTGGGCGCTGACCGTCCTCGCCGGGGTGCTGGCGGGGTTGGCGACCGCGGGGTCCGTCGAGAACGGTCTGGCGCGCGAACGCGTCGAGTGGCGGCCCCTGGTGGGGCGACTGACCGAGCAGGCCCCGGGCAAGGCCTCGGCGACCGGTTCCTCCAGCGGCGATCAGGTGTGGGCGAAGGTCGGCTGGACCGGGCCGGACGGCTCCGGGCACACCGGCCAGGTCCGGGTCGGCCCCGGCAGCGCCGCCGGCACCCCGATCACGGTCTGGACGGACCGGCAGGGCCGCCTGGTGACCCAGCCGGCCACCGCGGCCCAGGCCAGACTGCGCGCGTCCCTCGTCGGCGGCCTGGCGGGCGTCGGCGCGGCCGCACTGCCCCTCGCGGGCGGCCGCGTCCTGCGGGGCCGCCTCGAGCGCCGACGCGTCGACCAGTGGGACACCGACTGGGCCCGCTTCGCCGCCCTGTGGGGCCGCCCGACAGGCTGACCCGGCGACGTCGTCGCCGGAGGGACGCAGTGGGCGCAGCGGCTCGACGAGCGGCGCGCCCGGCGGACGCGCCCGGCGGACCAGGGTGGCTCAGGGGCCTGGGGGCGGCAGGGCCGGAGCGGGGACCACTCCCCGGGCGGACCGAGGGCCGTCGGCACCAGGTCGGCCGGAAGGCACGCGTGCGTGCGCAGGCCGCGAGTCGGCCCGGCGCGGCGAGGCTCGGTCCCGGAGTGATCCTCTGGCACCGAGCGCGCGGCGGTCCGCCGAGGAACCGCGCGATCGCCGTGCCGGCCGTGCCCGCCGTGCGGCGTGCTCTCGCATCCGGATCTCCGGTCGGCGGCCGGACGGAGCCCTCGGTACCGGCTTCTCGGCTCCCGCGCCCCGACTCTGCGCCGGTGAAGCCTCCGCGGCGGGAGGGGTCAGTTCGTGGGGGGAAGGCTCCGGTCCAGGATCGTGTCGAGATCGGCGCCGTCCGGGAGCGTGCCGAAGGAGTGGCCCCAGTCACCGGCCAGCCGGGTCGCGCAGAAGGCGTCGGCGACGGCCGGCGGGGCGTGCCGGACGAGGAGGGAGGCCTGGAGGGCGAGGGCCATCTGCTCCACCAGACGGCGCGCGCCGGCCGGTGTCGCCTCGCCCAGCCGGGCCTTCAGCCGCACGACGGCCGTGTCGAGGCGGGCGTCCGCCCCCTGCGCCAGGGCGAGTTCGCCGAAGAGGGCGTCCGCGGTGGCCGGCTCGCGGCTCAACGCCCGGAGCACGTCGAGGGCGTTGACGTTGCCCGAGCCCTCCCAGATCGACAGCAGCGGCGCCTCGCGGTAGTGCCGGGGCATCCCGGAGTCCTCCACGTAGCCGTTGCCGCCCAGGCACTCCAGGGCCTCCGCGGTGAAGGCCGGACCCCGCTTCGTCACCCAGTACTTGCCGACGGCGGTCGCGATCCGCCGGAAGGCCTGCTCGCCGGCGTCCCCGCGCACCGCCCGGTCGGCCGCCCCGGCCAGCCGCAGCGTGAGGGTGGTGGCGGCCTCCGACTCCAGCGCCAGGTCGGCCAGGACGTTGCGCATCAGCGGCTGGTCGAGCAGTCGCGCCCCGAACGCGCTGCGGTGCCGCACGTGATGGCCCGCCTCGACGAGCGTCTTGCGCATCAGCGTCGCCGACATCGTCACGCAGTCCAGGCGGGTGCAGTTGACCATCTCGATGATGGTCTTCACACCCTGTCCCTCGGGCCCGACCAACCAGGCCACGGTCCCGTCGAACTCGGGCTCGGAGGACGCGTTGGAGCGGTTGCCCAGTTTGTCCTTGAGCCGCTGGATGCGGAACGTGTTGCGGGTGCCGTCGGGCAGTACGCGGGGCACGAGGAAGCAGGACAGCCCGCCCGGAGCCTGCGCCAGGACCAGGAAGACGTCGCACATCGGCGCCGAGGTGAACCACTTGTGCCCGCGCAGGGTGTACACGCCGGGCTCCGCGGTGGGCGCGGCCGTCGTCGTGTTCGTCCGGACGTCGGAGCCGCCCTGCTTCTCGGTCATGCCCATACCGGCGAGCAGACCGCGCTTCTCCGTCGGCGTCCGCAGTCCGGGTTCGTACGCCCGGCTCGTCAGCAGCGGCTCGTAGACGGCGGCGAGCTCCGGCTGGCGGCGCAGGGCGGGGACGGCCGCGTAGGTCATCGACGTGGGACAGCCGTGCCCGGCCTCCGTGTGCCCCCACGCGAGACCGCCCGCCGTGCGCGCCACATGCGCGCCGGGCCGGTCGTCCGCCCAGGGCGCCCCGGCCTGCCCCTCGGCGACGGCGACCCGCATCAGCTCGTGCCAGCTCGGATGGAAGTCGACCTCGTCGACCCGGCGCCCGTAGCGATCGTGCGTGCGCAGCACCGGCTCGTGCCGGTTGGCCAGGTCGGCCCACTCCTGCGCCTCGACGCCGCCGGCCAGCAGTCCGATCCGTCGGACGTCCGGCTCCGCCCACCCGGCCCTCTCCCGGCGCAGCCCCTCCAGCAGGGCGGCGTCCTCGGCGGCGTCGTACGGAGCCAGTGGCGGCGGTTGATTGACGACGTCGTGAGTGACGTACGACGCCTGTCCCCGTGATGGCTCTGCCTGCAGCCGCTGTGTCTCCGACGGTTCCGTCTCCGACGGCTGTGGCTGCGACGGCTCTGTCCGGGACTGCGCGAGTGTGTAGACCATGCAGCCCATGTTGCACTCACGCTGCGGTTGTAGCAATAGTGCAACATCGGATGGCGCGCGTAGGGTACGTCCCTATGCGGATGAACGTCTCGGCGGAGCCCGGCGGGGTCGACCTGCCCCCGCTGTCGGCGCGGTCGGTGGTCCTGAGCCTGTTGCTGGGCACACACCCGCCCGAGCTCGCGGCGAAGGACCTGGTACGAGGGCTGGAGCTCTTCGGCGTCGGGGGATCGACGGTCCGTGCCGCGCTCAGCCGGATGGTGGCGGCGGGCGACCTGCGGCGGACGGACGGCGGCTACCGGCTCAGCGACCGGCTGCTGGAGCGTCAGCGGCGACAGGACGACTCCCTGCACCCGGACACGCGCGCGTGGGACGGCGACTGGGAGACGGCCGTGATCACCGCGACGGGCCGCGGCCCCGCCGAACGCGCCGAACTGCGCACCCGGTTGAGCGCCCTCCGGCTCGCCGAGCTCCGCGAGGGCGTCTGGCTGCGGCCCGCCAATCTGGGGCGGCCCTGGCCCCCGGACCTGGGCGACGTCCTCCAGCGGTTCACCGCCCGCCCCGCAGTACCCGCCCGGGAGCTGGCCGCGAGCCTGTGGCCGCTCGACGTGTGGGCGGAGACGGCCCGGGGCCTGCTCGCCCACGTCGATCGGACGGAACGGCCCGCCGACCGCATGACCGTCCTCGCCGCGGTCGTCCGGCATCTGCGCGCCGATCCGGTGCTGCCGGCCTCGCTCCTCCCCGCCGACTGGCCGGGCCCGGCGCTGCGCAGCACGTACGACCACCACCAACGGGAGCTCACCGAAACGGCGTTGGGACCGGGTCGATAGCCACGACGGCCCCAAAGGCGCGGCGGCCGTGCGAAGCGCCGTGCGGGGACGCTTCGTACGGCCGCCTTCTTACCGTGGGGGGACCGGGGAGTGGGCCGGGGGCGGAACGGGGGTCGAGCGGGGGGACTACTTGTACGTGATGTCGGACGACGCGTACTTGCAGTAGGTCCCGTCCGCGCTGGTGCCGTTGGTGGACGGCTCCGCGCCCGTGTTGTTGCCGATGTACTTCTGGCAGGGAATGATCTTCTTGCTGCTGTCCCCGACGATGGTGATCTTCTTCAGGGTCGCGCTGTCGCCGTAGTTGGTGTTGATGCCGACGAGCTTGTTCCCCGAGTAGGTCGCCTCGATGGTGTTCAGGTTGATCGTCCGCTTGTACTGCGTCCCGCAGTTGCCGCACGAGCGGACGAACGTGCCGAAGTTCTGCACCGCGAAGTTCGACACGTTCAGCGTGCCGGCGCCGTTGAACTGGAACACCTTGTCGCTGGCCGAGCGCGCGCCACCGCCCGAGACGGTGTACACGTTGGACGACGAGGAGCCGCGGAAGGTCGCCGCGTCCTCGCCGACGTCCTCCCACCAGACGTTCTGCAGCGTGCAGCTGCCCTGGCAGTGGATGCCGTCGGCGGCGGGCGCGCCGATGATGACGTTCTTCAGGACGGCGCCGGCCGCGAGCTCCAGGATCGGGTCCTGGTCCTCGTTCTGGCCGCCGCTGCCGAGGTCGCCGCTGCCGTAGAGGCGCTTCATCCCGTAGTCCTTGGTGCCGGAGACGGGGATGGTGGCGGTGACGGCCTGACTGCCGGTGGCGGTGGGCCAGGTGGCGGCGCTCGCCGGGGTGAGCGCGCCACTGGTCATGATCATGCCAACCGTGAGGCCGACGGCGGACAGCCCGCCGGTGAGAGCGCGCAAGCGCCTGGGTGAGCTCGCGATTGCTGGGGAAGTCATGTCCCGATGCCTTCTTCCAGGTGGGGGATGGGGGGAGTGGTGTGGTCGGTCAGAGCTTTCCGGCGCCCGCGCCGGACGTCACCGAGGCGACGACGGACGAGGCGGGCTCGGCGGTGTAGCTGTACGGCGGCTTGGTGAAGGTTCCGACCTGCGACACCTCGGTCGTGGCGCCGCCGAGGTCGTTGCCGGTCAGGTTGGCGTAGCCGTCCACGTCGCTGTCGCGGTTCGTGGTGACGGCGACCGGCGTCGAGCGGAAGACGTTGTTCTCGACGAGCATCTGCGCGCCCATGCGCGAGTGGACGGCCGTCTCGGCCCCGACGACGTAGTTGTCGTAGAAGTGGCCGGTGCCGAAGCGCAGGCTGGGGATGCGCGAGTAGACGTTGCTGAAGAGGTTGTGGTGGTACGTCACCCTCAAGTGGCCGGTGTCCTCACTGGAGTTGTTGTCGCTGTGGCCGACGAGTGAGCCCTTGTAGTGGTCCTTGAAGGTGTTCCACGACACCGTCACGTAGTCCGAGGCGTGGTTGATGTCCAGCAGGCCGTCGTAGTAGTCCTTGTCGTGATCGCGGTCGGCCGAGAAGGAGTTGTGGTCGATCCACACCTTGGTGGCGGCCTGGACCTCGATGCCGTCGGCGGGCTTGAGCGGTTTGCTGATGTTCAGATTGCGGATGACGACGTTCGTCACCTTCTTCAGGCGCAGGCCCCCACCCGTGAACCCGGATGCCGAACCGACGCCCAGGACCGTGGTGTTGGACCCGATGTCGACCTGACCGCTCAGCGAGATCAGGCCGTTGACCTTCACGACCTTCGCCGTGCTGCCGGTCACCGCCGTCTTGAAGGCGTCCAGCGTCGAGACGGTGACCGCGGTCGCGCTGCCGCCACCGGTCGTGCCGGCGCCGAAGCCGATCGGTGCGCTGTCGGCGGCGCCCGCCGACTGGGGGAGGGCGAGGACCGCCGCCGTGGCGAGAGCGGCGGCCGCCGCCACCAGAGCGGATCTCGGTGCGTGGGGGCGTGGGGGGCCAGTACGCATGCGGGTGCGTCCCTTCGGGGGAGGGGGGTGAGTCACGTGATGCAGGTGTTTCAGATATGTGACTGATGTTCGCCATGTTGAACGTCATGCACGGGCAGTGCGGCTCTTTGTGGGGATCGGGCGAGCGGCTCGGTCACACTGCTGAACGGAACGTAGGGGGCAAGCGCTTTCTAGTCAACGCTTCGCGCAGAACGCATTCGGCCGTCCGGCCGGCCTCGGCCGATCGGCAAGGGCTTCCGGGGAGTTGGCGTGGGAGCGCTTCCATGGCGAGCGTGTGCATGCCACCATGCGTTGCGGATGCTTCCCCCTTGGCGGCCGGGCCTGTCGACCCGGACCCGGCCGAACGCCGCCTGCTGAGCCGCGCCCGTCCCCGCTCCGCACGCTTCGACGTACCCCGAGCCGCTACCAGAATGGGGCAATCACGTGATCCACTCACCTGGGCGAACGCTGCGTTCGTTATGGGGCGCACTGCTTCTTCTCCTCGCCGCAGCCCTGCTCACCGCACCCGCACCCGCCGCTGCCGCCGCCGCACGGACGGAGGTCGCCGCAGCCGTGCCCGCCGCCACCCTCACCGAGGTCACCGGCTTCGGGACCAACCCCAGCAACCTGCGCATGTACGTGTACGTGCCGTCCAATGTGACGGCGCACCCGGCGGTCCTGGTCGCCGTGCACTGGTGCACCGGCTCGGGCCCCGACATGTACAACGGCACCGAGTACGACACGCTGGCCGACCGGTACGGGTACATCGTGATCTACCCGTCCGTCACCCGCAGCAGCAAGTGCTTCGACGTCTCCTCGCCGCAGGCGCTGAAGCGCGGGGGCGGCAGCGACCCGGTCGGCATCAGGTCGATGGTCGACTGGGTGAGCGCCAACTACTCCGCCGACACCGGCCGCGTCTACGCCACCGGTATCTCCTCCGGCGCGATGATGACCAACGTCCTGCTCGGCGACTACCCCGACGTGTTCGCCGCCGGCGCCGCGTTCGCCGGCGTCCCGTTCGGCTGCTTCGCCACCACCGACGGCTCCGAGTGGAACAGCGCCTGCTCCGGCGGCACCGTGATCCACACCCCGCAGGAGTGGGGCGACCTCGTCCGCGCGGCCTACCCCGGCTACACCGGTCCCCGGCCGCGTATGCAGCTGTGGCACGGCACCGAGGACGATGTGCTGCGCTACCCCAACTTCGGGGAGGAGATCAAGCAGTGGACCAATGTGCAGGGCGTGAGCCAGACCCCGTCCGCCACCGACTCGCCCGTCTCGAACTGGACCCGGACCCGCTACGGCGGCACCGGTGACCAGGCGCCCGTCGAGGCCGTGAGTCTGCAGGGCGTCGGCCACAACGTGGACATGACCGGCTTGGCGGCCCGCGTCCTCACCTTCTTCGGTCTGGACAGCTCGGGGCCCGCCCCGCAGCCCCAGCCCGGCGGCTGCCGGGTGACCGCGACGACCAACGCCTGGAACACCGGTCTGACCGCCTCCGTGACCCTCACCAACACCGGCGCCACCGCGGTCGGCGGCTGGCAGCTCGGCTTCACCCTGCCCGCCGGCCAGACCATCACCAACGGCTGGGGCGCCACGTACGCCCCGGTCTCCGGAGCGGTGACGGCGACCAACGCGACCTACAACGGCGCCATCGCCCCCAACGCGAGCGTCACCATCGGCTACCAGGCCAACCACACGGGCAACAGCGCCGCGCCCGGGGCCTTCACGCTCAACGGGACCGTCTGCACGTCGAGTTGAGCCCGACGGGGGCGCGGGGGAGGTGTGCGAAGCAGCCGCCCCCGCGCAGGCGGCAGGCCTAGACGGCCGGCAGACCTGTCGCCCGGGACCCGTCCGAACCGGCAGAGCTGTCCGAACCGGCCGACGCGGGCGAACTGCCCTTGCCCGGCAGGTGGTTGAAGAGCAGGTTGAGGGCGATCGCCGTCACGCAGCCCGCGCTGATGCCGCTGGTCATCACGGTCTGGAACCAGTCCGGGAACTTCGCGTAGAGCGTCGGGACGCCGACCGGCAGCACGCCCATCGCGACCGACACGGCCACCACCGTCAGGTTGTGGTTGCCCCTGAAGTCGACCTCGGCCAGTGTGCGCAGCCCGCTCGCGGCCACCGTGCCGAACATCACCAGACCGGCGCCGCCCAGCACCGGCGCCGGAATCGCCGCCACCACGGCGCCCAGCTTGGGCAGCAGGCCCAGCAGGACGAGCATGGCGCCGGCGGTGGCGACGACCCAGCGGCTGCGCACCCGGGTCATGCCCACCAGGCCCACGTTCTGCGCGTACGCCGTGTACGGGAAGGTGTTGAAGACACCGCCGAGGACGGTCGACAGGCCGTCGGCGCGCAGGCCGTCGGAGAGGCTGCGCGAGTCGACCCTGCGGTCCGTCATCTCTCCGACGGCGATGAGGTCACCGGTCGTCTCGGTCATCGTCACCAGGGCCACGACCAGCATCGAGATGATCGCCGAGGCCTCGAACGTCGGCGCGCCGAAGTGGAACGGCGTGCTGATCCCGACCCAGTCGGCGTCCCCGACGCCGTCGAAGTCCGTGAATCCGAACGGCACCGCGACGGCGAGCCCCACCGCGATGCCGATCAGCACCGCGATCCGGCTCAGGAAGGCCGGCGCGAAGCGCTGCACGCCCAGCACCACCGCGAGCACGAACGCGGCCAGCCCGATGTTCCTCGGCGCCCCGAAGTCCGCCGAACCGGCCCCGCCCGCCGCCCAGTTGCCCGCGACCGGCAGCAGCGAGACACCGATGATCAGGATCACCGTGCCCGTGACCAGCGGCGGGAAGAAGCGCAGCAGCCTGCCGAACACGGGTGCCAGCAGGGCGATCGCGAGCCCCGCCACGATCACCGACCCGTAGATCGCGGGCAGTCCGCCGCCGGTCGTCCCGATGAGCACCATCGGCGACACCGCCGCGAACGTACAGCCCTGCATGATCGGCAGCCGCACGCCGAAGCGCCAGAAGCCCACGCACTGGATGAGCGTGGCGATGCCGCAGACCAGCAGGTCGGCGGTGATCAGATACGCCAGATCGGCGGGCGACAGCTTCATCGCACCGCCCACGATCAGGGGCACCGCCACCGCGCCCGCGTACATCGCGAGCACGTGCTGCAGGCCGAAAGCCGCCAACTGCCGTACGGGCGGCACCTCGTCGACGGGATGAACGGGCGCGGTCGTGGCCATGGGCACTCCAGAGCGGTGGGGTGACTGGAAACATGCGGACAGCACGAGACCGTAAGGCGCTTGAACAGTTTGTTGATTTCGATGCTGTTGCCGAGGTGTGTCAGGCTCACCCGGTCGCCCGCGACGCCGCGGCCAGCAGCGACGCCCAGTCCGGCAGCTTCACCACACCCCGCCCGAGCGAGGCCCCCAGCTCCGCCTCGGCCCGCTCGATCGCCAGCCATCCCGCCCACTCGACGACGGGTTCTGCCGCGGCGGCCCGCAGCAGTTCCAGCGGGTCGCCCGGCAACTCGCGCCGCAGCAGGACGGGGGCGTCCTCCAGCAGGGACGTCGCCGTCTCCTTCGCGCACGGCCGGTTGGTGCCGATGACACCGGTCGGGCCCCGCTTGATCCAGCCCGCCACGTACTCGCCCGGCGCGACCGCGCCCCCGCGCAGCACCCGCCCGGCGAGATGCGGCACCGTGCCCCGCTCCGGGGCGAACGGCAGCCCCTCCAGCGGCAGCCCGCGATAGCCCACCGACCGCAGCACCAACTGGGCCTCGAGGTCCTCGTGCAGTCCGGTGCCCGTCACCCCGCCGTGCCCGTCCGGCGCCGTCCGCTCGAAGCGCACCGCGCCCACCCGGTCGCCGTTCCCGTCTCCGTCGGCGAGCAGTTCGACCGGCCGCAGGAAGAACCGGAGCCGGATCCGCCGCCGGGCGCCGCGGGACGGCGTCGCCGCCCAGCCGCGCAGCACCTCCACATTGCGGCGCTGCGCCGCCGGCAGCCCGGCGGGGTCGCCGTACGCCGGGTCCAGCGCCAGCTCCGCCTCGTCCACGATCACCTCGGTGTCCGGCAGGCCGCCCAGCTCGCGCAGCTCCTTGGTGGTGAACCGGGCCTGGGACGGGCCGCGCCGTCCGACCATGTGGATCTCGGTCACCGAACTCGCCGCGAGCGCGGTCAGCGCCCCCTGCGGCATGTCGGTGGGACTGAGCTCGGCCGGGCCCCGGGCCAGCATTCGGGTGACGTCCACCGCGACGTTTCCCACGCCCACCACCACGGCCGAACGGGCGGCGGGCAGAAAGCCGTCCGCGGCGGCGTCCGGATGCGCGCTGTACCAGGACACGAACTCGGTCGCCGACCAGCTGCCGGGCAGCTCCTCGCCGGGGATGCCGAGGTGCCGGTCCGTCGCGGCGCCCACGCAGTACACGACCGCGTGGTACAGCTCGCGCAGCCGCGCCACGGGCACTCCGTCCGCGCCGACCCGGATCCCGCCGAGGAAGCGGACCCGCTCGTGTTCCAGCACCGCGCGCAGGTTCTGCTGCAGCGACTTGATCTTCTCGTGGTCCGGGGCGACGCCGTACCGCACGAGCCCGTACGGGCACGGCAGCCGGTCCAGGACGTCGACGAGCACCTCGGGGTCCTGCTGGACCAGGCTCTGGGCGGTGTAGACCCCACTCGGCCCCGAGCCGACGACGGCGACACGCAGCACGGCGGAACTCCTTCCCCGGCGGGACGGAGGGGATCGCTGGTGTCTCCAGCATCGCACCGCTGCCGCTCCGCTGACAGGGTGCTGTGCGGTTGCGACGCGTGCGTGTCCGTTCGTATGGAAAGTGATCATGCGGTTACGTTGCGTGTGTGCTAGAAGCATCGTTTCTTAATCTTTCTGATCGTTCCGCCGAGGACGGCACGGTGTCCGTGTGGCCCGCGTGGGAGGTCCAGGAGGGTGGAGGCGCCACTTCCTGGTTCCATGTCCGGCTGGCCTTCGCCGACGGGGCGTGCGTCGAACTGCTGGCCGTCGTGTCCGAGGGCCGGGTCTCCATCGAGGACGTCCGGGCCCGGCCGGCCCTGTCCCTCGTCGACCTGACGGTCCTCGCCGACTGGATCGAGGGCCCGCTGTTCGAGAGGTGCGACCGGCCCGGCCCGGAGGCGGAGGACGCGGAGGACGCGGAGGGCGCGGAAGGTGCGGCGGACACGGAGGACACGGGGCGTGTCGACGACTCGCTCGGCTCCCGGCGGGCCCGCCCGGCCTGGCCGCGCGGCATCGAGGGACGGTGGCTGGTCGCGCAGGAGTACCGCGCGGCCCAGGAGGACGGCCTCGACCCCGTTCTCGCGGTCATGTGCGCGACGGGGCGCAGCCGGCGCAGATCGCTGCGGCTGATCGCGCAGGCGCGGGACGCCGGGTATCTGACACCACGTCACGCGCGCCGCTGACCGGACCGGCGCCGGCCGCGGCCGCAGTCGCAGTCGCAGTCGCAGTCGCTAGAGCATCCCGCGCATCCGGGTGATCTCGCTCGTCTGCTGTGCGATCACGTCGTCCGCCATCTCCTCGACCTGCACGTTGTTGCCCTGTGCCTTGACGTCCGTGGCCATGGTGAGGGCGCCCTCGTGATGGGTGATCATCAGCGTGAGGAAGAGCGCGTCGAACGCCTTGCCGCGCGCCGCGCGCAACTTGGTCAGCTGTGCCTCGGTCGCCATCCCGGGCATCAGTGTGTGCGCGTGCTCGTCGCTCGTCGTCTTCTTGCCATGTGTCGTGAGCCAGCCCTTCATGGCCTCGATCTCCGGTCCCTGCGCCGCGGAGATGCGCAGGGCGAGCCGCTCGACGTCCCCCGACTCGGCGCGGTCCGGGACGAGTTCGGTCATCTCCAGTGCCTGGGTGTGGTGCTCGATCATCATCTGCGCGTACGACACGTCGGCCGAGTTGGGCGTGTCGTCGTCGGCGCGCTGTTCGGCCGCGTCCTGTGCGGACAGGGTCCGGTTCGCCTCGCCCGGCTTGCCCGGCGCGATCACCGAAGGGCCGCTCGCCGAAGGTCCCTTGGCCGCACCCGACTTGGTGTCCGGCCCCGAGTCGCAGCCCGCGAGCGCGAGTGCGAGCAGCAGTGCGGCCGAGACGAGGGGCGCGCGGCGGACGAGCACAACAACCTCCTGGGACGGGCGAGTTGAGGACGAGCCGGTCGTCCTCGGCTGGATCCGTGGGCACTGTCTGGATCTTGCACCACTGAACGCGCTACCGAACGGAAAGATTCATTACGAGTGCGTTGCCGACCTTTGATATGTGCATGATGAAGACGATACTTCGGAGCACCGTGAACCGTTCCCGTGGGAACGGCAACTAGGGAGGATGCAGTGACCCTGTTGAACGATCCCCGAACGCACCGCAGACGGCTGGGAGTCGTAGCCGCGTGTGCCGGACTCCTGGCCGCGCTGCTGAGCGCGGTACCGGCGGCCGCGACCCCCGACCCGGGGGACGGGCCGGCCGTGGAGCAAGAGGTCTCCCGAGGCGCCCGGGCCGACGCGTCCGCGGCGATCGCCGCGGGTGAGATACCCGGTCAGGACGAGATCGTCCACTCCGCCAACATCCAGCACCTGACGAACATCCCCAAGGACGTGCTGGCCGGCACCAACTCGGACCTGGCCTTCCAGGGCAAGTACGCCTTCTCGGGCAACTACGACGGCTTCCGCATCTTCGACATCAGCAACCCGAAGTCGCCGAAGACCGTGTCCCAGGTGCTCTGCCCCGGCGCGCAGAACGACATCTCGGTCTCGGGCGACCTGCTCTTCCTGTCGACCGACTCCTCGCGCAGCGACAGCAGTTGCAACAGCACCACGCAGCCGGTGACCGAGAAGTCCTCCTGGGAGGGCATGAAGATCTTCGACATCAGCGACAAGAAGAACCCGAAGTACGTCGCTGCCGTCGAGACCTCCTGCGGCTCGCACACCCACACCCTGGTGCCCGAGCGCAAGAACGTCTATGTCTACGTCTCGTCGTACTCGCCCAACGCCGCCTATCCCGACTGCCAGCCCCCGCACGACGGCATCTCGGTCATCAAGGTGCCGCGCAACGCCCCCGAGAAGGCGGCGGTCGTGGGCTTCCCCGTCCTGTTCCCCGGTGAGGGCGCGGACGGCGGCGGCAACCCGGGCAGTCCGACGAACCCCGGCGTGTCCAAGACCACCGGCTGCCACGACATCACGGTGCTGCCGGAGAAGGACCTGGCGGCCGGCGCCTGCATGGGCGACGGCATCCTGTTCTCCATCAAGGACCCGGAGCACCCGAAGGTCATCGACCAGGTCCAGGACAACGTGAACTTCGCGTTCTGGCATTCGGCGACCTTCAACCAGAAGGCGAACAAGGTCGTCTTCACCGACGAGCTGGGCGGCGGCGGAGCGGCCACCTGCAACGCGGCGACCGGCCCGAACCGCGGCGCCGACGGCATCTACGACATCGTTGGCAAGGGCGACAAGCGCAAGCTGGTCTTCCGCAGCTACTACAAGATCCCCCGCTACCAGGCCGACACCGAGAACTGCGTCGCGCACAACGGCTCGCTGATCCCGGTCAAGGGCAAGGACATCATGGTCCAGGCGTGGTACCAGGGCGGCGTCTCCGTCTGGGACTTCACCGACTCGTCGAAGCCCACGGAGATCGCCTACTTCGAGCGCGGTCCGATCTCCACCAGCACCCTGGTGGGCGGCGGCTCGTGGTCGGCGTACTACTACAACGGCTACATCTACTCCAACGACATCGCCAAGGGCTTCGACGTGCTGAAGCTCAGCGACCGGCGCACGGACCCGGCGAAGCGGGTTCACCTGAGCGAGCTCAACGTCCAGACCCAGCCGGACTACTTCGACTGATTTCCGGTCGACCGACTTCCGGTCGGTCGATTCCCTGTCGACCGATTTCCGGTCGGCGGGTCCGTCGCGAAGAAACGCGACAGATCGGTGTCACCTCTCCCGCCGGGCGCCTCGGCGTCCGGCGGGACCCCCTGGTCCCAGTCGAGCCGGTAGCGGGCGAACAGCTCGGCGCGCAGTGTCGTGAGCGGCAGCGGCACGTTCGGCAGCACCATCGCGTAGACGGCTCCCATCAGCTGGGAGCGCAGCATCGGGTAGTCGTGGTCGACGTCCTGCGACCCGTGTCGGACCGCGGTGTCCCGCAGCAGCTCGGCCAGCCGCTGTTGCTCCGGACACTGCACGAAGCCCTCGGCCTGCAGCAGCCCCGCCATGTGCTGGCGCATCAGCACGGTGCGGTCCCGGGCCAGCCCCATGATCGCGTCGATGGCCCGCGCCATCCGCTCCCGGCCGTCCTCGGTGTGCGGTTCGCGCTCCAGCGCCTCCTCGAGCGTGCGGTGCATCAGCCGGTGCACGGCCGACTGCACCAGCTGGCGCTTGCCGGGGAAGTAGTACGAGACCAGACCGCGTGCCGAGCCGGCCCGGTCCGCGATGTCGCCGAGCGTCGTCGCCTCGTACCCGTGCTCGCTCACCACCTCCACCGCCGCCTGCAGGAGCCGCTCCCGGGAACGCCGACGCAATTCTTCATTGACCGAGGCGCTGCGCGGGGACATCCTGTAACTCCTGCGTTGACTGGCTATCAGCCAACTATACTCAGGGTGTCCCGGTCTGTTCCGGACGGAACGTGACCGGGCTGCCGCCTGCTCTGGGCGACGCGGGGGATCGTCCAGAGTGGGCGCGCTTCACCACAGTGGTGGCCTGAGGCTACTGTCGGCGGGGGTGAGGCGAGGCCTCGCCGGATCAGCCCACCAGGCCCAGGACCGGGCGCAGCCCGTCCGGACGCTCGGCCGTCGGCAGATGGTCCACGAAGTGCACCGCGCAGCCGAGCGCCGCCGCCCCGCCGTCCGCGCGCCGGTCGTCGCCCACCATCAGCGTGCTGCGGGGATCGGCGCCCAGCGCCTCGCACGCGATCGTGAACAGCCGCGGGTCCGGCTTCTGCACTCCGTGTTCGTACGACAGCACATACGTCTCGACGAACCGGTCGAGGCCGTGCTCCCGGAACACCGGCCGCAGATCCCAGCCGATGTTGCTGACCACACCGACCCGGAAGCCGCGCTCGCCCAGCCCGCTCAGCACGTCCAGGGCGTCGGCGTACGGGGACCAGGCGGCCGGCGTCCAGTGCCGGTCGTACAGGGCGTCGTGCAGCGCCGGATCCGGCAGCGGCACCTGACGGGCCAGACCGGTGTACGCGGCCCGGTGCAGTTCCGCGCTCCGATCCCGCACCCGCCACGCCCCGGCCACCTCGTCGGGCACCCGGACGGGAGGCGCCCCACCCGGCAGCGCACCGGCCGTCTCCAGCGCCCACGCCTTCGCGACCACCTCCGACTCGGGCAGCGCGCCGCCCGCCGCGTCCAGCGCCGCCCGCAGCCAGCACTCGGCGGACTCGACACGGAAGAGGGTCCCGGAGAAGTCGAACAACACGGTCGTCATACGGCTGGTCATACGGCTCGTCGTACGGGTCGTCATGGGGACGACCCTATGGACGGTGCGGATCGCGTGGAGTCACGTTCCAGAGGAGCGGCAGATCACCGTCACAGAACACGCAGACGAAGACCCCTTCACGGACCACGTTGTTCTCCCCGCACCCCTCGCAGCGACGGAACACCAACGCGTGCGTGAATCCGTCGGGACGGCCGATGCCGGCCCGGTCCAGGGCGGCGGCGACGGCCGGCCAGGAGTCGGGGTCGGGGCAGTAGCCGGTGGACTGGTTGCTGACCTCGTGCACGAGCACCGCTCCGCGGGGGCCACGGCGGAACGAGATCTCACCCGCGCCGAGGACGTCATCACCGTCCGCACACGCCACATGCTCGCTGCGCCGCGGCGCGAGCCGCAGCAGGCCGTCGAGGCCGACGACGTACGTGAACGGCTCCGCGTCCTTCGCCGTCGTGCAGGCGTCCAGGTCGGCGGCGCAGCGGATCGCTCGGCCCCCGTTGCCGCGGCCGACCGCCCGCCGTACGTCCTCCGGGCCCACGTAGCCGTACCTGCGCCCCGGCCCGGTCACGGTTGCCACCGCAGTCGTGCCGCGATCGCCAGTGTCACCAGCAGCGCGCCCAGCAGCCAGCCGCCCAGGACGTCTGAGGGCCAGTGCACGCCCAGCCAGATTCGGGTCAGGCCCACGCCCGCCACGGAGACCACGGCGACCGCCAGCGCCGTCCGCCATACGACGCGGTCGACGCCGTGCCGGTGCAGCAGCCACAACAGGAGGCCGAAGACCACGGTGGCGGTCAGGGCGTGGCCGGAGGGATACGCCGCGTAGTGCGCGGAGTCGACCGGGTCGGGCCAGTCCGGACGGGCACGGCCGACCCAGGCCTTCAGGCCCTGCTGGATCAGCGTGCCCACCGCTGAGGTGACGATCAGCCAACCGGCCGTCCACCAGGCCGCATGTCGCCACACCAGCCACACGGCCACCACCCCGACCAGCAGCCGCATGGTCACGGGGTCCCAGACCCAGTCCGTGAGGATGCGGCAGACCTGGGTGATGTAGGGGTCGGCGACGGCCCATCGATGGGTGGTACGGGAGATGTCGTCGTCGACGGAGATCAGGGGCTGCCAGGCGGCAGCGACCAGGAGGAGCAGCACGGCGGAGCACAGTCCCAGGACCAGGGCGGTACGGACGGCCGTGCGCAGGGCCGTCGGACGGGGCGGGGAGTCGACGTGCAGGGTGTGCATGTAGTGATAATCGCCGACCCATGGGGCGAGAGGCGAACCCGGGTGGCCCGCCGAGTGCCCCGGAACGGCCTGTTCCGGCCAGGGGGACGGCCTGTCCCGGTTCGAGATGTGTCTCTCGGCGGTGGTCGCTGTGCGTCGGGCCGGCCGTGGGCTGTTCCCGTGCGGGGGATGCTCAGCCCAGTGCCCGAAGCGCGGGCACCAGTGTCACCAGCACCGGGATCACCGGTACCAGCGAGGCCGCGGCCGTCAGCCGGAGTCTGCGGGCCGCGGTGAGGCGGTCGGGCGGGGTCAGCAACCGGTTCACGCGCTGCGGGACATGGGCCTGCGGGGCGGGGGAGGGGCCGAACACGCCCCGGTCCTCGTTGAGTTCGACCAGCGCCAGTGCGGTCGTCAGCCGGCCGAAGCGGCGGGAGGCCATGTCGTCGGCGGAGAGTTCGACCAGCCGGTGCATCTCGTCCCGGAACGCGGCGAACACCGGCACCTGCGGGAACCCCGTGGCCAGCGCGGTCGAGCAGTGCAGCAGCCAGTCGTGCCGCGCCTGCGCGTGCCCCTGCTCATGCGCGAGCACGGCATCGAGCTGACGACCCTTCAGACGCCGCAACGCGGCCGTGGTGACCACCAGTCGAGGCTCCGCCCCCGCCAGCCACCAGGCGTCGGCCCGCTCGCCCTCCAGCACGAACAGCCGGCCGGACGCGGACTCCTCGCCCGGCAACAGCGGGGCGCGCAACCGGAGTTCGGCGCGCCGCGACCGGTGTCCGGCCCGGCTCCGCAGGATCTCCCGTACCAGCATCGCCCCGCTCCACAGCCCGCCACAGGCGAGCAGCACCGCGGTCGCCGCCGCCCAGGGGCCGGTCGCGCCCAGCGCGTACGCCTCGACGACCGACTGCGGAGCCGGAGCGAAGACGTGCCCGCGCACCGCCTGCCAGGCCGCCGCCGCGCTGAGCGTCATCGACAGCGCGCAGCACAGCAGGACCGCGGCCACCACGCACTGCCACGCCCACAGGGCCACCACCGGTTCATGGTCCGGCCAGTCGGCCCGGGCGATCAGCCGGGGGGCGATCACGGCGGTCAGAGCACCGAGCAGCAGCAGGACCGCGGGGACCATCATGGTCAGCACCCTATGAGCGGCGCGGCGCTCAGGGGTACGGCTTGTTACAGCGAAGTGACGCAGACCACGCCAGGGCGACACGGATCACCGCCGAGACCCGTGGACTGCGGCCGCCCGCACGGCAGTTGACTCTCGCGGAGGTCGCGGAGGTCGCGGAGGTCGCGGAGGTCGCGGAGGTCGCGGAGGTCGCGGAGGTCGCGGAGGTCGCGGAGGGTCGCGAGGGATCTCAGATCGTGGTTGATCACCTGTCTCTTGCGAGGGCGCCCCGGTGTTCACGCCGGGGAGGAATCGCGTCCGGGTGTCGCGATGCGGAGCGTGGCCGCCATCCGGTTCAGGGCGCGGAACGCCCCTACCCGTTGTCGGCTTTGCCGAAGCGATTCGAACGCGTGCACCTGTGTTCGCTGGTCGGGGTGGTGACTGTGGAGTCGCGGTGTGTTTGTGCGGCTGTCGTACGTATGGTCCTTCGCGGGGTTCGGGACGGCACAGCGTCCCGGCCGGGGACCGTGAGGGGGCGAGAGGGTGCAGGCAGGGGCGGTTGTGGAGGCCGGGCATGCCCGCTACACCTACCGGCTACGCGTGTCGTCCGCCGCCAGCGCCGCCCTGGCGGCGGAGTGGCACCGATGCCGGTGGGTGTGGAATGAATGCGTCGCCAAGTCCAAGGCCGTATACCTGCACGCCAGGGCCACCGGTCAGAGGGCCACGTGCGGCCCGGCTCAGCTTGACAGGATGTTGACCGAGGCCCGCGCCCGCACGCGGTGGCTGCGTGAGGGCTCGTCGGTTGTCCAGCAGCAGGTCATTCGCGACTTCGGCCGCTCCCGCGCCAAGGCGCACAAGAAGAAGCGCGAGGCGCTGCCGACCCTCAACTACACCAAGCGCGGGTTCCGGTTGAAGGACGGCCGTCTGCATCTGGCGGGCGGCGTCGTCGTGGCGGTGGTGTGGTCGCGGGAGTTGCCGGCCGGGCCGTCCTCGGTGCGTGTGTACCAGGACAGCCTCGGGCATTGGTATGGCTCGTTCGTCGTCCAGGTCCAGGTCCAGCCCCTGCCGGAGACCGGCCGTGCACTCGGCGTCGACTGGGGTGTGAAGGAGACCGCGACCACCACGTCCGACGCGCACGACCTGCCGCACGCCGGGCACGGCAGGAAGGCCGAGGCGAAGCTGATCCGGTACGACCGGATGACGGCCCGCCGCAGGCCGAAGAAGGGCAAGCCTGGATCGAAGGGCTATCGCGAGGCGAGGAGACTGCGGGCGAAGGCGTTCAAGAAGGTCGCGAGGCAGCGTGAGGACACCGGCCGCAAGTGGGCCAAGAAGGTCGTCCGTGACCATGACGCCGTCGCGGTCGAGGACTTCCGTCCGAAGTTCCTGGCCAGGAGCACCATGGCCCGCAAGGCCGCTGACGCCGCCATCGGCGCCACCAAGCAGGCCCTGATCGAGATGGGCCGCAAGCACGGGCGGGACATCCGCCTCGTGCACCCCGCGCACACCACGATGGACTGCGCGCGCTGCGATGCGAGAGCCAAGCATCGCCTGCCGCTGGGTGAGCGCACCTACGCGTGCACCGCGTGCGGAACAGTGTCTCCACGGGACAAGAACTCCGCACGCGTCATGCTCGTCCGGGCTGGTCTCAACCCGGCTGGTGCTGATGGCGGAAGACCTCCTGGAGCGCTGCTCCAGGAGGCGGCCTGAGCCAGGAATCCCCTTCCCTTCAGGGAGGGGAGGATTCAAATCGTCAGCAGCATGGCGAGCATGCCGATGCCCATCGACAGCCGGCATGCCCGCGCCACTTCGGGCCGGTCGCCCCACGCCGCGGCGACGGCGGGTCCGCCCGCCCCGGCCACGGGCAGCAACCGGACCCCGGAGAGCAGGACGTACCCGGTGAAGTACAGCAGCAGCACGCCGGTCAACAACGGGATTCCGGAGCCGCCCTGCCCGTGGTCGTGCGCATGCGCGGGCGCTGCGGCCATCACGGCCGCCATGTAGACCATGGCTCCGGTGCCCACCAGGTGGTGCAGATGATGGGCGCTGGTGCGGGCCGTCCACAGGGCCTGCAGCGCAGCCGCGCCGAAGACCGCCGCGAAGGCCGGCCAGGCCCAGGTCGGTGGGGTGAACGCGGCGGGGGGCACGGCCATCGCGGCCATCCCGAAGCCCATCAGCGCCTCGCCGCCCGCGGCCCTGCGCTGTTCCTCGACTCCGCTGCGCATCCGCAGCAGGCAGTAGGCCCCGGTCGCCGCACACAGCGCGACGAGCAGCCAGCCGGGCGAAGCCGGTCCGTGCATGCGCACCTCCCCGCTCGACGTCGTCAATCGCGTCCGATCGAGGGATGCGATGCCCGCTGCTTGCCGCGCGCACGCGGGCGCAAGGGTGTACACGGGGAGCATTCGCCGGAGCACGGCACGGGCACGGCGCGGGTGCAGCACAGGCGCGGCACGGGCGCGGCACGGGCACGGGATGCCTTGCGGAGTAATTTTACGAGTAAAACACATGCTAAATTGATGGGTATGAGCAGCACTCTCCCGCTCGCCGCCGCGCTGCGCCTCGGCCGGCCCTCCGACATCTGGTTCAAGCCCGCCCTGAGCGTGGTCGCGGCGGTCGCCCCGCCCAACCTGATCCTGCTGGCGCTCGGGCGGCTGGATCTGGCCATGTACACGATGGCGGGCTCACTCTGCGCGCTCTACGCCCACAACCGCCCCTACGCGGCCCGGGCCCGCGTCCTGGCCTGGGTGGTGCTGGGCATGACCGGCGGACTGGCCGTCGCCCTGCTCGCGGCCTCGCTCACCACCAGCGCCGTCGTGCTGGTCGCCGTCGGCGCCCTGCTCGCGGCCGCGCAGAAGGTCCTCTGCGACGCGACCCGTCTCGGCCCGCCCGCCCATGTCGTCCTCACCTTCATCAGCTCCGCCTCGCTGTTCGTGCCGCAGAGCCTCGGACAGGTCCCCGGTCATCTGGGCCTGGCCCTCGCCACGGGCGCCTGGGCCTGGCTGATCGGCATGGCGCCAGGGCTCGCCCGCCCGCACGGCCCCGAGCGCCGCGCCACCGCCCACGCCCTGAACGCGGCCGCCGTCCACGCCGCCACGGACGGCGCCGACGACGGCCACGCCCGGACCCGCGCCGCCGCGGCCGCCGCCGTGCACGCCGCCTGGCAGACCCTCCTGTCGGCCCGCGCCGGAGAAACGCGCCGCGCCCTGGAACGCCTGGTCGTCCGAGCCGAGATCGCCCTCGCCGCGCCCGCCGACACCGACCCGACCCGACTGCGCGACTGGGCGCGCGAGCTGCGCGGCACCGGCCCGGTCCCGCACCCGGACGACCTCGTCGACGACGACGAACTCCTCGGCCTCGACGCCGAACTCGCCACCGCCGGACCGTCGTTGTGGCGTCGTCTCGGCCCCCTCACGCCGATCGCCGTACGCACCGTCCTGGGCTGCGCCCTCGCCGGTTACGTCTCCCTCGCCCTCGGGGTCGGACGCCCCTACTGGGCCCTGGTCACCGCCGCATCCCTCTACCAGGCGAACGTCACCCTCACCTGGAGCCGCGGGGTCCAGCGGGTCGTCGGCAACCTCGTCGGGGTTCTCGCCTTCGCCGTGCTCGTCCCGCTCGCCCATCTCACGCAGGCGGCCCTCGTCCTGGTCTGTCTCGCCCTCAACTTCGGCGCCGAGGCGCTGATCAGCCGCAACTACTGGCTCGGCAGCGTCTGTGTGACCCCGATGGCCCTGCTCATCACCGAGTTCGCGCAGGTCCAGGATCCGGGCCGGCTGATCACCGAGCGGCTCGTGGACACCCTCGTCGGCGCGGTGGTCGGCTTCGGCGCCGCGGTCGCCGTCACCAACCGCCGGGCCGGCGACCGCCTCGGGGCCGCCCTGACGGCCGTCGAACGGTCCCGCGAGCACACCGCCCGCCTGCTTGCGGAGCCGTCTTCCGCCCCCGGCCCGCTGGACTCGGCCCGCCGGAGCCTCACCGCCGCGCTGGTCGACCTGCGCGCCGCCGCCGACGCGGCATCCGGCGAGTGGTGGCAGCGGGCGCTGCCCGAGGAGCGGGTCGTGACGGCCGAACAGTCCGGACACCGTACGCTCGCGGCGACGGTACGGCGCCAGGGGCTGCTCCTGGACCGGTACGTGAACGTGAGAGCGGAGGACGTACGGCGATGACGGCGACGCAGGGACGGGCGGCGGCCGGGAACGGGACGGGGGAGGGACCGGCGACCGGGGACGCGTCGCGGGAACGACCCGCGGCCGAAGACCTGAATCCCATCGGCGACGAGTCCGGGAGCGGCGACCCGCCCACGAGCGAGGGCTCGACCACGAGTAAGGCTTCGGCACCGAGCGAGGCTTCGGCGCCGAGTGAGGCCTCGGCCACGATCGACGGATCGGCCACGAGTGAGGCCTCGGCTACGAACGACGGCTCGACCACGACCGACAGCTCGGCCAGGAACGACACCGTCGCCGCCGTCGTACGGCAGTGGCAGACCGTCCGGCCCGAGCTGGACACCGGCCCCATGGAGATCATCGGCCGGGTCAACCGCTGCGCCGCCCTTCTCCAGCAGGCCGAGGACGCGCCCCTGCGGCGAGCCGGACTGAGCCGTCCCGAGTTCGACCTGCTGGGAGCGTTGCGCCGTACCGGCCATGAGCTGACCCCCGGCGAACTGGCCCGCGAGACGTTCTCCTCCGGGGCCGCCGTCACCAAGCGTCTCAAGCAGCTCAGCGAGCGCGGCCTGGTGGAGCGCCGCGGCGACACCCGTGACCGCCGCGTCGCGCACCTTCGTCTCACGGACGCCGGGCGTGACCTCGTCGACGGCATCATGCCCGAGCAACTCACCTACGAGAGCGCCGTCCTGTCCGCCCTGGACGACGGCCGACAGGACGAACTGGCCGGCCTGCTGGGTGAGTTGCTCAGCCGACTGGAGGGACACATGCGGGGGCTGCGGGCCTGAGCGCCCGGACTTCAGTGCTCGTCGCCCGCCCGGTACACGCCGAACACCGCGCTCTGCGGGTCCCGCAGCACGGCGATCCGGGGACCGTCCGGCACCGACGTCGGCTCCATCAGCGCGGTGCCGCCCGCCCCGACCGCCGTCTGCGTGGAGGCGTCCACATCGGCCACCGCGAAGTACGGCAGCCAGTGCGACGGCACTTCGGGCGGGAACTTCTCGTCCATCGTGATCATGCCGCCGAAGTCCGCGCCGCCGACACCCCACTGCACGTAGTTCTCCGAGGAGCGGACGGTCCAGCCGAACACCGTTGTGTAGAAGGCCTCCGCACGGTCGGGGTCGCGGGTCAGCAACTCGACCCAGCCGAGCGAGCCGGGCGCGTTGAAAAGCCCGGCGCCCGGGAAGGACCGCGCCTGCCACAACTGGAACGCGGCGCCGCCCGGATCGACGGCGACCACGAAACGACCCACGTCGAAGACGTCCATCGGACCGACCAGCACCTTGCCGCCGGCCTCCGTGACCAGTCGCGCGCTGACATCCGCGTCGGTCACCACGAACGACACGCTCCAGGCGCACGGCTGCGACTCCTGGTACAGGGGACTGAGCGCGGCGACGGCCGCCTCGCCGAGGTGCGCGACCGTGTAGCCGCCCGCCTCCTGCCGTGGATCCGTCTCCGTGCGCCAGCCGAACAGCTCCGCGTAGAACCGCTTCGCCGCCTCCAGGTCACTGCTCCCCAGCTCGGCCCAGCAGGGCCCGCCGGGCACGGGCGCGTCGAGCTTCATGGCGTTCCCTCCGAAAGAGACCCCTTCCAGCACGCTATGCCGCGACCCGACCCACGGCATCCGGTGACGGCCCCGCCCCACCGACCCCGGCGCACAGGGACTGCCGACCGAGTGGCCCGGCCCCCCGCCGGAGATTCAGATGCCCGGCCGAAAGCGGATCGGATGGTCCGCTGGCACCTCCACCAGCACGATCGGTGTTCCGTCCGGATCCGTGATCCACATCTCGACCAGCCCCCAGGGCTCCTTCACCGGCGGCCGGACGATCTCGACCCCCTTCGCCAGCAGCTCTTCGTGCGCCGCGGTCGCGTCCGCCACCTGCAGCCACAGCCGTACGGCGGGATCCGGCGGCGTCTCCGCGCGACCGGAGAGCTCCAGGAAGCCACCGCCGAGGAAGTAGACGACCCCGCGCTGCGGCCCCGTGCCGAACTCGCGGTAGACGGCCAACCCCAGCTGCTCCCCGTAGAAGGCACGGGAACGCTCGGGGTCGGTGGGTCGGAGCAGGGTTCTGCTGCTGAGTACGTGCACCATGCAGCGGAAGCCTACTGGGGCAGGATTAGGCTCGTCGGAGTCCCCGCCGCGTCAGAGACCGCAGAGACCCGCAGAGCCCCGCAGAGACCGTTCAGAGACCGGAGACCGCCCGCATGGACACCGCCGCCACCGAATCCACCGAGTTCACCTTCCGCGACGCCACCGACGCCGACGTGGACGCACTCGTCGCACTCGTCGAGTCCGCCTACCGCGGAGACTCCAGCCGCGCCGGGTGGACGACGGAGGCGGACATACTGGAGGGCCGGCGGACCGACCCCGAGGGCGTGCTCGCGGTCATCAAGAACCCCGACAGCCGACTGCTCACCGTCGAGCGGGGCGGCCGGATCGTCGCCTGCTGCCAGCTCGAACACCGCGGCGACCACGCCTACTTCGGCATGTTCGCGGTCAGCCCCACGGTCCAGGGCGGCGGGCTCGGCAAGACGGTCATGGCGCAGGCCGAGCGGCAGGCCCGCGAGAACTGGCAGGTCGCCGAGATGCACATGACCGTGATCTCCGTTCGCGACGACCTCATCGCCTGGTACGAGCGGCGCGGCTACCGCCGTACGGGACGCATGACCCCCTTCCCGTACGGCGACGAGCGCTTCGGCATCCCCCAGCGCGACGACCTTCAGTTCGAGCTGCTGGTCAAGGAACTCTCCTGACCGCTATGCCGTGAAGCGGCCCGTACGCCTGATCTCCGGGTAGTCGGTGGTCGCGCCGTCCAGTTCCAGGGCGCGGACGAGCCGCAGCTGGTCCTGTGTGTTGACCACCCAGCCGATGATCTGCAGGTCCCGTTTCCGGGCCTCCTCGACGATCTCCAGGTTGAGCCGCCGCAGGTTGAGGCAGACCGTCGCGGCGCCGACGGCCACGGCCCGGTCCACGACGTCGAGGCCGATGGGGGTCCCCCCGCTCGAGTCCGGTCGAGAGTGGCGGAGGCTGCTGATGAGCGCGGTGCGCACCCCGGGGACCAGTCGCGCGATCTCCGCGACGGCCTCGTCGTGGAACGAGGACACCTCCACCCGTTCCACCAGGTCCCGCGCCAGCATCACCTCGGCGAGCGCCCGGGCCGCCTGAACGTCCTTGATCTCGGCCTGGAGCGGCGCCCGCACGGCGTCCAGCACCTCCTCGAAGACCGGGACGCGCTCCCCGCGGCCGGCGTCGAGGGTCCGCAGCTCCACGAGCGTCTGCTCGGCGACGGGCCCGGTCCCGTCGGTCGTGCGGTCCACGTCGGGGTCGTGCATGACCACGAGCGCGCCGTCCCGGCTCAGGTGCAGATCGAGTTCGATGACGTCGAGGCCGGCCTGCTCGGCGGCGACGAAGGAGCGCAGGGTGTTCTCGGGCTCGACGCCCATGACTCCACGGTGACCGATGGTGAGGAAGTTCAAGACGCGACCCGCTTCCGTCGACGGTTGTGCCGGCGCACCACGCAGCCTGGTCAACGTCGGCCGGCCCGAGCGTGCGTGTGTGCACCAGACTCTCCCTACCCACCCCGCCACGGCGGAAGCAACCGCACCTTCGATGTCCGGCAGGAAAAAGTGCGGTGAAATTGCTGGGGCGCAGGATAATCTCCCGAAGGTCCACTTGCTGGAGGAAACCTCATATGCATACGGTGTCCTGACGCGAGGTTCTCCAGTGGAGGATGGGACATGACGGAAATTCTTGTGCAGGCGGCTACGGGGGAGCGAGTGCCTCCGGCGACCAGGGTGGTGGAGCACCCGGCGTGGCGCGTGCTCAAGGATGCCGTGGAGCGGATCCGGCCCTGGCAGGCGAAGGACGGATCGATCGACTTCACGGCTGAGGACGCACCGGAGCGCACGGACGCCGAGCAGGCCGTCCGGCGCGTGATCGAGGCCGTCGAGGAGCTGTCGCCGCTGCTCCCGCACGACGCCGACTACCACCGGGCCCTGGCCAGGGATCTGCGGGTCTGGGTCGACGGCGGTTTCGCCGTGCCGGACTTCCTCGACTCCCTGCTGGCCTTCCAGCCGGCCGCGAACCGCCGCGACGGCCTCCAGCACCTGGTCGTCTTCCCGATGTACACGCAGAACGGCAACCCGGACCGCAACATGGAGGCGGTCGTGCTGCGTATGGTCTGGCCGGACTGGCTGGCCGAGCTGGAGCGCACCCGCTACGACAACCCGCTGTTCTGCGGCATCACCTTCGAGGACTTCACGGCCGGCTACGACACCAACTCGGCCGTGCTGTTCCCGGAGACCATCGCGGTCCGCCAAGCGCCGGAACGTTTCTCCTGGGGTGGCATCTTCTGCGACCGCGAGGCAGCCCGCTTCCGCCGTGTCACCGACGCCGCCGTCGACGTCCTGGGCCTGGAGCTGCCCGAGGACATCGCCGCCCTGGTCCACGACCAGAAGCGCTGCGAGGAGGCCTTCGTCCTGTGGGACATGGTCCACGACCGCACCCACAGCCACGGCGACCTGCCCTTCGACCCCTTCATGATCAAGCAGCGCCAGCCGTTCTGGATGTACGGCCTGGAGGAGCTGCGCTGCGACCTCACCGCCTTCAAGGAGGCCGTGAAACTGCAGTCCGACGGCGTCCCGCAGGCCCGTGACGTGCAGTACGCGGTCCTCTTCGACCGCATGTTCCGCTTCCCGGTCACCGGCGACCGGGTGCGCAACTACGACGGCCTCGGCGGCCAGCTGCTCTTCGCCTACCTGCACAAGCACGACGTCGTCCGCTGGACCGACAACAAGCTGCACATCGACTGGCGGCGCGCCCCGCAGGTCACCAACCAGCTCTGCGCCGACATCGAGCAGCTCTACCGCGACGGCATCGACCGGCCGAAGCTGGTGCACTGGTTCGCGGGCTACGAGCTGGTCTCCGCCTACCTCGCCCCGCACCCGGGCTCCAAGTGGGCCAAGGGCCCCGATGCCCTGGACCTGACCCAGCCGCCCCGCAAGCTCGTGGATGACGTGCTTCCGGACGAGTTTCCGCTGAGCATGTTCTATGAGGCACTGTCCAAGAAGCTGAAGAGCGTGATCGCCTCGACCCGGGGCATCACGGCGGACGGCGCCGAGCGGATCGCCGCGTGAGCGACCTGCGCATCGAGGACACTGCTCTGCAGAACACTGCTCAGGAGGCGAAGACCATGGGGAACGGGGCTCTCAGCGGTGCGGTGATCGCGGTGGCCGGCGCGGGCGGACCCGCCGGCCGGGCGGCACTGCTCAGGCTTGCCCAGGAGGGCGCGACCGTCGTCGGCTCGGACAACGACCCGGAGCGGCTGGCGGAGGCCGTCGACCACGCGCGCTACGAGGCCGGCGGCGCCACCGTCACCGGCGACACCGTCGACCTGCTCGACCTGAACTCCACCCGCGAGTGGGCCACCCGCATCGAGAAGGACTTCGGCCGGGTCGACGGCCTGGTCCATCTCGTCGGGGGCTGGCGCGGCAGCGAGACCTTCATCAAGACCAGCCTCGACGACTGGGACTTCCTGGAGCTGCTGCTGGTCAAGACCGTGCAGCACACCTCCCTCGCCTTCGGCGAGGCACTCCAGGCCAGCGCGCGCGGCCGGTATGTCCTGATCAGCGCCGCGGCCGCCGGCAACCCCACCGCGGGCAACGCCGCCTACGCCGCGGCCAAGGCCGCGGCCGAGGCGTGGACGCTGGCCCTGGGCGACTACTTCCGCAAGGCCGGGGGCGCCGAGGGGCCCACCTCGGCGGCCACGATCCTGGTCGTGAAGGCACTGGTGCACGACGCGATGCGCGCCGAGCGGCCCAACGCGAAGTTCGCGGGCTTCACGGACGTCGAGGACCTGGCCGACGCCATCGCCGGAGTCTGGGAGAAGACCGCCCTCGAAGTGAACGGACAGCGTCTGTGGCTCACCGAGAAGCCGTGAACCCACCGAAGACCGACGCGCGTCGCCATCACGACCCCGAGGTCCGCGGTTTCGCCAGCGACAACTACGCCGGCGCCCACCCGGAGGTGCTGGCCGCCCTGGCCCTGGCCAACGGCGGCCACCAGGTGGCGTACGGCGAGGACGACTACACCGAGAACCTCCAGCGGATCGTCCGCAGCCACTTCGGGTCCACCGCGGAGGCCTTCCCGGTGTTCAACGGCACCGGCGCCAACGTCGTCGCGCTCCAGGCCGTCACCGACCGCTGGGGAGCGGTGATCTGCGCCGAGAGCGCCCACATCAACGTGGACGAGGGCGGCGCGCCCGAGCGCATGGGCGGTCTGAAGCTGCTCACCGTCGCGACGCCCGACGGCAAGCTCACCCCCGAGCTGATCGACAGACAGGCCTGGGGCTGGGAGGACGAGCACCGCGCGATGCCGCAGGTCGTCTCGATCACCCAGAGCACGGAGCTCGGCACCCTCTACACACCCGACGAGATCCGCGCGATCTGCGACCACGCCCACGGGCACGGCATGAAGGTCCACCTCGACGGCTCCCGGATAGCCAACGCGGCCGCCTCCCTGGACGTCCCGATGCGGACGTTCACCAACGCGGTCGGCGTCGACATCCTCTCGCTCGGCGGGACCAAGAACGGCGCGCTGTTCGGCGAGGCCGTCGTGGTCATCAACCAGGACGCCGTCAGCCACATGAAGCACCTGCGCAAGCTGTCCATGCAGCTCGCCTCCAAGATGCGCTTCGTGTCGGTGCAGTTGGAGGCCCTGCTCGCCAAGGACCTGTGGCTGCGCAACGCCCGCCACGCCAACGAGATGGCCCAGCGGCTGGCCGAGGGCGTGCGGGCCGTGCACGGCGTGGAGATCCTGTATCCCATGCAGGCCAACGGCGTCTTCGCGAAGCTCCCGCACGACGTGAGCGAGCGGCTGCAGAAGCGGTTCCGGTTCTACTTCTGGGACGAGTCGGCGGGCGTCGTGCGCTGGATGTGCGCGTTCGACACGACCGAGGAGGACGTGGACGCGTTCGTGGCGGCGGTCAAGGAGGAGATGGCGCGCTGAGCGGGCGTACGCGCACATGGATGCGTGCATAGATATGCGATCACCTGGAAATTAATTGACGCCCGGGTGATCGCTTTCTATGCTCTGCGTCCATGGAGCTGATCCAGGAGAACCCCGACCTGTCCGCGTACCTGGCCGCTGACGAGGTCATCGACCACCATCACCCGCTGGTGAGGCAGACAGCCGCGCGTCTCGCCAAGGAGGCCACGGACTCGTATGTCTATGCACGTCTGGCGTTCGAGTTCGTCCGCGACACCATTCCCCACTCGCAGGACTCCGGCGACCCGCGCGTCACCTGGCGCGCCTCCGACGTGCTGGAGCAGGGCACGGGCATCTGCTACGCCAAGGCCCATGCGCTGACCGCGCTGCTGCGGGCCGAGGACATCCCGACGGCGCTGTGCTACCAGAAGTTCGACGTGGTGCACGGACTCGTCGCCGTCCGCTTCCACGGCGCCTGGCACCGGCAGGACCCCCGCGGCAACAAGCCTGGTGTGGACGCGCGGTTCTCCCTGGACGGCGAACGACTCGCCTTCCTGCCCGACCCCGCGGCCGGCGAACTGGACTATCGCGGCCTTTACGCCACCCCGCACCCGGCCGTCCTCGGCGCGCTCAAAGCCGCCCCGGACCGGGCCCACCTCTGGCGGACGCTGCCCACCGCACTGTGAGCCTCCCCGCCGCGGGGGTGGCGCAAGCGGGCGTCAGCGCGCCTCGGCCTCGCGCACCTGCTCCGGAGTGGGCGCCGTGCCGCCCAGGTGGGCCGGCATCCACCAGGTGTCGCTCGCGTCCTTGGGGCGGACCGGGTAGGCGCGCTGAGCGGCCTCCAGAAGCTCCTGGACGCGCTCGCGCAACTGCCGGGTGATCGCGCCCGCGTACTTGTCGCGCGAGGCCTCGATGGCCTCGCCGACGCGGATGGTGATCGGGGTGTGGCTGCGCTTGAAGTTGCGCGGGTGCCCCTTCGTCCACAGCCGCTGGGTACCCCACACGGCCATCGGGATCAGCGGGACGCCGGCCTCCTGCGCCATCCGGGCGGCGCCCGACTTGAAGGTCTTGAGGCAGAACGACTGCGAGATCGTCGCCTCGGGGAAGACGCCGACGATCTCGCCGGAGCGCAGCGACTCCAGCGCGTGCGCGTACGCCGCGTCGCCCTGGTTGCGGTCCACCGGGATGTGCTTCATGCCGCGCATCAGCGGGCCGGAGATCTTGTGGCGGAAGACCGCGTCCTTCGCCATGAAGCGAACGAGACGTTTCTGCGGGAGCGCGGCCAGACCGTCGAAGATGAAGTCGAGGTAGCTGATGTGATTGCTCACCAGCACAGCTCCGCCAGAGCGCGGGATGTTCTCCGACCCCTTGCAGTCGATCTTGAGGTCCCAGGCCTTGAACAGCAGCTGGGCGAGGCCGACGGCGGGGCGGTAGACAATCTCTGCCATGGGCGGGGCGGACCCTTCCTTCTCCTTGCCGGGGAAGCCTCCGACGGCAAAGTTACGCAGCCGTAGGTTTACGGCATCTCGCAGATCGTGCCCCAAGAACGGCCGGGGAGCCAGTCCTGGTGCCCGGGAACCGCGAGATTCTCGTCACTTCAACCCCCTTGATCCACCTCGGGCTTTTAAGTCGCCTTTACTCCGCGCGTACCGAAACCCGGCGTACGAGCAGGTACATCTCGCATCCGAGGCAGTACCCGAAAGCAGCATTGAGGAAGGCGGCCGCGAGCGCCGCCCCGGTCGCCGCGAGACCCAGCCAGTCGGGCCCCAACGTGAGTCCGACGAGGCCGACCCCCGCGAACAGCAGTCCCACCGACTGCGCGAACCGCGGCGGTTGAGGCGACTCGAACTCCGTCGGCGGTCCGATCCGCGGCCGGACGACCCTGCGGAACACCCAGCCGTACGGCGAACGCCCCACCCCGCCCGCCGCGCCGAGCGCGAACGCCGCCGTCTGCCAGGCCAGCAGCCAGGCGCTGCCCGTGATCAGCACGACCGCGAGCACTACGGTCGTCACGGCGGCCCCGAAGCGCGGGCCCCTCGCATCGATGTCCATGAATCAAGCATTCCGCAACGGAAACGATTCCTGGGCCCGGGAATCTTTGCAGTCATGTGAACGCTGGAGGAGCTGATGACCGGACTGCTGGTGTGCGTGGCGGTGCTCGCGGCGGCGAGCGCCTACGGAGTGCTGCAGCGGCGGCGGAGCGGGAGGGTGCGGGTGCGCGGGCGGGACGAGGGAACACGGCTCGGAGCGGACCGGCTCGGCGGCGAACTCGGCGAGCGGGCCACGCTCGTGCAGTTCTCCAGCGCCTTCTGCGCCCCCTGCCGGGCGACCCGCCGGGTCCTCGGCGAGGTGGCCGGCGTGGTTCCCGGAGTCACCCACATCGAGATCGACGCCGAGGCGCACCTGGACCTCGTCCGCGAACTCGACATCCTCAAGACCCCGACCGTCCTGGTCCTCGACGCCGACGGCCGCGTCGTGCGACGCGCCACCGGTCAGCCCCGCAAGGCCGACGTCATCGCGGCCCTGGGGGAGGCGGTGTGACCCGTCGGCAGGGGGCGGTGAGGCATCTCCCAGATGCCGGAACGTACTTGACTGCGCCCGCCACCTATCGTCAGCCTGACCGTATGCCTGAGGAACTCCTGCTCCATGGACGGGTCCACGTCGACCTGGTCCGTACCGCGAGCGCGCGCTGTCCGGTCCGTTGAGCATCCACGGCCCGGCACGCCACCTCCGGCAGAAGGACAGTCTCATGACGGCCACGCCCGACCTCGGCGCCGCTCAGCTCGCCTCACCCGATCTCCTGCGCTCCGTCTTCCGGCGGCACGCGGCGGGAGTCGCGGTGATCACCGCCCCCGGTGCGAGCGGCCCGGTGGGCTTCACCGCCACCTCGCTCAGCTCCGTCTCCGCCGAACCCCCGATGCTCTCCTTCGGGATCGGCACCGGCGCCTCCAGTTGGCCGGCCGTGTCCCGGGCCGAGCATGTCGGCGTCCACATACTCGGCGAGCATCAACAGGCGCTGGCCGCCACCTTCGCCAGGAGCGGCGCCGACCGCTTCGGCGCGCCGACCGGCTGGCGCGAGGGCCCGGCGGGCGTTCCCGTCCTGGACGACGTGCTCGCGTGGCTGGTGTGCCGGATCGTCGCGCGGGTGCCCGCGGGGGACCATCGCATCGTGCTGGCCGAGGTGATCCAGGGCGATCCGGCCGGTGATCAGGCGGGCGCGGGCCGTCCGTTGTTGTACCACCAGGGCCGGTTCACCGCTCTGCGGGATTGATCACTGGCCCGTCCTCCTGCAAAGCCGTCGAGTTCCGATTACGCTGCGTTGCAAAGGTCACAGTTCAAAGCGCTTGCTTAGCGGGGACGAACTGGGTGTACTGACGAGTAATATTTCGGTCGGAGCGCGGGCCGCCCCAACCGGGATCGGCCGCTTGTGGCACCTATGCTGCCTGGAAGAAGGCAGCCGAAGAACTGACGATGCAGTAGGAGAGCCGGCGTGAGCTTGAGGATCGTTGTCACTGTGAAGTTTGTGCCCGACGCCACTGGCGACCGGCACTTCGCCGATGACCTGACCGTCGACCGGGACGACGTGGACGGTCTGCTCTCCGAGCTCGACGAGTACGCGGTCGAGCAGGCGCTGCAGATCTCCGAGAACTCCGACGACGACGTGGAGATCACCGTCCTGACGGTGGGCCCCGAGGACGCCAAGGACGCGCTCCGCAAGGCCCTGTCCATGGGCGCCGACAAGGCGATCCACGTCGAGGACGACGACCTGCACGGCACCGACGCCATCGGCACCTCCCTGGTGCTCGCCAAGGCCATCGAGAAGGCCGGCTACGACCTGGTCATCTCCGGCATGGCCTCCACCGACGGCACCGCCGGCATCGTCCCGGCCCTGCTCGCCGAGCGCCTGGGCGTCCCGCAGGTCACCCTGCTCTCCGAGGTCTCGGTCGAGGACGGCACCGTCAAGGGCCGCCGCGACGGCGACGCCGCGAGCGAGCAGCTGGAGGCCTCCCTGCCGGCCGTCGTGTCGGTCACCGACCAGTCGGGCGAGGCGCGTTACCCGTCCTTCAAGGGCATCATGGCGGCCAAGAAGAAGCCGGTTCAGGCCTGGGACCTCTCCGACCTGGACCTGGAGGCCGACGAGGTCGGTCTCGAGGGCGCGTGGACTGCGGTCGACACCGCGACCGAGCGCCCGGCCCGCACCGCGGGCACGATCGTCAAGGACGAGGGCGAGGGCGGCAAGCAGCTCGCTGAGTTCCTCGCGGGCCAGAAGTTCATCTAAAGGCCCCTCGCAGACCGCCCCTCAACTTCGTTTCGCAGGAGAGCAATCCCATGGCTGAAGTCCTCGTCTACGTCGACCACGTGGACGGCGCCGTCCGCAAGCCCACCCTGGAGCTGCTGACGCTGGCCCGCCGCATCGGCGAGCCGGTCGCCGTCGCCCTCGGCTCGGGCGCCGAGAACACCGCCGCCGCGCTGGCCGAGCACGGCGCCGTCAAGGTGCTGACGCACGACGCCTCCGAGTACGCCGACTACCTCGTCGTACCGAAGGTGGACGCGCTGCAGGCCGCCGTCGCCGCCGTCTCCCCGGCCGCCGTGCTGGTCCCGTCCTCCGCGGAGGGCAAGGAGATCGCCGCCCGCCTCGCGCTGCGCATCGGCTCCGGCATCATCACCGACGCGACCGACCTCGAGGCCGGCGACGAAGGCCCGGTGGCCACCCAGTCGGTGTTCGCCGCGTCCTTCACCACCAAGTCCCGCGTCTCCAAGGGCACCCCGGTCATCACCGTCAAGCCCAACAGCGCCGCCGTCGAGGCCGCCCCGGCCGCAGGTGCCGTCGAGGCTCTCGCCGTCACCTTCTCGGCCCAGGCCACCGGCACCAAGGTCGCCGGCCGCACCCCGCGCGAGTCGACCGGCCGTCCGGAGCTGACCGAGGCCGCGATCGTCGTCTCCGGCGGCCGCGGCGTCAACGGCGCGGAGAACTTCGCGATCATCGAGGCCCTCGCCGACTCCCTCGGCGCGGCCGTCGGCGCCTCGCGTGCCGCGGTGGACGCCGGCTGGTACCCGCACACCAACCAGGTCGGCCAGACCGGCAAGTCGGTGTCCCCGCAGCTGTACATCGCCAACGGCATCTCCGGCGCCATCCAGCACCGCGCCGGCATGCAGACCTCGAAGACCATCGTGGCCGTCAACAAGGACGCCGAGGCCCCGATCTTCGACCTCGTCGACTACGGCGTCGTCGGCGACCTCTTCGACGTCGTCCCGCAGCTCACCGAGGAGATCAACACCCGTAAGGGCTGATCGTCCGACAGTCGCACGACTGAGCGAAGGCCCCCGTGACCCTGCCGGTCACGGGGGCCTTCGCTCATCCCAGGGTCACGGAGGCCTGCACCGGCAGATGGTCGCTCGGATACTGGCCGTTCACGGTGAAAGCGTCGGTCCACTCCCGGTGGACCGTGACGCCCGGCGTCGCCAGGATCCAGTCGATGCGGTCCCCGCCCGGTATGAGCGCCCGGTACCCGTGGTACGTCCCGTACACCCCGCCACGCGCGCGTGCCGTGTCCCAGGTATCCACCAGACCGGAGGCCAGCAGCGTGTCGTAGACCGGACTGGCATGGGCGATGGCGTTGAAGTCGCCGGTCACCAGCAGCGGCAGGGAGCGGTCGAACCGGGCGAGCCGGTCGGCGATCAGGTCGGCGGAGCGCACACGCGCGTTCTGGCTGCCGTTGTCGAGATGGGTGTTGAGGATGCAGAACTCCCGCCGCGCCCGCAGATCACGGAAGCGGACCCAGGTGACCATGCGGGGGTAGTTCCCGCCCCAGGTGTTGGAGCCGCGTACCTCGGGCGTGTCGGAGAGCCAGAAGTGCGCGTGCTCGACCGGGGCGAGCCGGCGGGTGTCGTAGAAGACGGCCACCGCCTCCGGGTCCTCCACGCTGCGGCCCTTGGCGATCCAGTCGTAGTGCGGCCCGAGGTCGGCCTCGATGTCGCGTAACTGGGCCGCCAGACCCTCCTGGGTGCCGATGACGTGCGGAGCCGCCCGGCGCAGCAGCGCCCGCATCACCGGACGGCGGACCGGCCAGGTGTTGGGATCCCTGGCGCCCGGGTAACGCAGGTTGAACGTCATGACCTCAAGTGGTGCATTGGACGCGGGCGCAAGCGCTGCGCGCACCCGGCTCTCCTGCTGCGGGGCCGAAGCCCCTGCCGTGCCGAGCAGCGGCACGGCGGCCAACGCGGCCACCATGCTCTTCAGCCCCGCCCGCCGGGTCGGCCCCGTGGTGCCTGTCATGAATCCCCTCCCCTTGTGGGAAAGGATGCAGGGGAGAACGGTTGTACGGAAGGGGGAATCGGTGTGGCAGTGAGCGCAGGGACCATGCCGTGGACAGGGTGTTGACCCACCGGAAGCCGCATGGATAACTTCACTCTACGGATTACTGATTCCGTGCAGCGGAAAACTGGAGGGTGTGGAATGGGCCAGGGCCAGCAGGAGACGGTCACGACGAGCCTCGCGGGCGCCGTCAGCGAGGAGATCAGCGCCTCCCTCGCCCCCGTCGACGCCGAACTCGACCGCCGCTACCCCGGAGACCCCGGCACCCGCCAGCCCGTCCACACCGTCTACGTCCCCGGTGACGCCTTCGCCGCCGACACCGTCCGCTCCTGGGGCGACAAGGCTCTTGCCGCCCTCGACGAGCACGCCCCCGACGCGGCCTCCTTCGCCGCCTGCCTCGGCCTGGCCGACGAACTCGCCGAGCCCGTGTACGCGCGCGTACGGGCCAAGCTGGAGCGCGAGCCCATCGAAGACCTGCGCGTCGACTTCGAGGACGGCTACGGCCCCCGCCCGGACGCGGAGGAGGACGAGACGGCCGCCCGGGCGGCCCGGCTGATCGCCGAGGCGTACGCCAAGGGCACCGCGGCCCCCTACATGGGCATCCGCATGAAGTGCATGGAGGCCGCGGTGCGCGACCGGGGCATCCGCACCCTCGACATCTTCCTCAGCGGCCTGATGGAGCACGGCGGCCTGCCCGACGGCCTGCTCCTCACCCTCCCGAAGGTGACGTACCCGGAGCAGGTCACCGCCATGGTCGCGCTCCTGGAGGCCTTCGAGAAGGCACGCGGACTGGACGCCGGGCGGCTCGGCTTCGAGATCCAGATCGAGACCAGCCAGTCCATCCTCGCCACCGACGGCACCGCGACCGTCGCCCGCATGATCCAGGCGGCCCAGGGCCGGGCCACCGGGCTGCACTACGGCACCTTCGACTACAGCGCCTGCCTCGGCGTCTCCGCCGCCTACCAGGCCAGCGACCACCCCGCCGCCGACCACGCCAAGGCGGTCATGCAGGTCGCGGCGGCCGGCACCGGCGTCCGCGTCTCGGACGGCTCCACGAACGTCCTGCCGGTCGGCCCGACCGAGCAGGTCCACGACGCCTGGCGACTGCACTACGGCCTCACCCGCCGGGCCCTCGCACGCGCCTACTACCAGGGCTGGGACATGCACCCGGGCCACATCCCCACCCGCTACGCGGCCGTCTTCGCCTTCTACCGCGAGGGCTTCGCCCAGGCCGCCGAACGACTCTCCCGGTATGCCAACCGGGCCGGCGGCGATGTGATGGACGAGCCCGCGACCGCCAAGGCCCTCAGCGGCTACCTGCTGCGCGGCCTGGACTGCGGCGCCCTCGACCTCGCCGAGGTGACCGACGCGACCGGACTCTCCCGGACGGCCCTGGAGGGCTTCGCGGCACCTCGACGAGGCGATCTGACGGCTTCAGGCCGCTGACCACCGGTCACCGACCACCGGCTACTGACTACCGGTTGGCGGCCGCCGACGACCGACTACTGCTCGGGGAACTCGTACGGGCGCGTGATGATCTCCATCCCGTGCCCGGCCGGATCCATGAAGTACAGGCCCCGGCCGCCGTGGTGACGGTTGATCTCACCCGGCTGCCTGCCGTGCGGATCCGCGAAGTACGTGATCCCCGCCCGCCTGATCCGCTCGAAGGCGGCGTCGAACTCCTCGTCGGAGACGAGGAACGCGTAGTGCTGGACGACGATGGACTCCGGCGCGATGGTCGCGAAGTCCAGGGTGACCTTGTTGCTGGTGTCGACCGGAACGAACGGGCCCCATTCGGCCCCGACTTCGAGCCCCAGGATGTGGGCGAGGAACTCGGCGGACTCCCGGTTGTCACGGGAGTGGACGATCGTGTGATTGAGCTCGACTGACATGTGTGGAATGCCTCCGTAAGGCAAACTCACGGGCACCTCCATGCCTCACCCGGTCGGTGACCGACACGCGATGCCGTTCGAACACCCTAACGGACGACAACGGACGACGGCGTTCGAGCAAGCTAGCCGACGCGCAGATGCTCCAGGCCGGACGCGGTCACCCTCTTCTCCTCCGCGAACAGTCGAGTGCCTTGCTCGCACAGCCGGGCGTCGGCCCGGGCCCGCGTGCAGAACTCCTCCGGGGTCGCCCCGAACAGCCGCCTCAACGCCGGTGACACGGCGAGGAGTTCGGTGATCAGGGCGCGCTGGCCGGGATGGCTGCGCGGGGCACCGGAGCCGTTGTGCAGCACGCCGTGGTGATTCACGTACGCGAACGCATCGAGGAGCGCCTCGCCGTTCTCCAGCTCGACCCGGAAACCCGGTGCCGGCAGCAGTACCCGGTCGTAGTTCGGCTCGGTCGCATCCACCACGTCGAGCTGCTCCCCGTCCAGCCAGATGACGAACAACTCCGTTGTGACACCGGGCGCGGCGACGGGGGAGGCGGACACATAGCCGAGCCGGCTGATGTGCGCCGACACGCCCACCTCGACGCCCGTCACCCGGGCCTTCACCATCGGGACGGGTGAGGTGATACCGGACTCGGCCATCTTGTGCCGCAGTTGGGCGGGGCTGGCGTTGGAGCCGACGGCCACCACCGGCGTCCGGCCGGGGTGTGTCAGCCGGTCCAGCGGCAGCAGTTCGTCCCCGTCGAGCAGCCCGGAGCCGGCCGGCCAGGCGCCGGGATAGGTCAGCGGACGGTCGCGCGGAGCGTCCGCCAGGCCCAGCGCCTCCAGCGTGCGGTGCTCGTCGTGGGCGTCCATGGGCGCCTCAGTCCGCCGGCGGCAGCTCGCCCGAGCCGCGGGTGACGAGCCGGGTCGGCAGTTCGATGTGCTCGGGAACGATCAACGAGCCGTCCAGCTGCCGGAACAGCCGCTCGGCGGCCGTACGACCGAGGGCGGCGGCGTCCTGGGCGACCACGGTGACCGCCGGCTGGAGCAGGTCGGCGAGCTCCAGGTCGTCGAAGGCCACCAGGGCGACCCGGCGGGTCCGCTCGGCGAGCACCCGGATCACGGTGACCGTCACCCGGTTGTTGCCCGTGAAGATCGCCGTGACCGGATCGGGCCCCGACAGCATCTCCTCGGCGGACCGGCGCACCCGCAGGGGATCGGTGGCCCCCAGGGACATCCAGGCGTCCTCCACGGGTATGCCGGCGTCGTCCATCGCCGCGCGGTAGCCGCGCAGCCGCTCCGCGGCGGTGTGGATGCGCGGCATGTCGCCGATGAAGCCGATCCGGCGGTGCCCGTGCGCGACGAGATGGGCCACGCCCTCGCGGGCGCCGCCGAAGTTGTCCGAGACGACGCAGTCGGCCTCGATCCGACCGGCCGGGCGGTCCACGAAGACCGTGGCGACGCCCGCCTTGATCTCGGGCTCCAGGTAGCGGTGGTCGTCGCCGGCCGGGATCACCACGAGACCGTCCACCCGCCGCGCGCACAACGCCAGCGCCAGTTCCTGCTCACGGTCCGGGTCCTCGGCGCTGGAGCCGTTGATCAGCAGTGCCCCGTGGGCGCGGGCGACCTCCTCCACCGCGCGGCTGAGAGGACCGTAGAACGGGTCGGCGAGGTCCTCCAGGACCAGGCCGATGCTGGCCGTGCGGCCCTTGCGCAGCACCCGGGCGCTGTCGTTGCGGCGAAAGCCCAGCGCGTCGATGGCCTCCTGGACCCGGCGTTCCGTCTCGGGCGTGACGCCCGGCTCGCCGTTCACCACCCGCGACACCGTCTTGAGGCCGACTCCGGCCCGAGCGGCGACGTCCTTCATGGTGGGACGGTTGCCGTAACGGCTCTCGGGTCGGCGCTGCGTCTCGGGCACGATGCGGTGTCCTGTCCTGTCGTCCCCGGGACACCGTCAGGCGCGCCGTCCGCAAAATGTTGCGCACGGGGGTGTGTGGGTCCCAGGGTTTGTATGAGGATGTGGCGTCGAGCATAGAGCCTGGACAACGTTGTCAGATGCGGGAGACACTGTCCACCGCAATCTCCGGCCCGCGTCCCCCAACCGCTGGACCGGCCAGCCCTTTCTTCATGGTGGACCGGGAGTACCCAGACTGATGCACACCGACCTCGTGGCCGCGCTGGACATCGGCGGCACCAAGATCGCCGGAGCGCTGGTGGACGGCGACGGCACGATCCTGGCCCGCGCGCAGCGCCCCACGCCCGCACAGGAGAACGGCGACACCGTGATGCGGGCCGTCGAGGAGGTGTCGGGGGAGCTGACCGGGTCGCCGCTGTGGGAGCGCGTGCACGCCGTCGGCATCGGCAGCGCCGGACCCGTGGACGCCTCCACGGGCACGGTCAGCCCGGTGAACGTGCCCGGCTGGCGAGACTTTCCGCTGGTCGACCGGGTCCGGGCGGTGACCGGGAACCTCCCGGTCGAGCTGATCGGCGACGGCGTGGCGATCACGGCGGCCGAACACTGGCAGGGCGCCGCCCGCGGCCACGACAACGCGCTGTGCATGGTGGTCTCCACCGGCGTCGGCGGCGGCCTGGTCCTCGGCGGCCGACTGCACCCCGGTCCCACCGGCAACGCGGGGCACATCGGCCACATCAGCGTCGATCTCGACGGCGATCCGTGCCCGTGCGGCGCGCGCGGCTGCGTGGAACGCATCGCCAGCGGTCCCAACATCGCCCGCCGGGCCCTGGAGAACGGCTGGCAGCCCGGCCCCGACGGCGACGTCTCCGCGGCCGCGGTGGCCGCCGCCGCCCGCGCGGGCGACCCGGTCGCCGTGGCCTCCTTCGAACGGGCCGCCCAGGCCCTGGCGGCCGGCATCGCGGCCACCGCGACCCTCGTCGAGATCGACATCGCGGTGATCGGCGGAGGCGTGGGCAAGGCGGGCGAGGTCCTCTTCGCCCCCCTGCGCCGGGCCCTCCTCGACTACGCGACCCTCTCCTTCGTCCAGCGCCTGACGGTGACGCCCGCCCAGATGGGCACCGACGCGGGGCTGGTGGGGGCGGCCGCGGCGGCCCTGACGGCAGGAACCGGACAGACCGGGCGCACCGGGCGGACGGAGGCGGGAGCCGCGGCCGCGGGGGTCTGAGGGCCCCGGGTCCCTGAGGTTCGCGAGTCCCTGAGGTTTTGAGGTCCTGAGGTTCCTGAGGGAACGTTCCGGCGCAGGGCTACTGAGGATCGAGGGGACCGGTCCGGGCGGCCGCCGCGAGGGCGTCCCAGCCGCTTCCGGCGGGGATGTCCTCGCGGGCCTGGAGCCAGGCGGCCGGGAGGCCGGCCGTGCCGGTGCGGGCCGCCACGACGCCTCCGACGATGGCGCAGGTCGTGTCACGGTCGCCCCACCCGCCCACGGTCTGCCACAGCGCCCCCGGCAGATCGTCCAGGCGCCCCGCGGCGGACCAGAGGGCGAACGGCACCGTGTCCGGAGCGGAGATCAGCGTCCCCGAGCCCAGCACGGACGCCGCGTGACGCACCGAGGCACGCTCCGGGAGACTCGCCGCCACCAACAGCCCGGAGCGGACGTCGCCGTCCGCCAGATGACCCGCCACCTCCCGCAGGAACGCGGCACGCGGCGGGACGTCCTGCCCCTCGCCGGCGGCTGCCAGCGCGGCGGCGACCGCCACGGCCACCGCGCCCGCGACCGCCTCCGGATGGGCGTGGGTGGCCAGCGCGGACAGTTGGGCCTGCTCGCGGACCGCGACCAGGTCGCGGTGGAACCAGGCCCCCAGCGGAGCGACCCGCATCGCCGCGCCGTTGCCGTAGGAGCCCTGTCCGCCGAACTGTCCCGTCGTCACCGCCCGCCAGTCCTCGCCCTCGGCGACACGCCGCAGCACGCCGTGCATGGAGGGGCCGTACTTGCGGGCCGGGTCGCGGCGGTACTCGGCGGCGAACTCCCGGGCGAGGTCACCGGGACGGACCTCCCCGTGCGCCCTCAGATGGGCGAACAGTACGAACGCCATCGCCGAATCGTCCGTCCACGGCCATGGCGCGGGACGAGGTTCCCGCGCCGCCAGAAGTTCCTCGGCGGGCTCGTCGGAGCGCAGGAACCAGCTGTCGCCGAACGCGTCGCCCGCCACCAGCCCGTCCAGACTGGCGTGGGCCTGCTGCGGACCGCTCATGGCGAACTCTCCCTCGGAAACCCGGAGCGTCGGAAACCCGGAGCGTCGGAAACCCGGAGCGTCGGAAACCCGGAGCGTCGGAAACCCGGAACCTCGGAAAACCTGGCGCCCCGGAATCTTGAAAATGTCGGTGACCACGGCATTCTCGCCGCGAACGGGCCGATCGTGCGAGCGGATTGACGGCCGGCGCGTGACCCGGGGCCCGTTCGTGCCGTTGATCCACGCATGAAGAAGCGCAGCATGCTCGCCATCGCCTCCCTCGCCACCGGTTTCGTCGTCGCGGCGATCACCCCCTCGCAAGGCCTGGGCGGTGAGGACCTCGGCGGACTGAACGTGGGCGACACCCTCAGCACGCTCGACCACACCATCGCCAGCGACAGCCTTGCCGTCGAGGACGACGCCCTGGGGCAGAACGGCTGACGTACCGGGCCCGAGGCCGTGGCGCCGGCACCCCGTCGAGGGGTGCCGGCGCCACGGCGTCTCTGCGCCCTCAACGCGAACTGGTTTCCGTGGCAGGGTGGAGCGGGCAAGCCACAGGGGGCCAACAGAAGAGGGGGAACTGTGACCGTCGTCTGGATCAACGGCGCGTTCGGTGCGGGGAAGACCATCACCGCACGGGAATTGATCGACCTGATCCCGAACAGCACGCTCTTCGACCCCGAGGTCATCGGCGGAGCGCTCCCGTACCTGCTGCCGGCCAAGCGCCTGGCCGAGGTCGGCGACTTCCAGGATCTGCCGATCTGGCGCCGGCTCGTGATCGACACGGCGGCCGCGCTCCTCGCCGAGTTGGGCGGCACCCTCGTCGTCCCCATGACCCTGCTGCGCCAGGAGTACCGCGACGAGATCTTCGGAGGTCTCGCCGCCCGCCGGATCGCCGTCCGGCATGTCCTCCTCGCTCCGGCGGAAACGATCCTGCGCGAGCGAATAGCCAACCGGGAGATCCCCCCGGACCTCCCCGACGGCGAGATACGGATCCGTCAGTGGTCGTACGACCACATCGAGCCGTACCAGGCCGCCCTCGCCTCCTGGCTCACCGCCGACGCCCACCCCGTCGACAACGGGTTCCTCACCCCGCAGGAGACGGCCGCCCGGATCTCCGCGGCCGTCGGCAGCGGGGCCGTCGCCGCATGCGACATCGTGCAGACCCCCGAGCCCACCGCGGAGACGGTGGCCGCCGGGGTGCTGCTCTTCGACGAGCAGGACCGGGTGCTGCTCGTCGACCCGACGTACAAGCCCGGCTGGGAGTTCCCGGGCGGCGTGGTGGAGCCCGGCGAGGCGCCCGCGCGCGCGGGGATGCGCGAGGTGGAGGAGGAGACCGGGATCCGGCTCGCGGACGTGCCCCGGCTCCTGGTCGTGGACTGGGAGCGCCCGGTGCCTCCCGCCTACGGCGGACTGCGGCTCCTCTTCGACGGCGGCCGGCTCGACTCCGCGGCCGTGGCGGGACTGCTGCTGCCCGGACCCGAACTGCGCGCCTGGCGCTTCGTCACGGAGGAGGAGGCGGCCGATCTGCTGCCGCCGGTCCGCTACGAACGACTGCGCTGGGCGCTGCGCGCCCGCGAGCGCGGGGCCGCGCTCTACCTGGAAGCGGGCATCCCGCGCGGGTGAGCGCCGCCACGAGCGCCGCGGCTACGAGGGGAGGAGGCGGCGCACTGTCTCCGCCGGGAAGGGCGTCGACCGGCCCTCCTCCCGGAACCGTCGCTCGAACTCCTCCATCACGACGCCGACCGGGGCATGACGGCCGACGAGTGCGGCGGCTCCGTCCGGGATGCCCTTGGGGCGCAGGCCCCCGGCGCACGCGCGCAGGAATGCCTCGCGTTCCGCACCGCGGTACCCGTACAGGTCGGTGACCAGCCACCTCGCCAAGTAGCCGCTGGTGTAGGCCCGGTCGTAGTCGCGGTGCCGGTCGAGGAACGCCCGCTCCGGCGGGGTGAGGCGGAACCCGGCGGAGAGCGCCAGCCCGTGATCGGCGAGGTACAGATGCCGTCCGTCGGTGAGGACGTTGCGGAAGTGGACGTCGAAGTGCACGAGCCCACGCTCCCGGAGGAAGCCGGTCAGGGCCGGCAACTCCCGCTCCACCAGGGCGCACGCGGCGTCCGCGCCCTCCGTCCGCAGCCGGGCGCCCAGCCAGTCGTGCAGGGTGGACGGGATGTACTCCAGGAACAGCGTCAGGCTCGCCGACGCCGAGCGCAGCCCCTCCACGCGCGCGTGCAGGCCCGGGCCGCCGTCCCAGTACGCCACCGCCCGGTCCACGTCGGCCAGTTGCGCAGGGAGCGGCCGCGGCCCGTCGGACAGCACCCGCCAGTGGTACGTCAGCGGGAAGCCCGGGAACCGGCCGGACAGCACCCACCGCGTGGTCATCGTGTTCACGGCCAGCTCCCGCCACGCCCCGAAGCCGGGGCTGCCGACGTCCCCGATGCCGTAGTGGCAGAAGGACGGCAGTCCGAAGACGTCCGCGGTGGACCTCGCGTGTTCCGGGCGCCGCTCGGCGTCCGTCAACCGGATCCGCTTCACGAACACCCGCCGTCCCGCCACCTCCACCCGCCGCACCTGCCCGCCGATCCCGGCGCCCATGGGCACACCCGAGTCCACCAGGGCGGTGAGTTCGGCGTCGCTCAGCAGGCCGAGGCGGCGGGAGACCGTCCGGTGGGCGGTGCGGCGCTCGGGCACGGTCACCGTCCGAGGCGGGCGGCGCGGCTCAGTTCGCCGCGTAGTTGCGCAGGAACAGCGCCTCCGCCGCCGACAGCCGCTCCAGCTCCTGCGGGGACACGCTCTCGTCGACCGCGTGGATCTGCGCCTCGGGCTCGCTCAGGCCGATGAGGAGGATCTCCGCGCGCGGGTAGAGCGCGGCCAGCGTGTTGCACAGCGGGATGGAGCCGCCCTGACCCGCGTACTGCATCTCCTGGCCGGGGTAGGCGACCGCCATCGCCTCGGCCATCGCCGCGTACGCCGGGCTGGTGGTGTCGGCGCTGAACGGCTGGCCCTGGCCGATCTGTTCGGTCCGCACACGCGCGCCCCACGGCGTGTGCGCCTCCAGATGGGCCTGCAGCAGCTTCGTGGCCTCGGCCGCGTCCACGCCCGGCGGCACCCGGAGGCTGATCAGCGCGCGGGCGCTCGCCTGCACCGACGGCGTGGCGCCGACGACCGGCGGGCAGTCGATGCCGAGGACGGTCACGGCCGGGCGCGCCCAGATGCGGTCGGCGACCGTGCCGGAGCCGATCAGGCCGACGCCGTCCAGCACCCTGGCGTCCTGGCGGAACTGCGCCTCGTCGTACTTCAGGCCCTCCCAGCGGGAGTCGTCGGCGAGGCCGTCGACGGTCGTGGAGCCGTCCTCCGCGCGCAGCGAGTCCAGGACCCGGATCAGCGCGCCCAGCGCGTCGGGCGCGGCCCCGCCGAACTGGCCGGAGTGCAGATTGCCCTCGAGGGTGTCGATCTGCACCCGCAGCATGGTCATGCCACGCAGGGTGGAGGTGACCGTCGGCAGCCCGACCCGGAAGTTGCCCGCGTCGCCGATGACGATCGTGTCGGCCGTCAGCAGCTCGGGGTGCTCCTCCGCGTACCGCTCCAGACCGCCCGTGCCCTGCTCCTCGGAGCCCTCGGCGATCACCTTGACGTTGACCGGGACGCCGCCGTTCGCCTTCAGGGCGCGCAGCGCGAGCAGGTGCATGATGACGCCGCCCTTGCAGTCGGCGCTCCCGCGGCCGTACCAGCGGCCGTCGCGCTCGGTCAGCTCGAAGGGCGGGGTGGTCCAGGCGGCCTCGTCCAGCGGCGGCTGCACGTCGTAGTGGGCGTACAGCAGGACCGTCCTCGCGCCGGCCGGACCGGGCAGGTAGCCGTACACCGACTGGGTGCCGTCGGGCGTGTCGAGCAGGGCCACGTCCTGGAAGCCCTCGGCGCGCAGCGCGTCGGCGACCCAGTTCGCGGCCGCCTCGCTCTCGCTCCTGGGGAACTGGTCGAAGTCCGCCACCGACTTGAACGCCACCAGCTCGGCGAGCTCCGCCCGGGCCCTGGGCATCAGGGAGGCGACGGTCTCGGCGACCGGATTCGACGACATGGGCACGCTCCTTGTGGGTGCGACGTTGTACAGGGTGGCACTGGTCCGTTCGGGGGACCGTGCGAGCGTACGCGCTGCCGGGATGGGGTCGCGCGCACGCCGCCGATCCTCCCACAGCGGACTGTCATCGGTCCGTGACGATCTCCGCCGTAGGATGCGGGGGACAGGTGCGGCAAGCGGCTTGATCGGGAGCAGTAGACCATCGTGAGCAGCGAGAACTCTTCGGCGGACGACGTGCGGCAGGTGTGGGATGTCGTCGTGGTGGGCGCGGGACCCGCGGGGGCCTCGGCCGCCTACGCGGCGGCGGTCACAGGGCGGCGCGTGCTGCTGCTCGAGAAGGCGGAGCTGCCCCGCTACAAGACGTGCGGCGGCGGCATCATCGGACCCTCGCGCGATGCGCTGCCGCCCGGCTTCGAGCTGCCCTTCCGCGACCGGGTGCACGCGATCACCTTCTCCAACAACGGGCGCTTCACCCGCACCCGCCGCTCCCGGCAGATGCTGTTCGGGCTGATCAACCGGCCCGAGTTCGACCAGCAGCTCGTCGAGCACGCCCAGAAGGCGGGCGCCGAGCTGCGCACGGGCGTCACCGTGCAGCGGGTCGAGCAGCACGGCTCGGCGGTGCCGGACCGGCGCACGGTCGCGGTCGTCCTCCAGGGCGGCGAGACGGTGCTCGCGCGGGCGGTGGTCGGCTCCGACGGCAGCGCGAGCCGGATAGGGGCGCATGTCGGCGTCAAACTCGACCAGGTGGATCTCGGCCTGGAGGCGGAGATCCCGGTGCCGGAGACGGTCGCCGAGGACTGGAAGGGGCGCGTCCTCATCGACTGGGGGCCGATGCCCGGCAGTTACGGCTGGGTCTTCCCCAAGGGGGACACGCTGACCGTCGGCGTGATCTCCGCGCGCGGCGAAGGCGCGGCCACCAAGCGGTACCTGGAGGACTTCATCGGGCGGCTCGGCCTCGCCGGGTTCGAGCCGAGCATCTCCTCCGGCCATCTGACCCGCTGCCGCGCCGACGACTCACCGCTCTCGCGCGGGCGGGTCCTGGTCTGCGGGGACGCGGCGGGTCTGCTGGAGCCGTGGACCCGCGAGGGCATCTCCTTCGCCCTGCGCTCGGGCCGGCTCGCGGGTGAGTGGGCGGTCCGGATCGCCGAGGCGCACGACGCGGTGGACACCCGCCGCCAGGCGCTGAACTACGCCTTCGCGGTCAAGGCGGGCCTCGGTGTGGAGATGAGCGTCGGCAAGCGGCTGCTCGCCGTCTTCGAGCGCCGGCCCGGGCTCTTCCACGCGGCCCTCACCGGTTTCCGCCCGGCCTGGCGGGCGTTCACCGACATCACGCGCGGCCGGACCACCCTGGGCGAGCTCGTGCGCACCCACCCGATGGCCCAGCGGGCGCTGACCGCGATGGATCGGCGGCAGGCCGCCCAGGAGCCGGCACCGGCAGCTGCGGCGGAGGCCGAGGAGAGCGGTTCCTGACCGAAGGGGCGCGCCCGTGATCACCGTCGGTCGGTGACGGTGATCCGGAACACCGGGTGGTCAGGGGCGATCCGGCGCATCTCGGCATCGGGGGAGTCGGGGCCGACCCCGTTGAAGAAGACGCCGACCTCGGCCTTCCAGCGCTTGAGGTAGGCGCGCAGCAACGGCGTCTTGTCGTCGTCCGCGACCTCGATCGCCGTGAACTCCTCCACGTGCTTGCCGAGGTGGAGTTCGCCGCCGCCCGCCGCACGCATGTTGTGCGTCCACTGGACGTGACCGCGCGGTGCGATCAGGTACTGCTGCCCGTCCACGGTCAGCAGGTTCACGGGGGTGGTGCGCCACTCGCCGCTCTTGCGGCCGCGCACCGCCAGGACCCGCGACCCCCACACGCTGAGCCCGCGTCGGGTCAGCCAGGCCACGGCACGGTTGAAGACATTGACGGTGAACCAGCCGGGCTTCTGTACGTGGGCGTGGGTGGACATGGGTACTGCCTCCTGCTTCCTGGACCAAAGTGTGAGCACTGCTCTCGCTGGAGTCGAGTCTGCCCGAGGGTGGTGTTCGAAAGCAAGAGCGGTGCTCTCTTTTCAGTTCGACGCTCTCGATTGTGTGCACTGCTCCGGTTTCATGGGACACTGACCCACATGAGCAGCACCGTGCGTGGGGCACGCGCCCGAGCCAGGATCGAAGTCACCACCGCCATCAAGGAGGAGGCCCGCAGACAACTCGCCTCCGAGGGGGCCGCCAAACTCTCGCTGCGGGCCGTGGCCCGTGAGCTCGGCATGGTCTCCTCCGCGCTGTACCGGTACTTCCCGAGCCGTGACGACCTGCTCACCGCACTCATCATCGACGCCTACGACTCGCTCGGCGAGAGCGCGGAGGCCGCGCACACGGCCGCCGCCGGTGTCGCTCCCGTCGACCGCTGGGTCGCGGTCGGCGAGGCGGTGCGCGGCTGGGCACTGGCGCATCCGCACGAGTACGCGCTGATCTACGGCTCGCCGGTGCCCGGTTACAGCGCGCCCGCGACGACCGTTGCGGCCGCCGCCCGGGTCGGCCTCCTCCTCATCGGCATCGTGCGCGACGCACACCGGGCGCACGCGCTGGAAGTGCCGCTCCTGACGGACGAACTGGTTCCCGAAGCGGTGCGGATGGCGGCGGATCTCGCGCCCGACCTCCCACCGGGAGCGGTCGCCCCCCTCGTCGCGGCCTGGGCCCAGCTGTACGGACTGGTCGGGTTCGAGGTGTTCGGGCAGTTCCACCGGGTCGTGGAGGACCGCGAGCCGTTCTTCCGGTACGCGCTCACCCGGCTCGCCCACGAGGTGGGTCTGCGGTAGAGCCCGCCCGGCGAGGGAGACCCCCTGGTCGGAAGCGCCGCGCGCTGGTGGAGGCGATGAACGCGGGCGGGTGCGGCGCGTACTTCCGGGGGAGTACCGCCGAGCACCTCGTCCGGCGGACGTCCGGCGTGGGCGGTGGCGTCTAGCGTGGCGGACATGGACGAAGAGCAGGTGCGCGGGCGCGGTGGCCCGGAGCAGTGGTGGCGGCACGGGCCGCCGCCGCGGCTGCGCCGCTGGGAGCGGGCGGAGCCGGACGCGGCGCGGTGGCCCTGGCGTTCCACCGTGCTGATCACCGTGTTCGTGCTCGTCGGCTCGACCTTCGCGACCCACGCGCAGCAGGGCGAGCGGGCCTCGCTCGACGCCTTCGCGCGCGTGCTGCTGGTTCTCGCCTCCGGTCTGCTGCTCTGGCGGCGACGGCAACCGGTGGCCGTGGTGTTCGGCACCGCGGCCGCCGCCGCGATCTACCTCGGCGCCGGCTACGCCTACGGGCCGGTCTTCCTGACCGTGGCGGTCGCCTGCTTCGCCGCCGTCGTCGCCGGGCACCGCCGGGCCGCCTGGACGGCCCTGGGGATGCTGTGGGCCGTGCATCTGCTGGTCGCGCACTGGCTGTACCGGTGGCTGCCGCCCGCCGGGGACGACCCCGCGCCGTTCGGGCAGGAGATCGTCGTCGCCGGGTGGGTCCTGGCGATCGTGGCGATCGCGGAGCTGGCCCGGAGCCGGCACGAACAGTGGGCCCGTGAGCGGGCCGAACGCGCCCAGGCCGCCCGGCGGCGTGCCGACGAGGAGCGGCTGCGCATCGCCCGTGAACTGCACGACGTCCTCGCCCACAGCCTCTCGGTCATCAACGTGCAGGCAGGCGTCGGCCTGGCGCTGCTCGACGCCGACCCGGAGCAGGCGCGGACCGCGCTCACCACCATCAAGTCCGCCAGCAAGGAAGCGCTCGGCGAGGTGCGCCAGGTGCTCGACACCCTGCGCACGCCGGGTGATGTGCCGCGGGCGCCTGCGCCCGGCCTGGACCGGCTGCCCGAGCTGGTGGAACAGGCGGCGCGCGCGGGCCTCACGGTCGAGGTGACCGGCTCGCCGCCCGGGTTGCCGCCCCACACGGACCTCGCCGCCTTCCGCATCGTCCAGGAGGCACTCACCAACGTCGTACGCCACTCGGGCTCGCGCCACGCGCGCGTGCGGCTCGAACGGCGCGGCGCGGCGCTACGGCTCCGTATCGACGACGACGGACCGGCGACCGGCGCCGAAGCGGGCGGCAGCGGCAACGGTCTCGCCGGAATGCGGGAGCGGGCCGCGGCCCTGGGTGGCACGATCGAGGCGGGGCCGCGGCCCGACGGCGGCTTCCGGGTGCTCGCCGTACTCCCGGTGAAGGCCGAGGCCAAGGAGGACGACCGGTGATCCGCGTACTGCTCGCCGACGACCAGTCGTTGGTCCGGGCGGGGTTCAGGGCGCTGCTCGACGCACAGCCGGACATCGAGGTGGCCGGGGAGGCCGCCGACGGGCAGGAAGCGGTGCGCGCGGTGCGTGAACTGCGGCCGGACGTCGTCCTGATGGACATCCGGATGCCCCTCCTCGACGGCCTCGCCGCCACCCGCCGGATCACCGAGGACGAGGCGCTCTCGCAGGTCAGGGTGGTCATGCTCACCACCTTCGAACTCGACAGTTACGTCTTCGAGGCGATCCGCTCGGGGGCTTCCGGCTTTCTGGTCAAGGACACCGAGCCGGACGAACTCCTGCGTGCCGTACGGGCGGTGGTCGCCGGCGACGCGCTCCTCTCGCCGGGAGTGACGCGTCGGCTCATCGCCGAGTTCGCGGCCCGCTCCAAGGAGCCCGCGACGGACGACGCGTTGGGTCGGCTCACGGAGCGGGAGCGGGAGGTGATGGCGCTGGTCGGGATCGGCCTGTCCAACGAGGAGATCGCCCGCCGACTGGTGGTCAGCCCGCTCACCGCCAAGACCCACGTCAGCCGCACGATGGTGAAACTGGGCGTGCGGGACCGGGCCCAACTGGTCGTGCTGGCCTATGAGTCGGGGCTGGTCCGGCCGGGCTGGCTGGGCTGAGCGTCCGTACGGAGGCGGGTGTCGGCACGGAAGCGGAGCAGTACGGAGACCACCCGGGCCAGGAACACCACCGGAGCGAGCGCGAGCCCGGAGCGCAGCGACAACTTCTCGGCCGTGTCCGGCAGTTCGAACAGCAGCGCCGGTCCGGCGAGCGCCCCGAACAGCACCGCCGCCGCGAACACCGCGCTGAACAACGCGTATCCGATCTCGACGGTGATCGCGTCCCGGTCGGCCTGCGTGCGCCGTCCCCCGTAACCGTTGTGGCTGCTCATACGGCAAGTCTCACAGGCGTGCGCCCGGCGAGGCAATCGCCCCCGCCGGACGCACACTTCGCGCAGCCACTTCCTAGTCGCGGACCCCCACGGGCTCCGCGTTCGACCCATGGTTCGCCTCCGCGCTCTCCTCCGCCGCGGTGGACTTGGCGACGAGGACCGAGCCCTGGGCGCGTCGGGTGCGCAGGCCGGGGAGGGTGATCAGCAGGCCCGCGGCGGCGATGAGCGTCACCACCGTCAGCCCGGGGCGGTAGCTGTCGAGGACGGCCTGCGGGGTGGGGTCGGCGGGGGCGCCCGCGGTCACCACCGCGGTGACCACGGCCAGGAAGATCGCACCGCCCACCTGTACCGAGGTGTTGAGCAGGCCCGAGACCATGCCCTGCTCGTGGTCCGCCACGCCGTTGGTGGCCTGGATGTTGAGCGAGGGGAAGACCAGCGCGCAGGCCGCGCCGATCAGCAGCATCGACGGCAGGATGACGGCGGCGTAGACCGGGTCGAGATCGACGCGCAGGAACAGCGCGTATCCGGCGACCATGAACGCGAAGCCCGCCGCGATCAGGCGCGGGGTGCCGAACCGGTCCACGATCGAGCCCACCTTGGTCGAGGACACCGCCACCAGCGCGCCGGCCGGCAGGAAGGCGAGCGCGGTGTGCAGTGCCGACCAGCCGAGCAGTGTCTGCATGTACAGGGTGGCCAGGAACTGGAAGCCGACGTACGAGCCGAAGAAGGCCATGGCGCCGAGCTGGGCGCGGATCTGGCTGCCGGAGCGCAGCACGCCGAGCCGGATCAGCGGGCCCGCGGAGCGGCGTTCGACGAGGACGAAGACGGTGAGCAGGACGACGACCGCCAGGAAGGACAGCAGGGTGCGGGCGGAGGTCCAGCCCGCCTCCGGGGCCTGCACCACCGTGAAGACCAGCAGCAGCATCGACGCGGTGCCGAGGACGGCGCCGGGGACGTCGTAGCCGTTGTGGTCCTTCTCCCGTTCGCTGCGCGGCAGCAGCTTCAGGCCCGCCGCCAGTGCGATCAGGGCGATCGGCGCGGGCAGCAGCATGGTGAGGCGCCAACTGGCCTCCGTGAGCAGGCCGGAGAGGACCAGGCCCATCGAGAAGCCGGTCGCGGCGCAGGTGGTGTAGATGGCCAGCGCGCGGTTGCGCAGCGGACCCTCCGGGAACGTCGTCGTGATGATGGACAGGCCGGCCGGGGCGGTGAAGGCCGCGCTGAGGCCCTTGATGAACCGGCTCGCGATCAGCAGCGGACCCGAGTCGACGAGACCGCCGAGCAGGGATGCCAGGGCGAAGACGCCGAGGGCGATCAGGAAGACCTGGCGGCGGCCCAGCAGGTCGGCCGCGCGGCCGCCGAGGAGGAGCAGGCCGCCGTAGCCCAGGATGTAGCCGCTGACCACCCATTGCAGGGTCGAGGTGGAAAGGCCGAGGTCGGAGCCTATGGACGGCAGGGCGACGCCGACCATGGACACGTCCAGCGCGTCCAGGAACATCGCGGCGCACAGCACCAGCAGGGTGCCCCACAGCCGGGACGTCCAGCGGCCCTCGGTGGGAGGGGACGCGGGGGAGGGGAGCGGAGAGGTCATGTCGCAGAACAGTACATGCACACGCATCGAATGCAAGCGCATTTAATTCCGATGCAACAATTTCCTTCCTCTGCTACGGTGCGCCCCATGGCGGCGAAGACGGGCGGGACAGAGGCCGAGGGCGAGGCCGAGCAGGCGCTTGTCGAGCAGTGGCGGGACATGCTGGCGCTGCATGCGCGCACCCAGTGCGAACTCGACCGCGCGCTGCATCAACACGGCTTGTGCGCCAGTGACTTCGAGGTGCTCGACGTCCTCGCCGAATCGGGCGCGCCGAACGTCTCGTGCGGTTACCGCGTCCAGGAGATCGCCGAGCGCGTCCACCTCAGCCAGAGCGCGCTGTCCCGGCTCATCGCCCGTCTGGAGAAGGACGGTCTCGTCGAGCGCGGCCTCTGCACCGAGGACCGCCGGGGTGTGCGGGTGGCGCTGACGCGGAAAGGGCGCGCGCTGCACGGCCACGTACGGCCGGTGCAGCGCGCGGTGTTGACCCGGATGCTGACGGACTGACGCCAGGAGACGGTCGGTCGGGTCGGTCAGACGGAGGACGTCTCCCGCCACAGCGTCGCCAGTGTGGCGTTCCCGGTCACGGTGGGAAGCGGCAGCCGGTTCCACAGCGACAGGTAGAGCTGTGCCGCCGGTCCGGACACCTCGCAGTCGGCGTCCCCTTCGACGGTCCGCTCCGTCACGGGCGGTTCCGGCGACAGGCGTACGGTCCAGACGGCGTCGGCGGTGTCCGTCGCCCGTACCCTCAGGACCCGGGGCTCCTCGGTGCGCACCCTGCTCCGGTCGCGCGCGTGGAAGCCGCGCAGCAGCTCGTCGACGCCGTCCGCCGCGAAGTCGACGGCGAGGTCCCGGGCGATCTCGTCGGGCCCTCGGCCACGGGCCGACTCGGCGTCCACGCGGTGCACGGCCGTCTCGTGTGCCTGCCGTCTGGCCCAGAACGCGAGCGGCGACGGCGCGGGCAGGAAGTGCCAGCACCGTACGTCGGCCGAGGCGGTGGACAGGGTGTCGACGAGTCGGCCGTGTCCCTCGCGGAACCAGTCGAGGAGTGGATCGCCGTCGAGGTCCGGCGGCTCGGCGAGGGGGTGGAACGAAAGGTCTCCCTCGGCCACGAACGACGTCGCCCAGCGGTGCACCGCGCCTGTGTGCCGCAGCAGGTCTCCGACCTGCCAGCCCGGGCAGGTCGGCACTTTCGCGTCGGGGCCCGCCACCGCCGCGGCGGCGGCCAGCGCGCGGCCTTCCCGGTCCAGGACGCTGATGAACTCGGCAGTCTCCATGTGGGGGAGTCTGCCGGATGGAGTGCGGTCGAGGGGAGCGCTGACGCGACTCAGTCGGCCGTCGCCCGACGCGTTGTGAGGCCGATCAGCGCGGCGGCCGCGGCCAGGACCGCCACGCTGGTGAGGGCGGCGGGCAGGGAGAGCCAGTCGGCCATGAAGCCGATGGCGGGCGGGCCCAGGAGCATGCCCCCGTAGCCGAGCGTCGAGGCGATGGCGACTCCGCTCGGGCCGGCCAGCGCCCCGGCGCGTTCGACCGCGACCGGGAAGAGGTTGGCCAGGCCCAGTCCGGCGACGGAGTAGCCGACCAGCGCTGCCCAGAGGGTCGGAGCGAGGGAGCCGAGCAGCATCCCGGCCGCGGCGACCGCGCCGCCGGTCACCACCGTGCGGGTGCGGCCGAGCCGTTCGAGGAGAGTGGTGCCGGTGAGCCGGCCGACCGTCATGGCCAGGGCGAAGCAGGAGTATCCGGCCGCGGCGACCCCGGCGGAGGCGCCCAGGTCCTGTTCCAGGTGCAGGGCGCCCCAGTCGGCGAGGGCTCCCTCGCCGTAGGCGGTGCACAGGGCGATGAGGCCGAAGACGACGACGAGCCGGCGGGTGCGGGTGGTGTGGGTACGGGTGGTCGGGCGGTGCGGGTCCGCCTTCGCGGGCGACGGGTCCTCGTCCTCGGGCCGGGTGCCGACGCCGCGTTCGGACGGCCGGGCCGGCTCGTGCCGGAGCAGCGTGGGTCCCGTGAGCGCGGTGACGAGCAGGCCGACGACCCCGAGGCCCAGCAGATGCCGGGTCGGCGACAGCGAGCCCGCGACCAGCCCGCCCAGACCGGCGCCGACCATGCCGCCCAGGCTGAAGGCCGCGTGGAAGGTGGGCATGATCGGCCTGCGCAGCGCGGCGACCAGATCGACGGCGGCGCTGTTGAAAGCCACGTTGATGGAGCCGTAGGCCGCCCCGAACAGCAGGAGGACGGCCCCGAGCGCGGCGACGGAGTGGGTGAGCGGGGGGAGCGTGACCGTGAGGGAGAGCAGGACCGCGCAGACCACGGTGACCGGGTGGCTGCCGTAGCGGTGGCAGAGGCGTCCCGTGAACATCATCGTGATCACCGCGCCCGCGGAGACGCCGAGAAGTGCGAGTCCGAGCGTGCTGGGGGAGGCGCCGGTCTGCTGCTTGATGGCCGGGATGCGGACGACCCATCCCGCGAAGATGAAGCCGTCGAGGGCGAAGAACGTGGTCAGAGCGATACGGAGGCGGGTCAGGTCCTTGCCGTCGCCCGGCACGACGTTGTGCGTTCGGGCTTTGTTTATTTGCGGCACAAAGTCAGGCTAGGCGGCCGACGTCGACTGGACAAGGGGGCCCGGTGCGTGCGGATGTTCGATATGGCGCACACACGGTTTCTTCACAGAAATGATCGGGACGAGGTATATGAGAGTTAAAATGTTAGAAGTAGGGTCCGATCATGCATGGCTCGAACGACTTCCGTTCTCCCCCACGCCTTGCCGATCTGGCGCAGCTGATCCGCATGCCCGCAGCCTTGAGCGTGCCCGGTGACGTCCTCGCCGGCGCCGTCGCGAGCTCCGGGAGGCCCCGGCCCCGCATCGTCGCCACGATGGCTTCCTCCGTCGCCCTCTACTGGGCCGGAATGGCGCTCAACGACTATGCGGACGCCACCGTCGACGCGGTGGAACGGCCCCAACGACCCATACCCTCCGGGCGAGTTGCCCGCCGTACCGCGCTCGCCACCGCGTGCGGACTCACCGCGACGGGCCTCGGCCTCGCCGCTCTGGGCGGCGGGCGGCGCGCGCTCGGCGTGGCGCTTCCGCTGACCGGGTTGGTCTGGGCGTACGACCTGCGTCTGAAGGCCACCTCGGCCGGGCCGGCCGCCATGGCGGGAGCGCGGGCGCTGAACGTGCTCGCCGGAGCGGACCCCGGCCGTCGGGCCGCCGCCCTGCCGGCGGCGCTGCTGGTCGGCGCGCACACCTACACCGTCACGGCGCTGAGCCGTCACGAGGTGTCGGGAGCACCGCGCACCGTGCCCGTCGCCACGCTGGCCGGCAGTACCGCAACGGCCGTGGCCGCCGCGGCACTTCCCACCTGGAGACGGCGCGGTCCGGCCGCACGGATCGGCGCCGCCGCCGGCGCGCTCGGCTACCTCGCCACCTACGGGACGGCGCAGGCGCGGGCAGCGCGGGAGCCCTCCGCGGAGAACGTCCGCGGCGCCGTCGGCACCGGGATCCTGTCGCTGATGCCCCTTCAGGCGTCGCTCACCGCCGGCGGCGGGGGCGCGGCCCTGGCCGGAATCCTGGCCGTGGCCCACCCACTGGCACGCCGCCTCGCCCGGAAGGTGTCGCCCACATGAGCACGGGCTCGGGCGGTGCGAACGCCGGTGAGGTGAGTCCCGGTGAGGTGAGCCTCGTTGACGTGAGCCGCGGTGAGGCGAGCCCCGGTCCCGCCGGTGGGCTGCGGTTCGGGTTCGGGACCAACGGGTTCACCAACCACCGGCTCGACGACGTGCTGACCGTGCTCGCCGACCTCGGGTACGACTCGGTCGGGCTCACCCTCGACCACGGCCACCTCGACCCGTTCGCCCCGGACCTGCCGCGCCGAGTCACCGCTCTCGCAAGGCGGTTGGAGCAACTGGGGCTGGCGGTCGTGATCGAGACCGGTGCGCCCTACCTGCTGGACCCGTGGCACAAGCACCTCCCCACGCTGATGTCGGCCCCCGGAGCCGAGCTGCGCGTCGACCTGCTGGCCCGCGCCGTGCGCATCGCGGCCGACCTGGGCTCCCCGGCCGTCCACCTGTGCAGCGGCCCGGCTCCGGAGGGCGTGTCGGCGGACGAGGCCTGGAAGCGGCTGACCGTGGGCTGCGAAGAGGTCCTGGACATCGCCCGCGCACACGGCGTGGCCCTCGGCTTCGAGCCCGAGCCGTACATGTTCGTCGACACCGTGGAACGCGTCCTGGAACTGCGCGGACGGCTCGGCGACCCCGAAGGGTTCGGTGTCACGCTCGACATCGGCCACGCCCACTGCGTCGACGACCTCCCGCTGCTCGACTGCGTCGCACTGGCGGCCCCGCACCTGGTGAACGTGCAGATCGAGGACATGCGGCGAGGCGTGCACCAGCACCTCGAACTCGGCACGGGCGAGATCGACTTCCCGCCCGTCCTGGCCGCCCTCAAGGCCTCCGGCTACCGAGGGCCGGTCTCGGTGGAGATCCAGGGCGGAGCTCTGGACGCCCCCGAAGTCGCCCGCCGTTCCCTGGAGTTCCTCAAGGCCGCCGAGCCGTTCTGACGCCGCGGTGATCCGTCGCTGCGTCCAGCACCACCAACCCCCCACCCCCGTACGGCTGTTGTCGTACGCGCAGCCGAACAGGAGGTATGCGCGGTGGACCCACACATCGCCGGAGCCCTCGACCGACAGCTCACCGCCGACGCGCAACGCTGGCTGACCGAGGCCGTCACCCGTGTCGGCCGGGACCCGGCCGCGCTGCGCACCGTCTTCCCGGCCGTCGGCAGGCGCTGCGGACGCGGACCGCTCGTCGACGGCTGGACGGTGGCCGACGCCGCCCGTGCCAGGCTGCTCGTCGCCCTGCCCCTGCGCGGAGCGCCGCTCGCCGAGGAGATCACCGCTCTCCACCGGTACGGGGACGCCGCCGAGCAACGCGCGGTGCTGCGGGCGCTGCCCCTCCTGGAGGACGCGCACGCCTCGTTCGCCGACCGAGGCCTGCCCCTCGTCCGCGAGGCGCTCCGCGGCAACGACACGGACCTGATCGAGGCCGCCCTCGGTCCGTACGCAGCACGCCATCTGGACCACGACGGCTACCGGCACGCCGTGCTGAAGTGCGTCTTCTGCGACATCCCCCTCGACCGGGTCGCGGGTCTCGCGGAGCGGGCGGACCGCGAACTCGCCCGGATGCTCGCCGACTTCGCCCATGAACGGGTCGCCGCCGGACGGGACGTCCCCCTCGACGTCTGGCCGATCCTGCGCGCCCACCCCGGCACGCTGGAGGCGGCCGGGCTGCCCGCGGAAGCCCACTCGCCCGTCCCCGACCGCCGCGCCGCTGCCGTCCGCGCCCTCACCGCCTACTCCGCCACTGCCACTGCCGCGCCCGCAGGAGCCGCATGATGCGTATCTTCGACCCCCACATCCACATGACCTCCCGCACCACGGACGACTACGAGGCCATGTACGCGGCCGGTGTGCGGGCGGTGGTGGAACCCTCGTTCTGGCTCGGCCAGCCGCGCACCTCGGTGGACAGCTTCACCGACTACTTCGACGCGCTGCTCGGCTGGGAGCCGTTCCGCGCCGCGCAGTTCGGCATACAGCACCGCTGCACCATCGCCCTCAACCCCAAGGAGGCCAACGACCCCCGCTGCACAGGGGTGTTGGACGTCCTGCCGCGCTATCTGGCCAAGGACCGGGTGGTGGCCGTCGGTGAGATCGGCTACGACTCCATGACCCCCGAGGAGGACGAGGCGCTGGCCCGGCAGCTCGAACTCGCCGTCGAGCACGAACTGCCGGTCCTCGTCCACACTCCGCACCGCGACAAGGCCGTCGGCACCCGGCGCACCCTCGACGTGGTCCGCGAGTCCGGCATCCCGCCCGAGCACGTCCTCGTCGACCACCTCAACGAGCTCACCGTGGCCATGGTCGCCGACAGCGGCTGCTGGACGGGCTTCTCGATCTACCCGGACACCAAGATGAGCGAGGACCGCATGGTGCGCATCCTCCAGGAGCACGGGACCGGGCGGATGCTCGTCAACTCCGCCGCCGACTGGGGTCGCAGCGACCCGCTCAAGACCCGGAAGACGGCCGACGCGATGCTCGCCGCCGGCTTCGACGACGACAGCGTCGACGAGGTCATGTGGCGCAACCCCGTGGCCTTCTACGGCCAGAGCGGGCGACTCGACCTCGAGGACGTCAAGCCCGACGACACGGGCCTGTTCGAGGGGAACTCCATCAAACGCGGCGGAGAGTGAGCCCGCGGTGCGCTTCCGACACCCCGACGGCCAGACCGTCCACCTCGCCTACTGCAGCAACGTCCACCAGGCCGAGGACCTCGACGGAGTCGTGGACCAGCTCGCCGCGTACGCCGAGCCCGTACGGGAGACCCTCGGCGTCGACCTGCTCGGCATCGGCCTCTGGCTGGCCCATGACGTCGTCACCGAGCTGACCGCCCGGCCCGACGCCGTACGCCGACTGCGCGCCGAACTGGCCGCCCGCGGGCTGGAGACCGTCACCCTCAACGCCTTCCCCTACGGCGGCTTCCACCGCGAGGTCGTCAAGAAGGACGTCTACCGCCCCGACTGGACCGACCCCGCCCGCCTGCGCTACACCGTCGACTGCGCCCGGGTGCTCGCGGCACTGCTCCCCGACGACGCCCGGCGCGGCAGCGTCTCGACCCTGCCTCTGGCCTGGCGCACCCCGTGGCCGACGGCCGCCCGCGACACGGCCCGCCGGGCCTTGGACGAACTGGCGGGAGAACTCGCCGAGTTGGAGCGGGAGACCGGTCGCACGATCCGGGTCGGCTTCGAGCCCGAACCCGGGTGCGTGGTGGAGAACACCGTCCAGGCGGCCCGGGAACTCGGCGGGCTGGACCCGGAGCGGCTCGGCGTCTGCCTGGACACCTGCCATCTCGCCGTGCAGTTCGAGGAACCGGCCCAGGCGCTGCGCCGCCTCGCGGACGCCGGGCTGCCGGTCGTGAAGGTCCAGGCGTCCAGCGCGCTCCAGGCCGACGACCCCGCGGCCCCCGAGGCGCGGGCGGCGCTCGCCCGGTTCGCCGAACCCCGCTTCCTGCACCAGACCCGCACCGCCCCGCAGGGCGTCGTCACCGGCGTCGACGACCTGCCGGCCGCCCTCGCCGGAGGCCTGGACCCCTCCTCCGCCTGGCGGGTGCACTTCCACGCCCCGCTGCACGCCGAGCCCGAACCGCCGTTGCGCACCACGGCACCTGAACTGACCACCGCGCTACGGGAGTTGCTCGGCGGCCCGAGGGCCGTGTGCGATCACGTCGAGGTCGAGACCTACACCTGGTCGGTCCTCCCCGAACAGGTGCGGCCGCACGACCGGGAGGGGCTCGTCGCGGGCCTGGCCGCCGAACTGGCCTGGACCCGCGACCGGTTCGAGGAACTCGGCCTGACCCGAACACCCGCCGCACCCACCGGGTCCATCGCACCCACCGGGTCCACCGCACGCACCGCATCCCCGAGCACCGAACCTCCGCGAAAGGAGCCTGTCTCGTGACGAGACTGGTCGTCCTCGACATCGTCGGCCTCACCCCCCGCATGCTGCGCCACATGCCCGCCGTCTCGGCCGTCGCCGCACAGGGCTTCCAGGCCCGGCTCAACCCCGTGCTGCCCGCCGTCACCTGCTCGGTGCAGTCCACCCTCCTCACCGGCGTGCCGCCCACCGAGCACGGCATCGTCGGCAACGGCTGGTACTTCCGTGACCTGGGGGAAGTCCTGCTGTGGCGGCAGCACAACGCGCTGGTCGGCGGGGAGAAGCTGTGGGACACGGCACGCCGGACCGACCCCGACTACAAGGTCGCCAACGTCTGCTGGTGGTACGCCATGGGAGCCGACGTCGACCTCACCGTCACCCCGCGCCCGGTCTACTACTCCGACGGCCGCAAGGAACCCGACTGCTACACCTGGCCGCCCGCCCTGCACGACGAACTCACCGACAGGCTCGGCCCGTTCCCGCTGTTCACCTACTGGGGCCCCAACGCGGGGATGCCCTCCAGCCAGTGGATCCTGGCCGCCGCCCGCCAGATCTTCGACGAGCACAGCCCCGACCTGACCCTGGTCTACGTACCGCACCTGGACTACGAACCCCAGCGTTCCGGCCCGGACTCGGCGCAGTCCGCCCGCGAGGCGAAGCGGCTCGACGACGCCCTGCGCCCGCTGCTCGACCACTTCCGCAGTGAGGACGCCACGGTCGTGATCCTCAGCGAGTACGGCATCGCGCCCGCCTCCCGGCCGGTCGACGTCAACCGCGCGCTGCGCCGGGCCGGGCTGCTCGAAGTCCACACCCAGGACGGCATGGAGTACCTCGACCCCTGGACGTCCCGCGCCTTCGCCGTCGCCGACCACCAGGTCGCCCACGTGTACGTACGGGACCCGGCGGACATCGAGCGGGTCGCGAAGATCGTGGCCGAACTGGACGGCGTGGACGAGGTGTTGGACGCCGCGGGCAAGGCCGCCCACGGCCTGGACCACGAACGCTCGGGGGAACTGGTCGCCGTCGCCGAGTCGGACGCATGGTTCACCTACTACTACTGGCTCGACGACGACCGCGCCCCGGACTTCGCCCGCCAGGTCGAGATCCACCGCAAGCCCGGCTACGACCCGGCCGAACTCCTCTACGACCCCACCGTGCCCGGTGTGAAGGCCCGCGCCATCGGCCAGGTCGCCCGCAAGAAGGCCGGTCTGCGCTACCGCATCAGAACGGTCCCCCTGGACCCCTCCGGGGTGCGCGGCAGCCACGGTCGACTGCCGCAGGACCCGCAGGACAGCCCCGTCCTGCTGTGCTCGCGGCCCGACCTGGCGCGGGGCGAGATCGACGCCACCGAGGTCAAGGACCTCCTCCTCGCCCTGGCCGGCCTCAGCTCCCCCTGACCACCGGAGCCCACTGACGACCCGAGCCTCCTGACCACCGGAGCCCCCTGACCACCGGTCTGCCTCACCACCGGAGCCCCCCACCATGAACACGACGGACACCCCGCCGCCCCTGCCCCAACACCGCCCCCTCCTCGATCCCGCCGCCGAGTACGGGCGTTGGGTCAGGGAGCGGCCCCTGACCCGGATCAGCCTGTGGGGCGACCTCCATCCCTGGCTGGTCACCCGCAACGAGGACGCCCGGGCCGTCCTCAGCGACGCGCGCTTCAGCTCGGAGAACGTCCGGCCGGGGTTCCCCGGGCTGCAGCCGACCCCGCCGCCGCGCACCCCCGGCCAGCTGTTCGCCATGGACCCGCCGGACCACACCCGGCTGCGCCGCATGCTCATCCCCGAGTTCACCTTCCGCAGGGTCGAGCAACTGCGGCCGGCCATCCGGAAGATCACCGACGAACTCCTCGACGGCCTCGTCAAACAGCAGCGACCCGCCGACCTCGTCGAGCACTTCACCCTGCCGCTGCCCCTCCTCGTCATCTGCGAACTGCTCGGAGTGCCGTACGCGGACCGGGACTTCATCCACCGGCAGGCCGCCGCCTTCGCCACCGTCTCGGCCGGACCGGAGGCGATGCGGGCCGGCTGGGCGGCGCTCTTCGGCTACCTCCGGGAACTGCTGGCCGCCAAGGCGGGCGAGCCGGGCGACGACCTGATGAGCAAGCTCGCCACGGAACGCGTCGCCACCGGTGAGGCCACCCCGGCGGAAGCGGCCGGCATGCTCGTCCAACTGCTCATCGCCGGGCACGAGACGACCGCGAGCATGCTCTCCCTGGGCGTGGTCGCGCTACTGCGGCACCCGGACCAACTCGCCGCGCTGCGCGCCGACGAAGGCCTTGTGCCGGGCGCGGTGGAGGAGCTGCTGCGGTACCTGACCGTCGTCCACATCGGGATGCGCCGGATCGCCACCGAGGACGTCGAGGTCGGCGGCGTCACCGTCCGGGCCGGCGAAGGCGTGGTCGTCGCGCTCCAGGCGGCCAACCGGGATCCCGCTGTCTTCGCCGACCCGGACACGCTCGACATCACCCGGGACGCCGGACAGCACCTCGCCTTCGGCCACGGTCTGCACCACTGCCTCGGCCAGTCGCTGGCCCGGGCCGAGCTCCGGATCGCGCTGCCGACGCTGTTCCGGCGGCTGCCCGAGCTGCGGGCGACCGGCCCGGCGGAGGAGTTCGCGTTCGAGGGCCGCGCGGTGCACGGAGTGCGGGAGCTGCCGGTGGCCTGGTGATGGACCGGCGGTGGGTGAGCCGCGCGCCACGAGCGCGGCTCACCCACCGCCCAACCAGGCCACCGCGACCCTCGGCAGCCGTAGGTCGAAACCGAGTTCGGCGGCCCGGAACACCAGGAAGTCGCCCTCGACGACCTGGGGACCCCTGGGTCGGCGGCCGGCCCTTCCTCCCTGACCGGCTCCCGGACCACGTCAACGCGTTCGCGGCCACCGGACACGGCATGCTCGGGGTCACGCTCGGCCCCGCCACCGGCCATGAGGTCACCGAGTACGTCCTGACCGGCCGTCGCCCCGCTTCCCTCGCCCCGTTCGGCTTCGACCGCCTCCGCAGCTGAGCGGGCGGGGCACTCACACCCGTCACCGCGCGAACAGGTGATGTCATGATGCGCGGCCCGGCAGGAGAAGCAGGAGAACATGGGGGGATGCGCATGAGTGGAGATCGGCTGCGGGCCCTGGCCGGGGCGGCGTTGGCGGTGGGCGTCGCGGTGGCCTGCGGCGGACCGGCGGGCGGCGGCGGGACGGCCGCCCCCACCGCGACCGGCGTCACGTCGGGCACACCGGCGGCCCCTCGCTTCGACGAGGAGATCGAGCTGTCCGACGGCCGGCGTGTGGGCATGGCGTACGTCGCCGGACGCGGTCTCGTCGAGCGGCACCGGGACACGGACTCGACGGTGTGGAGCGCGCCGAACGTCGTGTACGCGACCGCGACGGACCGGTGCCAGAGCCTCACCCTCAAGGAGTTCGACGGCACCGTCGCCGTCATCGCGAACTGGGGCGTCTACTGCTATGACGGCGAACCGCCGACGGAGTCGATCGCGGCGGTCGGCACGACCGACCTCGCCCGCTGGGACACGAACCTCACCAGGAGCTTCGACGGCTGGACGAAGGTCACCGCCGAGGGCGGCGGCGACTCGCGACGCCTGCTCTTCACCAGGGGCTCCACCGAGTCGCTGACCCGGCTCGGCTGGACCCGAACCGGAGGCTTCGCGGAGGTGGAGGAGATTCCGCGCTGATTTCCGCGCATCTCCGACATGCGCTGATCGGACCACTAAGCTCCGCGTCGCATCGTCGGATCAGTCGCGACTCGGGGGAGCCGAATTCCATGAACGCCTGGAACCAGCAGGGCGGCCGGCCGCCGCACGATCCGTACCACCCCTACGGTCCCTACAGCCCGCAGCCGGCCCCGCCGCCCATGCCGCCGCCCGTGCCGCACGTGGGACCGGTCCACAGTCTGTGGCGCGTCGTCAACCCCGTCGCGGTCGGGCGCAAGGTGTTCCGGCCGTCACGGCCCGGCCGGGTCGACGATCCCGTGGTCGCCCGTATGCAGCGGATCCGCACCCTCGTCGGACTGGGCGCGGTGGTGTGGGTGATGGTCTCCTACAAACTCGTCGAGTCCGTGGGGGACTTCGCCGACGACCGCGCCGACCAGTCCTGGATCAACGTCCTCGTGCTCTCGGTGACCTTCCCGGTGGTCGTCGGCGTGCTGATCGGCGTGGCCCGTCCTCCGGCCAGGCAGGAGTTGCTGCGGCGGGCGGCCAGGCCGTTCGGCTCGGTCGTGGCGATCATCGCCGGGGTCGCGGTGTTCCCGGCGTCCGTGCTCACCGGCTTCGCCGAGGGGCGGTTCGCCACGAACCCCGTGATGTCGACGGTCACCGTCGTCGGCACGCTGTTCACGCTCTGCTGGGTCCTGCCGTTCGTCGTCTACGGAGTCGGCATGTCCCTGGCGCATGTGTTCCGCACCGCGGACATCCACGAGACGGTCCCGCCGCTGCTGGCGCTGGTGCTCGTGTGGGAGATGGCGCTGATCGACCTGCTCACCGGGGCGTACGAGGGCGTGCCGGGCCCGCTGCGGATCGCGCTGACGCTGGGCGCGCCGCTCTCGGTCAGCGCGGTGGCCCTGTGGGAACTGCGTCGGCTGCGCGTCGGATACGGCCTGACCCTGCGCGGCGCGCTGCTGCGCTGACGCCCGCCGACGCCACGAGCTCGAACAGCGAGCGGTGCGGGCTGACTTGGTGTCTTACAGTGGCTGTCGCCAGTCCAGGAGACTCCGGAACCTGTGAGGGATACGCGCATCATGTCGACCGAAACGTTTGAGTTCCAGGTAGAGGCCCGTCAGCTGTTGCAGCTGATGATCCATTCGGTCTACTCGAACAAGGACGTCTTTCTCCGCGAGCTCGTCTCCAACGCCTCCGACGCGCTGGACAAGTTGCGCCTCGCCGCGCTGCGCGACGACGCACCCGACGCGGACGTGTCCGACCTGCACATCGAGATCGAGACCGACACCGAGGCCCGCACCCTGATCGTGCGGGACAACGGCATCGGGATGTCGTACGACGAGGTCGGCCGGCTCATCGGCACGATCGCCAACTCGGGCACGGCGAAGTTCGCGCAGGAGCTGCGCGAGGCCCAGGAGGAGGGCGGGGCCGAGGGGCTCATCGGCCAGTTCGGCGTCGGCTTCTACTCCGGCTTCATGGTCGCCGACGAGATGACCCTGGTGACCCGGCGCGCCGGCGAGAGCAAGGGCACCCGCTGGTCGTCGCGCGGGGAGGGCACGTACACCCTGGAGACCGTCGAGGACGCGCCCCAGGGCACTGCCGTCACGCTGCACCTCAAGCCGGCGGACGACGAGGACAAGCTGCAGGACTACACCTCGCCGTGGACGATCAAGGAGATCGTCAAGCGGTACTCGGACTTCATCACCTGGCCGATCAGGTCCGTCCCGAAGAAGGCCGAGAAGAAGACCGACGCGGACGGCTCGGACGACGCCGACGACACGCCCGCGCCCGAGCCCGAGACGCTGAACTCGATGAAGGCGCTGTGGGCGCGCTCGCGCGACGAGGTGTCCGACGACGAGTACCACGAGCTGTACAAGCACATCAGCCACGACTGGCGCGAACCGCTGGAGACCGTCCGGCTCCAGGCGGAGGGCACCTTCGAGTACCAGGCGCTGCTGTTCGTCCCCTCGCACGCCCCGCACGACCTGTACAACCAGGGCTACAAGCGCGGTGTCCAGCTGTATGTGAAGCGCGTCTTCATCATGGACGACTGCGAGGCGCTGCTGCCGCCGTACCTCCGCTTCGTCAAGGGCGTGGTCGACGCGGCGGACCTCTCGCTGAACGTCTCCCGGGAGATCCTCCAGCAGGACCGGCACATCCGGATGATGCAGCGCCGGCTCACCAAGAAGGTCGTCTCGACGGTCAAGGACATGATGACCGCGGCCCCCGACCGCTACGCCACGTTCTGGCGGGAGTTCGGCGCGGTCCTGAAGGAAGGGCTGCTCACCGACTCCGACAACCGCGACGCCCTCCTCGCGGTCTCCTCGTTCGCGACCACGCACAGCGAGGACGAGCCGACGACGCTCAAGGGCTATGTCGAGCGGCTGAAGGACGGACAGGACGCCGTCTACTACCTCACCGGCGAGTCCCGGCAGTCGATCGAGAACTCCCCGCACATGGAGGCGTTCCGCGCCAAGGGCGTCGAGGTCCTGCTGCTCACCGACCCGGTCGACGAGGTGTGGGTCGACGCGGTGGGCGAGTTCGACGGCAGGCCGCTGCGGTCCGTCGCCAAGGGCGAGGTCGACCTCGGCGGGGAGGACGGCGAGAAGACCGAGGGCGAGCGGGAGAGGCAGGGCGAGGAGTACGCCGGTCTGCTCGGCTGGATGAAGGAGAACCTGGACGAGGACGTGAAGGAGGTGCGGCTGTCCTCCCGCCTCACCGTGTCCCCGGCCTGCATCGTCTCCGACGCGAACGACCTCACCCCGGCGCTGGAGAACATGTACCGCGCGATGGGGCAGGAGGTGCCGCGCGCCCGGCGGATCCTCGAACTGAACCCCGAGCACGTGCTGGTGAAGGGCCTGAACCAGGCCTACAAGGAGCGTGAGGACCGCGCGGGGCTCGCCGAGACCGCAGAGTTGCTGCACGGTCTGGCGGTCCTCGCCGAGGGCGGGCGGCCGAAGGAGCCCGGCCGGTTCGTGAAGCTGGTGGCGGACCACCTGGAGCGTGCGCTGTAGCAAAGGCGACGCGGCCGCCGTCGTGGGGGACCGGGCAGAAGCCGTCTGCCCGGTTTCTTCACGCGTCGCACACCGAAAGTACTAGTTGCTTGAGTAAATCAAGCGCGCATACGATGTCGGGCAGTCGTGCAGGACCGCATCCCCCCACGGAGGCCCGACCCATGTCCCACGCACACCCCAGGTCAGCGGAGCCGGGGGAGAGGTCCGTCGCGCCGCGGGCCGACCTCGTCGTGGCGGTGCTGGCCTTCGGCGGCATCGTCGTCTCGCTGATGCAGACCCTGGTGATCCCGATCGTCCCGGAGCTGCCGAAGCTGCTGGACGCCCCGGCCTCGGACACCGCCTGGGCGATCACCGCCACCCTCCTCGCGGCCGCCGTCGCCACCCCCGTCATGGGACGGCTCGGCGACATGTACGGCAAGCGCCGCATGCTGCTGGTCAGCCTCCTGGTACTGATCGCCGGTTCGGTCACGGCCGCCCTCAGCGACGAGCTCACCCCGATGATCGTCGGCCGGGCCCTGCAAGGACTCGCCTCCGGGGTCATCCCGCTCGGCATCAGCATCATGCGCGACGAACTGCCCGCCGAGCGGCTCGGCTCGGCCACCGCCCTGATGAGCGCCTCCCTCGGCGTCGGCGGCGCCCTCGGCCTGCCCGCCGCCGCGCTCATCGCGGACCACTTCGACTGGCACATGCTGTTCTGGACGTCGGCCGCGCTCGGCGCCGTCGCCCTCGTGCTCGTCCCGCTGTTCGTGCCGGAGTCGAAGGTGCGCACCGGCGGACGCTTCGACCTGGCCGGCGCCCTCGGCATGGCGACCGGGCTGATCTGTCTGCTGCTCGCGATCTCCAAGGGCGCCGACTGGGGCTGGGGCAGCGCCACCACCCTCGGGCTCTTCGCCGCCGCGGTCGTCGTCCTGCTCCTGTGGGGTCTGTTCGAACTGCGCGTCGAGGAACCCCTGGTGGACCTGCGGACCACCGCCCGCCGTCAGGTGCTGGTGACCGACCTCGCCTCGATGGCCTTCGGCTTCTCGATGTTCGCGATGTCCCTGGTCCTCCCTCAGCTCCTGCAGTTGCCTGAGGCGACGGGCTACGGTCTGGGCAAGTCGCTGCTGACCGCCGGTCTGGTCATGGCCCCCACGGGCCTGGTGATGATGGCCACCGCGCCCCTCTCCGCGCGGGTCTCGAAGGCGCGGGGCCCGAAGGTCACCCTGATGCTCGGCGCGGTCGTCGTCGCCGCCGGGTACGGCCTCAACATCGTGCTGATGGACGAGGTGTGGCAGCTCGTCCTGGTGTCCTGCGTCATCGGCGCCGGCGTCGGCTTCGCCTACGGGGCCATGCCCGCGCTCATCATGGCCGCCGTGGACCCCGCCGAGACGGCCGCCGCCAACAGCCTCAACACCCTGATGCGATCCATCGGCACCTCCACCGCCAGTGCCGTCGCCGGCGTGATCCTGGCCCAGATGACGACCGCTTTCGGGACTGCCGCGCTGCCCTCGGAGAACGGCTTCAAGGTGGTCATGGCCGTCGGCTCCGGCGCGGCGGTCCTCGCCCTCGTCGTCGCCGCGTTCATCCCACGGCAGCCGACGGCGCGCACGGACGCGGTGACCGTCGCGGAACCGGTCACCGCCGGACCGGTCGTCGCGGCACCCGACGGACAGGCCGTCGGGGCGGCGGTCGCCGTGCCGCTGGCCCGCGCCGTCGCGGAGCTCGTCGCGACCGTCCCGGGCCTCACCGACGACGGTCCGGCCGGCGGCGGGCACCCGGTGCGCGGGCAGGTGCGGGGCGCGGAGGGCGTCCCGGTGGGCGGCTCCGCCGTCACGCTGATCTCCCTGGGCGGGCGGCAGTTGAGCCGCTCGGTCGCCGAGACCGACGGCTCCTACGGCGTCGAGGCGCCCGGTGAGGGCACCTACGTGCTCATCGCCTCCGCCGACGGCCACCAGCCGCGGGCGACGACCGTCGTTGTCGGGGCGACGCCGGTGACCTACGACGTGCTGCTCGGCGGCGTCAGCGGGCTCGTCGGCGCGGTGCGGTCCGCGGACGGCGGGGCACCGGTGGCCGGGGCGGTGGTCATCCTCACGGACGTCCGCGGCGATGTGGTGGCGACCACGCGAACCGACGGCACCGGCGAGTTCTCCGTCGCCGACCTGGTGCCGGGCCCGATGACCCTCGCGGTCAGCTCGCCCAAGCACCGGCCGCTGGCCATGCCCGTGGACATCGGCGCCACCGGCGTCACCCGGGTCGACGTCGAGCTGCGGCCCGGCGCGCAGGTGCGCGGCACGGTACGCGGCGCGGGCGCTCCGCTGGGCGACGCCCGGGTCACCCTGGTGGACGCCGCCGGTAACGTGGTGGCGACCACCACGACCGGGAGCGACGGGGCCTACGCCTTCTCCGACCTGGACAGCGGCCCGTACACGGTCATCGCCACCGGCTACCCGCCCCGGGCGGCCGGCATCAGCCTCGGCGGCGGTGACACGGACGACCACGACATCGAGCTCGCCCACCTGGCCGAGTAGTTCACCTGTTCCACCTGCGCGCACCGAGGAGACCGTCCGATGGCCCTTTCCGAAGCCCGCGTCGCCACCGACCGCCCACACCGCTACGCCAAGCAGCTCGCCGCCCACCTCGGCCGTCGCGCCGAGACGGTCTGGGACGAGGAGAAGGGGGTGGGCCGGATCACGTTCGCACAGGGCGCCGGCACCCTCACAGCCGTCGACGGCGCCCTCCTGCTCGCCCTGGAGACCGACACCGAACACCTGGACCGCCTCGAGGACGTGATCGGCCGCCATCTGGTCCGCTTCGGCACCCGCGACGAACTCGTCGTGGAATGGCGGCGGGACGACGGCGAGCCCGGCAGCACCCAGCGCGGCGGCGGCGAGCAAGCGATGTCGTGAGAGGCGGGACATGACCCACATCGAGGACGAACTGACAGCCCAGCCCCAGTGCTGGACCCGCGCCGCGGCCGAAGCCGTCCGGCATGCCGGGGAGTTGCCGACGCCGGGTGAGCGGGTCGCGCTGGTCGGCTGCGGCACCTCCTGGTTCATGGCACAGGCCGCGGCGGCCCTGCGCGAGGGCGCGGGGCACGGCGAGACGGACGCCTTCGCCGCCTCGGAGTTCCCGCACGGCCGCCGCTACGACCGGGTCGTCGCCCTGACCCGCTCCGGCACCACCACCGAGGTCCTCGACCTGCTCGGCCGGCTGCGCGGACACACCCGCACGACCGCGATCACCGCCGACCCGCACACCCCGGTCATGCAGGCCGCCGACCATGTCGTCGTCCTGGACCACGCCGACGAACGCTCCGTCGTGCAGACCCGGTTCGCGACCACCGCGTTCACCCTGCTCCGCGCGCACCTGGGACTGCACACCGACGCCGTCGTCGCCGACGCCCGCACCGCGCTCGCCGAGCCGCTGCCCGAAGGGCTCGTGGACTGCGGGCAGTTCACGTTCCTGGGAGACGGCTGGACCGTCGGCCTGGCGAACGAGGCCGCGCTGAAGATGCGCGAGGCGTCCCTGTCCTGGACCGAGGCCTATCCCGCGATGGAGTACCGGCACGGCCCCATCAGCATCAGCACCGCCGGCACGGCGACCTGGATGTTCGGCGACGCGCCCGAAGGCCTGGCTCGACAGGTGCGCGCCACCGGCGCGTTGTGGGTCCCGGGCCGACTGGACCCGCTCGCCGAACTGGTCCGCGCCCAGCGTCTCGCCGTGGCCGTGGCGGCAGCACGCGGCCTCGATCCGGACCGGCCGCGCCACCTCACCCGCTCGGTGATCCTCGCGCCCTGAACTTCTGACGAGCCGAAGAGGAGTGGCCGTGCCTCTCACCACGACCGGCGAGCTGGTCACCCGGGCCCACGCGGCCCGTACCGCCGTCGCCGCCTTCAACATCATCACGCTGGAGCATGTCGAGGCCGTCATCGAGGGGGCCGAGTCCGCCGGCGCGTCCGTCGTCCTCCAAGTCAGCGAGAACGCCGTCAGGTTCCGGCAGGGGCGCCTGCTGCCGCTCGCCCGTGCCGCCGCCGTGGCCGCCGAACGGGCCGCCGTGCCGGTCGCGTTGCACCTCGACCATGTGCAGAGCGCCGCCCTGCTCGGTCAGGCGGCCGACGCGGGCTTCAGTTCGGTCATGTACGACGCCTCCCGGCTGCCGTACGCCGAGAACCTCGCCGCGACCCGCACCGTCGTCGACCGGGCGCACGCCCAAGGGCTGTGGATCGAGGCCGAGTTGGGGGAGATCGGCGGCAAGGGCCCGCATGTGCCCGGGGCCCGCACCGACCCGGCCGAGGCCCGCGTGTTCGTCGCGGAGTCGGGCGTGGACGCCCTGGCCGTGGCCATCGGCAGCGTTCACGCGATGACCGCCCGCACCGCCGCCCTCGACCACGACCTGCTGGAACGGCTCAGCAGGGCCCTGGACGTGCCCCTCGTCCTGCACGGCTCCTCCGGAGTCCCCGACGGCGAACTGACGGCCGCCGTCGCCGGCGGCATCACCAAGGTCAACATCGGCACCGCACTCAACCAGGCCATGACCGGCGCGATCCGCGACCACCTCGAGACGCACCCGGACGCCGTCGACGCACGCAGCTATCTGAGCGCCGGACGGGAGGCCATGGCACGAACGGTCGAGCGGATCATCACCGGCGTGGGGCTCACCCTTGTCTGACCGCCTTCAGCACCACGAACTTCGGGTCGCCGGCGACCAGTTCACAGTTGCCGAACAACCGCTTCAGCTTCACGTGATAGCCCAGGTGCCGGTTGCCCACCACCCACAGTTCGCCGCCCGGCCGCAGCGCCCGCCGGGCCCCCGTGAACATCCGCCACGCCGTCGCGTCCGTGGTGGCCTGATGGGAGTGGAACGGCGGGTTGTTCAGCACGAGGTCCACACTGTCGTCCGCCACCCCCGCCAACCCGTCCCCGACCCGGAACTCGGCCTGCCCCGGCACTCCGTTCGCCTTGTACGTGGCCTCCGCCGACGCCACCGCCTGGAACGACTCGTCCGTGAACAGCACCTCGGCCTCCGGATTGGCCAGTGCCACCGCCGTACCGACGATCCCGTTGCCGCAGCCCAGGTCGACGACCCGCCGCGGGCCGTCCGTGCTCGGCAGCCGCCCGAGGAAGAACCGGGTGCCGATGTCCAGCCGCTCGGCGCAGAACACGCCCGCATGGTTGACGACGGGACGGCCCGAGAGCGTGCCCCCGAGGTCGTCGGGGAGGTCGTAGACGTGCGGCCACGGATTGGCGGGGGGCTTCAGCGCCGGATCCGGGGTGCAGAGGATCAGCCGGGCCTTCTGCTCGGCGAGCGAGGTCCGGGTCGGCCCGAGGATCCGCTCGAACAGTCTCAGCGTCGAGGTGTGGATCTCCTTCACCATGCCCGCGCCCACGACCAGCGTGTCCGCGTGCACGGCGGGCGCCAGCCGCAGCAGCTGGTCCTCCAGGAGCGCGAGGCTCTTGGGCACCCTGATCAGGAGCACGTCGATCCGCTCCGGGACCGGGTCCTGGGTGGTGAGCAGGTGGACGGAGCCGGTCTCGACACCGGCCCGGGCCAGGTTCGTCCGGGTCGCCTCCTGCCCCAGCCAGGAGTCGGTGATCTGTGTCGGGCGGTGCGCCGCGAGCGCCGTGACCAGCGCGCCCCAGCGGTCGCCGAGCACCACCACCGTGCCGGTCAGCGGCGTGTCCTGGGCGGCGAGGTGTCTGAGCAGGTACGCGTCGGAGGTGTCCCAGGCACGCAGTCTGTCGCGCGGATCCTCGGGGTGGCGGGCCAGCGAGACCTCGCCCCACGGCGTCGTCAAAGGGTCGTTCATCGTGGGTCAAGGCTAGCCGAACCGCAGCTCAGGCCCGGTGTCCGAGAAATGGAGGAGGACGGGCGCAGGGACACCGGGCGGTTTTCCCGGGAGCGTGCGCAGGTGGCGCCGGGCACGGCGGCGGCCGGGCCGGGCCTCGTGGGGCGGCTGAACGTCACGTTGCGGGTCAGTGGCTTCCCCGCCGTCACCTGAGGAACGGATCATGGGAGACTCGCCCTCATGAGCGGCAAGGCGGACCCCCGGTCGGCGGGGGAAGGAACCACCTCGAGGGCGCGGCTGGACCGGGGGCGCGGTGCGCTCGGGCCCGCGTTGGAGCTCGTGCACACCGGGCGGGCGCCCACCCGCGCGGTGCTCACCGCCGAACTCGGCGTCACCCGTGCGACAGCCGGCGCGGTCGCCGCGGAGCTGGAGGCGCTCGGGCTCATCCGGGTCGACGCACGGCCCGGCGCGGCCGCCGGATCGCAGGGCCGCCCCTCCCATCGGCTCGAAGTCGCGCAGGACGGCCCGGTGGCCCTCGCCGCCCAGGTCCACGCCGATGGATTCAGGGCCGCGCTGGTCGGCCTCGGCGGCCGGATCATCGCCACCACGCCCAGTTGTGAGGCCGTCGACGCCGACCCCGCCAAGGTGCTCGGCGCGACCGTCGACGCGGGTGCGGAGCTGCTGCGGCAGACCGGCCGGCGCTGCGTGGGCGCCGGACTCGCCGTACCGTCCGCGGTCACCGAGCCCGAGGGGCTGGCGCTCAACCCCCTGCACCTCGCCTGGCCGGTGGGCGCGCCCGTGCGGGAGATCTTCGCCGAGCGGATCCGCGCCGCCGGTATCACCGGCCCCGCGTTCGCGGCCAACGACGTCAACCTCGCCGCCCTCGCCGAACACCGGCACGGCGCCGGACGCGGCGCCCGCGATCTGCTGTGCGTGGCCACCGGGCACCGGGGCGTCGGCGGCGCGCTGGTCCTGGACGGCCGTCTGCACACCGGAAGTTCGGGCCTGGCCCTCGAAGTCGGCCATCTCACCGTCAATCCCGAGGGCCGTCCCTGCCACTGCGGCAGCCGTGGCTGTCTCGACGTCGAGGCCGACCCGCTCGCCCTGCTCACCACCGCGGGCCGCGAGCCGGGGCCCGAGGGCTCCCTGCTTCAGCAGGCCGACCAGCTGCTCCTCGAGGAGTACGGCGACCCGGTCGTGCGCACGGCCGCCGAAGCGCTGATCGACCGGCTGGGCCTGGGCCTCGCCGGTCTGGTGAACCTCCTCAACCCCGACCGCATCATCCTCGGCGGCCTGCACCGCACCCTCCTCGACGCCGACCCGGACCGGCTCCGCGCGGTCGTCACCGACCGCAGCCTGTGGGGCCGCAGCGGCGGCGTCCCGATCCTCGCCTGCTCCCTCGACCACAACAGCCTTGTCGGAGCCGCGGAGTTGGCGTGGCAGCCGGTGCTGGACGATCCGCTGGGGGCGCTGAGCCTCGTGTGAGGCCCGGCGCACGCGCTCAGGCGTCGTCGCACGCGGCGGTGCGGAACTCCGCTACCGACGCGGCGGTCCGGTTGCCGTCGGCGTCGGCGCCCTTCACATCGTCGCCCGCGAAATAGCGCACCTGGCCCGGCGTCAGCCCGGCCAGCCGGGTGAGGTCGAAGGACACATGGGCCGTCGACCAGGAGTTGTCCTCGGTCCAGCCGTACAGGGTGTAGGTGCGCTGCCGTTCGAGGGCGGCGGGCATCGCCCTGTCGACGCTCCAGCCCTCGCCGGCGGCGTCCATCGGCCAGCTGACGAACCCGGTGACGGGCTCGGCGCGGCTCCACGTCGCCACGTCCGTGGTGTCGTCCCCTGGGCCGTCGGTGTACAACGTGGCCCCGTCGATGTGGTCGTCACAGACCATCAGCACGCCGACCGGCCGTCCGTCCGCCGTCACCGTGACACCCGTGACGCCCGCCAGGGGCTGCCCGCAGCCGGTCAACGAGGCCACGACCGCGGCACTGGCGCAGGCCGTGGCGGCATACCGGAATCGGGCCCGCACGAGCCCACCCCCCTTCGACGAAGCCTCCATCGTGACGGCTGCCCGGGCGCAGGACAATACGTTTCGGCTACCAGCCCCGCGCCGCCGTCCGCAGCCGGTCGCGGACCCGGTTCACGTCGGGGTTGGCGTCGGAGCCGGGGCGCTGGACGAGGAACAGGGTGTTGAGCGGGGGCTCCTCGGGCGCGTGCAGGAGAACCAGGCCTCCCGAGTCCAGATACTCCTGGCACAGGGAGTGCGGCAGGACGCTGCAGCCGGCGCCCGCGTTGACCGCCGACAGTACCGCGTACAGATTCGGCACCGTGACCGCAGCCCGGGCGGTGAGCTGCTTGCCGAAGACGTTCCGCCAGTAGCGCCGGACGATCGGGAGGTCCTCGGCGTGGGTGACCAGCGGGACGCCCCGCAGCACGGCGCACAGGTCACCGGCCTCCGGGTGCTCCTCGACCTGCCGCGCCCAGGACGGGGAGGCCACCAGGACGTACTCCTCGTCGGCCGGCGGCTCCGAGTCCAGGGCCCGCCCGCGCGGCCGGCGGGTGGTGATCACCAGGTCGTGCCGGCCGGCCCGCATCTCCTCCAGGAGCGGCTCGGTCAGCCCCTGCGTGACCCGTAGCTGCAGTCCGTCGGCGACCAGCGGCGCGAGCGCGGGCAGCACCCGCACGCACAGCAGCTCCGACGGTCCCGCCAGACGCACGGGCGCGGTCTGCCCGGCCAGCGGACCGCCGCCCTCGAGAGCGGCCAGCGTGTCCAGCGGCGCCGCGACCTGCTCCGCGAGCTCGTACGCCGGCGGCGTCGGCTCCACGCCCCGGGGCAGCCGGGTGAACAGCTCGCGCCCGGACTGCTGACCCAGGAGACGCAAGCCGGCCCGACCGCCGCGGCCCTCGCGCACGAGCGGCCGAATCCCATGCTCAACGGCCACCAGGCGTGGCTGGACGGCCTGATCGGCGCCGCGTCCAAGTAGTCTCGTACCGCGACTGATCAGGGAGTTGACGTCATGACCGACAAGCTCACCGTGAGCGTCCTGGGCACCGGCATCATGGGTGCCGCGATGGCCCGCAACCTCGCCCGGGCCGGCCACACCGTACGCGCCTGGAACCGCAGCCGGGCCAAGGCTGAGCCGCTCACCGCCGACGGCGCGCACGTCGTCGACACCCCTGCCCAGGCGGTCGAGGGCGCGGACGTCGTCCTGACCATGCTCTACGACGGCCCCGCCACCCTGGACGTCATGCGCGAGGCTGCTCCGGCCCTGCGCGCCGGCACGGCCTGGCTGCAGTCCACGACCGCCGGGATCGAATCCGTCGGCGACCTGGCCGCCTTCGCCCGCGAACACGGCCTCGTCTTCTTCGACGCGCCGGTCCTCGGCACCCGTCAGCCCGCCGAGGCCGGTCAGTTGACCGTGCTGGCGGCGGGCCCGACGGCGAGCCGGGATGCGGTGGCGCCCGTCCTGGACGCGGTCGGCGCGCGCACGGTGTGGACCGGCGAGGACGGTGGCGCGGGCAGCGCCACCCGGCTGAAGCTGGTGGCCAACAGCTGGGTCATCGCGGCCACCGCCGCGGCCGGCGAGGTCCTCGCCCTGTCCCAGTCCCTCGACGTCGACCCGAACGCGTTCTTCGAACTGATCGCGGGCGGCCCGCTCGACATGGGGTACCTGAAGGCGAAGACCGGCCTGATCCTCGAAGACCGGCTCTCGCCCGCCCAGTTCGCGGTGACGACGGCCGCGAAGGACGCGCGGCTCATCGTCGAGGCCGGCCGCGCGAACGGCGTCCGCCTGGACGTGGCGGCCGCGAGCGCCGAACGCCTGGAGCGGGCCGCCGCTCAGGGCCACGGCGACGAGGACATGGCAGCCGCCTATTTCGCCAGCTTCGACGACAAGGCCTGAGCCCGACTGGAGAGCACGTGTCCACGCCCCCGCGGCCGCTCCGTCACACCGGCCCGGCCCGGCCGGGGCACCGCTCGCCTCCGCAGGCGTCCCCGAGCACTGTCCGCGCCGGTGTTCACCACTGCCGGCCCCCGGGCAGGGCGGCCCGCCCCGGCGCGGACAGGTGCAGCACCTGGAACAGGTCACCGTCGGCCTTCGGCGTGTCGTGCTCCCAGAGCGAGAAGTGCACGGTCTCCCAACGGCTCGTGTCCACGGCCGCCGCCGCGAGCACGGCCCCGTCCTCCCGCGCCAGCCGCCCGGTCTCCTCCACCGCTTCCCGCACCACGTCCGCCAGCACCACACCGTCGGGAACCGGCCGGCGCCGCCGTAGGGCGAACGGGGCCGGGGCTCCGGCGGCGACGCCCTCCTCGTAGGCCAGGCCCGTCCACTGACGGACCGTCGGACGCCCGAAGTCGTCGCTCAGCCCCTGGAAGCCGCCGCCCCACAGGAAGGCGTTCATGCCCTCCACGGTGTTCCAGAGGTAGAACGGCGCGTACTGACTGACCGGCGAGCCGTGCCTTCCGCGCTCGCGCAGCAGGTACGCCTTCAGGCCTAGGCCCTCCCAGTCGTCGAGCAGATGCCCGACGCGGGCCACACGCGCGTGGATGATGCCCGGGTCGTAGTCGGCGGGCAGGGTGAGCTCGTACTGCATGGCGTGCATCGGGTCCTCCTCAGGGCCTGTCGGCGGGACGTGGCGCGAGCAGGGAGAGCAGTCCGCGGACGGCGGCGTCGAAGGCGGTCGGTGACCCGGCCGCGCGGGCCAGGACGTATCCGCCCTGCACGGTCGCCACGACCGTGGCGGCGATCGCCTCGCCGTCCAGCTCGGGCCCGAACTCGCCCTGCTCCTTGCCTTCTTCGACGAGATGGGCGAGCTGCTCGCGGATCCGGTCGATCGTGTCGTCGACGGGCTCGCGCAGCTCGTCGCTCGCGATCACCTCCGGATCCATCGTCAGCCGCCCGACGGGGCAGCCGCGCAGCACGTCACGCTCGCGCGTGAGATACGCCCTGATGCGCTCGTAGGGCGTGCCCGGCCCGTTCAGCACTCCCTCGGCGGCGGTCCGCATCTCGTCGGCCGTCCGCCGGATCGCCGCCAGGGCGAGATCGGGCTTGCCCTTGAAGTGGTGGTACATGCTGCCCTGCCCGGCGCCCGCGCGCTCCAGGATCGCCTTGGGGCTGGTCCCCACGTAACCGCGCTCCCAGAGCAGCTCCCGGGTGGACTCGATCAGCCGCTCCGAGGTGCTCTGCGAACCGTTCTCCGAGGTGCTCTCCGAGGTGCTCATCCACTCACTGTACATACTAGTAGGTACAGAAATCGAGACCGTCGGGAGCAGCGCACCCGACCCCGTCTACTCCCCGGGAGGTACGTGCAGTGCCGCTGGCGGTACGACGACCCGGACCCTTCCCCGGCGGGAGTCTCGAGGCATCACCGGAACACCCACCTGGGAGATGACTCGAGATGCAGACACTGGCGAACTGGGACGGCGGCCCCGGCCCGTGGATCCTCTTCTTCCCGCTGATCTGGGCGGCCGTCGTGATCGGCGTGGTCACCCTCCTGCGCCGCACCGGGTGGCGCGGCCGCGGTGGCCCGTGGCGCGGCATGCAGGACAGCCGTCCCACCGGCGACGCGCCCCTGGCCGTCCTCGGCCGTCGCTTCGCCTCCGGCGAGATCGACGAGGACGAGTACTGGCGTCGGCTGTCCGTCCTGGACGAGCAGTTCGGCCCGACGGGCAAGGGCGGTGCGGCATGACCACCGCGACCGCAGCCACCACCACGCGCAACGCCGCGCGGGTCGTCGACGCCGTGAAGGTCTACGGCGTCGGCGACACCGCCGTACGGGCCCTGGACGGGGTGAGCGTCGACTTCCCGGCCGGCCGCTTCACCGCGATCATGGGCCCGTCGGGCTCCGGCAAGTCCACCCTGATGCACTGCGCGGCCGGCCTGGACGACCTCACCTCGGGCGCCGCGTACATCGGCGACACCGACCTCGGCACGCTCGACGACCGACGCCTCACGCTGCTGCGCCGCGACCGGGTCGGCTTCGTCTTCCAGGCCTTCAACCTGGTGCCGACCCTTACCGTCGAGGAGAACATCAGGCTGCCGCTGGACCTGGCGGGCGAGCGCGGCGAGACGGAGTGGATCGACGCCCTCGTCGACGTCGTCGGCCTGCGCGACCGCCTTCGCCACCGGCCCTCCGAGCTCTCCGGGGGCCAGCAGCAACGCGTCGCCGTGGCCCGGGCGTTCGCCGGCCGGCCGGACGTCGTCTTCGCCGACGAGCCCACCGGCAACCTCGACTCCCGTGCCGGGGGAGAGGTGCTCGGGCTGCTCGCCCGCACGGTGCGCCGGACCGGGCGCACGGTCGTCATGGTCACCCACGACCCGGTCGCGGCCGCCCACGCCGACGAGGTCGTCTTCCTCGCCGACGGTCGTCTCGTCGACCGGATGGCCTCCCCGACCGCCGACCGCGTCCTGGACCGGCTGAAAGCCTTCGAGGTGCCGTCATGAACGCCTCCTTCCGCCTGAGCCTGTCGTCCCTGCGCGCCCACCGGCGCCGTTTCGCCGGGACCTTCCTCGCCGTCTTCCTCGGCGTGGCCTTCCTGGCCGGAACGCTCGTGATGGGCGACACCCTGCGTGCGAGCTTCGACTCGATGTTCGGCGACGCGACGGCCGGCACCGACGCGGTCGTGCGCGGCGCCGACACCATCACGACCCCCGGCGAGAGCCAGGGCGTGCGCCGGCCCGTCGACACCGACCTGGTCTCTACGGTCGAGGCCGTCCCCGGCGTCGCGGCAGCCGCCCCCGACATCCAGGGCGCGGGCCAGCTCCTCGGCAGCGACGGCGACCCGATCGGCGGCCAGGGACCGCCCACGATCGCCGGCAACTGGATCACCGACCCGAAGCTCAACCCGTACCGGCTCGCCGAGGGCCGCGCCCCGGTCCGGTCCGGCGAGGTCGTCGTCAACCGCGGCGCCGCCGACCGGGGCGGTCTGAAGATCGGCGACACCACCACACTGCGCACGCCCGACCCCGTGCGTGTGACGATCGTCGGCCTCGCGACCTTCGGCGGCGAGGACGGCATGGCCCAGGTGACCTTCACCGGCATGACCCGCGCCGACGCCGAGCGCCACCTCACCGCGCGGCCCGGCCGGGCGGCGAGCATCGTCGTGCGGGCCGACCCCGGGGTCGGTCAGCCGGAGCTGGTCGACCGGCTGACTCCCGCGCTCCCCGAGGGCGTCGAGGCCATCACCGGGCAGGAGGCGGCGCAGGAGAACACCGACATGATCGCCAGCCAGTTCCTGACGATCTTCACCACCTTCCTGCTGGTGTTCTCCGGGGTGGCTCTGCTGGTCGCCACCTTCTCCATCCACAACACGTTCGCGATCGTCGTCGCCCAACGCACTCGTGAGAACGCCCTGTTGCGCGCGCTGGGCGCCTCCCGCCGCCAGGTCACCGCGGCCACCCTCGTCGAGGCGAGCGCCGTCGCCGTGACCGCCTCGGCGGCCGGACTCGCGGGCGGCATCGGCATCGCGGCCGGTCTGCAGGCGTTGTTCCCGGCCATCGGATTCCCCTTCCCCGAGGGCGACCTGGTGATCAGCGCCCTGTCGCTGGCCCTCCCCCTCGCGGTCGGCGTCCTGGTCTGCCTGGGCTCCGCGCTGCTGCCCGCCGTACGGGCCGGCCGCACCGCTCCGCTGGCCGCGCTGCGCGAGACGGCCGTGGACGCCTCCGGCGCGTCCCGCCCGCGCGCCGTCATCGGCCTGGGCCTGCTCGCCCTCGCCGTCGCCGTGACCCTCACCGGCGTCCTCGGCTCCCCGTCCCTGTGGGCGGCCGGCGGCGGAGCCGTGCTGGCCCTGGTCGCCTTCGTGGTGCTCGGGCCGGTCGCCTCCAGCACGGTCGTAGGCGTCCTCGGTGGGCCGCTGGACCGGTTGCGCGGCGTCACCGGGGGCCTCGCCCGTCGCAACGCGCTGCGCAGCCCGAAGCGGACGGCGGCCACCGCGAGCGCCCTGATGATCGGGGTCGCCGTGGTCTCCCTCTTCACCGTGTTCGGCGCCTCGCTCAAGGCGACCATGGACCAGACCGTCTCCCGCTCCTTCGCGGGCGACGTCGCCGTCAGCACCCCCTCCTTCGGCGCGGGCGGCAGCGGCCTGAGCCCGAAGCTCGCCCCGGCGATCGACGAGCTGCCCGAGGTGGACACGGCCGTCGGCCTCGGCCGGGGCGTCGCCGAAGTCGACGGCAGGGGACGGGCGTTGACCGTCACCGACCCGGCGGCACTGCGGCGCACCTTCGACCTCGGGACCGTCCAGGGCGACCTGGACAGGCTGGGCGCCGACGGCATCGCGATCACCCGCCAGGAGGCCGACCGTCAACGGCTGACCACCGGCGACACCGCCCGGCTCGTCTTCGCCGACGGCGAGCGGCGGACCTTCACCGTCCGCGCGGTCTACGGCCGCTCCGAACTCGCCGGCGACTACGTCATCACCCGTGCAGCCTGGGCCCCGCACCGCACCCAGGACGCCGACACCCTGATCGCGGTCTCCTTCAAGGACGGCGTCGGCGCGGACGCCGGCAAGGCGGCGGTCGAGAAGGTCGCCGCGCGGTACGGCGACCCCGAGGTGCAGACCCGCGACGAGTACGCGCAGTCCTCGGCCGGCGGCATCGACATGATGCTGACCCTCGTCTACGCCCTGCTCGCCCTCGCCGTCCTCATCGCGCTCCTCGGCATCGCCAACACGCTGACCCTCGCGATCCACGAGCGCACCCGCGAGCTCGGCCTGCTGCGGGCCGTCGGTCAGACCCGGTCCCAGCTGCGGGCCATGGTCCGCTGGGAGTCGGTGCTGGTCGCCGCGTTCGGCACGGCGGGCGGACTGGTCCTCGGCGCCTTCCTCGGCTGGGTGCTCGTGCGGGCCTCCGACGGGGCGAGCGACAGCGCCTTCGCCTTTGCGGCGCCGCCTGCCCAGCTCGTCGTGGTGGCCCTGGTGGGCGTCTCCGCCGGAGCTCTCGCGGGCCTGCGCCCGGCACGGCGCGCGGCCCGCCTGGACGTCCTGCGGGCCATCGCTGCGGAGTGACCCGAAAGAGAGGTCACCGCCCGGTCAGCCGACGACGGCGGACCGGGCGGGAGCATGGGCGGGCCGCAGATCGTCGGCGGAGACGACCTCCGCGAACCGGGGCGGGGCCTGTTCCCGGGGCATGCGACGGGGCGGACGCGCCGACAGCTCGCGCGCGGCGACGGGCGCGGGCAGCGTGAACCAGACGACCTTGCCGGACTCGCCGTCCGGCCGGGCTCCCCAGCTCTCGCTCACCGCGGCCACCATGGCGAGGCCGCGCCCGCAGGTGGCGAGGGCCTCGTCGTCGACCGTCCCCACGACCGGCAGCCGCGGGTCGTGGTCGCGCACGGAGACGGTGAGGCGGTCGAGCAGCAGTTCCATCTCCACGACGCACGTCTTGTCGGGCTGCGCGTGCAGGTGGACGTTGGTCAACAGCTCCGTCACACCGAGCGCCGCTCGGTCTATGAGCGGGTCCATATGCCAGTAGCGCAACTGCGCCGATACGATTCTGCGGACCTGGCCGATCCGCGACGGCAGAGCCTGAAGCTCCACCATGCAGTGCCTGTTCGGGTTGGTGATCACGGCTGCGACTCCCCGACTGAGGTCCGGAAGAACACGGAGTTCGGATCGAGCAGAGCGTCTGCGCAAGGCGGCCGCCTGCTGTCGTGGCCGGCGGGGCTGGTTCGCAGCGTTATCGCCGGTAAACCCAGAGTGACGTGAGACCAGAGTGACGCAGCCCTGACGGCACCGCAACTCGCGGTGCTCCGATCGGCGGGCGGGGGTCTTCCGCGCCCGTCGCGGGCCGGGGTCTGCGTCCGCGCCGGCTCAGCCGCCGCGTCCCGCCGCCCTGCGCACGGCTTCGATGAAGCGGCGCGCCGCGGGTGGTCCCGGCTCGCCCGGCGCCGGGTCGTGGTCGCCGAGGGTCAGCAGGTACCGCTTGCCGTTGAGGTCGGCCAGCGCCCGGTCCTCCGGCGCGAACCACGGCCTGGAGGCGCGGACCGCCTGCACGGGCGCGCTGTCGATCTCGCTGCCGTAGCTGGTCAGCAACTCCAGCCTGCCGCCGCTGATCCGGACCTGCCCGGCCCGGGTGAGCGAGCGCAGCCGCTTCCCTATGCGCACGCCCGTAGCCGTGAACTCCGGCTCCGCCATGGCGTCCCGCCCCCTCGTGATCGAACGCGTCTTCCGTGACCCAGTGTGCGCCCCCGTCCGGGACCTTCGCCCCGCCCGGTGCAGTCTGCCCGCGCCCGGCGTCGAGCACCAGTGCGCACGACCCCGCGGGCGTGCTTGTCCGGAGCACTCGCGCGAATGCGCCCCCCAAGAGCCCGCGCCCGCTCCCCAGGGTCGCCTTTGGGGTGCTCAAAGGTGTGTTTATGCAGGTGAGAAGCGTGCTGAAGGTGCCTATGATCGAGGTGTCGGCCGCGCGGACCACCGTCGGCGCGCAGCCCGAAGGAGCCCCGCCGTGACCACCCCCCAGCCCGCCAGGACCGGCGCCACCCTCGACGTCGACCACAGCGACACCACCTACCGTGACTGGCTGAAAGAAGCCGTCCGCAGGGTCCAGGCGGACGCCAATCGCTCGGCCGACACACACCTGCTGCGCTTCCCGCTCCCGGACAAGTGGGGCATCGACCTCTATCTCAAGGACGAGTCGACCCACCCCACCGGCAGCCTCAAGCACCGCCTCGCCCGTTCCCTCTTCCTCTACGGCCTGTGCAATGGCTGGATCCGGCCGGGCCGCCCGGTGATCGAGGCGTCCAGCGGTTCGACGGCCGTCTCCGAGGCGTACTTCGCGAAGCTGATCGGCGTGCCCTTCATCGCCGTCATGCCGCGCACGACGAGCGCCGAGAAGATCCGCCTGATCGAGTTCCACGGCGGCCGATGTCACTTCGTCGACGACCCGCGCACGATGTACGAGGAGTCGGCCCGTCTCGCGGCGGACAGCGGGGGCCACTACATGGACCAGTTCACCTACGCGGAACGGGCCACGGACTGGCGCGGGAACAACAACATCGCCGAATCCATCTTCCGCCAGCTGGAGTGGGAACGGTTCCCGGAGCCCGCGTGGATCGTGGCCACGGCCGGCACCGGGGGCACCTCCGCGACCCTCGCGCGCTATGTCCACTACACGCGGCGCAACACCCGCATCTGCGTCGCCGACCCGGAGAACTCGTGCTTCTTCGAGGGCTGGACCACCGGCGATCCGGACGTCACCTGTGACTGCGGCTCGCGCATCGAGGGCATCGGGCGGCCGCGTATGGAGCCCAGCTTCGTGCCCGGCGCGATCGACCGGATGATGAAGGTGCCCGACGCGGCCAGCGTCGCCGCCGTACGCGCGCTCGAACGGGCCATCGGCCGCAAGGCGGGCGGCTCGACCGGCACCGGACTGTGGAGCGCGCTCAAGATCGTCGCCGAGATGGTGGCCGACGGCCGGCAGGGCAGCGTGGTCACCCTGCTGTGCGATCCGGGCGACCGCTACCTGGACAAGTACTACTCCGACGCCTGGCTCGCCGATCAGGGCCTGGACATCGCCCCGTACACCGCGGCGATCGACTCCCTGCTGGCCACGGGCGTGTGGCAGGAGTGACGGCCGGGACTCGCCCTAGGCGGCGAGCCTTCGGTCCAGTGCGGTGACCGCGCCCCGGAAGGAGCGTCCCAGGCCCGGCCCGGCCAGGCGGGCCACGCCCCGGAACACCCTCGTCCCGTCCGTCGCGAAGGTCCATCGCACCTGCGTTCCTGCGCCGGCGGGCGTCAGCCGCCACTCCTCGACCAGGGCCCGGACCCCCGGCACATTGGTGACGTCCACGCGATACGCGTACACCTCCGGCGCCTTCGCCACCAGGACCGTCTCCCGGAAACGCGTGCCGCCCCGCAGCCGTACGTCACGTCCCGCGCCGCCGTCGAGCGGCTGGACGGCTGCCACGGCCGCGAACCACTCGGCCCAGCCCGCGACGTCGTCGGCCAGCGCGTGGAAGACCCGCTCCGGGGGAGCGGAGAGCTCCCGGGTGAAGACCATGCGCACGGGAGCGGTATCGACGAATTCGAGCCCTTCGGAGCGCAGACGACGGGCCATGGCGACACGAACCCCCTAGGTCGACGGGGGCGTCACCCTAGCCGCAGCCCCGTCAGATGTCTGCACCCTCGGCGGGCTCGCCCGCGACCACCAGCAGCCGCAGCTGTTCGGAGATCTCCGAGCGTGCCTCGGCGGGCAGCCCCCCGTCCGTCACCAGCGTGTCGACCTGCTCCAGCGCCGCGAACGAACTCAAGCCCACCACACCCCACTTGGTGTGGTCCGCGACCACCACGACCCGGCGCGCCGACTGCACCAGCCGCCGGTTGGTCTCGGCCTCCGCGAGGTTCGGCGTCGACAGGCCCGCCTCGGCCGATATGCCGTGCACACCGAGGAACAGCATGTCGAAGTGGAGCGCCGCGATGGCCTGGTCGGCGACCGGGCCCACCAGCGAGTCCGACGGAGTGCGCACCCCGCCGGTCAGCACGACCGTGGCCGCGCCCTGCCGCGGGCCCGAGGTGCGCTGCGCCATGTGGAAGACGTCGGCCACCCGCACCGAGTTGGTCACCACGGTCAGATCCGGCACGTCCACCAGGTGATGCGCCAGCGCGTACGTGGTCGTACCGCCCGACAGCGCGATCGCGCTGCCCGGGACGACGAGCTCCGCCGCGGCCTTCGCGATGTCCTCCTTGGCGGTCAGCTCCAGGCCCGACTTCGCCTCGAAGCCCGGCTCGTGGGTGCTCGCCTCCACGACCGGCACCGCCCCGCCGTGCACCTTCTCCAGGACACCCTGCCGCGCCAGCGCGTCGAGATCGCGCCGCACCGTCATGTCCGACACGCCGAGCTTGCGGGTCAGCTCATTGACCCGGACACCGCCACGACGCCGTACCTCGTCAAGGATCAGGGCGCGACGCTGCTCCGCGAGGAGGTTCTGATTCTCACTCACGTACGCTCCGGTCCTTTCCCTCACACCGTCCGACAGGCCCGCTCACCTGCTCCGACAAGGAAATTTCTCCCGACGCCGGTGTGCGGGTGCCCCATCCTCGCACGGCTCGCTCACAGCTGTGCCATCACCCCGACGCGTGCATGCCACTCGTAGGAAAGCGCGCGTGTCCCTCGCACGCTCCGGGGAGATTCCGTGACGAGAGGTGTATCAGGGCCGCCGAGCGGCGATCCTTATGCCCGCACGGGCACATTACGGACACCGGTCGAAAGCGTGTCACGGGGGAAGTGCGAACAGTGAAACGTACCGCTCCGGGCGGAGCCGCCCTGGAACTCCTGGTCCACGGCGTGGGTGGCGCCACGCCCGAGAAGATGCTGAACGATCCGCGCACGGTGCGGATCACCGGTGACGAGACGGCGGCCGTCTTCCGACGCGCCGAGGACGTCGCCGCCGACTCCGCCCCGGACCCCGGCGACGACCGCGGTCGCGCGACCCCGGTCCCCGAGGCCTACGTCTGGTCCAACCTCACCTCCGGCAACGGCACCCGCGCCCTGTGGCTGTTGCTGCTGCCGTTCATGGTCGTCAACCTCGCCCACTGGATGCGCCCCGCCGCCGCCCGCGAACGCACCCGCGCGGTGCGGTTCTACGGGCTGCTGGTGCGGCTCGCCGCGCTGAGCCTGACGGTGCTGCTCGTCGCCGCGGCCTGCGAGGTCGCCCTCGACCTGACGGCCTGGCAGTGCGCGGGCACGCCCGCGTGCGCAGAGCGTCACTCCTGGCTGGGCTTCCTCTCGCCGACGGTCTCCGACGGCGGCTGGTGGAGCCTGCCCGGCCGTCGGCTCGCCCTCGCGGCGCTCGTCCCGACCGCACTCGTCGGCCTCCTCTGGTATCTCTCCCACCGCACCTGGCGGGCGTACGAGTCCCAGGAACCCCTCGACCGCACGCCCGAACCCGAGAACGGCCCCGGGCACACCGCACTCGGCCGGCCCGGCTTCTGGTACGGGCGCCGCCTGGTGGCCCGCCTGCGCGCCGCCCACACCGCGGCCGGCCTGCTCACGGTGGCCGCGGCGGTCGGCACCGCGGCCGCCCGCCAGGACCGCCGGCCCGGCGGCCCGGCCCTCCTCGACGTGCTCGGACGGCTGCTGGAGGCGTCCCTGTTCACGGGCGCGCTGGTCACGGCGTGGGTGGTGTGCCGCCGGGGCCGCAGCGAACGCCGCCTCGACCGTCGCCTCGACGCCCACCTCGTGCACCGCCTGCCGTCGGCCGCCCTGGTCCTGCTCGCCCTGACGCTCGTGTACGCCGGCTGGGACCGCCCCGGCTGGACCTCCGAGGGCCGCCTCCCGGGCGACGCGACCTTCGGCGGCCTCGCCATCGCCCAGGGAGCCCTGGTGATCGTCCTCGCGATCGTCGCCCGCGCCCTGCACCACTGCCCGCAGAGCACCGCCACGCCCGGGGAACGCTGTGCCCTGAACGGGCTGGGCGGGCCCGCGGTCGCGATGCTGGCCTGCGCCCTGGGCGGCGTGATGTCCGGCGGTGTCTCGCAGCGGGTGTCGGACTGGCTCGACGGCACCGGAACCTTCCTCGACGGACCGCCGGTCCTGCTGACCTGGCAGGCGTCCGTGATCCCCGTGCTGCTCGTCGTCCTGCTCGTGCTGTGCGCGGTGCTCGGCCGCCAGACCCTGCTGCTGACCCGGGCCGAGCAGGACAAGGTGATCAGCGAGTACGGGGTGGCGCCCGGCGACCCGTCCCGCACCCGGCGCATCGCCCGGGCCCGCGCGATAGCCACGCTCACCGACCGCGCCCCGCTCCTCGTCGCCGTCACCTCCACCGCGACGCTGCTGCTGGGCGCGGGCGCGCTCGTCGGCGCCTTCGGCACCGGGAAGACACCGGTCCGGGCCGGGGAGACGGCTCAGCCCTTCGTGCACGGCGCGGCCCAGACCGTGCAGGCACTGGGCTCCTGGCTCATCGGACTCGGCTTCATACTGTTCGTCACCTGGGGCAGGCGCGCCTACAAGGACGCCTCCGCGCGGCGCACCATCGGCATCCTCTGGGACGTCGGCACCTTCTGGCCGAGAGCCGCGCACCCCTTCGCCCCGCCCTGCTATGCCGAGCGCGCGGTACCCGACCTGACCTGGCGCATGGCCTCCTGGACGCGGGCCACCGGCGGACGCCTCGTCATCTCCGGCCACTCCCAGGGCAGTGTCCTCGCGGCCGCCGCGGCCTGGCAGCTGAAACCCTCCGACCGCAAACGGGTCGCCCTGCTCACCTACGGCTCCCCGATCGAGCGCCTCTACGGCCGCTGGTTCCCGGCCCACTTCGGACCCGAAGCCCTCGACGCCCTGCACCAGGACATCGACTGCTGGCGCAACCTGTACCGGCCGACCGACCCCATCGGCGGTCCGGTGCGGCTGTCCGGCGACGACTGCGGCCCCCAGGTGGACCGCGAGCCCCTCGCCGACCCGCTTGCGTACGGCCGCACCGAGGCGCACCCGCTGCCCACGCCCGTCCTGGGCCACTCCGACTACCAGGCCGACCCGGCGTTCGCGGAAGAACGCGAGCTGCTGCTGGCCCGGCTGCGACCGGAGGTTCCCGTGCAGCGCACATGACCGGGTCAGGGCAGCTCGGGCAGGTCCTCCGCGTACAGCAACGTCAGATCGTCCTTGCTGGGCTCCGCCACCTGCGCGACGCGGCTCGCGTGCCGCTCCACCATCGCCTCGAACGTCTGGCGCGCGGTACGCCCGTTGCCGAACGCGGGGCCCTTCGGGAGTTCCGTGAAGTACTTCAGCAGGGCCTCCGAGGTGGCCGGACCCAGCTGGTACTCGTGCTCCTCGGCCTGCTGCTCCACGATCCGCAGCAACTCCTCGGGGCCGTAGTCGCCGAAGGTGATGGTCCGCGAGAAACGGGACGCCACCCCGGGGTTGACCGAGAGGAACCGCTCCATCTCCGCCGTGTAGCCCGCGACGATCACGACGACGGAGTCCCGGTGGTCCTCCATCAGCTTCACCAGGGTGTCGATGGCCTCCTTGCCGAAGTCGCGGCCCGCGTCCTCCGGCGACAGCGCATACGCCTCGTCGATGAACAGCACACCGCCGTGCGCCCGTTGGAAGGCCTCCTGGGTGCGGATCGCCGTCGAGCCGATGTGCTCGCCGACCAGATCGACCCGGGACACCTCGACGAGATGGCCCTTCTCCAGGACGTGGAGAGAGGCGAGGATCTCGCCGTAGAGGCGCGCGACCGTCGTCTTGCCGGTGCCGGGGGAGCCGGTGAAGACCAGATGGCGCTTGACGGACGCCGCCTTGAGCCCCGCCTGCTGACGGCGCCGGCCGACCTCGATCATGTCGATGAGGGCCCGCACCTCGCGCTTGACGCTGTCCAGGCCCACCAGGGTGTCCAGCTCACCGAGCACGTCCTTGGAGGCCCGCACCGAGATCTCCGGGTCGGCGGCGGACGGCTGCGCCTCGGGCACCGTGGCGCGCTGTTCGGGGATCGCGCCGAGCAGGCCCGGCGACTGGGCGGTCGTCTGCACGGCCGGTTCCGGGACCGCCGAGGCGCCCGGAGTCCGCACCCCCGCGCTCTCGTCGCTGGTGCAGTCCTCGACCACGGGGCCGGAACCGGACGTGGCGTCGCCCCCGGCGTCCGCGAACTCGTAGCCGCCCCGCGCACAGCGCTCCGTACGGCACTTGCGCAGCGTCGTACGACTGCCGTCTATCACATGGAAGCCGTAGCCGCCGCTGTTGGTCACCCGGCAGTTCAGGAAGCTGCCGCGGCCGCCGGCCGACACATAGAACCCGGCCTCGGCGGGGGAGTCCACCGTGCAGCGCTCGACGGTGGGGTCGGCGCCCTTGGTGACGATCACGCCGGTCTGCGTGCCGTCCACGGTGCAGTTGTTGAGGGTGCCGCCGCTGCCGTGGTCGCGGAACCACGCGCCGGTCGCCGCGTCCCGGATCCGGCAGTCGTCGAGCTGGGCCGTCGCGCCGTCGCTCACCGACACGGCCGTGTTGCGGACCTGGGAGAGGTCGCTGTCGACGACGTCCGCGCGGGAGCCGCGGTCGAGGACGAACAGCGCGTCCGGCACGTCGTGCACCCGGCAGGAGTCGAGGACCGCGGTGGCGCCGTCGCTGACCCAGACGGCCGGGTAGTCGCCGGTGCTGTCGAAGATCTCGCACTGGTTGGCGTCCACGCGCGTGCCCGGGTCCCACACCGACAGCCCGTTGCGACCGAACTGACGCACCGTCGTACGGGTCAGGGTCAGCACCGAGCGGGAGCGCAGATCGACCGCGTTCTCCGGGATGTCGTGGATCCGGCAGTCCGCCAGCGTGAGCACCGCGTCCGTGTCGAGGGTGACGCCGTCGGCCGTGGTGCGGTGCACATCGCAGTCCGTGAGGTGCGCGGCGGCCCGGGCGGTGATCTGGACGCCGCTGCCCCGGACCTCGTAGACCTCGCAACCCACCGCCTCCAGGGCGGAGTTCTCGCCGGTCGCGCTCAGGCCCGCGCCCGAGGTGTGGTGCACCCGGCAGCGCTCCAGCCGGGGGTGGCCGCCCCCGCGCACCGAGACGCCCGCCTGACCTGCGGCGACTACCTCGCACTCCTCGAAGACACCGCCGCCGCCGTCGACCACGGCGATGCCGATGCCCGCCGGGTTGTCGACGGTGCACCGCCGGACCGTCGGGCGCGCGCTGCCGCGTACCTCGATGCCCGCCGCGGACCGCGTGACGATCCGCAGGTCCAGCAGCTCGGGCGTGCCCTCCTCGACGAGCACCGCGGGCGCGGCCGCGTCCTGGCCCTCCACATGCAGGTCCTGCACCACGGCCGAGGCGCGCACCGTCAGCGGCACCCCGTCCGGCGGCGCCAGGCGCACGGAACCCGGGGAGCCCTCGGGGCCGCGCAGGGTCACCGACCGCTGCACGACGAGGTTCTCCCGGTAGGTGCCGGGAGCGATGGTGAGGACGTCCCCCTCGGCCGCGGCCTCCAGGGCGGCGGCGAGCGATGCGTACTCACCCGTGCGGCGCCGCCACCTCGATGTGCCGGTGTGCGTCACCTGGACCGTGCCCTGTGCCATGGCGTTGCTGTGCCCCCACCTCGTGGTACGCGGGTTGATGCCGAATGGTTCGGCCGGACCACCGTAGCGTGCGCGCGGGTGGTGGGTTGACCAGAGACGAAAGGCCGTCAGCTGCCGGTGCCGGTGCGGCCCCAGTCCGGGCCCGCCCGGTCCCATGCCTGGTCCCAACGGGCGTACCGGCGGCGGACCATGCGCCAGACGATCAGCCGCCGGCCGGCCTCGACGGCGCCCGCGGTGAGCAGGGCCGTGCCGAAGCCGGCGAGCACGGCGTGCGTCGTCGCCGTGGCGGAGTCCAGCGGGCGGGCCGTCGGGCGGCCGTGGCCGTCCGTCCATATCTCGAAGCGGTCGCCGCTGTGCGGGGTCTTGAGGCCCGCCAGGACCGTGCCGTGCTGCGCGGTGCCGTCCGGTGCGGTCCAGTCCGCGACCACCCGGGTACGGGCCTCCCGGCCGGTGGAGGTCTCGGGATCCACCTCCAGCGGCGAACCGTCCGCCTTCCGCACCACGGTGGCCGTGACCTCGTGACGCGACTCGCGCTGCTCGCGGACCGATCGCTGCAGGACGTCCTGCGCGACGCCGCCCACGAGGGAGCCCACCGCCGGCGCGACGAGGAGGATCAGGAGCAGGGCCGACAGGGCCACCCACGCCTCGACCAGATCCGTCCTACGGCGCAGCGGGTTGTGTCGCCAGCGCCAGATTCCGCCGATCGCTCGCACCGTCCGCACCCCCTTCCCCGCTCCGTGATAACCCCCGGCGGAGCCGTTCACGCGCGAGCCCGGTGAAAGAGAGAGCGAAATCACCAGGGCTCGGGACGTCTCATGAACTTCTCACGCAATCCCAACGCTTCAGGACCGGGTGGGGGTTCCCACGGATCGGCGGGCTCGCCGAACGGGGGGCTAGGCGATGACGCGCACCGGATCGCCGACGGTGATCGTGCCGTGGGAGAGGGGCACCAGGTTCTGGCCGAAGACCAGCTTGCCGCCGAGGCGCCGGTGCCGGCCCAGGGTGTACAGGGGTTCCCTGCCGCGCTCCGCGGTGCCCTGGTCGGTGGTGGTCACGACACACCGGCCGCACGGTTTGGCGACCCGGAACTCGACCTCGCCGACCGCGAGGCGCGACCAGCCGTCCTCGGCCCAGGGGTCGGTGCCCGCCACGACCAGGTTGGGCCGGAAACGGTTCATCGGCAGCGGTCCCTCCTCGGCGTGCTCGCCCCGAGCGATCAGGGAGTTGAGGGCGTCGAGGGAGGCGGTGGCGGCGGCCAGCAGCGGAAATCCGTCGGCGAAGGTGACGGTATCGCCGGGCAGCGCGTCGCGGGGTCGTCCATGTGCACGAGCCGGACGTCGGCGCCCACGTGGGCGCTGCACCAGGCGTGCGCGGCGTCGTCGGCGAGGACCCCCTCCACCTTGTCGCGGAAGATCTGCAACGACACCGTGCCCACCGGCTCGGGCACCGCCACGGTCAGCGGCTCCAGACCGGGCGCGGACAGACGCACGCCGCCGCCGGGCAGAAGCTCGGCGGCGGCCAGTGCGAGGCGCGGCTGCTGACGTTGTGTGACGACCTTTCCCCCGCCGTCGATCAGTGCCCAGCGTCGGTCTCCGGCCAGCCCCCAGGGCTCCACTACGGCCGTACGGGGCTCCTGGCCCCGGAACGCCTTGACCGGATGGACGTGAATCGACAGCAGGTGCGCGGTGCCCATGAGGTCATCCTGCCAGGCGGCGCCGACGACCTCGGACGGCTGTTTAGTAGCCGCGGTACTGCTGGTTGTTGTACGGGTCCTGGTACTGCGGCGCGGCGGGCCGGGGAGCGGCCGGGCGCATCGCCTCGTAGCCCGTGCCGGGACCCGCCGGGCGCTGCTGCTGCGCCTGGGGACCGGGGTAGCCGCGCGGCGGGCCGGCCTGCGGCGGGATGTACGCCGCCGGGGCCTGCTGCAGCGGCGAGGGCTGCTGCGCCTGCGGGTAGCCGTAGGGCTGCTGGGACGGACCCGCCGGGAGCGCGGGCAGCGCCGACGGCAACGCGGGCAGGTTGCTGCCGCCCATGCCCATGTCGTACGCGGCGGGGACCCGGATCGGGGCGATCTGCGGGGTCCCCCGCTCGGCCACGAGCGAGTCGTAGATCGGAGTGTCCGGGAAGGAGGCGTAGTAGCCGCCGCCATAGGTGGAGCGGGGGGAGGTCATGGCACATAAGTTAAGCCCACGATGTGCTGGTTGGGGAGACCGATAAGAGGGTTGTTTTCCGTGTCGGCAGTGACCTTGGAGCCCCAATGCGAGCGAACTTGGGAAAAAAGGACGGCAATCCGCGCACGGATCGTGTAAAGGCCGAGTTCCCGGCGGGTTACCAAGGGTTGGCCAGGGCTGTTCCTGTGCTCCTCATGGGCCTTCGCCGTCCTGCGCAATAGGTTGGCGGGGTAGACAGACCGGAGGGGTGCCGGGGCGCGTGCTGCCTTGCGCACCGACACGCGATGGGGGCGTACATGTCAATGTCGAAGGGTTCCAATGCTCCGGTGCCGACCACGGCACTGCGGGTGGAATTGGGGTGGCGCTCGGGACCGGGAGTTCCGGACGCGGACGCCTCGGCGCTGCTGCTCGTGGGCGGAAAGGTCCGCTCCGACGCCGATTTCGTCTTCTACAACCAGCCGGCCCATTCCTCCGGAGCCGTCCGCCACGAAGGCAAACGCGACGCCGGAGGCCGGGTGACCGACACCCTTGTCGTCGACCTCGCGCGCGTGGAGCCCGCGATCGAGACCGTCGTCCTGGCCGCCTCGACGGACGGCGGCGCGTTCGGCCGGGTACCGGACCTCTACATCGAGGTACGTGACGCGGCACAGGGCACGGTCGTGGCACGGTTCGACAGCGCGGGCGCCACGGTCGAGACGGCCTTCGTGCTGGGCGAGTTCTACCGCCGCCAGGGCGTCTGGAAGTTCCGGGCCGTCGGCCAGGGCTACGGCAGCGGTCTCGAGGGGCTGGCCACCGACTTCGGGATCACCGTGGACGAGCCGCAGCACGCGGCCGCCCCCGCTCCGACGACGCCCCGGACACCGCCGGTGCCGCCTCAGTCACCGCCGCCTCCGCCGCCGATGGTGCCCGCCTTCCCGGTCACCGTGCCCCCGCCCGTCCACCAGGGCCCGCCCTCCGCGCCGCCGGCCCCGCCCGTCGCGCCGGTCCGGCTGACCAAGGTGACGCTCACCAAGGCCGCACCCTCGGTGTCCCTGAGCAAGCAGGGCGGCACCTCGGGCGCCCTGCGGGTGAACCTCAACTGGGAGGTGCGCAAGCAGTTCTCCGGGTGGGGCAGCAAGCGCGGGCGCGCGATGGCCCTGCACAACGACCTCGACCTCGACCTGTGCGCCCTGTTCGAGCTCGCCGACGGCCGCAAGGGCGTGGTCCAGGCTCTCGGCAACTCCTTCGGCGCCCTGCACCAGCCGCCCTACATCCACCTCGACGGCGACGACCGCACCGGCGCCGTGGCGAGCGGCGAGAACCTCACCGTCAACCTCGACCACAGGAGCGACTTCCGGCGCATCCTCGTCTTCGTGACCATCTACGAGGGCGCGCGCTCCTTCGCCGACCTGCACGCCACGGTCACCCTGCAACCCCAGTACGGCGCACCGATCGACTTCTCGCTGGACGAGTGCACGGTCCCGTCGACCGTCTGCGCGCTCGCGCTGATCACCAACCACGGCGGCGACCTCGTCGTCCAGCGCGAGGCCCGCTACCTGGTGCCCGACCGCGGGGTGAGCCCGCAGCGCACCGTCGACTACGCCTACGGGTGGGGCATGAACTGGACGCCGGGCCGTAAGTAAAGGGGTCTCCCGACGGACTCAGCCCTCGTCGGCGACGGCGTCCGGACGTGCGTAGGTGCGGCCCTTCCAGGCCGCACCGCGCCCCCGGTGGTGCTGGACCGCGGAATCGACCGTCATCAGGAGGTAGAGGAACGCGGTGAACGGCAGCAGAGGGGCGAGCCACAGCGGCTGACGGAAGTAGCGGAGCATCGGCAGATAGGTCCCCGTCATCACCAGCCACGCCAGGCCGCCGAACACCGCGGCGGCCGTGCTGCCGACGGCGAGCCCGCCGAGCAGCGCGAGCGGCGGCGCCAGGTACACCAGGGCGAGGCCGAGCACCGTGCCGACGAGCAGCAGCGGGTTGTGCCGCAGCTGCGCGTAGGCGCTGCGCGACACCATCCGCCACAGGTCGTGCAGCCTCGGATACGGGCGCACGCTGTCGACGCGGTCCGCCAGTCCCAGCCAGATGTGGCCGCCCCCGGACTTCACGGCCCGCGCGAGTGCCACGTCGTCGATGACGGCCTGCCGGATGGCGTCCGGGATCCGCGCCCGCTCGGCCGCCTCGGTGCGCAGCAGGACGCAGCCGCCCGCGGCGGCCGCCGTCCGCGACCCGCGCCGGCCGATCCGTCGGAAGGGGTAGAGCTGCGCGAAGAAGTAGACGAAGGCCGGCACCACCAGCCGCTCCCACAGGCTCTCCACCCGTAGCCGGGCCATCTGCGAGACGACGTCGAACCCCCCGGTGCACGCCGCCGCCACCAGTTCCCGCAGGCTGTCGGGGGCGTGCGCGATGTCGGCGTCCGTCAGGAGGAGGTACTCGGGCTCACGCGCGCGTGCCAGGCCGACTCCGTGGCGCACCGCCCACAGCTTCCCGGTCCAGCCCGCGGGCGGTTCGCCCGGTGAGTCCACGGTCAGCGGGAGCCCGCCGTGCTGCCGGGCGAGCGTGCGCGCCAGCTCGCCCGTGCCGTCGCGGCTGCCGTCGTCGACGAGGAAGATCTCCGCCCGCCCCGGATAGTCCTGCGCGAGCAGTGAGGGCAGGCTCTCGGACAGCACCGCCGCCTCGTCGCGCGCGGGGACCACGACACAGACCGACGGCCACTCCTGCGGATCCCTGCGGGCGGGGAGCCTGACGTCCGTGCGCCAGAAGAAACCCTGACAGAGCAGCAGCCACAGCCAGGCGGCCAGGGACAGGGCGGCGATCCACACGATGGCGCTCACGCGCGCAGTCTGCCCCACCCGGCCCGGCCGCAAGAGCACATCGTCTATCGTGGCCGGGTGAAGATCGCGCTCATGGACTCCGGAATCGGTCTGCTGGCGGCCACCGCCGCGGTACGGCGCCTGCGACCCGACGCCGATCTCGTGCTCTCCCTCGACCCCGACGGCATGCCCTGGGGCGCGCGCACCACGCAGGACCTCACCGCGCGGGCCGTGGCCGTCGCCGAGGCCGCGGCCAGGTACCGGCCCGAGGCCCTGATCGTCGGCTGCAACACGGCGACCGTGCACGCCCTGTCGGCCCTGCGGGCCCGTCTGGAACCCGCCGTCCCGGTGATCGGCACCGTCCCGGCGATCAAGCCGGCCGCGGCCGGCGGCGGCCCCGTCGCGATCTGGGCCACGCCCGCCACCACCGGCAGCCCCTACCAGCGCGGCCTGATCGAGGACTTCGCCGACGGCGTCACGGTCGCCGAGGTGCCCTGCTGGGGGCTGGCCGAGGCCGTGGAGCACGCGGACGAGTCGGCGATCGACGCCGCGGTCGCCGCGGCCGCCGCCCTCACCCCCGACGATGTGACGACCGTGGTCCTGGGCTGTACCCACTACGAGCTGGTCGCCGACCGCATCCGCGCGGCCGTGCAGCGTCCCGGGCGTCCGCCGCTCGTCCTGCACGGCTCGGCGGGCGCCGTGGCCGCGCAGGCACTGCGCCGGATCGGCGCGCGCCCCGAACCCGAGACGTCCGCCCTCGGCGCAGTGACGGTTCTCCTCAGCGGCCGGGTGGGCGCTCTCCCGGCGCCCGCGCTGGCCTACCCGGAAGGCCGACTGCTCCAGGCGGCGGTCAGCCCGGCCCCCTGATCTGCGGCTGCCGACCGGTCTCCCCGGGCGGAGCAGTCACCCTGCGCAACGTGCTACCGGCGCAGCGAAACCTGAGTAACCTCATGTGTATGAGGGACCACGCCCACGACGAGAGCACCCCGCTTCCGGACGTCCCGCATCACGACGCCCCGCATCCCGACGTGTGGACCGGCCGCGCGACGAACCGGTTCCAGTGGCTGCTCGCGCTCGTCGGCGCCGCCTGTATGGCGCTCGGCGTCGAGCTCGCCGTCGACTCCGCGTGGACGTCGGGCATCGCCCCGCTCGCGATGGCCGTCGTCGGCTGCATCGCGGCCGGGCTGCTGGTCCTCTTCGGCACCCTCGCCTTCGTCCACGTCGACCTGAAGCTCGACAAGGAGTGCGTCGAAGTGCGCTGCGGCCACATCGGCGTGCCGCGCCGTCGCATCCCGCTGTCCCATGTCGCCGGAGCCGACTTCGAACCGCATGTCACCCCGCGCCACTGGGGCGGCTGGGGTTATCGCTGGCGGCCGGAGATGGGCACCGCGGTCGTCGTGCGCCGGGGCGAGGGCGTGGTGCTGCGGCTCTGGGACGGGCACTCCTTCACGATCACCGTGGACGATGCGGAGTCGGCCGTCCGCGCCATCAGGGACCGGCTGCGGACGGGCACGCCGGGCGCCGCGCACTGACCTGCGACCCCTGTCCGTCAGGCGGCCGGGCGGTCGCCGTGGTGCAGGTCCCTCTCGACGAACTCCGACGCCGCTTCGGGCAGCGCGGGCTGCTCCTGGGCGAGCGGTCGGGCCGTGGCCAGGCCGGCCAGCAGCCCCGCGCCCACCGAGACCGTGGTGAAACTCAGCGCGTTGCCGATCGCGGCGACGGCGGCGAGAGCCGTGAGTGTGGCACCTGCGCTGAGGACCACCGGCGTGGGGCGCGGCGCGCGCCAGAGCGCGAACAGCACCCAGCAGAAGACCGCGGCGAGCAGCAGACTTCCGACGACGCCCTGCTCCGCCGCCAGCTGCAGCGGCGCCGAGTGCGGCTTGCCGTCGGACAGCGACGCCTCGGCCGCCGTCGGGCTCAGCTCTCCGAAGCGTCCGGGGCCCACGCCGAGGCCGGCCTCGCGGCGGGCCATGCCCAGGGCGTCGTGCCACAGATCGATCCGGCGCGGCGTGAGCTGGTCCGTCAGCGCGCCGGTGAGGCCGGCCGGCAGCGCTTTCGCGGCGACCGCCCAGGTCAGGCCCGTCACCAGGGCGGTGGCGGCGGCCAGCGTCGCGAGCGCCGGACCCCGGTGGCGGATCCGGCCGGTGGCCAGGGAGCACAGCAGCACGGCAGAACAGGTCACCACGGCCGTGGTCGAGCCCAGGAGCGCCCCGGCGACCGCGCCGCCGGCGGCGAGCAGCCACAGCGCGACCCGTAGCAGCGGCACGCGCGTGGCCCACGCGGCGCAGCACGCGGCGCCGGCCGACAGCGTCAGCACGGCGGCGGTGGCGCCGGCGTGGCCCAGCGGCGCCACGGTCTCGGGTCCCGGGGCGAGCCGGGGCAGCGTCACCGTCAGCGTGAGCCCCGCCACCGCCCCGGCGCAGGGCGCGGCGACCGGCAGCAGCGCTCCGGAGATCCGCCCCGCCGCGTATCCGGCGGCCAGCGCCAGCACCGCGAGCAGGACGCCCTCGGGGCGTCCGCCGTGCACGGCGGCGGTGACCAGGGACCAGACGGCGCAGGCCCCGAGCACGGCCACGCCCGCCGCGTCAGAAACGTTTCGTCTTTCTCCGGTCTCTCCGGTTTCTCCGTTGTCGCCGTCCGCGCCCGTTCCGGCCGCAGACGTCATCCCCGTGGAACCCACCCGTCCCCCCGAACCCGGTCGCCCCCGCGACCGTGACGGCCCTGAACCGTGACGGACCCCGACCGCCCGCGCGACCGGAGCTCTGGCACACCGTAACGGCTGATGGGCGGTTTGTGGATGAGTTGCGCCGGGGTCGTGCGCCGGGGTGGTGCGCCCGCCCCGGCGGACTGCGCTGTCGGCCAAAAGGTCACGCGCCGTACACTCCCGGAGTGACCGTCACCGCAACTTCCGTGGGCCAGTCGGACGAGCTGGAGCCCCGCACCGCGCCGACCGCGCGCGGCGCCCGGCTCCTGCGCCTCGTCCCGGCCGCCGCAGCGGCGCTCTCCGGAGTGCTGCTCTACGTCAGCTTCCCGCCGCGCACGCTGTGGTGGCTGGCGCTGCCGGCCTTCGCGATCTTCGGCTGGGTGCTGCGCGGCCGGAGCTGGAAGGCGGCCTTCGGTCTCGGCTACCTCTTCGGGCTGGGTTTCCTGCTGCCGCTCCTGGTGTGGACCGGCGTCGAGGTCGGCCCGGGGCCCTGGCTGGCCCTGGTGGCCATCGAGGCGGTCTTCGTCGCGCTGGTCGGTGTCGGCGTCGCCGCGGTGTCGAAGCTGCCGGCCTGGCCGGTGTGGGCGGCCGCGCTCTGGATCGCCGGCGAGGCGGCACGCGCGCGTGTGCCCTTCCGCGGCTTCCCCTGGGGCAAGATCGCCTTCGGCCAGGCGGACGGCGTGTTCCTGCCCCTCGCCGCGCTCGGCGGTACCCCCGTGCTCGGCTTCGCGGTCGTCCTGTGCGGCTTCGGCCTGTACGACGTCGTGCGCCTCGTCCTGGAGCGGCGGCGCTCGGGCGAGGTGCGGCGGTCGGCGGCCGCCGTGGCCCTGCTCAGCATGGCCGTCCCGGTCGTGGCCGCCCTGGCGTCCCGCACGCTGGTGAGCGACAAGGCGGAGGACGGCACCGCGACGGTCGCCGTCATCCAGGGCAACGTGCCCCGCCTCGGCCTGGAGTTCAACGCCCAGCGCCGGGCCGTGCTCGACTACCACGTGCGGGAGACGGAGCGGCTGGCCGCCGAGGTCAAGGCGGGCAAGGTCGCCCAGCCCGACTTCGTGCTGTGGCCCGAGAACTCCTCCGACATCGACCCCTTCGCCTATGCGGACGCCGCCGCCGTCATCGACAAGGCGGCCAAGGCGATCGGTGCGCCGATCTCGGTCGGCGGGGTCGTCGAGCGGGACGGCAAGCTCTACAACGAGCAGATCCTGTGGGACCCGGTCGAGGGCCCGACCCAGACGTACGACAAGCGGCAGGTCCAGCCGTTCGGGGAGTACCTCCCGCTGCGCTCGTTCATCGGCGCCATCAACGAGACCTGGACCTCCATGGTCCACCAGGACTTCAGCCGGGGCAGCAAGCCGGGCGTCTTCGACATGGACGGCGCCAAGGTCGGCCTCGCCACCTGCTACGAGGCGGCCTTCGACTGGGCCGTTCGGGACACGGTCACGCACGGAGCGCAGATGATCTCCGTGCCCAGCAACAACGCCACCTTCGACCGCAGCGAGATGACCTACCAGCAGCTCGCCATGTCGCGCGTCCGCGCCGTCGAGCACAGCCGGACCGTGACGGTGCCCGTGACCAGCGGCGTCAGCGCGATCATCATGCCGGACGGGAGGATCACCCAGAAGACCGGCATGTTCGTCGCGGACTCCCTGGTGCAGAAGGTGCCCCTGCGCTCCTCGGAGACCCCGGCCACGAAGCTGGGCATCCTGCCCGAGATCGCCCTGGTGCTCGTCGCCGCCGGCGGTCTGGGCTGGGCGATCGGCGCCGGGGTGCGGGCCCGGCGCAGCGCGACGGACTGACCAGGCCGCTTGGATAGGGTCGGTCGTATGCCGACTCCTGAGTTCATCACCGAGATCCGGGCCTCCGCGGGCCACCAACTGCTCTGGCTTCCCGGCGTCAGCGCCGTCGTCCTCGACGACGAGGGCCGGGTGCTGCTGGGACAGCGGGCGGACAACCACGAGTGGTGCGTGATCTCGGGCATCCCGGACCCGGGCGAGCAGCCCGCGGACTGCGCCGTGCGGGAGGTGTACGAGGAGGCGGGCGTGAGGTGCGTCCCCGAGCGGGTCGTCCTGGTCCGCGCCGGGCGGCGGGTGGAGTATCCGAACGGCGACAAGTGCCAGTTCATGGACGTCACCTTCCGCTGCCGGGCCGTCGGCGGCGAGGCCCGGGTCAACGACGACGAGTCGATCGCGGTGGGCTGGTTCGCGGTGGACGCCCTGCCGCCGATGCGGGAGCGGCAGCTGTTCCGGATCAAGCAGGCGCTCTCCGACGAACCCACATGGTTCGACACCACGACTTCGGAGTGAAGTGTGGGCGGTGACCACATGGGGCGAGGGCGTGGCCCTGCCTAGGGTCGAGGCATGACTTCGCCCCGGGCCGCCTCCCCCGCCGCCGCCTCCGGCCCCGTCGCCCCCGCGCTCGACCTCGGCGGCCGCACCGCCCTCGTCACCGGCGCCGCCGGCGGCATCGGACACGCCTGCGCCCTGCGGCTCGCGGCCGCCGGGGCCGAGGTCCGGGCCGTCGACCGGGACGCGGCCGGCCTGGAGCGGCTCGCCGAGGACGCGGCCGGGCTGCCCGGCTCGGTCGCACCCCAGGTCCTGGACCTCACCGACCTGGACGCCGCCGAACGCGCCGCCGCCGGGACCGACGTGCTGGTCAACAACGCCGGCCTGCAACGGGTGGCTCCCCTGGAGGAGTTCCCGCCGGACGTCTTCCACACGATGCTCACCGTGATGCTGGAGGCGCCGTTCCGGCTCGTCCGCGGCGCCCTGCCCCATATGTACGAGCAGGGGTGGGGCCGCGTCGTCAATGTGTCCTCCGTCCACGGACTGCGCGCCTCCGCCTACAAGTCGGCGTACGTCGCCGCGAAACACGGGCTCGAGGGCCTGTCCAAGACCGTCGCCCTCGAAGGCGCGGCCCACGGTGTGACGTCCAACTGCGTCAACCCCGGCTATGTGCGCACCCCGCTCGTGCAGCGGCAGCTCGTCGACCAGGCGCGCACGCACGGCATCCCCGAGGAACGCGTGCTGACCGAGGTCCTGCTGCAGCGCAGCGCCGTCAAACGGCTCGTCGAACCGGAGGAGGTCGCCGAGGCCGTCGCCTATCTGTGCGCCCCGCAGGCGTCCTTCGTGACGGGCACGTCGCTGGTCCTCGACGGCGGCTGGACCGCGCACTGAGCCCTGGCCGCCCGGCTCCGACGGAGTTTTCCACAGGGCCGACGGGGCGGCCCGGCGATGAGGAATCCTGAGGGCATGTCCCGCGATCACGTGAAGGGCGCCGTCGCAGCCCCCGCCCCCGCCGACGACGCCGACGCGCCGTTCCTCGAACTGCTCGCCCGGGGTGCGGCCGCCGAGGCGTACGACCGGCCCGTGCTGCTGGCCCGCGCCGAGGGGGTCTCCGGCGAGCGGATCGCGGCACTCGAACACGCCAGGCTGCTCGCGCTGCGGGTGCGCACGGAGCTGGAGGGCCGACGGCGCAGGGAGGCCGAGCTCTCGGCGCTCTTCGAGACGGCCCACGACCTCGCGGGCCTGCGTGACGCGGACGCGGTCCTGCGGGCCATCGTGCAACGGGCCCGCTCGCTGCTCGGGACCGACGTCGCCTACCTCAGCCTGAACGACCCGGCCAGGGGCGACACCTACATGCGGGTCACCGAAGGCTCCGTCGCGGCCCGCTTCCAGCAGCTGCGCCTGGGCATGGGGGAGGGGCTCGGCGGCCTGGTCGCCCAGACGGCGCGTCCGTACGTCACCGACGACTACTTCCGGGACGACCGCTTCCGGCACACGGCGACCATCGACGCGGGCGTGCGGGACGAGGGGCTGGTGGCGATTCTCGGGGTTCCGCTGACGCTGGGACCGAACGTCATCGGGGTGCTGTTCGCCGCCGACCGGCGGGCCCGGGTCTTCGAACGCGAGCAGATCGCCCTGCTCGGATCCTTCGCCGCGCTCGCCGCGGCCGCCCTCGACACGGCCGACCTGCTCACCGAGACCCGCTCGGCCCTGGCCGGTCTGGAGCGCGCCAACGAGATCATCCGGGACCGCAGTGCGGTCATCGAGCGCGCCTCCGACGTCCATGACCGCCTGACCGAACTGGTCCTGCGCGGCGGCGGGGTCCACGACGTGGCGGCCGCGGTGTCCCAAGTGCTCGGCAGCGCCGTGGAGTTCACGGAGTGCGCACCGGCCGACGCGGTGGAGGCGTCCCGCGCGCAGGGCCATGCCGTACGGCACGAGGACGACTGGATCGCGGCGGTGGCGGCGGGCGGGGAACTGCTCGGCGCCCTGGTGCTGCGCGGCCGCCCAGGACTCGACCCGGTCGACCAACTCACCCTGGAGCGGGCCGCGACGGTGACGTCCCTGCTGCTCCTGGCGCGCCGCTCGGCGGCCGAGGCGGAGCAGCGCGTCCGCGGCGAGCTCCTCGACGACCTGCTCGACGCCCGCGACCGCGACCCGCGGCTGCTGCGCGAGCGTGCCGCCCGGCTGCACGCCGACCTCGACGCGCCGCATGTCGTGCTCGCGGCCCGCCTCGACGCCGCCACACCTGAGACCGCCGGGCCCGAGACCGCCGGGCCCGAGAGAGCCGGGCCCGACGCCGAGCAGGAGGCGGCTGCCCGCCGTCGACTGTGGTCCGCCGCCTCCCACCTCGCCGCCACCCGGCACGGCCTGGCCGCGGCCCGCGACGGCGGAACCGTCCTGCTGCTGTCCCTGGAACCCGGCGACACCGCCACGCAGTTGGCCCGCCGTACCGCGCTGCAACTGGGCGCCGCCGTCCGTGCGACGGTCACCGTCGGTGCGTCCGCCCCGGTGCACGGCCTCACCGCCGGCCCGGACGCGGTGGCCGCCGCATACGAGGAGGGCCGCCGCTGTCTGGACGCCCTGCGGCTGCTGGGCCGGTCCGGCGACGGGTCGGCGGCCGAGGACTTCGGCTTCCTGGGGCTGCTCCTCGCCGGCGACCGGGACGTGGCCGGTTTCGTCGACCGCACCATAGGCCGGGTCGTCGCCTACGACGAACAGCGCGGCACCGATCTGTTGCGCACGCTCGACGCGTACTTCGCCTCGGGCATGAGTCCCGCCCGCACCAAGGATGAACTCCACGTCCACGTCAACACGGTGGCCCAGCGTCTGGAGCGCGTCCGCCGTCTTCTGGGCGACGACTGGCAGCGCCCGGCCCGTGCACTGGAGGTCCAACTGGCTCTGAGATTGCACCGGTTGGCGCTTCCGGCCCGGAACTGACCGTCGTACGGAGGCAGGGAGGCAGGTCGATCGGCGGTTGAACAGACGCCTTTCGGAACTATTTCGGTTGTGGCCGGAAACCTGCGTCCTCAAGGCGGCATATTCGCCGCATTATGATAGGTATGAGTAGCGAAACTTTCGTTCGGGAACTGCTCGTGCCGAGTGTCCTGTGTCCTTTCCCCGTCGCCCACGACGAGAGGGCGGCTCGCAGGGCAGACGAAGAAATCGTTGCTTGGGCACAGAGCCTCGGTCTCTTTCCGGGGCAGCGGGCCGAGCTGAGCGGGTACCGGTTCGGCGCCTTCGCGGTGTTGACGCACCCTGACGCGGTCGACGACGATCACCTGTTGCTCGCGGCCCGCAACATGACCGCTCTCTTCGCGGCGGACGACCACTACTGCGACGAGGGAGTCGAAGGCGTCCGTCTGGCCCTGAGCGCCTCGAAGCTCGCGGGGACGTTGACCGCGCTGGAGAGCTGCTCCCCGATGCCGGACTGTCCCTCGGTCGAGGACTTCGTCGGCGGCGACCCGGTGACGCATGCGCTCCGCGAGACCGCAGGCCACCTGGCACGCCTCGGCACGCCGACGCAAGTAGGCCGTTTGCGCCACGAGACGATTGCCACATTCCTGGCCATGGCGGCGGAGAACTCCTGGCGTATCGCCGGGCATGTTCCCGATCCCGCGGAGTACCTGGCTCATCGCAAGTACAACGGCGCCATGGCCTGCCTGGCGCTGATCGACGTCGTCGGCGGCTACGAACTGTCCGCCCGTGACTGGGAGGACCCCGGCGTCCGGTCGCTGTCGCTCGCCGCCTCTTTGATGATCATGCTGGTGAACGACCTGTACTCGGTCGCCAAGGAGAGTGCGGACGTCGGCAGCCACAGCCTGCCCACCGTGCTGTCCGCACGCCACGGCTGGTGTCTCGAACAGAGCATGGACGCGACCGGCGAGCTCCACGACCGCCTCATGCGCTCCTATCTGCGTCTGGAGCCCGAGGTCGCGCGCGGCGCCTCGCCCGAACTCGGCCGCTACCTCGCCGGACTGCGGCACTGGATGCGCGGAAACCTCGAATGGCACACCCTCACCGGACGGCACAATCATCGCGAGGGACGCCCCACCCCCCGGACGGGGCCGCAGGGGCCCACCCATGATCGGCTGGAGGGCGATGTGCAGTCCCGGCCCGCCGCCGGTTTCTGCCCGCACTGCGGGGACCGCCACGAGGCGGCCACGGCGGTCGCGTAAACCCGCCGCCGCCTGAACCCGCGGTCGCGTGAACACGGTCGCGTGGATCAGCCCCCACGCGTCGAATCCTTGACCCCCGGTCGGTGCTCCACGATGCTTGTTGCGGCTCATGAGAAGTGTGCCGTAATGAGCAACATCAGACTCAGGTCTCGCACCAACCGAGGAGTGGCCATGACGCATCAGGTCCGTGCTGTCGTCGCGCGCGGCAAGGGCGCCCCCGTCAGCCTGGAAACGATCATCGTGCCCGACCCGGGCCCGGGCGAGGCGCTGGTGAAGATCGAGGCCTGCGGGGTCTGCCACACCGATCTGCACTATCGCGAGGGCGGCATCAACGACGACTTCCCCTTCCTGCTGGGCCATGAGGCCGCGGGTGTGGTGGAGTCGGTGGGGGAGGGCGTCACCGACGTCGCCCCGGGTGATTTCGTCATCCTCAACTGGCGTGCCGTCTGTGGGCAGTGCCGGGCCTGTCTGCGCGGGCGCCCGCAGTACTGCTTCGACACCCACAACGCGAAGCAGAAGATGACCCTGCTCGACGGCACCGAGCTGTCGCCGGCCCTGGGCATCGGCGCCTTCGCGGAGAAGACGCTGGTGGCGGCCGGGCAGTGCACCAAGGTCGACCGGGCGGCCTCGGCGGCCGCCGTCGGCCTGCTGGGCTGTGGCGTGATGGCGGGCATCGGCGCGGCCATCAACACCGGCCAGGTCGGACGCGGCGACAGCGTGGCCGTCATCGGCTGCGGCGGCGTCGGGGACGCCGCGGTCGTCGGAGCGCACCTGGCGGGCGCGGCGAAGATCATCGCCGTGGACATCGACGACAACAAGCTGGCCACCGCCAAGAAGCTGGGCGCGACGCACACGGTCAACTCCAGGAACGCCGACGCGATCGAGGCGATCCGGGAGCTGACCGGCGGCTTCGGCGCCGATGTCGTCATCGAGGCGGTGGGCCGCCCGGAGACGTACAAGCAGGCGTTCTACGCCCGCGACCTGGCCGGCACGGTCGTCCTCGTCGGGGTGCCGACCCCGGAGATGAAGCTGGAGCTGCCGCTGCTGGACGTCTTCGGCCGGGGCGGCGCGCTGAAGTCCTCCTGGTACGGCGACTGCCTGCCGAGCCGGGACTTCCCCATGCTCGTCGACCTCTATCTGCAGGGCCGGCTGGACCTGGACGCGTTCGTCACCGAGACCATCGCGCTGGACGACGTCGAGAAGGCCTTCGAGCGGATGCACGGCGGCGACGTGCTGCGCTCGGTGGTGGTCTTCTGATGGCCGGCGCCCGTATCGAGCATCTCGTCACCTCGGGGACGTTCTCCCTGGACGGCGGCACCTGGGACGTCGACAACAACGTGTGGATCGTCGGCGACGACAGCGAGGCGATCGTCGTCGACGCCGCGCATGACGCCGAGGCGATCGCCGCGGCCCTCGGCGGGCGCACCCTGCGCGCCATCGTGTGCACCCACGCCCACAACGACCACATCGACGCCGCGCCCGAACTCGCCGCGCGCACCGGCGCCCCGATCCTGCTGCACGGCGACGACCTGCCGCTGTGGAAGCAGACCCACCCCGACCGGATGCCCGACGGCGAACTCGCCGACGGCCAGGTCCTCGACGTGGCCGGCATCGAGCTGACCGTGCTGCACACCCCCGGCCATGCCCCCGGCGCGGTGTGTCTGTACGCGCCGGACCTGGCGGCCCTGTTCAGCGGTGACACGCTCTTCGCGGGCGGACCGGGGGCGACGGGACGGTCGTACAGCGACTTCCCGACGATCGTGGAGTCCATCCGGCACCGGCTGCTGACGCTGGGGGGCGACACCGTCGTGCACACCGGTCACGGGGACACGACCACGATCGCGGCCGAGGCCCCGCACCTTCAGGAGTGGATCGACCGGGGCTTCTGACCGTCGCCCCCGCACTGTGCACGCCCCCTCCCCGACCTGCGGTCCGGCGAGGTGGGCGTGCATTTGCTGTCCTCGTCTGCGTTTCGCATAGCGCACAGCGTTGTGTGATGAGAAACAGCAAGAGGCCGCTCCGCGGGCCCTCTGGACGCCTTGACAAGGGTTCGGGGCGACCTCAGACTGATGTTGCGCTTACCGCAATCCGTTTCGCTATACGCACCGAGGTGTCATGATGATTCCCGCGTGCCGACTCGCGGATCTCCCGCGAGGTGAGGCCTTCCGGCTCGACATCGATCCGCCGGTCTCGGTGTTCCACACCGACGACGGCGAGATCTTCGCCATCGACGACACCTGCACCCACCAGGACGCCTCGCTCGCCGACGGCTGGCTGGAGGGCTGCGAGGTGGAATGCCCACTGCATGCTTCGAAGTTCGACCTGAGGACCGGCGCGGTCGACTCCCCGCCGGCCAAGCTGCCCGTCCGCACCCATGAGGTCGTGGTCGAGGACGGCATGATCCACGTCCGGTTGTCCACGGACGCCCCCAACCTGCCGCCGTGCATCTCGGCCCGGCTGGCCGGGGGTCCCGCGTGAGGACCGTCGCCGTGGTGGGAGCCTCGCTCGCCGGGCTCTCGGCGGCGCGCTCACTGCGCAAACAGGGGTACGACGGTCGTCTGGTCGTCATCGGGGACGAGTTCCACCGCCCCTACGACAGACCGCCCCTGTCCAAGGAGTTCCTGGCCGGCACCCTCGGTGAGGCGGACCTCGCGCTGGAGACGGACGACGAGGAACTGGCGGCGGAGTGGCTGCTCGGCGTACGCGCCACCGGACTCGACCACGCCGAGCGCGCCGTCCGGCTCGCCGACGGCCGGACGCTGCGCGCCGACGGCATCGTCATCGCGACCGGCGCCGCCGCGCGCACCCTGCCCGGCTCCGAGGGTCTGGCCGGAGTGCACACCCTGCGCACCCTGGACGACGCCCGTGCGCTGCGCGACGAACTGGGCCGCGGCGGACGGCTGGTGGTGATCGGCGGCGGCTTCATCGGCGCCGAGGTCGCCTCCACCGCCTACGCCCTCGGGCTCGACGTCACCGTGATCGAGGCCGCCCCGACGCCGCTGGCCGGACCGCTCGGCGAGACCATGGGCGCCGTCGTCTCCGCCCTCCACGCGGACCACGGCGTACGGCTGTTGTGCGGGGTCGGCGTCAAGGGGCTGAGCGGGGAGAGCCGCGTCGACGCCGTGCTCCTCGAGGACGGTCGCAGCGTTCCCGCGGACATCGTGGTCGTGGGGGTGGGCGCTCGACCGTGCGTCGAGTGGCTGGAAGGATCCGGCGTCGCCCTCGACAACGGCGTCAAGTGCGGTGCGGACGGCCGCACCAGCCTGGCCGGCGTGGTCGCGGTCGGCGACTGCGCCAACTGGTACGACCCCCGCGCGGGCTCGCATCGTCGCGTCGAGCACTGGACCGGTGCGCTGGAGCGTCCCGCCGCGGCCGTCGCGACACTGCTGGCGGGGGGTGCGGTGGAGCCGGGGGTGCCCCGGCCGCCCTACTTCTGGTCCGACCAGTACGGCGTGAAGATCCAGTTCGCCGGCTCCGCGGCGGGCGCGGACAGTGTGACGGTCGAGGAGGGCGCCTCCGGCGACCGCAATGTCCTGGCCGTCTACCGGCGCGCCGACCAGCCGGTCGCCGTGCTCGGGATGAATCAGCCGAGGCTGTTCACCCGCTGGCGCAAGCAGTTGAACGCTGCGCTGTGAGCGCCGTGACGTGTCGTTCTTTTTCTACGGCACTGCGGCACCGCTGTGGCTGGTCGCGCAGTTCCTCGCGCCCCCATGGGGCGCGCTCCTACCACCACGTCTCCTGAGGAGTGCACCGTGACCTCGACCAGTCTGCCGGACAGTCTGATCGCCACCCTCCCCGGCTCCTCCTACACGGATCCGGCGATCTTCGCCCAGGAGCAGGAGCGCATATTCGAGACCATGTGGTTCTGCGTGGCGCGCTCCTCCGAGCTCGCGAAGCCCGGCGCCTTCCGGACCGTCGACGTCGGCCGCGAGAGCATCCTGGTCACCCGTGCGCGTGACCACTCCGTCCGCGCCTATTTCAACGTCTGCCGGCATCGCGGCGCCAAGCTGTGCACGGAGGAGACCGGCGAGGTCAAACGCGCCTTCCAATGCCCGTACCACGCCTGGACGTACGACCTGAACGGCAAGCTCGTCGCGGCGCCCAACCTCACCAAGATGCCCGACGTCGGCCGCACCGAGTACGGCCTGGTGAGCGTGGCGGTCCGCGAATGGCTCGGCTACGTATGGGTCTGCCTGGCGGAGAACCCGCCCTCCTTCGAGGAGGACGTCATCGGGGAGGTCATCGGCCGCCTCGGCGACGTCGAGTCGATCGAGCGCTACGACATCGACAACCTCTCGGTGGGCAAGCGGATCGTCTACGACGTCAAGGCGAACTGGAAGCTCATCATCGAGAACTTCATGGAGTGCTACCACTGCGCCACCATCCACCCCGAACTCACCGAGGTGCTCCCCGAGTTCGCGGACGGCTACGCGGCCCAGTACTACGTCGGGCACGGCGCGGAGTTCGGCGAGGAGATCCAGGGGTTCACCGTGGACGGCTCCGAGGGCCTGGACCGCATACCCGGCGTCGCCGAGGACCAGGACCGCCGCTACTACGCGATCACCATCAGGCCGCAGGTCTTCATCAACCTCGTCCCGGACCATGTGATCTTCCACCGGATGTACCCGGTGGCCGCCGACCGCACCATCGTCGAGTGCGACTGGCTCTACCTTCCGCACGTCGTCGAGAGCGGCAAGGACGTCAGCCGGTCCGTGGAGCTGTTCCACCGCGTCAATGTGCAGGACTTCGACGCCTGCGAGCGCACACAGCCCGGGATGAGCTCCCGGCTGTACGCCAAGGGAGGCGTGCTGGTCCCCAGCGAGCACCACATCGGCGCCTTCCACGACTGGGTGAACGAGCGTCTGGGCACCCCTCAGGGGTGACTCAGCCCAGGTAGCCCATCCGGTGGCTGATTTCGTCGGCGCCCTTGATCAGCACCGGAGCCAGCTCGTGCAGACGCTCCTCGGTGAAGCGGTACGAGGGGCCGGAGGCGCTGAGTGCGGCGATGACCTCGCCGTCCCGGTTGCGGATCGGCGCGGCCATGGCGTGCAGGCCGAGCTCCAGCTCCTCCAGGGTCCAGGCGTAGCCGCGCTCCTTCGCCTCGGCGAGGTTCTTCTCGAGCTTCGTCTTCGCGGTGATCGTCTGCGGGGTGGACTTCTTCAGACCGGCCTCGGCGAGCAGCGCGGCCCGCTCCTTGGCCGGCAGGTGGGCCAGCAGGATCTTGCCGCTCGACGTGGCGTGCAGGGGGGTCAGCTCGCCCACCCAGTTGTGCGCGGTGACGGCGCCCGGGCCGCGCACCTCGTAGAGGTTGATCGCGTACTGCTCCTGCATGACCGCGATGTTGACGGTCTCGCCGATCTCCTCGGCGAGCCGCTCGCAGACCGGGCGGCCCTGCTGCGTGATGTCGATGCGTCCCGTGACGGCGCCGGCCAGGCGTACTATGCCGAACCCGAGGCGGTACTTGCCACGCTCGCCCGCCTGCTCCACCAGACCGCGCGCCTCGAGGGCGCCGAGCAGCCGGAAGGCGGTGGACTTGTGAACGTCGATCTCGGCCGCGACCTCACTGACGCCTGCTTCGCCGCGCTGCGCGAGGATCTCCAGGACGCTGATGGCGCGATCCACCGACTGGACTCCGCCGGCCTGTGAATTCGACGATTCTGGGTCAGTGCTGTAGTTGCTCACAGTGAAACTATACGCGTAGTAAACAACACACTTGCAAGTAACGGGACGGAAATCAAGGCTCACTAAGTTGCGTGGTTCGCAACCTGGTGCATATAGCGCTACCGGTACTAGCATGCCTCGCGTATCTACGGCGCGAGCGAGACGAGGCACCATGGCTCCCTTGCAGTACGACTTCGTCATCGTCGGCGGCGGATCGGCCGGCAGCGCACTGGCGAACAGGCTCTCCGCGGACCCGGCGAACCGGGTGCTGGTACTGGAGGCCGGCCGGTCCGACTTCCCGTGGGATGTCTTCATCCAGATGCCCGCGGCGCTGACCTACCCCATCGGCAGCCGGTTCTACGACTGGAAATACGAGTCCGAGCCCGAACCCCACATGGGCGGCCGACGCGTCTACCATGCGCGCGGCAAGGTGCTGGGCGGCTCCAGCAGCATCAACGGCATGATCTTCCAGCGCGGCAACCCCCTGGACTACGAGCGCTGGGCGGCCGACCCGGGCATGGAGACCTGGGACTACGCCCACTGTCTGCCCTACTTCCGGCGGATGGAGAACTGCCTCGCGGCCGACCCGGACGACGAGTTCCGCGGCCACGACGGCCCGCTCGTCCTCGAACGCGGCCCGGCCACGAACCCGCTCTTCGGCGCCTTCCTCAAGGCCACCGAGGAGGCGGGATACGCCCCCACGGACGACGTCAACGGCTACCGGCAGGAAGGTTTCGCCAAGTTCGACCGCAACGTCCACCGCGGACGCCGGCTGTCGGCCTCGAAGGCGTACCTCAAGCCCGTGAAGAAGCGCCCCAACCTGACGGTCAAGACCCGTGCCCTGGTCACCCGTGTCCTCTTCGAGGGCAAGCGCGCCGTCGGCGTCGAGTACCAGCGGGGCAAGGGCGCGCTCCAGCAGGTCCGCGCCAAGGAGGTCATCCTCTGCGGCGGCGCGATCAACTCCCCGCAGCTGCTCCAGCTCTCCGGCGTCGGCAACGCCGAGGAGCTGCGCGCCCTCGGCATCGACGTCGTCCACGACCTCCCGGGCGTCGGCGAGAACATGCAGGACCACCTGGAGGTGTACGTCCAGTACGCCTGCAAGCAGCCGGTCTCCATGCAGCCGTACATGGCGAAGTGGCGCGCCCCCTTCATCGGCCTGCAGTGGCTGTTCCGCAAGGGGCCGGCCGCCACGAACCACTTCGAGGCCGGCGGGTTCGCCCGCAGCAACGAGGACGTCGAGTACCCCAACCTGATGTTCCACTTCCTGCCCATCGCGGTCCGCTACGACGGCTCCTCGCCGGCCGGCGGCCACGGCTACCAGGTCCACGTGGGACCGATGTACTCCGACGCCATCGGCTCGGTGAAGATCAAGAGCAAGGACCCGCGCGAACACCCGGCGCTGCGCTTCAACTACCTCTCCACCGAGCAGGACCGCCGTGAGTGGGTCGAGGCGATCCGGGTGGCCCGCGACCTCCTCAACCAGCCCGCGATGGCCCCCTACAACGACGGGGAGGTCTCGCCCGGCCCGCAGGTCGACTCGGACGAGGAGATCCTCGCCTGGGTCGCCAAGGAGGGCGAGACGGCCCTGCACCCGTCCTGCACCTGCAAGATGGGCCCCTCCGCCGACGAGATGGCCGTCGTCGACCCGACCAGCATGCGGGTGCACGGCGTGGAGGGCCTGCGCGTGGTGGACGCGTCCGTCATGCCCTACGTCACCAACGGCAACATCTACGCGCCGGTGATGATGGTCGCCGAGAAGGCCGCCGACCTGATCCTCGGCAAGGAGCCGCTGCCCGCCTCCAAGGCCGCGTACTACCGCCACCGCGACGCCCAGAAGCAGGCCGGGTAGACCTTGGCCGGCCACGGGCTGAGGGCGCTGCTGGAGAGTGTGCGCTACGAGGTGCTGCCCGCCGGGGCGACCGAGGACAAGGTCCTCGCCCATGTCCCGCGCCACGTCGTCGTCACCGTGACGGCGTCGCCGGTCAAGGGCCTGGAACCGACCCTCGACCTGGCCGGCCGGCTCGCGGCGCACGGCTACCGCGTCGTCCCGCACGTGCCCGCGCGGCTGCTGCGGGACGACGCGCATCTGCAGGACGTCGCGGGCCGGCTCCGCGAGGCGGGCGTGGACGACGTCTTCGTCCCGGCGGGCGACGCGAACCCGCCCGCCGGGGCCTACGACGGGGCGCTGCCGGTGCTGCGCCGGCTGAGCGAGCTGGGCAGGCCCTTCGCGCACGTCGGCGTCACCGGCTATCCCGAGAGCCATCCCCTCATCCACGACGACGTCACGATCCAGGCGATGTGGGACAAGCGCGCGCACGCCACGAACATCGTGAGCAATCTGTGCTTCGACCCTCGGGTGCTGGGGGAGTGGATCGCCCGTATACGACAGCGGGACGTCACCCTGCCCCTGTACGTGGGCGTCGCCGGGCCCGTGCAGCGGGCGAAGCTGTTGTCGATGGCGACGAAGATCGGCGTCGGGGAGTCGACGCGCTTCCTCACGAAGCACGCGTCGTGGTTTCTGCGTTTCGCCACGCCCGGCGGGTATTCGCCGGAGCGGCTGCTGGCGCGTGCCGAGGGGGCCCTCACCGCGCCCTCGGCCGGGGTGGCGGGGCTGCACCTGTTCACGTTCAACCAGATCGCCGAGACGGAGGCGTGGCGGCGGGCCGTGCTGGAGCGGCTGACCGGCTGAGCATGCCGGGGGCTGTGCCCCCAGCCCCCCAGACCCCCCTTCGGCCCCTTTCGGCCCTGAAGGGGCCTGCTCAAAACGCCGGACGGGCTGGATCCACCCGTCCGGCGTTCGTATGCAATGGGGCTCAGCGGAAGACCACCGTGCGGTTGCCCTCCACCATCACGCGGCTCTCGCTGTGCCACTTCACCGCGTGCGCGAGCACCTGGGCCTCGACGTCACGACCGACCGTGACCAGCTCGCCGGGGTCGAGCGAGTGGTCCACCCGGACCACGTCCTGCTCGATGATCTGGCCCTCGTCGAGGTCCGAGGTCACGTAGTGCGCCGTCGCGCCGACGAGCTTGACTCCCCGGTCGTAGGCCTGGTCGTAGGGCTTCGCGCCCTTGAAGCTGGGGAGGAAGGAGTGATGGATGTTGATGGCGTGGCCCTCGAGCTGCTTGCACAGGTCGTCGGAGAGGATCTGCATGTAGCGGGCCAGCACCACCAGGTCGACGTCCAGCTCGCGCACCAGCTCCAGCAGCCGCGCCTCGGCCTCGGCCTTGGTGTCCCTGGTGACCGGGACGTGGTGGAAGGGGACGCCGTAGGTGTCGGCCAGCGCCTCGAAGTCCCGGTGATTGGAGACGATCGCCGGGATCTCGATGTTGAGGGAGCCGGTGCGCTGCCGGAAGAGCAGGTCGTTCAGGCAGTGCCCGAACTTCGACACCATGATGAGCGTCCGGGTCGGGGTGGAGGCGTCCCGGAGGGTCCAGGAGATGCCGTAGGCCTGGGCGACGGGTCCGAATCGGTAACGCAGATTTTCCAGATCGGCGTTTGGATCGGAAACGTCGAAGTGGACCCTCATGAAGAAGCGGCCCTGGAGTCGATCATCGAACTGCTGGCTCTCCAGGATGTTGCCGGAGTTCCTCACGAGAAAGCCACTCACGGCGTGGACCAGCCCGGCGCTGTCGGGGCAGGAGAGGGTGAGGACGAACTCACGGCCAGGTTGCGGTCGAGGGGACATGCAGGCCTCCGCTGGTGCGTATTGCACAACATGGTGAGCGATACGCAACATGGTCGGCTCGGTGCCGTCTGAGGTCAAGGGCGGCAGGGCAAGTGCCCGCAAAGCCGAATCGTCACCGGTGAACCTCTTGACGCCGGTCGGGACATTCGCCAGGGTGTTCCACCACAAGCAATTGATTGCATGATGCGCAACGCATTTTCGGTTCAAGGGCTTTGAAGGGCTAGGCGCGTGGCAGACCTGTATGTAGACGGGAAATGGCGGGAGCCGGTGGCCGGCGGGCGCCGGGAAATTCGATGTCCCGCCGATGGAACGCTCTCGGCCACCGTGTCCGAAGGGACCCGGGCCGACGCCGAGGCCGCGATCGCCGCGGCCCGCCGCGCCTTCGACGAGGGAGTCTGGCCGCGCACCCCCGAGCGGGAGCGGGGCGCGCTGCTGCTGCGCACCGCCGACATCCTCGAGCGCGACGCCAAGGAATTCGCCCGCGCCGAATCGCTGGACACCGGCAAGCGCCTGGTGGAGAGCGAGTACGACATCGCCGATGTCGTCTCCTGCTTCCGCTACTACGGCGGCATCGCGGGCACCGACGCCGGCCGGGTGATCGACACCGGCCGGGACGACGCCGTGAGCCGTGTCGTGTACGAGCCGATCGGCGTGTGCGGCCTCATCACCCCCTGGAACTACCCGCTGCTCCAGGCGTCCTGGAAGGTCGCGCCCGCCCTCCTGGCGGGCAACACGATCGTCCTCAAGCCCAGTGAGCTGACCCCCTCCACCTCGATCCTGCTGATGCGGGCGCTGGAGGAGGCCGGGCTCCCGGCGGGCGCCGCCAACCTGGTCCTGGGCGCCGGGCCCGAGGTGGGCGCACCGCTGTCCGAGGACCCGGCCGTCGACATGGTCTCCTTCACCGGCGGCCTGGAGACCGGCAAACGCATCATGGCCACCGCCGCGGCGGGCGTGAAGAAGGTGGCCCTGGAACTCGGCGGCAAGAACCCCAACGTCGTGTTCGCCGACGCCGACTTCGAGACGGCCGTGGACTTCGCTCTCACGGCCGTCTTCCTGCACTCCGGGCAGGTCTGCTCGGCCGGCGCCCGGCTGATCGTCGAGGACTCGCTGCACGACCGCTTCGTCGACGAGGTCGTCCGCCGGGCACGGCAGATCCGCCTGGGCGGGCCCTTCGACGCCGATGCGGAGACCGGCGCGCTGATCTCCGCGGCGCACCGGGACAAGGTCGAGGCGTATGTGGCCGCCGGGCTCGCCGAGGGCGCCGTACTGCGCTGCGGCGGTGCGCGACCCGACGACCCGGTTCTGGCAGACGGCCACTACTACCCGCCGACCGTCCTCGACGAGTGCCGCCAGGACATGCGCGTGGTCCACGAGGAGTCCTTCGGGCCCGTGCTCACCGTGGAGCGCTTCGCCGACGAGGACGACGCCGTACGCATCGCCAACGACACCGAGTACGGACTCGCCGGAGCCGTCTGGACGCAGGACGCGGGCAAGGCCCAGCGGGTCGCCGGGAGGCTGCGCCACGGCACGGTGTGGATCAACGACTACCACCCCTATGTGCCGCAAGCGGAATGGGGTGGCTTCGGGCACTCGGGCGTGGGCCGGGAGCTGGGACCGACCGGCCTGGCCGAGTACCGAGAGCCCAAACACATCTGGCAGAACATCCAACCCCGGCCGCAGCGCTGGTTCCGCGGCTGAACGCCGAAAAGAGGTCGATCGTGACCCCAGTACAGACCGAGGTGCCGCAGCGGCGCGGCACACCCCAGGACTCGGACGGCACGCCGGTCATCTCCGTGCGCGGCCTGTGGAAGGTGTTCGGGCCGAAGGCCGACCGGGTGCCGGAATCGGAGGAGCTGTGCGGGCTCACCCGACGTGAGCTCATGGACCGTACGGGATGCACTGCCGCCGTACGGGACGTGCACTTCGACGTGTCGCCCGGCGAGGTGTTCGTCGTCATGGGTCTGTCCGGGTCCGGGAAGTCGACCCTTGTGCGATGTCTCACCCGGCTGATCGAACCCACCGCCGGGGAGATCGTCTTCGAGGGCGAGAACATCCGGGACGCGGACGACAAGCGGCTGCGCGAGCTGCGGCGGCAGAAGTTCTCCATGGTCTTCCAGCACTTCGGGCTGCTGCCCCACCGCCGCGTCGTCGACAACGTCGGCTTCGGGCTCGAGATACGTGGCATGGGCCGGGCCGAGCGCATGAAGCGGGCGCTTGAGGTCGTTGAGCTGGTCGGTCTCTCCGGATACGAGAACTCCTACCCCGACCAGCTCTCCGGTGGCATGCAGCAACGCGTCGGTCTGGCACGGGCGTTGGCGGGCGACCCGGACGTCCTCTTCTTCGACGAGCCGTTCTCGGCCCTCGACCCGCTGATCCGGCGGGACATGCAGAACGAGGTCATCCGACTGCACCACGAGGTCGGCAAGACCATGGTCTTCATCACCCACGATCTGTCCGAAGCCCTCAAGCTGGGCGACCGCATCCTCATCATGCGCGACGGCAAGATGGTCCAGTGCGGGACCGGCGACGAGCTGGTGGGCGCCCCGGCCGACGACTACGTACGCGAGTTCGTCAAGGACGTGCCGCGTGCCGATGTCCTCACCCTGCGCTGGATCATGCGCCCGCCGGCCGACGGTGACGCCCTCGACGGGCCCGAACTCGGGCCGGACGTCGTCGTACGGGAGGCCACCCGGGCCGTGCTCGCCGCCGAGAAGCCGGTCAAGGTCGTCGAGAACGGCAAGCTGCTCGGCATCGTCGGCGACGAGGAGATCCTCGCCGTGGTCGCCGGAGGCGGGGATCTCCCGGTCCAGAAGGGCGGCGACGCGCGATGACCGTCGCCGTGGAGAAACCCCCGACGCCCGAGCCGCCCGGGCCCGAGGACGCCGTGCCCGAGGCCGCGCCCGTCGCCGCCGTACGGCAGGTCAGCCGGCGCATGGTGGTCGGCGCGATCCTCGTCGTCTGGCTGGTGCTGTTCGCCGTACTGCGCGGCACGAACACCCTGACGCTCGCGGCGGCCGACCTCACCGGGCTGCACCGGTGGCTGAACGACGTCAACGACTCGATCGGCGCCAACCGCAACTCCAACCCGCTCTTCCTCTACTTCTTCAACGAGATCCGCCTGGTCATCGACAACCTGGTGACCTTCGTCCAGCATCTGATCTCCCAGCCCTCCGACTCCCGTCCGCTGCCGCAGATCGGGTGGCTCGGGGTCGTCGGGATCGCCGGGTTCGTGTCCTGGGCGGTCGGAAACTGGCGGGTGGCGCTGCTGACCGTCGCCGGGTTCACCTTCTTCGGGCTCCAGGGCCTGTGGCAGGAGAGCATGGACACCCTGGCGCTGGTCCTGTGCGCGGTGTTCGTGGCGCTGCTGTTCGCGATCCCGCTGGGCGTGTGGGCGGGGCTGTCCGACCGGGTCAACCGGATCATGACGCCGTTCCTCGACTTCATGCAGACGATGCCCACCATGGTCTACCTCGCCCCGCTGACCCTGTTCTTCCTCATCGGCGGCGCGTCCGCGACCATCGCCACCGTCATCTACGCGGCCCCGCCGACGATCCGTATCACCGCGCACGCCATCCGGACCGTGCCGGAGACCACCGTCGAGGCGGCCGACTCGCTGGGCGCGACCCGCTGGCAGTCGCTGCTGAAGGTCCTGCTGCCGATGTCCAAGCGGACCGTCGTCATGGGCGTCAACCAGACCATCATGGCCGCCCTCGCCATGGTGACCATCGCCGCCCTGATCGACGCGCCCGGCCTCGGCAAGACCGTCATGCAGGCACTCCAGTCGCTCGACGTGGGTACGGCCTTCAACGCGGGCCTCGCCATCGTCGTCATGGCCATCGTCCTCGACCGGGTCACGACCGCGGCGAGCGTACGGGAGGAGGCGGCCCGGCGTTCGGCGGGCCCGCTCCTCGCCCGGCGACGCCAGCTGGTGGTCGCGGGGGCGGCGGTCGCCGCGATCCTCGTCTACCTCTCGCACACCTACGTGTGGGCGGCGGAGTTCCCCGGCGAGGGCGGTGTCGGCAGCTCCGTCGCGAGCGCCGCCGACACCGCGAGCACCTGGGTGCAGGACAACCTGTCCGGTCTCACCAACGCCTTCCGCGACGCCCTCACCAACGGCCTGCTCAACCCGTTCCAGTCGCTGCTCACCGACTCGCCCTGGTGGCTCGTCGGCGCGGTCCTGATCGGGCTCGGCGTGGTGTTCGGCGGCTGGCGGGCGGGGGTGACCACGGCGGTGTGCGTCGGGCTGCTCCTGGCGACCGGTGTGTGGTCGGACAGCATGACGACCCTGGCGTCCACGCTCGTGGCCACGGTCATGACGATGCTGCTGGCCGTGGTCGTGGGGGTGTGGATGGGGCGCAGTCCGCTCGCGGACCGGCTCATCCGGCCCACCCTCGACGCGGCACAGGTCATGCCGCCGTTCGTCTATCTCGTGCCGTTCCTCGCATTGTTCGGTGCGACGCGCTTCACGGCGATCGTCGCCGCGGTCGTCTACGCGGCTCCCGTAGCGATAAAGATCATCGCGGACGGGGTGCGCAACGTGCCCGCGACCACCGTGGAGGCGGCCACCTCCGCCGGGTGCAACACCTGGCAGATCATCACCAAGGTTCAGCTGCCGATGGCACGCAGCGCCCTGACTCTCGCGACCAACCAGGGCCTGATCTATGTGCTGTCGATGGTTGTGGTGGGCGGCCTGGTAGGCGCAGGCGCCCTCGGCTACGACGTCGTGGCCGGCTTCTCGCAGGGGCAGCTGTACGGGAAGGGGCTCGCCGCTGGGCTGGCCATCGTCCTTCTCGGAGTCATGTTCGACCGGATCACTCAGGCAGCGGCGCGGCGTACCAGCGCGTAAGGAGCTACGGACCATGGCAAGGCAAGCAAAACAGTGGAGAGTCGGCGCGGCCGGCATGGCCGTTCTGGGGCTCACCCTGACCGCCTGCGGCGGTGCGAAGGTCGGGGACAGCAGCTCCTCGGGATCCGACAGCTCGGGCAGCTCCGCCAAGTGCGGCACCTTCAACCTCGCGGTCAACCCGTGGGTGGGCTACGAGGCGGACGCGGCGGTCGTCGCGTACGTCGCGGAGAACGACCTCGGCTGCAAGGTCACCAAGAAGGACCTGAAGGAGGAGATCGCCTGGCAGGGCTTCGGGACGGGCGAGGTGGACGCCGTCCTGGAGAACTGGGGCCACGACGATCTGAAGAAGAAGTACGTCGAGGGGCAGAAGACGGCCCTTGAGGCCGGCTCGACCGGCAACAAGGGCATCATCGGCTGGTACGTGCCGCCGTGGCTGGCGAAGGCCTACCCCGACATCACCGACTGGAAGAACCTCAACAAGTACGCGGCGAAGTTCAAGACCTCGGAGTCGGGCGGCAAGGGTCAGCTGCTCGACGGTGACCCGTCGTACGTCACCAACGACGAAGCCCTGGTGAAGAACCTGAAGCTGGACTTCAAGGTGGTGTACGCGGGCAGCGAGACCGCGCTCATCCAGGCCTACCGGAAGGCCGAGAAGAACAAGGAATGGGTGATCGGCTACTTCTACGAGCCGCAGTGGTTCCTCTCCGAGGTGCCTTTGGTGAAGGTGAACCTGCCCGCGTACACGGCCGGCTGCGACGCCGACGCCGAGAAGATCGCGTGCGACTACCCCGAGTACGACCTGGACAAGATCGTCAGCGCGAAGTTCGCCAAGTCGGGCAGCCCGGCCTATGACCTGGTGAAGAACTTCAACTGGACGAACGACGACCAGAACGTCGTGGCGAAGTACATCGCCGTGGACAAGATGACGCCCGAGGCGGCGGCGAAGAAGTGGGTCGACGCCAACCGCGCCAAGGTGGACGCCTGGATCAAGTAGGCCGGTCGCGGATGCCCGGTGGGCGGTGTGCCTCGTGCGCACCGCCCACCGGGCATCGCTGTTTTCCGGGGCGTTTTTCGAGGCCGTCCTCCTGCGTCACGGGCCCTCTTGACACCCACCTGCACGACAGGCACATTGAGTTGCGCAACCTGAATCACGTTGCGTAGAGAGCAACTGAACCGGAGGTGCGGCGATGGCGGGACCCCGAGTGGTCATCATCGGAGCGGGCGTCGTTGGAGCGGCACTCGCGGACGAGATCTCCGCGCGAGGCTGGACCGATGTGACCGTGGTCGACCAGGGCCCGCTGCCGGCCACCGGGGGCTCCAGCTCGCACGCCCCGGGTCTGGTCTTCCAGACGAACTCCTCCAAGACCATGACCGAGCTGGCCCGCTACACCGTCGAGAAGTTCTGCTCCCTCGACGTCGACGGCAAGCCCTGCTTCCTCCAGGTCGGCGGCCTCGAAGTGGCGACCACCCCCGAGCGCCTGACCGAGCTCCAGCGCCGCCACGGCTGGATCACCGCCTGGGGCATCGAAGCCCGTCTGCTGACCGCCGACGAATGCGTCGAGCAGCACCCGCTGGTCAACCCGGACCGGGTCCTCGGCGGCCTCCTGGTGCCCACCGACGGCCTCGCCAAGGCGGTCCTCGCCGTCGAGGCGCAGATCCGCCGGGCCACCGAGCGCGGCGTGCGCTTCCTGGCCCGCCACGAGGTCCTCGACGTGACCCGGGCCGACGGCGAGGTGACCGGCGTCCGCACCGACCAGGGCGAGATCCCCGCCGACATCGTCGTGTGCTGCGCCGGCATCTGGGGCCAGAAGATCGCCCGCATGGTCGGCATGAACCTGCCGCTCACCCCGCTCGCCCACCAGCTCGCCTGGACCGGCCCGGTACCGGCGCTCGCCGGACAGCCGGAAGAAGCGGTGCGTCCGATCCTGCGCCACCAGGACGCCGACCTCTACTACCGCGACCGCTTCGACGCCATCGGCATCGGCTACTACGGCCACCGCCCGATGCCCGTCTCCGTCGACGACATCCTCTCCGTGGACGAGGCCGAGGCGATGCCGTCGGTCCTGAAGTTCACCGAGGAGGACTTCGAGGACGCCTGGACCGAGACGCGGTCCCTGCTCCCCGCGACGCAGGAGGCCAAGGTCGAGGAGGGCATCAACGGCCTGTTCTCCTTCACCACGGACAACTTCCCGCTGCTCGGCGAGTCCCCGGACGTCAAGGGCTTCTGGGTCGCCGAGGCCGTCTGGGTCACCCACTCCGCGGGCGTCGGACGGGCCATGGCCGAATGGCTGGTCGACGGCCACTGCTCCTCCTTCGACCTGCACGAATGCGACGTCAACCGCTTCGAGCCGCACCAGCTGTCCCCGGAGTACGTCCTGGCCCGCGACTGCCGGAACTTCGAGGAGGTCTACGACATCCTCCACCCGCTCCAGCCGTCCGGTGACCCGCGCCCGATCCGCACCAGCCCCTTCCACGCCCGCCAGCAGGAGCTGGGCGCCTTCTTCCTGGAGGCGAACGGCTGGGAGCGCCCGCAGTGGTACGAGGCCAACGCGGGGCTGGTCGAGGGCCGCAACATCCCGACCCCCAACGACTGGGCGGCGCAGTACTGGTCGCCCATCGTCGGCGCCGAGGCGCAGGCCACCCGCGAGACCGTCGCGATGTACGACATGACCGCCCTCAAGCGGATCGAGGTCGCCGGCCCCGGCGCAGGCGCCCTGCTGGACCGGCTGTGCACCGGCAAGATCACCAAGTCCGTCGGCTCGGTGACGTACACCCTCCTCCTGGACCACGACGGCGGCATCCGCAGCGACGTCACCATCGCCAGGCTGGCCCCCGACCTCTTCCAGGTCGGCGCCAACGGCAACCTCGACCTCGACTGGTTCACCCGCCATCTCCCCGCCGACGGCACGGTCCAGGTCCGTGACATCACCCCCGGCACCTGCTGCATCGGCCTGTGGGGCCCGCTCGCCCGCAAGGTCCTCCAGCCCCTGACGGACGAGGACTTCTCGAACGACGGCCTCAAGTATTTCCGCGCCAAGCGCGCCTACATCGGCTCGGTCCCCGTCACCGCGATGCGGCTGTCCTACGTCGGCGAGCTCGGCTGGGAGCTGTACACCACCGCCGACCAGGGCCTGAAACTGTGGGACACCCTGTGGCAGGCGGCGCAGCCCCTCGGCGGCGTCATCGCCGGCCGCGGCGCCTTCAACAGCCTCCGCCTGGAGAAGGGCTACCGCTCCTTCGGCACCGACATGACCTACGAGCACGACCCCTACGAGGCCGGCGTCGGCTTCGCCGTCAAGGCCGACAAGGACGACTTCATCGGCAAGGCCGCGCTGGAGCGCCGCAAGACGGACGTACGGCGCAGGCTGACCTGCCTCACCATCGACGACCCGCGGTCGGTCGTCATGGGCAAGGAGCCGGTGTACGACGGCGACCGGGCGGTCGGCTACGTCACCAGTGCCGCCTACGGCTACACCATCGGCAAGGGGATCGCCTATGCGTGGCTCCCGGCCGAACTGGCCACGCCCGGGACGACCCTGCACATCGGCTACTTCGACCAGCGCGTGGCGGCGGTCGTGGCCGAGGAGCCGTTGTTCGATCCGACGATGTCCCGTCTCCGTGGCTGAGTTCCCCACGCCCCGCACCGCTCAGGCCCGTTGGAAGGAGTACGGTCGGTGACCGCACAAGTGCTTGACGGCAAGGCGACCGCTGCCGCGATTCGCCGCGAACTCGCCGATCGTGTGGCCAAGTTGACGGCCGACGGCGCTCGCCCGCCGGGCCTCGGCACGGTGCTGGTCGGCGACGACCCGGGCAGCCGCGCCTACGTCGCCGGCAAACACCGCGACTGCGCCCAGGCAGGCATCGCCTCCATCCGCCGGGACCTGCCCGCCGACGCCACCCAGCAGCAGGTCGAGGACGTCGTCGACGAACTCAACGCCGACCCCGCCTGCACCGGATACATCGTCCAGCTCCCGCTTCCGCGCCACCTGGACGCGGGCGCCGTGCTGGAGCGCATGGACCCGGCCAAGGACGCCGACGGTCTGCACCCCGTCAGCCTCGGCCGGCTCGTCCTGGGCGTCGAGGCCCCGCTGCCGTGCACACCGCGCGGCATCGTCGAACTGCTCCGCCGCCACGACGTCCCGCTCGCCGGCGCGCGGGTGTGCGTGATCGGCCGGGGCATCACGGTCGGACGGCCGATCGGACTCCTGCTCACCCGCCGCTCCGAGAACGCCACCGTGACCCTGTGCCACACCGGCACCAAGGGCCTGGCCTGGCATGTACGCGAGGCGGACATCGTCATCGCCGCCGCCGGCTCGGCCGGGCTGATCACCAAGGACATGCTGCGCCCCGGCGCGGCGGTCCTGGACGTCGGCATCACCCGCGACGACCAGGGCGGCCTGGTCGGCGATGTGCACCCGGACGCCGCCCAGGTCGCCGGATGGATCGCGCCGATGCCCGGAGGAGTGGGACCCATGACGCGGGCCATGCTGCTCGCCAACGTCGTCGAGGCCGCCGAGAGGAACGCGAACACCGTATGAACCTGTCCCTCGTGAAGGACGGAGACGTCCGATGAGCCCCCGCACCCCCGGTGCCGAGCTCCCCGAGCACCCCGACTGGCTGTGGCGCACGCCCGAGCCGAAGCGCAGCTACGACGTCATCGTCGTGGGCGGCGGCGGCCACGGCCTGGCCACCGCCCACTACCTCGCCAAGAACCACGGCATCACCAACGTCGCGGTGCTGGAGAAGGGCTGGCTCGCGGGCGGCAACATGGCCCGCAACACCACGATCATCCGCTCCAACTACCTGTGGGACGAGAGCGCCGGCATCTACGAGCACTCGCTCAAGCTGTGGGAGGGACTGGCGGAGGAGCTCGACTACCCGATCCTCTTCTCCCAGCGCGGCGTGCTCAACCTGGCCCACAGCCTCCAGGACGTCCGCGACAGCGTGCGCCGCGTGGAGGCGAACCGCCTCAACGGCGTCGACGCGGAATGGCTGGACGCCGAGCAGGTCAAAGAGGTCTGCCCGATCGTCAACATCTCACCCGACGTGCGCTACCCGGTCCTGGGCGGCACCTACCAGCCCCGCGCCGGCATCGCCAAGCACGACCACGTGGCGTGGGGCCTGGCCCGCTCCGCGGACGCCGCCGGCATCGACATCATCCAGAACTGCGAGGTCACCGGCCTCGACATCGTCGGCGGGCGGGTGGTCGGTGTGCAGACCACCCTGGGCCCCATCGCGGCGGGCAAGGTCGCGCTCTGCTCGGCCGGTCACACCTCGGTCCTCGCCGCCATGGCCGGCATCGAACTCCCGCTGCAGAGCCACCCCTTGCAGGCCCTGGTCTCCGAGCTGCTGGAGCCCGTGCACCCGACGGTCGTCATGTCCAACGCCGTCCATGTGTACGTCAGCCAGGCGCACAAGGGCGAGCTGGTGATGGGCGCGGGCATCGACTCGTACAACTCGTACACCCAGCGAGGCGCCTTCCACATCATCGAGGAACAGATGTCGGCGGCCCTGGAGCTGTTCCCGGTCTTCGCGCGCGCCCATGTGCTGCGCACCTGGGGCGGCATCGTCGACGTCAGCCCCGACGCCTCGCCCATCGTCGGCCTCTCGCCGGTCGACAACCTCTACCTCAACTGCGGCTGGGGCACGGGCGGGTTCAAGGCCACCCCGGGCGTCGGCTGGGTCTACGCCCACACCATCGCCCACGACACGCCTCACCACCTCAACGCCCCCTTCTCGCTCGACCGTTTCACCACCGGCGCGCTCGTCGACGAGCACGGCGCGGCCGCGGTGGCCCACTAGTCCACCAGGGAGTCGAACCATGCTGCTCATCCCTTGCCCCTGGTGCGGGCCCCGCGACGAGGCCGAGTTCCACTACGGCGGCCAGGCGCACGTGCCCTATCCGCAGGACCCGGCGTCCCTCACCGACGAGGAGTGGGCCCGGTACCTGTTCTTCCGCGACAACCCGAAGGGCCCGTTCGCCGAACGCTGGACCCACGCGGCGGGCTGCCGCCGCTGGTTCAACGCGGTACGGGACACGTCGACGAACGAGATCCTGACGGTGTATCGGGCGGGGGAGGAACGTCCGGCGACTGTGGCGCCTCAGCCGGTCACTTCCCAGCCGCGTCCGGCATCACCAGCCCGTCCGGCGATTGAGGACGAGGCACCTTCAGGGCCGATCGGCGGCCTGCGGGCGGAGCCTCCCGCACGGCTCGACAGCCAACCGAACCGCCTGGCCACGGGTGGCCGAGTCGACCGAGACACCCCCCTCACCTTCACCTTCGACGGCACCGAATACCAGGGCTACAAGGGCGACACTCTCGCCTCCGCCCTCCTCGCCAACGGCGTCATCCAGGCCGGCACCAGCATCAAGCTCGGCCGCCCGCGAGGCATCTTCTCGGCCGGCGTCGAAGAGCCCAACGCGGTCGTCCAGATCGAGGCCCCCTTCCCCGAGCCCATGCTCCCCGCGACCACGGTCGAGCTGTACGACGGCCTGGTCGCGAGCAGCCTCCCCGGTCAGGGCCGCCTCGCCACCGAACCCGACCCCGCCCGCTACGACGCCGTCCACACCCACTGCGACCTGCTGATCGTCGGCGCGGGCCCGGCCGGCCTCGCGGCCGCCGCGGCCGCCGTGAGGAGCGGCGCCCGCGTCATCCTCACCGACGACCAGCCGGAGCCCGGCGGCAGCCTCCTGGGCACGGGCGAACACCTCGACTGGGTGGGGCAGATCACCGGGCAGCTCGACGCGGCCCCCGAGGTACGGGTCCTGCGCCGCACGACCGTGTTCGGCTACTACGACGACAACCACCTCCTCGCCGTCGAACGCCGTACCAACCACCTCGGCGCGGCCGCCCCCGAGAACGTCTCCCGCGAACGCGTCTGGCGCATCCGCGCCCGACGGGTGGTCCTCGCCACCGGCGCCCACGAACGCTCACTCGCCTTCGCGGACAACGACCGCCCCGGAGTGATGCTGGCCGCCTCGGCCCGCACCTACGTCAACCGCCACGGCGTCCTGCCCGGCCGTCGTGCGGTCGTCTTCACCACCAACGACAGCGCCTACGCGGCCGCGCTCGACCTCGACGCGGCAGGCCTGGACGTCACGGCGATCGTCGACACCCGCGCCGAAGCCGGCGCGTGGGCGGAGCGCGCCCGGCAGGCCGGCATCGAGGTGCTGACCGGGCACGCCGTCACCGGCACGCAGGGCGAGTCGCGCCTCACCGCCGTGACCGTCGCCCCGTTCGGGGAGTCCACCGGGCAGCGGGAGTTCGCCGCCGACCTGCTGCTGGTCTCCGGCGGCTGGAACCCGGTGGCGCACCTGTTCAGCCAGGCTGGCGGCAAGCTGCGCCACGACGAGACACTGGGCTCCTTCGTGCCCGACACCTGCCGTCAGGCGGTCGAGGTCGCGGGCGGCGCGAACGGCGTCCTCGATCTGCCCACCGTCCTCGCCCAGGGCGCCGCCGCCGGCGCACGCGCCGTCGAGGCCGAGGGCTACCCGGCCGCCGCGCCCCGTCTCCCCGCCACGGAAGCCCAGCCGCAGGCGACGGCGCCCCTGCACGTGTACGTCGTCCCCGGCACCCCGGGCGCGCCCCGCTTCGTCGACCTCCAACGGGACGTCGTCGTCGACGACCTGGTCCGGGCGACCGGCGCCGGGATGCGCTCCGTCGAGCACACCAAGCGGTACACCACGGCCGGCACCGCCAACGACCAGGGCAAGACCTCCGGCGTCCTGGCCAGCGGCGTCGTCGCCGAACTGCTCGGCGTGGACGTCTCGGCGCTCGGCACGACCACCTTCCGCCCGCCCTACACGCCGGTCTCCTTCGCGACGCTCGCCGGCCGGGACCGCGGCGTGCTGCACGACCCGATCCGCACGACCGCCGTCCACGAGTGGCATGTCGCGCACGGCGCGCTCTTCGAGAACGTCGGCCAGTGGAAGCGGCCCTGGTACTACCCGCGAGGCGGCGAGGACATGGAGACCGCCGTGCTGCGCGAGTGCGCCGCAGCCCGCGAGAGCGTCGCCTTCATGGACGCCTCCACCCTCGGCAAGATCGACGTCCAGGGCCCCGACGCCGCCGTCTTCCTCGACCTGCTCTACACCAACATGATGAGCACCCTGAAGGTCGGCATGATCCGCTACGGCGTCATGAGCCGCCTGGACGGCATGATCTTCGACGACGGCACGGTCATCCGCGTCGCCCAGGACCGCTTCCTGGTCACCACGACCACGGGCAACGCGGCGGCCGTGCTGGACTGGATGGAGGAGTGGCTGCAGACCGAGTGGCCCGAACTGCGCGTCCACTGCACCTCCGTGACCGAGCAGTGGGCCACCGTGGCGCTGGTCGGTCCGAAGTCCCGCGCGGTCCTCGGCGCGCTCGCGCCCGAACTGGCCGTCGACAACGACGACTTCCCGTTCATGGCCTGGCGGGAGACGACCGTCGCCGGCATCGACGCGCGCGTCTGCCGGATCAGTTTCTCCGGCGAACTCGCCTACGAGATCAATGTGTCGCCGTGGGAGGCCCTCGCCCTGTGGGAGGCGCTGTACGAGGCGGGCGTCCCGTACGGCATCACCCCGTACGGGACGGAGACCATGCACGTCCTGCGCGCCGAGAAGGGCTACCCGATCATCGGCCAGGACACGGACGGCACGGTGACTCCGCAGGATCTCGGCATGGGTTGGGCGGTCTCGAAGAAGAAGCCCGACTTCATCGGCAAGCGCTCCTACGCCCGCGCCGACGCCGTCCGCCCCGATCGCAAGCACCTGGTCGGCCTGCTCCCCGAGGATCCGAGCACCTTCCTCCCCGAGGGCACCCACCTGGTCGCCGACAGCGTGCTGCCCGCGCCGCCCGTCCCGATGCTCGGCCATGTCACCTCCAGCTACCGCAGCGCCGCCCTCGGCCGGACCTTCGCGCTCGCCCTGATCAAGGGCGGCCGGGACCGCATCGGCGAGCGGCTGTACGCCCCCGTGGGCGACCGGCTGGTTCCGGTGACGGTCGCAAGCCCCGTCCTCTACGACCCCGAGGGAGCCCGCCGCGATGGCTGACACCGCACTCACCGCCCCGCCCCGCAGCCCCCTGTCGCACGCCGCGGGCCGCCTGGCCGCCGCCACCCGCACCTCCGGGGGCGCGATCCGGCTGGCCGAACTCCCCTTCCTGGCCCAGCTCAACGTGCGTCTCGACGCCAAGGGACCGGCGGCGGACGCCGTCGGCCTCGCACTGGACCTCCAACTGCCCCTCGAACCCAACACCGTCGTCCACGCGGGGGAGTCGGCCGTGCTGTGGCTCGGCCCGGACGAATGGCTGCTGCTGGGCCGGCCGGGGACCCAACGGGACCTGGAGAGCCGGATCCGGGAGGCCGCCGGGGACGAACCGGTGTCCGTCACCGACGTCTCCGCCCAGCGCACCACCCTGCTCGTCACCGGCCCCCGCGCCCGCGACCTGCTGGCCCACGGCTGCCCGTTGGACCTGCACCCGCGCGCCTTCGGAGCCGGCCGCTGCGCCCAGACGACGCTGGGCCGCACCCAGGTCGTCCTGGTCGCCCGGGACGAGCCCAGGGCCGGATTCTGGGTACTGGTCCGTTCGTCCTTCGCCGGCTATCTGACGGACTGGCTGCTCGACGCGGCGACGGAATACGTCTGACACCTCGACGAGGTCGGCTGTGGGAGCCCCCCGAGGGTTCCCACAGCCGACCTCATGGCCTTCCTGTCAGCATTCGATGATGTTGACGGCGAGCCCGCCGCGGGCCGTCTCCTTGTACTTGACGCTCATGTCGGCGCCGGTCTCCTTCATGGTCTTGATGACCTTGTCCAGGGAGACCATGTGGTTCCCGTCGCCGCGCAGGGCCATACGGGCCGCGGTGATCGCCTTGACGGCGGCCATGCCGTTGCGTTCGATGCAGGGGATCTGGACGAGGCCGCCGACGGGGTCGCAGGTGAGGCCGAGGTTGTGTTCCATGCCGATCTCGGCGGCGTTCTCGACCTGTCCGGGGGAGCCGCCGAGGACTTCGGCGAGGGCGCCGGCGGCCATGGAGCAGGCGGAGCCGACCTCGCCCTGGCAGCCGACCTCGGCGCCGGAGATGGAGGCGTTCTCCTTGAAGAGCATGCCGATGGCGCCGGCGGCGAGCAGGAAGCGGACGACTCCGTCCTCGTCGGCGCCGGGCACGAAGTTCATGTAGTAGTGCAGGACCGCCGGGATGATGCCGGCCGCGCCGTTCGTGGGGGCGGTGACCACACGCCCGCCGGCCGCGTTCTCCTCGTTCACCGCCATCGCGTAGAGAGTCGCCCACTCCATCGCGTGGATCCCCGGATCGCCGGCGGCGCGCAGCGCCCGCGCGGAGACCGCGGCCCGGCGCCGGACCTTCAGCCCGCCCGGCAGGATCCCCTCCAGGGACAGGCCGGCGGCCACGCAGGTCTGCATCACCCGCCAGATCTCCAGCAGCCCGGCCCGGATCTCCGCCTCGGTGCGCCAGGCGCACTCGTTCTCCAGCATCAGCGAGGAGATCGACAGGCCGGTCTCCTTCGTCAGGCGCAGCAACTCGTCGCCCGTGCGGAAGGGATGCCGCAGGACCGTGTCGTCGAGCTTGATGCGATCCGCCCCCGCCGCCTCCTCGTCCACGACGAACCCGCCGCCGACCGAGTAGTACGTCTTCGACAGCAGCTCCGCCCCCGAGGCGTCGTACGCCCGGATCGTCATGCCGTTGGCGTGGTACGGGAGGGCCTTGCGGCGGTGCAGGACCAGGTCGCCGTCGACGTCGAAGGAGATCTCCTGGGCGTCGCCGATCTCGACGCCCAGCAGCCGCAGCCGCCCGGTCGCCCTGATCCGCTCGACATCGTGCCCGGCCCGGACGATGTCGACGGTGTGCGGCTCGTTGCCCTCCAGCCCGAGCAGGACGGCCTTCGGCGTCCCGTGCCCGTGGCCGGTCGCGCCCAGCGAGCCGTACAGCTCGGTGCGGACCGTGGCGGTCTGGGCGAGCACGCCGTCCTCCTTGAGCCGGACGACGAACCTGCGGGCGGCCCGCATCGGGCCCACCGTGTGGGAGCTCGACGGGCCGATGCCGATCGAGAAGAGATCGAAGACGGAGATGGCCATGAACGAGCTCCTACAGCGGGAGGACTACGACGACAGACCGGGGTAGAGGGGGTGCTTGTCGGCGAGGGCGGTGACCCGGGCCTTGAGCGCCGCCGCGTCGGCCTCCGCGAACGGGGACGGCGCCTTCAGCGTCTGGGCGATGAC